>NZ_JBKISU010000026.1:0-70062 GCF_050266975.1 Aeromonas sobria
GATATCAGCTATTACCTGATGGATTACTACAACTGGCGGCGTCCACATCAACATAATGATGGGATACCGCCAGCAGAGGCCGAAAATCGGCTTAACTGTGTGTCCGGATTTAGTTGACCACTACAATTGCCTCTTGTCGTGGTTGATACCAGGAGTCGAAGTCCAAGCCATCCACTCCACGAAGGTTCTGAATCACGAAGGTCACCGAGCGGCCAAATGCAATGAGATTCCTCAGTCCTGTGTAGCGTCGGGTACGCGATGGATCGAGCAAATCCGAAAGGCCGTGCTTTGCCGTCTCCAGCGTTTCCTCTACGCGACGGATAATGTCTTTGGCCTTGTTGTCGTCGATGCTCATTAGTGCCTCTTAAATGCCTAACAGTGATTAGATGGAAGGCGATACTAATCCGTTAACAGGGCCTTCCATATAACTCCACCCCATCTTCATCATTGCTAAGTAAAATTTTAATTAAATCATAATATTACCAGCAACCTTTGAGTAGCTGAACGTGTTCGCTTGACCCTCTCTTTTTGCGCTTTCATTACCACTGTATAAAAAGTCCGTTGGTAAACCATGGATACGCCGCCAAACCACGCCTGTGTGAACAGATGCATAAGAGCCCTACCATACCAGTCGATTGAAACATTTAACATTTGCCATCATCACAAAATGAGCGATTACTCGACGGTGGCAGCGCTGTGCTGCGCAAATTGAGCCTATTGCGTGCAAACAAGTATCCAAAAAACCAGATAGTCAGCCGGTTTCAGGCTTGGTGGAATAACTCTATTGGGGATACACACTTATCTGTCTTCCTCCCTCCCGCCGATGACAAAAAAACAAGCCTCCCAGCCGCGGGCCGGGGATACTTGTTTTGGGGGGTGGGTGGTGAGAAGGACACCTGAAACAGACGAAGGATGGACTAACCTACTGAGCCGCTGACCGGTTTCGAGTTGGGTTAGTCCATGGCTCCTTGCCCTACATGGAAAGGTAAACTCGGCAACGCCACCGCCAGTACCAAACCGCCGCTGGTTCCTGTTCCTCTCCTGTCCGGTGCGACGGTTACGCAGCCACTGAGACGGTAAACACACCCATGTGGTAGTAACTGACGAAGTTCGACTCCCACATCGTATAAAGCTCCCTAGCCGACGCTGGTCCCATCTGGCCGTAACGGAGCAGGTAGTATTCTTCGCTCAAAAAGTTGAAGTCGATCTCTTTGACCAACTCCGCCATCTCCTCCGGCCCCTGATAGCTAAAGTCCGTCACGTAATCGAACTGCCACTGGTCTTTACGCTTTAGCAGCCGTATTTCTACCGGATGAAAGCCGCCACGAACCGGGCCGTAATCCGGGTCTCGGAAGTTGAAGACCAGACTGGATTTTCCCTTCAGCACCATTCCAGATCTAACCAGTTCCTGATCCAGAATACTCATCAATGCCTGACTGACAGGCAGGGTAAAATCGCCCGCAAATGGGATCGTCATAATCACCTCAGATTGGTTGTTTGGGGGGCTCACCCTTGGACAGGTGAGTGCTATGCAGGGGTTATTCGATGGTAGAAGTTACGGTACAGAGCTCATTGGTTAGCGAACCCAAGCGCTCAAGGTAATCAGGCACCAGTTCGTGCAGCATCGGATTGCCGTCTGCCTTCTGGACCAATTTCAGCCCGTCCGAGCGCAGAATGGCTGATAAGAATCCGGCGTTATTGGCACTGCCACCTTTAAACAGTCGCTTCATAACGCTGGATTTAAACGGCTTGTCTGCGGGCAAGGAGCGCAACACATCGTCAATCGCCGACAGCGCAATCCACTCCTTGCTATGCAGACCTCCACCCTGATTGCCGGTGATTTTCAGGAACAGCTCGCCACTCTCTTCATGACGACCGATGGCATAGAAAATCAGCCCTTCTGATCTGCTACTGAGTTTCTCGGCGGTATGGTTGAGCAAGGTGAGTATGGGTGCAGGGCCGCCGGGCACGGAGTCTGCGGTGTCGCCGGGTCCAGGCCTGGCCTTGTCGGCGTCAGCCGCAAGGGCTGGCGAGAGAGGCTCGGCGCAGCCGCTTGCTCCGGATGTGAGAGGGGGCTCTGTGGTTGGCGCGGTGTCGGGGGTGTTTGATGCTGCTGCCGTATTACTGACAGATTTAGGGGTCTCTTCAACGCGGTTTTTACGGGGTCTTGTCATGATAGTTTCCTTACAACGTCGTTAGATAACCGGAGATTGCGATCTCCAGATCATCGGTAGATGGGTCATAGATAAAGGGTCATAGAAAACGCGATAGCGTGACAGGACCGACTCCATCACTGTCACAGTGATCTCATTCGGTCCTTGGCGGATTGACGGTGGTGTGACTTAACCGGCAGTGCGGCTAATGCCGAGGTGATGACCGATAAGTCATCCAGATAACCGGCAAATGGAATGGGATCTGGTACCACGTCGAACGGGTTTACCAGATAAGCCAGCGCACCGATGATGAGCGCATAGCACCAGACCGGCAGATCGCCATCCGTGAGCAGGACATACAACAGTACGGCCTTCTCCAGCAGCTCCTTAATCCCCTTGATCTCTTTTAACTTGCGCATGATGTCGCTATGACTGGGATTACTCATGGTGCATCCCCTCCAGGGTGGTGATCAGCGGAGCATCTGAGTGGATCAGCAGGTAAATCCCAGCACCCTCATCGTTGAGAATGGCCAGCAACAGACGCCAATCTTCGGATATGGCGAACTCTTGCTCCGGGTAACGCAAACCGAACATCACCTGATTCTGGGTATGCTGTGGCATGGCCTGGAACTCATTCACCGAGTCCGTCATCTCGATAATGACCAGACTACAACCGGTCGTGTCCCAGAATGCCCTCGCCTCCTCTACTGATGAAAAGGGCTCGATAATTTGCTCCATGACCGAGACATGGAGTGCCGGGTAGGCCGCGAGCAATGACTCCTCCGGCCATTCCATACAAGTTTTCATCGTTTTTCTCTCCAACAAAAAGGCCCTTAAGCTCAGATGAACTTAAGGGCCTGGGAACTGTGAAATGTGGACCAACAGCCGATGTGACAGCGCTGTCTGGTAATTAATATCTGTTTATAAACAATACCTTTTCGGTCACTCTGCCTGGATCATCGACGAGAGACCTTCGCTGATATTACGACTGCGCTCAGAAGTCAGCTTTGCATACCGCTGGGAGGATTGAATGCTGGCGTGGGCCAGTTGCGCCTTGACGTCATACAGGCTGTATTGCCCGGAAGAGACCAAAGCACTGGCGACAGAATGACGAGCCGTATGGAAGCAGACCTCATCGCGGTCTTCGATACCCGCTTTCTGCAACACCCGTTCATAGGCACATCTGGGTTCACCAATGGGCTTGCCCTGACATCGAATATGCTGGCTCGCGAATACATAGGGATTACCGGCTATTCTGGGGAGCTTCTCCAGAATATCGATAGCCAGCGCACTCAGATAAATGATCCGGCTCTTGCCATTCTTGGTCAGGGGTACGAACAGCGTCTTATCCTCCCAGTTCACATGTTCCCATTTAGCGAGTAACACCTCTGATTTTCTTGCCCCCGTCAGATAGAGCATCGCGATGAAGCTGCCTGCGGCTTGATTGCGATCCTGCAATGCCACCTCAATGACCCGTTTCATCTCTTCAATCGATAGGAAACGCGTCCTGGCATTGTCCTCCTTCAACAGCTTGATCTTGGCCGCCTCGTTGGTGTCCAGAATGCCCCAGCGCACCGCATAGCTGCCCATGGTCTTTAACTGGGCCAACACCCTGTTGGCGGTACTCGGTGCGTAGGCGGTCTGCTGAGGGTTGTTGGGGTGAACCATCTCCGATTGCAACTGCAGGACATCCATCGCCTTGAGTTGCCGGTAACGCATGGCTCCAAAGCGTGGTTCGATATTGTGTTTGAACCGCTGAATGTCGCTGTTGATCGACCGCTTGCCGATGGTCTTGAGGTGCGGCAAAAAGGTCTGCCAGAAGAACTCCGACAGGGTGGGCTCGGTTTTGTAGCTATCCCGCTCTGCTACCGGGTCGATGCCTTCTGCCAGCATCGCCTTGTACTTGCGGGCAATGGTCCTGGCTTGGCTCACGTCAATATCGCCGAATCGCCCCAAAGCGATGCTGCGCTTCTTGCCCTGGAGGGTATATCGCAGTAGGAAACGCTTACTGCCCTGGCTTTTTCCTGACAAGAGCTTTAAGCCGATGACCTCTGTATCGGAGAACTCCAGTTCAGTGGCGGCAGCGTCTCGTTGTTGTGCGGGCAAAGCCTTGATGGCTGCATTGGTAAAGCGAAATTTGGTCTGCATAGATACCTCCGATGATGGGTTAGATCATGGGATTAATATCTGTTTCAAAGGGGATTCAATGCGGGTTTGGGAGGGGGTGAAGAGGAAGGAGTAACGGTGAGCGGCACTTGTCTCAGCACCAGAGACAGACCCCGGAAAAGTCCGGAGCAGTAGCCTACCAAACGTCCTTGGCTATGTTGGAAGACTGAGCAGGTTGTTCGCAACGAGTGGCAGGAAGTAGTAAGTCGCTTAGACAAGAAATGGACAAGAAAGGAAAAGTGAGAGAGGGGAAACGCTGGGGAGCAGAAACAAAAACGACGCAATAAAGCGTCGTATCTGTTTAATCTGTAAGGCTTTTTTCTTCAATTTTAATGGTGCCCGAGGCCGGAATCGAACCGGCACGACGCGAACGTCGAGGGATTTTAAATCCCTTGTGTCTACCGATTTCACCACTCGGGCACCGCAATCGGTATCAAGCCCGCGGGGCGGACTGGTCAATATGGAGGCACGTTCCGGAGTCGAACCGGACTAAACGGATTTGCAATCCGCTGCATAACCGCTTTGCTAACGCGCCATGCAAAAAAGAGACTTGGTACTCTCTCTTTCACTGCTCTGAACGAGCAAGAAACTGGAGCGGGAAACGAGACTCGAACTCGCGACCCCGACCTTGGCAAGGTCGTGCTCTACCAACTGAGCTATTCCCGCATTGGTCTGGCTGAGTGCCTGACTACGAGGACGCATTCTAGCGATGCTGGCCCGTCAGTCAACCCAAATTATTTAATACTCTGATCGTTCGACCGTTTTTTATGCTTTTTGTCTTTTTTCAGTGCTTGTTGCCCATCTGGCAAAGCAACTTGGGAAACCGTCACTCTTGCCCTCGCCCGCTGCCCGGGCGAGGGCCTCCTCCCTCAGAAGCGGGAGTGGTAGCTCAGATCGCCCCAGGCCGCGCGCAGATACTGGAACATGGACCAGAAGGTGAGCACTGTGGCCACGTAGAGCAGCAGGTAGGAACACCATACCATCCAGATATCGTATTGCCAGATGAGGCCGGTGAGCGAGGCCATCTGGATCATGGTCTTCCACTTGCCAATCCAGCTCACCGCCACGGCGGAACGCTTGCCGAGCTCGGCCATCCATTCACGCAAGGCGGAGATGATGATCTCGCGCCCTATCATGGTCATGGCGGGGATGGTGACCCAGACGGTGTTGTAGTGCTCGACGATGACCACCAGGGCGGCGGCCACCATGATCTTGTCGGCGACCGGATCGAGGAAGGCACCGAAGGCGGTGGACTGGTTCAGCTTGCGGGCGAGGTAGCCATCGAACCAGTCGGTGGCGGCGGCCAAGAAGAAGACGATGGCCGCGGCCAGATAGGACCACTGGTAGGGCAGATAGAACAGGACGACGAAGACGGGGATCAGCAATATCCGGAAAAACGTCAGTAAATTAGGAATATTTGTCATTATTTTCAGCCACTTCTTGTATACCGCTAGATGGTAGCCCCAGCCAGGTTGGCGTTGCAACCGGGTTGGCACCCGCCTTGGTTCATGAATCCATCAATAATCCTCAAAAGCCAGGGCATTATGGCATTTCGGCCCCCTCCCCGTCACGGCCCTTGTGCGTGCCTAGCCCTCAATGGCCGTGCAGGGCCTCGAAGATGTGCTGGGCCAGCTCCTGACTGATGCCGGGCACCCGGGCCAGCTCGTCCACGCTCGCCTTCTTGACCTCCTGCAGGCCGCCCAGGTATTTGAGCAGGGCCTGACGCCGCTTGGGCCCGACCCCCTGGATCTCTTCCAGGCTGCTGCTGGTACGGGCCTTGGCGCGGCGCGCGCGGTGACCCGTGATGGCGAAGCGGTGGGATTCGTCACGGATGTGCTGGATGAGGTGCAGGGCCGGCATGTCCGCCGGCAGGTGCATCTCTTCGTGACTCTCACCCATGATGAGCGTCTCCAGCCCCGCCTTGCGGGTCACTCCCTTGGCGATGCCCACCAGCAGCGGATGCTTGCCGCCGAGGAACTCCAGCTGGCGCGCCAGTATCTCCTCGGCGCGGCGCAACTGGCCGAGGCCGCCATCAATGAAGAGCACGTCCGGCACCTTGTCCGGGGCCTGCTGCTTGCCAAAGCGGCGGGCCAGAGCCTGCTCCATGGCGGCGTAGTCATCGCCGCCGGTGATCCCCTCGATGTTGAAGCGGCGATACTCGGCGCTGAAGGGGCCCTCCCGGTTGAACACCACACAGGAGGCCACGGTGCGCTCCCCCATGGTGTGGGAGATGTCGAAACACTCCATGCGGGTGATGGGGGTGTCGAGCTCCAGCAGCTCCTCGAGCTGGGCCAGGCGCGCCGCCATGGTGCTCTTGTGGGCCAGGCGCGAACGCAGCGCACTCTCGGCATTGATGGCGGCAAGCTTGATGAAGCGGGCCCGTTCGGCCCGGGTACGACTCTGCACCCGCACCTTGTAACCTGCGGTCTGGCTCAGGGTGTCGGCGATGACGCTTTCATCTTCCAGCGCCACGTCCAGCAGCACCTCGCTCGGAATCTGCCTGCCACCCTGCCCCGACAGGTAGAACTGCAGCAGGAAGGATTGCACCACCTCGTCCAGGGGGGTGTCGGCGGGTACTTTCGGGAAGTAGCTGCGCGAGCCCAGCACCTTGCCCTGGCGGATGAAGAGTACGTGGATGCAGGCGGTGCCCTGTTCGAACGCCACGCCCACCACGTCCAGCTCGTCCAGCACGTTGCCGCTCACCGATTGCTGCTCGGTGACCTTGCGCAGCGCCAGGATCTGATCCCGATAGCGGGCCGCCTCCTCGAAGCGCAGATCGCCGCTGGCAGACTCCATCTTGCCCACCAGCTCCCCTATCACCTGCTGGTTCTTGCCCGCCAGAAACAGTCGGGCCAGCTCCACCTGCTGGGCATATTCGGCCTCGCTCACCAGCCCGGCCACACAGGGGCCGGCGCAGCGCTTGAGCTGATAGAGCAGGCAGGGGCGGCTGCGGTTGGCATAGACGGCGTCCTCGCACTGGCGCACCGGGAAGATCTTCTGCATCAGATGCAGGCTCTCGCGCACCGCGCCGCCCGAGGGATAAGGACCAAAGTAGTCGCCCTTTATCTTGCGGGCGCCGCGATGGACGCCGATACGGGGATGCTGATGGGCGGTGATGATGATCCAGGGGTAGGACTTGTCGTCGCGCAGCAGCACGTTGTAGCGGGGCTGGTACTGCTTGATGAGGTTGTGCTCGAGGATCAGCGCCTCGGTCTCGGTATGGGTCACCGTCACCTGGATGTCGGCGATCTGGCGCACCAGGGTGCGGGTCTTGATGCTGTCGACGTGGGTGCGAAAGTAGGAGGCGAGCCGTTTCTTGAGATCCTTGGCCTTGCCCACATAGATGACGGTGCCGCTGCCGTCGTACATGCGGTAGACGCCGCTCTGGTGAGTGACGGCACTCAAGAAGGCTTTGCTGTCAAAAAGGGGTTCGGGGGAGAGGGTCATCGGCAACTCGACTCAACGGGTGAATGCAAAAAGACGGGGAAGAGCATACTGCGCCCGCTGGCCGAAAAGCAAAAGGCGGCACAGGCCGCCTTTGATGGCTTCGCGATCCCGCCTACAGGGTATCGGCATCCAGCATGCCATAGCGAATGGCCAGATGGGTCAGTTCCACATCCCCATTGATGTCGAGCTTGCTGAACAGGCGATAGCGGTAGCTGTTGACCGTCTTCGGGCTCAAATTGAGCTGTTCGGAGATCTCGTTCACCTTCTGCCCCTTGGTGATCATCATCATGATCTGCAGCTCGCGCTCGGAGAGGGACTTGAAGGGGTTCTCATCCGCCGACGCAAACTGGCTCAGGGCCATCTGCTGGGCAATCTCGGGAGAGATGTAACGCTGGCCCGAGTGCACCAGGCGAATGGCGTGGATCATCTCTTCCGGGGCGGCGCCCTTGGTCAGGTAACCGGCGGCACCCGCCTGCATCACCTTGGTCGGGAAGGGATTTTCAGAATGAATGGTCAGCACTATGATGCGCACATCGGGGCGCAGCCGCAGGATCTTGCGGGTCGCCTCCAGCCCGCCGATGCCAGGCATGTTCATGTCCATCAGGATCACATCCGGGTGATGTTGACGGCAGAAGGTGACAGCCAATTCGCCACTCTGTGCCTCGCCCACCACCTTGATACCACGGACGTCTTCCAGAATGCGTCTTATCCCTGTACGCACCAACTCATGATCATCGACCAGGAATACATTTATCACCCAAACACCCCGTTTCTTATCTCGTTATGTGCCAGTTAGGGTTAACACGGCGTCTTGCATCATAACCAAACTGATCGATTTGGCAAATCATGGCGGGTAAAAGTTTGAAACAGCTTATAAATACGCTTATTAATCAACAAATTATATAGAATTTAAATAAAAAACGGCGTCCAGAGACGCCGTTTTGACCGGATCCCTCGCCATCAGGGGCGCGCCAGCAGGGCCCGCACCTTGTCGAGATCGGCCTGGGTATCCACCCCGACCGGGGGCGCCGCCAGGGCCTGGGCGACG
Organism: Aeromonas sobria; assembly: GCF_050266975.1. Classification (GTDB taxonomy): domain Bacteria; phylum Pseudomonadota; class Gammaproteobacteria; order Enterobacterales; family Aeromonadaceae; genus Aeromonas; species Aeromonas sobria_B. The sequence continues at coordinate 8,815 of NZ_JBKISU010000026.1, forward strand.
TGGATCTTCTCTCCGTACCAGAGCACCCGCAACTGCTCGAGACACTCCACCTGCTCGAGCTGGCTCGGCGCCCAGGTCACATAGCGCTCGATGAAGCCGGCACGATAGGCATAGATGCCGATGTGACGCTGGAACCAGGGGCCTATCTGCTCGCGGGAGACGGCGAAGCTGTCCCGCTCCCAGGGGATGGGGGCGCGGCTGAAGTAGAGGGCATAGCCATCCTTGTCGGTCACCACCTTGACCGCATTGGGGTTGAACGCCTCCTCCGCATCCAGGATGGGCACCGACAGGGTGGCCATGGGGGCGCTGGCCGCCGCCAGGTTGTCCGCCACCTGGCGGATGATGGCGGGAGGGATCAGGGGCTCGTCCCCCTGCACGTTCACTATGATGGTGTCGCTGGAAAAGCCGTAGTGACGGCACACCTCGGCCAGGCGCTCGGTGCCGGACTGGTGATCGGGGGAGGTCATGCACACCTCGGCCCCGCTCGTCGCCGCAAACGGCGCCAGGGCCGCGCGCACCCGCTCGTCGTCGGTGGCGACGATGACCCGATCCGCCCCCGATTGCAGGGCCTTCTCCACCACGTGCTGCACCATGGGCCGACCCGCGATGTCGGCAAGGGGCTTGCCCGGCAGGCGGGTCGAGGCGTAGCGAGCCGGAATGACCACCACGAAGCTCATGAGGGCAGCTCGTCGCTGGTCAAGGTACGGGCCCGGTTCTCAAGCAGTACCGGTATCCCCTCCTCCAGCGGATAGGCCAGCTTGTCGAAGCGGCAGATGAGCTCGCCCGCTTCCTTGTGGTATTGCAGTTTGCCCTTGCAGACGGGGCAGGCAATGATGTCGAGCAGCTTAATGTCCAGTGCCAAAACGAGACTCCTTCAGGGATTGCAACAGGGTGTCGAGCAGTGCCTGGGGCAGCTCGGCACTGACCGGCAGATACCACCAATCGGGCTGCGCGAAGGCGCGACACTTGACGGCATCTTTCTCGGTCATTAACAGGGGACGATCGGCGAAGCGGGCGATCAGCTCGTCGCGATCGAAGGGGTGATGATCCGCATAACCCTGGGCCTGGCGCAGCCGGTAGCCCAGTTTGCCCAGGGTCGCAAAGAAGCGGGGGGGATGGCCTATGCCGGCGAGGGCGTCCACCTCGGGCCCGAGGGGAGCCTCGGCGATGGCATCGTCCAGCACCCGGCGCGGCGCGGCCGCCACCAGCGTCATGGCATATTCCCCGGGGCCGGGCTCGCCGCCATTGCAGAGCACGGCATCGACCCCGGCGAGCCGGGAGAGGGGCTCGCGCAGCGGCCCCATGGGCAGCAGGCAGCGGTTGCCGAAGCGGCGCACGCCATCCACCACCACCAGCTCGATATCCCGCGCCAGGGCATAGTGCTGCAGGCCGTCGTCGGTGATGATGATATCGACCTCGCCACTGGCTTCCAGCAGGCGCACCGCCTCGCTTCTCACCGGCGCCACCACCACGGGACAGCGGCAGCGGTTGAAGATGAGCACGGGCTCATCGCCGGCCTCTGCCGTGGTGCTGGCCTCATCGAGGCGGTAGGGATAGCGGGGCGCCTTGCCGCCATAGCCGCGGCTCACCACCCCGGGACGCCAGCCCCTGGCCTGCAGCTGTTCCACCAGCCAGACCACGACCGGGGTCTTACCATTGCCCCCCACCGAGAGGTTGCCCACCACGGCCACCGGCAGGCTGGCGCGATAGGCCTGCAGCCAGCCCCGGCGATAGGCGAGGCGGCGCAGGCCGCTGATGAGACCAAACAGCAGGGCGAAGGGGGCCAGCCACCAGCGCCAGCCACTCTGACCGTACCAGAGACGCTCCAGCATCAAGCCGGGTCGCTCACGGGGGCATGATCCGGGTGGCCAAACTGGATGGCCCGCAGCTGGGCATAGGTGCCCCCCTGGGCCATCAGGGTGCCATGGTCGCCGCGCTCGACGATGCATCCCTCATCGATCACCAGGATCTCGTCCGCCTTCTCGATGGTGGAGAGGCGGTGGGCGATCACCAGGGAGGTACGGGCTTTGCACAGCTCGTCGATGGCCGCCTGGATGTGGCGCTCAGATTCGGTATCCAGGGCCGAGGTGGCCTCGTCCAGCAGCAGCACGGGGGCATCGCGCAGCATGGCGCGGGCGATGGCGATCCGCTGGCGCTGGCCGCCGGACAGGGAGGCACCATTCTCCCCCACCAGGGTGTCGTAGCCGTCGCTCATCTTGCTGACGAACTCATCGGCATGGGCCACGATGGCGGCATGGCGGATCTGCTCGCGGTCGTAGCGATCCTCGGCGGCGTAGGCGATGTTGCTGGCGACCGTGTCGTTGAACAAGTGCACCTGCTGGGAGACCAGGGCGAACTGCTTGCGCAGCTCACTCAGGCGGTACTCCCGGATGTTGACCCCGTCGAGCAGTATCTCCCCCTCGTCGATGTCGTAGAAGCGGGTCAACAGGCTGGCGATGGTGCTCTTGCCGGAGCCGGAGCGCCCCACCAGGGCCACGGATTTGCCCGCCTCGACCTTGAAGCTGACGTTGTGCAGCGCCGGGGTCTGCTTGGTCGGATAGGTGAAGGTGACGTTGCGAAACTCGATCTCGCCCCGGGCCCTGTCCAGGGTGCGGGTGCCCGTGTCCTGTTCGGGGGCGCTGTCGAGCAGGCCGAACAGGCTCTGGCAGGCGGTGATCCCCTTCTGGAACTGGTTGTTGATGTCGGTCAGGCTTTTCAGCGGCTTGAGCAGCATCATCATGGAGGTGATCATGACGGTGAAGGTACCCGCGGTCAGGGTCTCGCGCACCCCGTCTATGGTCGCCACATAGAGGAACACCGCCAGGGCGATGGAGGCCACGGTCTGCACCACAGGGGTGCCGATGGCATTGGCCGCCACCATCTTCATGTTCTGCTGGCGCATGTGGTTGCTGACCCGGAAGAAGCGCTTGGACTCCACCTCCTGGCCACCGAACATCAACACCTCCTTGTGCCCCTTGAGCATCTGCTCGGTGGAGGTGGTGATGTTGCCCATCGCCTTCTGGATCTGGCGGCTGATGGTGCGGAAACGGCGGCTGATGAAGCTGATCAGTATCCCCACCACGGGCCCCACCACCAGGAAGATGATGGAGAGCTGCCAGGAGTGCCAGAACATCAGGCCGAGCAGGCCGATGACGGTCGCCCCTTCCCGCACGATGGAGACCAGGGTGGAGCTGGCGGCAGAGGAGACCTGGCTCGCGTCATAGGTCACCTTGGAGAGCAGGGCGCCGGTATTTTGCCGGTCGAAGAAGCTCATGGGCATGGCCATCAGGTGGTTGAACACCTCCTGTTGCAGCTTGAGCACCACATGGTTGCCGACCCAGGCCATGCAGAAGTTGGAGAGGAAGGTGGCGACGCCGCGCAGGGCGACGATGCCCAGCACGAAGAAGGGCATCCAGGTGAGCACCGTCTTGTCGTTGCCATTGATGCCCTGATCGATGAGGGGCTTGATGGAATAGACGAAGGTGGTATCGACCGCCGCGTAACCCAGCATGCCGATGATGCCGCCGACCAGACCCAGCTTGCGATCGCGGACATAGGCGAGCAACCGCTTGAACACGGGCCAGCTCTCTTGAGAGGTATCTTGTTGCATGAATCGCCGTTATAAATGGGAAATGACGGGCTATTCTAGCCAAAGCCGCGGTTTCCACCAAGCGCCGGCGCGTCTATACCAGGGGCCGGCCTCCCGCTCGGCCCGAACAACAAACCCATTTGACCCCACATCAAACCGGATGGCCCCCGACACCCCGGTCTGCCACTGGCTGGGCGCCGAGGGCGCCTGGCCATAGCGGGCCACCACCTCGGGGCGGGGAAATCCCCACCGGTTCATGAAGCCGGCACTGTGCACCACTCCCCTTGGCGCCACCGCGGCGACAAACCCCGGCGTCGAAGAGGTCTTGCTGCCATGATGCGGGCTGATCAGCAAGGTGCTCTGCAGCCCCTCCCCCTCCAGCGCCAGCAGGCGCGCCTCGGCCTCCTTCTCGATGTCGGCCGCCAGCAGCACGCTCACCCGGCCATCGCTGATGTGGAGCACGCAGCCGTCGTTGTTGCGCCCGCCGCCGCTACGCTCTGGCCAGAGCATGCGCAGGGACAAGCCCTGCCATTGCCATGTCTGGCCGCGTCGGCACGGCTGGGTACTGGGTGAAAAGGGGTAGGAGGAGAGCTCCCGGGCCGTAGGCAGCGCCGCCAGCAGGGCCGCCCGGTTGCCCGCATGATCCCTGTCCCTGTGGCTCAGGATCAGCATGTCCAGCTCGGCGATGGCGAGGCGGCGCAGCAGGGGCAGGATGACCGCATCGGCCATGTTGTAGCCGCCGGGATAGCGGTCCCCGGTGTCATAGAGGAGGGCCCTCTCACCCCGGGTCACCAGCACCGCCAACCCCTGCCCCACATCCAGCACCCGCACCTGCCAGCGGGGGGGCGTCGGCCAGCAGGCCAGCAGCGCCACCGCGAGCAGGGGCAGTCCCAGCCAGCGCCCGGCGGGCAGACGCCAGGCGAGCCAGATCAGCAGCAACAGGACGCTGGCGGGCAGGGCCCAGCCCGGCAGCGGCCACCAGAGCAACCACTGGCTGTCGAGCCAGGCAAGGGCGCCGAGCAACTGGCCGAGGGCGCCATCGGCCAGCCAGAGCAGGCCGTGCCCCAGGGCAAGGGAGAAGAGACTGGCCAGCACACCGAGCAGGGCCAGGGGGATGATGAAGAGGCAAAAGAGCGGCAGGGCCAGCAGGTTGATGAGCAGGGCCAGGGGCGCCATCCCCTCGAACAGGGCCAGTTGCAACGGCAGCAGGCCGAGCAGCAAGATCCCCTGCAGCCGCAACAGGCTGGGGCGCCCGTACAGATAGCCAGCCCCCATCAGCAGCGCCACCGCCAGGAAGGAGAGCCAGAAACCGGCGGCAAACAGCGCAAAGGGATCCCAGAGCACGATGGCGACAAAGGCCAGCAGCCAGACGCGATAGGGAGGCCAATCCCGGCGCCAGAGCCGCAGCAGGCTCCAGATCAGCACCATGATCAGGGCCCGCTCGGTCGCCACCGCGAACCCCGCCAGCCAGCTGTAGGTGGCGGCAAACAGCAGGGAGACCAGCAAGGCCCCGCGCTGCCCGGCCAGCCGCCCCAGCCACCAGCCGAGCACGGCCACCAGGGCGATGTGCTGCCCCGAGATGGCGATGATGTGGCTCAACCCGGCGCCGCGAAACAGATCCCACTGGCGATCCGTGATCCCCCCCTGCTCGCCGAAGGTGAGGGCCGCCAGCAGCGGCGCCTGGGTCAGCCCCTGCCAGGCCTCGCCGGCCCGTGCCAGCCAGCGCGCCCGCAACCCCGGGGGCGCGGGCGCCACCTCGATGATCCGCCTCAGATTGCCGGTGGCGCTGATCCCCTTGCCCAGCAGCTGGCGCCTGCCATCCATGCCCGCCTCGTTCGCCAGACCGTGGGCCGGTTTGAGGGAGGTCACCAGGGTCAGGGTCGAACCCGTCGTCAACGGGGGCAACGTCTGGTAAGCATTGATGCGCACCAGAGGGGAGAGGGGCAGGCTGGCGCCGTTCAGGGTGATGATCTTGAGCCGCAGCCGCGTAAATTTATCGTCTTGAGGCTCTGCACTTTGCAACTGTGCGGTTATGATGTGGCTCGCCTGCTCACCCAGGGCGTCCAGCCAGGAGAGCCGAGCCTGCATGTTGAGCTGCATCCAGAGGATGCCCAGCACCAGAAACAGCAGCCGCCAGGCACGCATATAACAGAAGGGGATCAGCAAGGACAGCCATAATCCCCCCCATTGGAATGAAGGCAACCATGGCCAGAGCAGACAAGAGCTTGCCCCCAGGGCAAACGACAAGAGACGCAGATCCATGGAGCAAGTATTTAGCAAGGTTTCATTATGCCCAAACATCTCATTAAACGCTGGATGCCGGATCATAAAACGCTCAAGGAACACAAGCACTTACGCCTGTTTGGCGACCTGTTGCTCGATGGCAACCTCTGGCATCTGAATCGCCGATCCGCCGCCGGTGCCTTCGCCGTCGGCCTCTTCATGGCCTGGATCCCCGTCCCCTTCCAGATGCTGCTGGCCGCCGGCGGCGCCATCTTCTGCCGGGTCAATCTGCCGCTGTCGGTTGCCCTGGTCTGGCTCACCAACCCCATCACCATGCCGCCGCTCTTCTACAGCGCCTACGTGGTGGGCTGCCACCTGCTCGGCCGTCCCCATCAAGAGGTGAAGATAGAGTTTACCTGGACCTGGCTGGTCTCGGTGTTCGAGACCATAGCCCCGCCCCTGCTGCTGGGCTCCCTGGTGCTGGCCATCATCAGCTCCGTCACCGGCTATGTGGTGGTGCGCGGCCTGTGGCGCCTGAGCATAGTGCGCCAATGGCGCAATCGGGGTGCAGACAAGTCATGATCCCGTCTTGGCGCAACCGGCTGCGGCTGACCCCGGAGCAGCTGCGCCAGCAGAAATGGTTCGCCCTGTTTGGCGATCGCCTGCTCGCCCCGGCGCTGTGGCAATCCAGCCCTCGCGCCCTCTGTGGCGCCTGCGCCGCCGGCCTGTTCGCCGCCTGGATCCCCCTGCCGATGCACAGCCTGGTCGCCGTCGGCCTGGCGCTGCTGTTTGGCTTCAACCTGCCCCTGGCCCTGCTGGCGGTCTGGTTCAACAACCCCCTCACCCTGCCCCTGATGTATCTGTGGGCCTACCGCACCGGTTGCGCCCTCCTGCACCAGACCCCCCTCCCCTTTCATCCCGAGTGGTCCCTGGCCTGGTTCGAGCAGGAGGCGCAGAGCCTGCTGCCCCCCTTCCTGCTCGGCAGCCTGCTGCTCGGCCTGCTCAGCGCCTTGCTGGGGGCCCTGATCTGCGCCCTGATCGTGCGCCGCTGGCCCCGCGCTCACTGATCGATTCCCGCTTTCCCCACGCCCTTGTCAGCGGGCCGCCTTGACGCCACACTGAGTACAATCAATCAGTTGCTATCCGAACCCGTCGCAAGGAGTCCCCATGGCCCATCCCATCATCCTCGCCTATGCCGGCAACGACCCGCTCTCGCTGCTCCCCGCCAAGGCCAACCGCCACGGCCTCATCACGGGGGCGACCGGGACCGGCAAGACGGTCACCCTGCAGGTGATGGCGGAAGGGTTCTCCAATCTGGGGGTCCCCGTCTTTCTCGCCGACGTGAAGGGGGATCTGAGCGGCCTGGGCGCCCCGGGAGCCTCCTCGGCCAGGCTGGAGGAACGGCTCGGCCAGATGGGCATTGAGGCCCCCGCCTTTTGCGCCAGTCCCGTGGTGTTCTGGGATCTCTATGGCGAGCAGGGCCACCCGGTGCGCGCCACCATCTCCGACATGGGCCCCCTGCTGCTCTCCCGCCTGCTCGGTCTCAACGACACCCAGAGCGGCGTGCTGGAGCTGGTGTTCAAGGTGGCGGACGACGAGGGGCTCTTGCTGCTCGATCTCAAGGACCTGCGCGCCATGGTGCAGTTTGTCGGGGAACACGCCAAGACCCTCACCACCCGCTACGGCAATGTCTCCAGCGCCTCGGTGGGGGCCATACTGCGCAACCTGCTCACCCTGGAGCGAGCCGGAGCCGACCACTTCTTCGGCGAGCCCATGCTCGACATCCAGGATCTGCTGCAGACCGACGAACAGGGGCGCGGCCACATCAACATACTGGCGGCAGACAAGCTGACCCAGTCGAGCCGGCTCTACGCCTGCTTCCTGCTCTGGCTGCTCTCCGAGCTGTTCGAGCAGCTGCCCGAGGTGGGGGATCCGGATAAGCCCAATCTGGTGTTCTTCTTCGACGAGGCCCACCTGCTGTTCAACGACACCCCCAAGGCGCTGCTGGAGAAGATTGAGCTGGTGGTGCGCCTCATCCGCTCCAAGGGGGTGGGGGTCTATTTCGTCACCCAGAGCCCGGCCGACATTCCCGCCAGCGTGCTGGGCCAGCTCGGCAACCGGGTGCAACATGCGCTGCGCGCCTTCACCCCCCAGGATCAGAAAGCGGTGCGCATCGCCGCCGATACCCTGAGGGCCAACCCGGCCTTCGACGCCGCCGGCGTCATCACAGAGCTTGGCGTCGGCGAGGCCCTGGTCTCCACCCTGGATGAGAAGGGGCGCCCGAACGTGGTGGAGCGGGCCCTGATGGCGCCCCCCGCCAGCCGGATAGGCCCCCTCACGCCGGCCGAGCGCCAGGCCCTGATCCAGGGATCCCTGCTGTTTGGCCAATATGAGCAGATCCAGGACAGGGAGTCTGCCTTCGAGCGGCTGCAAGGAGCACGGGACGCGGACCAGGAGGCGGCCCCCGCTTCAGGCAAGGGCGCCAGGGGGAGCACACAGGTGGAGGATGAGGGCGGCCTGCTTGGCTCCCTCGGCGAGATACTGTTCGGTCGCACCGGCCCCAGGGGCGGCCAGCATGATGGCGTGGTGCAGACGGCGGCCAAGAGCGTGGCCCGCACCCTGGGCAGCGAGGTGGGTCGTCAGCTGGTGCGCGGGGTGCTCGGCTCCCTGCTCGGCGGCAGCAGGCGCCGCCGCTAGTACGCCAGCCAATATAAAGAAAGAGGGCCCGCCATGGCGGGCCCTCTTTTATGTCAGCATCCGGCGCGACAGGCCGCGCCGGGCAGCCGGGCTCAGAGCACCTTGGCGATGGCCTCGCACAGGGGATCTATGTTGGCATGGGTGATCCCCGCCACGCTGATGCGGCCAGATCCCACGATATAGATGCCGAACTCCTGCTTGAGTCGCTCCACCTGGGCCTTGTCCAGCCCGGAGAAGGAGAACATGCCGTTCTGCTCGCGAATGAAGCCGAAGTCCTGGGCCACGCCCAGGGACGCCAGCTTCTCCACCAGCAGCTCTCGCATCTCGCGGATGCGCACCCGCATCTCGGCCACCTCGGCCACCCACTCGGCGTACAGCACAGGATCCTGCACTATGGTGGTCACCACGGCGGCGCCATGGGAAGGGGGGTTGGAGTAGTTGGCGCGGATCACCGTCTTGACCTGGGTGAAGGCCACGTCGGCAATCGCCTTGCTGGCACACACCAGGGTGAAGGCGCCGACCCGCTCGTTGTAGAGGCCGAAGTTCTTGGAGAAGGAGCTGGCCACCAGCAACTCGTCATGGCAGGCGGCGAAGATGCGCAGCCCCTCGGCATCCTCCTCGATGCCACGGGCGAAGCCCTGATAGGCGAAGTCGAACAGCGGCAGCCAGCCGGCGGCCACACTCTGTTCGGCCAGGGCCAGCCACTGCTCCCGGGTGGGATCGATGCCGGTCGGGTTGTGGCAGCAGCCATGCAGCAGCACCAGATCGCCGGCCTTCGCTTCGGAGAGTGACGCCTGCATGGCGGCAAAATCCAGCCCCTTGCTGGCCGGATCATAGTACTTGTACCACTTCACCTCGAGGCCGGCGGCCTGGAAGACGCTGACGTGGTTGGCCCAGGTCGGATCCGAGATCCAGACTGTCTTGCTGAGGTTGTTGCGCGCCACGAACTCGGCGGCGATGCGCAGGGCACCCGTGCCCCCCGGCGCCTGGGCCGTCTTGACCCGGCCGCTGTTGATGAGCTCGGCACCCTTGCCAAACAGCAACTGCTGCACGATGGCGCCGTAGCTGGCGTAGCCTTCGATGCCGAGGTAGTTCTTGCTCAGCTCATCGCTGAGCAGGCGCTGTTCGGCCTTCTTGACACTGCGCAGAATAGGAGTGGCACCAGATTCATCCTTGTAGATCCCGACCCCGAGATTGATCTTGTCGGTACGAGGATCGGCGCGGAAGGCTTCGGTCAGGCCCAGAATCGGATCCGCTGGGGCGGCAACAACCTTTTCAAACATGGTTTTCCCTGTGTTCCATTGATTTTATTGGGGGGCGTCCTGGATGGTAAACGCCGCGCCCCTTGGGCGGCGCAGCGCCTTCCTTTATACCACCCGTCATCTTGTGGGAAAACCGCTTTTTCGCGTCCCGTTTCCCTGGGCTAACCCAGCGCCTGCCATGTCAGCGCCAGGGCCATCACATCGGCCCCCAATCCCTGCTGCGCGGCGATCAGGGGATGACAGGCGCGGCACAGTGCCTGGGGCAGCTGGCTCGGCTCCCAGCCGCGGTGATCGGCCAGCGGGGTGGCATAGGCTGCCATGAAGGGCACCAGATCCCGGGGCAGCCACCAGCTGGCGGGGCGAGCGAAACGCGACGCCAGGGCCTGCACCCGGGCGGCGCCGGCGGGATCCAGATCCGTCACATGATGCCAGCTCACCCCGGGGGGCAAGGCGGCCAGCAAGGGCGCGAGCAGATGAAGCGCCTCGCCCGGGGCCCAGGCCAGCAGGGCATCCTCGGGCAGGGCCAGCTCGGCGAACACCCCGAGGCGCTCCGTGGTGATGAGGCGGGCGGGCTCATCGCCGGGCCAGATCAGCTTGCCGAGCCCGGCCAGGCTGCGCTCCGGCAGGCTCAGCTCCCCGAGGGCCTGCAGCCAGGGGCCGGCGTCGAGCAGCTGCCCCCCCTGCATGAACAGGCTGAAGGGGCGACTGGCCCTCAGCCTGAGTGCGGCATCGGCGCACAGCCCAACCCCCTTGTCTTCGAAATCGATCTGCTCGGCCGCGCCGAAGGGCTGGTCCCCCTTGCGATAGAGGGCGGCGAGCACATCCCGGTTGACCCTCTCCCTGAGCTGCCAGCCCTGACCGTGGATCCACTCCTCCGGACTCGGCGGGGCGCAGGCCAGGCTGGCCAGGGTCAGCTCCCGCTGCAGGTAGCGCCGTCCCGCCGGGGTGAGCTCGACCTGCTGGCCGCCGAGGGAGTGCAGCAGCTGATTGTCACGGAGCAGGGCGACCAGGGGGTGAAGATTGCGATCGCGCACGCGCACCCGCGCTTGCGCCAGCAGCTGTCTCGCGAATGCCTGCCATGCCGGATGAGTGAAATCGATCAAGGCCCGCTCCTTCCCTGTTGGGGCAACAAGCTGATTAATCTAACGAATATCGGTGGCGATACCAAGCCGATGAGGCCGGCAATGTGATACGGCGCAGGGCGCCAAATGCGGGGGAAGAAAAGCAAAACGGCCAAGCAAGCTTGGCCGTTTTATCAACTCTTTCAACGTTCCCTACGAGAGGGAAGCGTGATTAGAAGTTGTATTGCATACCAACAGTCCACTCGTCATCTTGCTGACTCAGGCCTTGGATTTTGTATTCGGTGTAAGCTTTCAGCTTGGAGTTGAAGGCGTATTCAACACCCATGGAGGTGAAATCTACGGTGTCTTCGTAAGAAGTTACACCTTCCACTTTCGCTTCAGCGAAGTTGTAGCCAGCCAGGAAGGTCCAGGCGTCTACGTTGTAGGAAGCAGCCAGCTCGTAGCCACGCGCCTTGGCATCGTTGAAGCCGTCGAACTTGTAGGTGGATTCGTTATACAGGGCAGCGAAGTAGAAACCCTGATAGGTGTAGCTTGCGGCAACAGCCCAGTCATTCTTGTCGGTCAGATCAGCACGGCTGAAAGTACCGTTTTCGGAAGTGATGGTGAGGCTGGAGGCATCTTCGAAGCTCTTGGACTCGTAACCTGCTGCCAGACCCAGACCAAAGTCGAAGTCATAGGTTGCGCCCAGGGTGTAGCCGTGGTCCATTTTACCTTCAACACCAGACCAGCCAGCGTAGTTCGCATCATAGCTGCCGTTGTTGGTGATGTAGCCACCCTTCAGGCCAAAACCGTTCCACTGACCGTTATAGATAGCCTGACCTTCTTGACGACCATCATAGACGTTGGCCATGTCACCGTAGTCGTTGAAGATATCGGTCTTGGCGACGGTTGCATTGTAGAAAGCAGTTTCTGTCTGACCAAACAGGAACTGGCCATACTGGGAACCATCGAAGCCAGCATAGATGTGACGAGCCTTCAGCTCACGCTTATCGCTGCCATAGGAGTTTTCGGAGGCCAGTTGCCACTCAGTTTTGGCAACGCCAGACCAGGTGTCATTCAGAGCCATTTTGCCGGACCAGCCCAGACGGGCATAGGTGGTCAGCTCACCATCATTCTTGGAGTAAGAATCTGCGTCTGCATCGTAGGAGTCGTACTCGCCGAAGTACTGGGCATGTACACGACCGTAGATGTCGAAGGTGGTACCGTCTTTGTCATAGATGACGGCAGCGTTAGCTGCGGATGCAAACAGAGCCGGGATAGCAATAGCCAGAATTGTCTTTTTCATAGTTTCCAATGCCTACTGTAATTAAACACTAAGTTGTTGTTATTCCCTGTGTTAGCGATGTTCTTTGCATCACTATGGGGCCCGAGACTAGCACCGGGTTTTGCAATCCGCAATGAAAAAACTTGGAACTTTCTGGCAGAACCGTAGTCATAGGGAAAAAAATGTGATCCCTCTCTCATCTCTTTCCCCCTGTTAAGGGAAACCGTTTACAGCGAAAAACGCTGCTTTTTTATGCCAGCTGAGGGGAGTCATCCACCCCCCAACCGCTGTGTTGGCATATTTGGCGGCGGCCATGCAAGGGGCTGTCATCCCTGCCTCGACCCGGGCGCCGGGTTGCGGGTATCCTGTCACTCCAATCCCAGCCATGACCCGCCAAGCCATGTTATCGACCCGTCTCAAAGCCAGTATTCGCGCCACCTATCGCCAGATAGCCGACGGCCTGCCCGGCTTTGTGCCCCGCAGGGAGCAGAACTTCCTGGTGGCCGAGATAGCCAAGACCCTCACCGGGGAGTACGACAGGTCTCGCCGTATCCTGGTGGCCGAGGCGGGCACCGGGATAGGCAAATCCCTCTCCTATGCCCAGGGTGCCATCCCGGTGGCGCGGCTCACCCAGAAGAAGCTCATCATCTCCACCGCCACGGTGGCGTTGCAAGAGCAGCTGATCCACAAGGACTTGCCCTTCTATCATCGCCACAGCGAGCTGCCGTTTCGTTTCATGCTGGTCAAGGGGCGCCAGCGTTACTGCTGCGAGCACCTGCTGGAGCAGGCGGCCAGCGGCGCCGACATGAGCAACTTCGAGTTCGACTTCGAGGCCTTGAGCAAACACAAGCCGAGCGCCGGGGATCAGCGCCTCTACCAGGCGCTGTGGCAGGCCTACACCGACGGCAAGTGGGACGGGGACAGGGACAACTGGCCAGACCCCATTCCGGATCCGGGCTGGCTGCGCATCGCCGCCGACCGCCACAGCTGCAACAAGGCCCTGAGCCACCATCAGCACTGCCCGTTTCATCGCGCCAGAAACGACATGGAGGCGGCCGATGTGCTGGTGGTCAACCATGCCCTGCTGCTCTCCGACCTCACCATGGGGGGGGGCATCATCCTGCCGAGCCCGGACGAGTGCCTCTATGTGCTCGACGAGGCCCATCACCTGCCCACCATAGCCCGGGATCACGGCGCCGCCAGCGCCAACATCAAGGGATCCCGCCGCTGGCTGGAGAAGCTGGCCCAGAGCAGCGGCAAGCTGGCGCGGGCCCTCAACAAGGAGAGCCTGCTCGATCCCCAGCTCAAGCTGCAAGACGCACTCGCCTCCCTGCAGCCGGATCTCAAGGCCCTCGAGCAGTGGCTCGCCGCCCACGAGGGTTTGCTGACCCCGGAGGGACAGCACAGGTTCGAGGGCGGGGTACTGCCCGATCCGCTGCCCATGCTGGCCGAAAACCTGAAAGAGGCGAGCAAGAAGGCGTTGCGGGCGCTGGACAGGATGCAGGGCGCCATCGGCGAGGCCCTGAAAGATGGCGAGATCCGCCGCAAGGAGGCCGAACCCCTGCTGGCCGAGACCGGCTTTCACCTGCAACGGCTGGAGGGCTTCACCGCCCTGTGGGAGATGCTCGGTCGCCATGTCCCCGAGGGCAAGACGCCCCTGGCTCGCTGGATGGTGAGAGGCGAGGATGGGGACACCTGGCTGCACGCCTCCCCCATCGAGGTCGGCTATCTGCTGGAGGAGTGGCTCTGGTCCCGCTGCATCGGCGCCGTGCTGGTCTCGGCCACCCTCACCGCCCTCTCCTCCTTCAACTACTTTCGCCATCAGGTGGGACTCAAGGAGCACGACGGCACCCGCTACCTGCGCCTGCGCTCCCCCTTCGACTATCAGAAGGCGGAACTCTACCTGCCAAAAATGACCCATGAACCGAGCGCTCCCGGCTTCACCCAGGAGCTTGTCGATACCCTGCCTCGGCTGCTGGCCGGCAAGGAGGCGAGCCTGGTGCTGTTTTCCTCCTACCGGCAGATGAACGAGGTCGCCCAGGGGCTGAGGGCCAAGGGGCTCTCTCTCTTGGTGCAGGGGGAGGCGTCGCGCAACGCCCTGCTGACCCTGCACAAGCAAAAATGCGACGGCGGCCAGGCCAGCATCCTCTTTGGCACCGGCAGCTTCTCCGAGGGGCTGGACTTGCCCGGCCACTACCTCACCAACCTGGTGATCACCAAGCTCCCGTTCGCGGTCCCCAACTCCCCGGTGGAGGAGGCGACCGCCGAATGGGTCGAGCAGCGCGGCGGCAACCCCTTCCTCCAGCTGACGGTGCCGGAGGCGTCCCGCAAGCTGATCCAGGCCTGCGGCCGTCTCATCCGCAAGGAGACGGATCTGGGCCGGGTGACCATTCTCGATCGCCGCCTGCTCACCAAGCGTTACGGCAAGGGGTTGCTCGATGCCCTGCCGCCCTTTACCCGCCGCATTGAGTGACGGCGACCGCCCCGCTATTGAGAAACCGAGGAATAGAGGGGGCCCGGCCCGGGCTCGAATCGGCGCCCCTTGGCTATTGCCGCCCTCGGCCAAACCTGCAAAAATGGCCCCTGTTTTCAGCAGGCCATCGCCTGACTGTTCAAGGAGAAGAGATGAAACTGACTGTTCTGGTGCCGGCTCTGGCTGGTCTGTTGTGGGCCGGCAGCGCCCTGGCCAATGTCCAATTGGAAGTCGCCCCACCCTATGTGGTGCAGTTGATCGATGGCGAACCCACCAATCCCAAGCTACTCCAAACGGGCAATAAATACCCAATTGAGGCAGGAAAGCATCAACTGGTGGTCGCCTTCGAAGGCAACTACTCCAGCCGCAGCGACACCAAGTTCGTGACCGCCGAGCCCCTGGTCATCAACTTCACCGCCGAAGACAACCAGCAGCTGATCCTGGACTACAAGAAGCCGCGCAACGAAGCCGAGGCCAAGCAGTTTGTCAAGACCCAGCAAGTGGGGCTCAAGGACAAGGTGAGCGGTCAGTCCGTCAAGAGCGAGCAGTTCGTCCTGCCCAAGGTCGAAGGGTTCCAGCTGACCCGTGACTATCAGCAGGAGCTGATCGCCATGGGCAAGGCCTTCAACCAGCCGACCACGGTCGCCGTCTCCACCGCCGCCGTCATGGCCGCCGCCAGCGCCCCTGTCCAGGTTGCCCCGAGCAAGGCCCAGAGCAACCCCGAAGCCCTGACCCAGCTGCAGAGCTGGTACAACAAGGCAGATACAGAGACTCGCAAAGCCTTCCAGATCTGGGTTATCCAGCAACAATAAGGGCGCAGCGCGTCGCTTTATGCAAAAGTCGCTTTATGCAAAAAGGGGAGCCAGGCTCCCCTTTTTCATCTCCGTTCGGACCCATTTCCATGGCCCTGCGCATCTTCTACCACCCCCATTACTCCTCCCTGACCCTGCCCGAGCGTCACCGCTTTCCCCTGGCCAAGTACCAGGCGCTCTACCAGATCCTGGCAGCCCGGGGCTATCCCCTGACAGAGGCTCCCGCCGCGAGCCGGGAGCAGATAACACGGGTCCACGATGCCGATTTTGTGGCGGCGGCCCTCAGCGGCCAGCTTGAGAGAGACGCCATCCGCAGACTCGGCTTTCCCTGGTCCCCCCTGCTCATTGAACGCACCCTGCGCTCGGTCGGGGCCACCCTGGCCGCCAGCCGTCACGCCCTCGATCAGGGCTGCGGTTTGCAGATCTCCGGCGGCTATCACCACGCCCACAGGGACTTTGGCAGCGGCTTCTGCCTGTTCAACGACCTGGTGATCGCGGCCCGGGCCTGCCTCGACGAGGGGCGCTGCGAGCAGGTGCTCATCGTGGATCTCGATGTCCATCAAGGGGATGGCAGCGCCGCCCTGTGCGCGGGGAGCCGGGACATCATCACCCTCTCCCTCCATGGCGAGCACAATTTTCCCCACCACAAACCCGCCTCCCACCTGGACTTTGCCCTGCCAAGCGGCATGGAGGACGACGCCTACCTCGAGACCCTGACCCAGGCGCTCAATCTGGCGCTGCGCCTCTACCGCCCCGACCTCATCCTCTATCAGGCCGGGGTCGACGTGCACCAGGCCGATGAGCTCGGTTACCTCTCCCTGAGCGACGCCGGGGTGCGCCAGCGGGACGCCATGGTGTTTGACTGTGCGATGCGCCACGGCCTGCCCATCGCCGCCGTACCGGGAGGCGGATACAGGCGCGACTGGCGGCAGTTGCTCCCCCTGCATCTGTCCCTGTTCGAAGAGGCGAACAAGCGCTACGGCTAGCCCCTGTCCCCATCCGGCCCCTGATAACAACCAGGCGGCCCCGGGGCCGCCTGGTTGTATCTCGCCAAAAAAGCGCCGCTCGGCACCGATCACCAGGGATCGGTCAGGAGATGGCGATCGGCGCTCCTTTGCATCAGGCATGTGCCAGCGGCGTCGGATGCTTGCCCATGGGGCGCAGCAGCATCAGCAGATAGATGAAGGAGACGCTGGCGATCATGATAAACAGCAGCTTGTCCGAGTAGTGCTGCATCAAGAGCGCGGTATAGGCCGGGCCGAGCAGGCTGCCCAGGGTGTAGCTCAGCAGCAGCGCCTGATTCATCGCCACCAGCTGATGTTGCTCGACCTGCTCGCAGGCCCAGGCCATGGCCACCGGGTAGAGGGTAAAGCCGGCGGCGCCCAGGATGAAGAGCGCCGGGCCCATCCCTGCGGCGCCGAGCATCGCCAAGGCGCCCAGAATGACCACCAGCACCTGTATCCGCAGTACCGGCAGGCGGCCGAACCTGTCCGCCAGACGGCCGGCAGGCCACTGCCCCAGGATGCCGGCACTCACCATCACCGCCATCCAGTAACCGATACCGGCATCACTGACCCCCTGGTGGTTCAGGTAGAGCGGCATCAGACCATAGAGCGACCCCAGCACGATGCCGGAGAGGATGCAGCCGTTGACCCCAAGGCGCGCCTGACGCAGGCGCAGCATGGACCACACCCGGGTTGACCCCTCCTGCTGCTCGCCCTGCTGGTTGACAATGCGGGTAAACAGCAGCGGCAGGATGGCGGCCGCGACCAGGCCCGTCAGCCAGGGCAGCACATCCATCAGACCGGTCGGCAAGGTGCTGACCAGCAGCTGCCCGAGCACTGTCCCCAGGTAATAAACCATCATGTAGGCGGCGAGCAGGCGCCCCCGGTTGCGCGCGTTGCCGCTGCACATGAGCGCACTCTCCACCACCACCCAGATCATGGCGCAGCCGATGCCGGCGATGAAGCGCCAGATAAGCCAGCTCCAGAAGCCCAGGGTGACTCCTAAGCCCACACAGCCAGCGGCGAAGAGGGCACTGGCCAGGTAGTAGCTGCGGTTGAACCCGGCGCGTCTGATCAGCGTCCCCGCCAGCAGGGTCCCCAGCAGGTTGCCGCAAAAATAGGCGGAGCCGACCATGCCCACCTGCCAGGTCGGCAGCCTGTCATGGGCGAGCCAGAGCGGCACCAGGGTATTTAGCACCGCGATGGCCAGGGTCAACAGCAGCAGGCCACAGAGCAATGACAGCACTGGCCGGGCGTATGTGGTCATGGATAAAACCGTGGGGAGAGTCAAAATGCGAGCGCATCATGCCACCGCCAAAGCCATTGTCAATCGGCGCTGAACGAACGGCTGCCAGGTGTTGCCCCGGCCCGGCCATTGGCGCCATAACAGAAGAGGCGACCCCGGGGCCGCCTCTTCGTGTTACCTGGCACAGACTCGGCTATTTCTGCCGCTTCTTGGCGTACTTGCGACGGGCCCGCGCCTGGCGCTCCTCTTCCCGCTCGGCCTTCTCCCTGGCCTTCTGCTCCGCCTCCTCTGCCGCCAGTATGATCTCCTCGCTCACCATCTCCGGGGTCTCCAGGGTGATGCGGCCAAGCAGGCCTGAGCGGAACTCGTTCACCAGGATCTCCGAGGCCTTGTGCAGATCCGCGAGGCCCCCCTTGCGCACGAAGGCGCGCTGGCGGGCGATGAGCTCCAGCAGCTCGATCTCGGTCTCGGGCAGATCGCTGATCTGGTAGCGGGCCTTGATCCGCTCCGGGTAGGCCTTGATGAAGTAATCGGCGGCGAACATGGCGATGTCGGCGTAGTCGAAGACGGTGTCCTTGATGGCCGCGGTGATGGCCAGCCGGTAGCCGCAGGAGGGGGGGTTGAGCTTGGGCCAGAGGAAGCCCGGGGTATCGGTCAGGATGACGTTGTTGTCGAGCTTGATCCGCTGCTGGGACTTGGTCACCCCCGCCTCGTTGCCGGTCCGGGCTATGGTGCGCCCCGCCAGTGTGTTGATCAGGGTCGACTTGCCCACGTTGGGGATGCCCATGATCATGGCGCGCACCCCGCGCAGCTCGAAGTTGCGCTCCGGCAGCATCTGGTGGCACAGGGTCAGCAGGCTCTTGATCTCGTCGGGCTGCTGCTGGGTCAGAGGCAGGGCCTTGATCCCCTTCTCCTGCTCCATGTGGGCCACCCAGCGCGCCGTGATCTCGGGATCGGCGAGATCCGCCTTGTTGAGCACCTTGATGACGGGGGTGTCACCCCGCAATTCCGGCACCAGAGGGTTCTCGCTGGAGAAGGGGATCCGGGCATCGAGCATCTCTATGATGACATCGACCTGGGGCATGACCTCGGCGATCTCTTTGCGGGCCTTGTGCATGTGACCGGGAAACCAGTTAATCGACATTCTCTCTCACCTTCTCTGCTCGGAACGGGGCGCATTTTACCTGCTTTTCCCCACATTGACAGACTCTTGTCTCCCCGGGGGTCACTCTCCCTCCCACCTGGGCCCCCTGGCACGGCACCACTATATTAACCACATGATTGATAACCGGATTTACCACCGGTTTAACACTAGTGTCATCTGAGTTCATTCAAACCGTCATCTGGACTCCTTAGCCTTCACCACGGTTTTACAAGGAGCGAACCCATGAAAAAAATGACGGGAATGGCACTCATGATCAGTGCCGCCCTGGCCGCCGGCTGCCATTCCAGCAACGACGACAACAGCAGCAGTGACAAGGGCGAGGCCAACACCCGCGCCAGGAACGTGATCTTCTTCCTCGGCGATGGCATGGGGATCAACACCCTGACCACCGCCCGCATCTACGGGGTGGGTGAGGAGGGAGATCTCACCATGGACACATTGCCGGAGACGGCGTTTATCAAGACCTTCTCCCACGATGCCCAGGTCACGGATTCGGCCCCCTCCATGGCGGCCTACATGACGGGGGTCAAGAGCAACAACGGCGTCATCAGCATGGATGGCGAGGCGACCCAGCAGGATGACTGCAGCCAGAGTGGCGGCAAGCCGGTCACCACCCTGCTCGAGCTGGCCAAGGCCGATGGCCGCGGCACCGGCGTGGTCACCAGCACCCGCATCACCCATGCCACCCCGGCCGCCACCTATGCCCATCTCTGCAACCGGGATCTGGAAGCGGACATCGCGGTGCAACTGGTGCCGGGCGGCGCCGGCTACAACCCGGCCCTCAAGGATGGCATCGACGTGGTGCTCGGCGGCGGCAGCAGCTTCTTTCAACCCACCGCCGACCAGGGCAAGCGGGAGGACGGCCGCAACCTCATCGAGGAGATGAAGGGCCAGGGCTACCAGTTCGCCAGCACCCTGGGCGAGTTGCAGGGAGCCGAGGCCGGCAAGCCGCTGCTGGGTCTGTTTGGCGCCAGCCACATGAAGTACGAACTCGACAGGCCCGCCAGCGAGCCCTCCCTCACCGACATGACCCTGGCCGCCATCAAGCAGCTCAAGGACAAGGAGAAGGGGTACTTCCTGATGGTGGAAGGGGGCCGCATCGACCACGCCCTGCACGACACCAACGCCAAGCGCGCCCTGCAAGACACCCTGGCGTTCGACGACGCCATCAAGGCGGCCATCCTTGAGGTGAAAAAGAGCGACCCCGAGCTGAAAAACACCCTGATAGTGGTCACCGCCGACCATGACCATACGCTGGTGCTCAACGGCTACGCCAAGCGCACCGGCAAGACCACGGACGGCAACCCCGGGGTGCTTGGGCTGGCGAAGAACTATGTCAGCGGCGACAACCTGCTCGACAGCGACGGCATGCCCTACACCATCATCGGCTTTGGTAACGGCTACAACCGGGTCGATGGCTCCCGGGCGAGCGTGGCGCCGCTCGACGATGCCACCGTCTCCGCCGACGACTACCACCAGGAGGTGGTGGTCAAGGTAGGTGAACTCGGCAGCGAGACCCATGGCGGCACCGATGTGTTCCTCGGCGCCATCGGTCAGGGGGCGGATGGCTTCCATGGCTCCCTCGATAACACCGCCGTGTTTGGCAAGATCAAGGCTGCGGCCCAGCTCTAAGGAATGGCACCCATGAATACTCGATTCAAGACCTCCCAAATCTGCTCCGCCCTGGCCCTGGCCACCCTGAGCCTGGCCACCCAGGCCCAGGCCAGCGACGCCAAGAACGTCATCCTCTTTATCGGTGACGGCATGGGCCCCAGCGTGCTCACCGCCACCCGCCTCTACAAGGTGGGGGAAGAGGGCAATCTGGCGATGATGTCCCTGCCCCGCACGGCCCGCATCAAGACCTTCTCAAACGATGCCCAGACCACGGACTCAGCCCCCTCCATGGCGGCCTACACCACGGGCATCAAGATGAACAACGAGGTGATCGCCATGAGCAGCGACACCCAGGCTGTGGCGCCCGGCAAGGACGCCAACGGCAACAAGGGCATCAACAACTGCAGCGCCGACAACGGCACCCCTGTGCCCACCCTGCTCGAGCTGGCCAAGGGGGCGGGCAAGTCGGTCGGCGCCGTCACCACCACGGAGCTGACCCACGCCACCCCGGCGGCCACCTATGCCCACATCTGCCACCGGGATGCAGCCTACGCCATCGCGGCCCAGGCGGTGCCGGGCGGCGCCGGCTTCAACAGCGCGCTGGGAGACGGGGTGGACGTGTTGCTGGGTGGGGGGGCCAACCACTGGACCCCTTACGACAGCACCAGCAACAAGGGGGGCCGGGCCGATGGCCGGGATCTCACCGCCGAGCTCGGTGCCCGGGGCTATCAGTACGTCACCACCCGAAGCGATCTCGCCAAGATAGAGAGCGGCAAGGTGCTGGGTCTGTTCAGCGCCAAGTCCCACCTCGATTACGAGCTGGACCGGGTCGCCAAGGGGGCGGCCAATACCCAGCCGTCCCTGTCCGAGATGACCGCCAAGGCCATCGACCTGCTCAGCCAGAACGGCCAGGGTTATTTCCTCATGGTGGAAGGGGGGCGCATCGACCACGCCCTGCACGGCACCAACGCCAAGCGGGCCCTCACCGATGCGGTTGCCCTGGACGACGCGGTCAAGACGGCCCTGGGCAAGGTCGATTTGAACGAGACCCTGATCGTGGTCACCGCCGACCATGACCACACCATGACCATCAACGGTTATGCCGCCAAGGGCAATCCGGTGCTGGATCTGGTGAAAAATGGCGACGGCTCGACCCAGACCGACGTGGATGGCAAGCCCTTCACCACGCTAGTGTTCGGCAATGGTCCGAACCGGGCCGATGTGCGCCCCACCCTCACCAGCGGGGAAGTGATGGCCGATGACTACCTACAGGAGACCGGCATCAAGCTCGGCTCCGAGACCCATGGCGGCGGCGATGTGATGCTGTTTGCCGATGGCGCCGGCAGCAGCCGCTTCAAGGGGACCCTGGATAACACCCGGGTATTTGGCAAGATAAGAGAGGCCCTGGGCCTCTGATAGCGTCCCCAGGGAGAGGGCCCCGGGCCGGGGCCCTCTCCTTTCTCTATATTCCTTGCCGGGCGAGCCCGGCAGACCAGCCCAGACAGAGACCCCATGAGAGAGACTCCCCTTCCCCTGCCCCCCCGGATAGACGGGCCCCATACCCGGGCCCCCGCCGGCCTCCTGTTCACCCTGCTGGGCCTTGCCCTGCTCTGCTCCCCCCGGGCCCTTGCGGCCGAGGTACCGGATCTCGCCGCCCGCATCCAGTATGAGGATCGCAGCACGGGCGCCGACGGTGTGGTGCGCGAGAGCCGCTGGCAGGAGCGCTGGCAGCGCCGTGGCGATCACATCTGGAGCGAGCGGCTCATCCCGCTGCCCATTGCCCGCGCCTATCACCTGCGCCACGACAGCCAGCCCGGCCACAAGCACTTCACCCACCAGATGGCGGCCCGCTGGATCAGCCTGGCCCCCGGGGATCTGCAACTGCGCTACGCCGACCGCTACCACAACCAGCTGGTGAGCGTGCCCCCCGAGGAGTATGGCCAGGTCGCCTTCACCCCCAACCCGGTCAAGGTGCGCTTCCTCATCGATCCCGCGCTGCTGGCCGCCATGGCCCCCCTCGATGACGAGGCGCCAGCGGGGGCGCGTTGGTATGCACACCAGAGCCCCCATGAGCGCACCCGCATCCTCTGGTCCGAGCGTCTGCAGGTGCCCCTGAGCGTGGAGTCCGGCTCCCTGGACGGCTATCGCAGCTATCGCATGACCCTCACCCCCACCCGGCTCGCGGCCAGGGCCCCCTGGCTCGATCTTGCCAACTATCAGCAGCGGGACATTCGCGACTTCTTTGACTGAGCAGGCCCGGCGGCGGCGAAAATGATACACTTGATGCCTTCGCCACCCAGATGAAGCGCCATGCCCCTGATCCTGTGCCTGCTGTTCGCCCTGCCCAGCCCCTTCGCCCTGGCCGTCACCCTGCTGGCGGCCGAGGTGCCCCCCTATGTGATCCGCGCCCAGCAGGGGGCGCCGACCGGCATGGCGGTGGAGGTGGTCGAAGAGGCAGCCCGTCGGCTGCACGAACCCCTCACCATAGAGCTCATGCCCTTCGCCCGCGCCCTCATGGAGGCCCAGCACAGACCCGGGGTCTTGTTGCTGCCCCCGGTGCGCAGCCCGGATCGCGAGGCACGCTTGCAATGGATAGCCCCCCTGCTCGAGGAGTCCTTCGTGCTCGCCGGCGATCGGCGTCATCGCGGCGAGCCGCTCACCCTGGCCGAGGCGCAGCGGCTCAAGATAGGCGTACTGCGCCACTCCCTGAGCCACAGCCTGCTGCAGGCCCGGGGCATGCCTGAGCTGGAGACCGTCGGCACCGAGCGCGGCAACGCCGACAAGCTGGCGCGGGGGCGGATCCAGGCCTGGGCCGCCGCCTGGAATACCATGCGCTACGCCCAGCAGGAGGCCGGCCTCCCCCTCGCCCGCCTGGTCAAGGGGGAGACCCTGACCAGGGCGCCGCTCTACCTGGCCGCCAACCTGGATTTTCCCGCCGGGGAGGCGGCGCGCTGGCGCCAGGCCCTGGCCGAGATGGCGGCGGACGGCAGCCTGGATCGCATCCTGCTGCAATACGACTACCAGGCCCCCTGAGTCCGGGCCGGTGATTGCCAAGCCATGGCAGAATGGTTATGGTATCCCCATGAAAACCAATCTGATTTTCCCCATTCTGCTCACACCCAACTGAGCCCCCGCCCGCGTCTCGTCCCGAGCCGCCCGGGGGCCGCACGCAGCTGTATACTTTTTACTCGCCATTCAACCCGGCCCCCTGTGGCCCCGTTCATCCCATTGCATGAGGATCTATGCCATGACAGCACCCCATCTCATCATCTCCAGCCTGGATCTGGACCGTATTGAACCCCTGTTGGGCCACTCACCCCAGCACAAGGCCCTGCAGGAGGAGCTGGATCGCGCCGAGATCCGCGAGCCCGCCGACATGCCGCCGGACGTGGTCACCATGAACAGCACGGTGCGCTTCAAGATGCAAAACAGCGATGCCCCCTTCTGCCTCACCCTGGTCTATCCCAAGGATGTGCAAGGGGATGAGTCCAGGATCTCGGTGCTGGCCCCCGTGGGCAGCGCCCTGCTGGGGCTCAAGGTGGGGGACAGCATCAACTGGCCGGGCCCGGCCGGTCGCACCATCGCCGTCGAAATCCTGGAGGTGGTCTATCAGCCCGAGCGCGCGGGCGAGCTGCACCGCTGACGCAGCCACGACCCGGATCGCCCGGGTCACGGGCCGCCGCGCCGCATCAAGCGGCGCTCACCGGCGGGGACGACTCCCGGGTCTCTTGCCAGACACAGACCCGGTTCTTTCCCTCCCGCTTGGCGCGATAGAGGGCCCCGTCGGCCCGGTGCAGTGCCTGCTCCAGTCCCTCACCGGGCCAGAGCCAGTCCAGCCCCATGCTGATGGTGATGCGGATCCCCTCCACCTCCAGGGCCGCTATCTCCCGGCGCAGCTGCTCGCACCGCTCATGGGCCTGCCCCTGCTGCCAGTTGGCCAGCAAGACGAACTCCTCGCCACCAACGCGTCCCACCAGCAGATCCGGCTGGCCCTTCAGGTGGCGCCCCACCTCCCTGAGCACCCTGTCCCCCATCTCATGGCCGAAGCTGTCATTGACCTGCTT
Source organism: Aeromonas sobria (assembly GCF_050266975.1). GTDB lineage: Bacteria > Pseudomonadota > Gammaproteobacteria > Enterobacterales > Aeromonadaceae > Aeromonas > Aeromonas sobria_B. The sequence continues at coordinate 33,310 of NZ_JBKISU010000026.1, forward strand.
GAAGTCATCGAGATCGACCATGGCCAGCAAGACGGGCCCCTTGCCGAGCAAGGGGGCCAGGTGGTGATGCAGCCCGCGCCGATTGTAGACCCCGGTCAGGGGATCCTGGGTAGCCAGCTGGCGCAGGGCCAGGGCCCGGTACTGGGTACAGAGCAGCAGCACCCCGAAGGTGGAGAGGTAGTTGCCCATCAGCATGGAGAGAAAGGGCAGCACATTGACCAGGTGCTGATCCATCAGCACCCGTACCTCGCCGCCCAGCAGGGCCCCCATCCGCACCAGGTTGAAGCCGTAGAGCAGTATGTTGACCACGGTAAACACCAGCACGGCGGGCAGGTAGGCCGGATAGCCGTGCCGCCAGACGAGAAAGACGATCACCGCCCCCAGCACCATGTAGCTCAGACAGGCCAGCAGCACCCGGGGTGCCATCTCGTCATTGAACATGACGCTCCAGCAGAGCAGCAGCAGGTAGATCAGCATGAAGAGGACGAAGGCGCGCCAGTTCGGGGAGACCCCGAAGAAACGCTGCAAGGCCAGCGGCATCAGCGCGATGCAGAGGGTGATGAGCAGGTTGGCCAGCCAGATCCCCGCGATATGGGGGGTGAACGCCTGCAGGAAGAACAGCGACTGGGCCGCCAGGGCGCACAGACTGGACCACCACCAGAACCCGAGACCGGGGATCTCCCTGTGGGTGGTCCAGATGATGGAGAGGGTGATGAAGCCCAGGCTGTAGCCCCCGAGGGCCATCAGCATCAGGGTGAATACATCCAGATTGAGCAGTATTGAGGTGTCCATACCCGAGCCTTGCAATGGGGATGGCTGAGTATATGGGAAGGCCATGACAAGACACAGAGGGAGCCTTGTGGCGTGCTGAAATAGTTCCCCGGCCCGACCACCACCTGCCTCCCTTCACCAGTACCACCGCCAATAAGTTTCGATTGAAGCCAGATTATCGTCGCCGGGGACAGCAAAATGCCCGCCAAATATTTTTGCACTTGAACCCACGCCATTAGATAGATATGTTGTTTTCTTGTGGTTTTATGAGCCAGGCTGCGAGGCAAAAGTCCCACTAACTTATTGAGTCTTCTGGCACAATCAACTTTTGGTACATTTTTCACTCAGGCTGTCATTCATAGAATCTCATATGGGGCTTTCGCCCCGACCAAGACAATAATCCTGTCTTGCCTGCTGCCGGATGCAGCAGTCTCTTGTGCCATGGAGTCGCACGGGAGCAGGTTCAAGGCCGAACACACTTACGACAGAGACGTCACCCATGATAAAAAAATTGATCCTTTCCACCCTGCTGGCCTGCGGGCTGGCCAACGCGGCCCCCACTGCCGCCCCCTCCACCCTGGATGCCATCCTGGATCGCGGCGTGCTGCGGGTCGGCTTCGATGCCGGCTATCAACCCTTCGAGATGACCAACAAGCAGGGCAAATACATCGGCTTCGATGTGGATCTCGCCAAGATGGTCGCCAAGGAGATGGGGGTGAAGGTGGAGTTCGTCAACACCGCCTGGGATGGCATCATCCCCGCCCTGCTCACCGACAAGTTCGATGTCATCATGGGCGGCATGACGGTCACCCCCCAGCGCAACCTGCGGGTCAACTTCGCCGATCCCTACATCGTCGTCGGCCAGACCATAGTGCTGCGCAAGGAGCTGGCGGGTGCCATCAAGTCCTATCAAGATCTGAACGATCCCAAGTTCAAGATCGCGGTCAAGCTCGGCACCACGGGCGAGCAGGCCGTCAAGCGCATGATCCCCAAGGCCACCCTGCTGCAGTATGAGACCCAGGACGACGCCAAGCTGGAAGTGGTCAACGGCAAGGTCGATGCCTTCATCTATGACCTGCCCTACAACGCCATCTTCGCCTCCGAGAACAAGGCAGCCGTGGTGCACCTGGCCAGCCCCTTCACCTTCGAACCCCTGGCCTGGGCCATCCGCAAGGGGGATCAGGACACCCTCAACTGGATGAACAACTACCTGCGCCAGATCAAGGGCGACGGCAGCTACGATCGCCTCTATCAGAAGTGGTTCGAGTCCAACGACTGGTTGAAACAGCTCAAGTAAACCTCCCGAGGGCGCGGCCAGACCGCGCCCCTCACGCAGACCCCACACAATAATGAAAGAGGTTGTCGACTGTGCTCAATCCGAGACCCATCAAGCAGATGGAAAAACAGCCCAGCTCACTACTCTGGCACGGCGTTTTCGTGCTGATGCTGCTGCTCGCCGTATTCGGCATCTACAAGGCCGTGCAATCGGTCGATTACACCTGGCGCTGGGAGCGCATCCCCCAGTACATCGTCTATCAGGCCCAGCAACACAACTACGCCGAGTTTGACGGCACCGTCGTGGCCGAAAATGACGCCCTGGTGCTGCAAGACGATCTGGACGCCACCCATCGCCAAGCCATCGCCGCCAGCGATACCAACCTGAGCGAAGGGGACACCGTCTTTCGCGGCGACGTGCTCGACACCCAGCTGAAGTGGACCCCGGGCCCCATCGCCTTCGGTATCTGGGTCACCATCAAGCTCTCCCTGGTGGCCGGGGTGTTCGCCATCCTGCTCGGCACCCTGGCGGGCCTGGCCCGCCTCTCCCCCAACCCGGCCCTGCGCAATCTGGCCGGCTGCTATGTGGAACTGATCCGCGGCACCCCGCTGCTGGTGCAGATCTTCATCGTCTACTTCTTCATCGGCACAGTGCTGAATCTGGACAGATTCACCGCCGGGGTGGCGGCGCTGGCCGTCTTCACCGGTGCCTACGTGGCCGAAATCGTGCGCGCCGGCATCGACTCCATCCACAAGGGGCAGATGGAGGCAGGCCGCAGCCTGGGTCTCACCTCGGCCCAGACCATGCGCTACATCATACTGCCCCAGGCCTTCAAGCGGGTCTTGCCGCCCCTGGCCGGCCAGTTCATCAACCTCATCAAGGACTCCTCCCTGGTCTCGGTCATCTCCATCACCGACCTCACCAAGGCGGGACGGGAGGTGGTCAGCTCCACCTTCAGCCCGTTCGAGGTCTGGTTCACCGTGGCCCTGCTCTATCTGGTGCTGACTGGCACTCTCTCCTTCCTGGTGCGCCGTCTCGAGGTGAAATATGCACGCAGCAACTAAGCAACCCCTGGCCATCACGGCCAGTCACATGACTTGTCACATGAAACGCACAGACACGGGGAGCGCCACGGCATGACGATGCGCAACAAGGCCAATCCCATCATCAAGGCGACCGGGGTCGAGAAGTTCTACGGCACCCAGGTGCACGCCCTCAAGCACGTCAGCACCCAGGTGGCCGAAGGGGAAGTGGTGGTGATCGTGGGGCCGAGCGGCTCGGGCAAATCCACCTTCCTGCGCACCCTCAACCAGCTCGAGACCATCAACGACGGTCATATCGAGGTCGATGGCATCAGCCTCACCGAACCAGGCGACGTCAACAAGCTGCGGGAAGAGGTGGGCATGGTGTTCCAGTCCTTCAACCTCTTCCCCCACCTCAGCGTGCTGGACAACATCTCCCTCGCCCCCCAGAAGGTGCGCGGCCTGCCCCGCCAGGAGGCCGAGGAGCGGGCCAAGGCCCTGCTGCTGAAAGTGGGTCTTTCGGACAAGGCGCACAGCTACCCCTCCCAGCTCTCCGGTGGCCAGCAGCAACGGGTGGCCATTGCCCGGGCGCTCGCCATGCAGCCGCGCATCATGCTGTTTGACGAGCCCACCAGTGCCCTGGATCCCGAGATGGTGGGCGAGGTGCTGGACGTCATGAAGGGGCTGGCCAAAGAAGGCATGACCATGGTGGTGGTGACCCACGAGATGGGCTTTGCCCGGGAAGTGGCGGACAGGGTGCTGTTCATGGAGCGCGGCGAGCTGCTGGTGGATGACAGGCCCGCCGACTTCTTCGACAACCCCGCCTCCCCCCGTCTGCGTCAGTTCCTGAGCCAGGTGCTCTAGCGCAACGAGGCCCATCGGATAGCGACAAAGGGGAGCCATTACGGCTCCCCTTTCTATTATCCGATGACGTGGGCTGTTATCGCTTGGCGTGGGCCACCCGTCAAATCTGGTGGGTGAAGGACCAGAGCGCCGGCACCAGGGCCAGCAGGGTGACCCCGGCCAGCAACCGTTCGCGCCCGCTGAGCCGCTGCTCGGCGCCGAGCTGGCGACGGCTGTAGAGAAACAGCAGCAGGCCCGGCCCGTAGAGCAACAAGGAGAGCAGCAGGTACTCCACCCCGGCGGCATAGAGCAGCCAGAATCCGTAACCGCTCGACACCAGGGCCACCGCCCGCATCAAGGTGTTGCCCTGCCCGCCCTTGTGCTGCCCGCCGAAGGCAAGCTTGAGCAGGAAGAGGCCGATCAGCAGGTAGGGCACCAGGATCATGGAGGTGGAGATGAGCAGCAGGTTGGTGTAGCCCTTGCCGAGCAGCCACACCAGCAGCAGGCAGCCCTGCACCGTCAGGCTGGTGAGCCAGAGCGACGCGATGGGAGTGCCGTTGCGGTTCTGGCGGCGGAAGATGGCCGGGAAGGCGCCGTGACGGGCCGCGCTGAACGGCACCTCGGCCGAGAACAGGGTCCAGCTCACGTAGGAGGCAAGCACCGACACGATGAGGCCGGCGCTGATGAGCAGCTTGCCCCAGGATCCGGTCATCTGGGCCATCAACCCCGCCATGGAGGGGTTGGGCAGGGCCGCGAGCTCGGGGCGACTCAGGATCCCGAGTGCCAGCACAGAGATGAGCACATAGAGCAGCAGCGCCAGCACCACGCCGAGCACGGTGGCGGTGCCCACGTCCCGCTTGTTTCTCGCCCGGGCCGACAGCACCGCCGCCCCTTCGATACCGGTGAAGACCCAGAGGGTGATGAGCATGGTATTGCGCACCTGATCTGACACCGGTACCGCCAGGGTGCTGCCCTGCTGATCCGCCGCGAAGGTGACAGGATCGAACCAGTAGCAGGCGAACAGGATGAACAGCAGCAGCGGCAGACTCTTGGCCAGGGTCGCCACCAGGTTGAACAGGGCCGCCTGCTGCACGCCGCGGGCCACCAGCAGGTGCACCGCCCAGAGGATGCAGGACTCGCCGATGAAGGCCGCCAGGGTGTTGCCCTCGCCAAACCAGACATTGTCAGGGGTATCGACGAAGCTGCCCAGGGCCGCGAAGGCGATCACCAGATAACCCACCACACCTATGGTGGCGCACAGCCAATAACCCCAGGCACTGAAGAAGCCCACCAGCTCGCCAAAGCCGGCGCGGGCATAGCTGTAGATGCCGCCGTCGAGATCGGGTCTGAGTCGCGACAGGTAGAGGAAGCTCATGGCCAGCGCCAGTATGCCGACCCCGGTCACGCCCCAGCCGATCAGCACGGCGCGGGCACCGGCCACTTCGGCCATGTTCTGGGGCAGGCTGAAGATCCCCGCCCCCACCATGGAGCTGAACACCAGGGCGGTGAGGGACCAGAGCCCTATCTTGCTCTCTTTCATGGGATCTCCTTAACGCAGCCGACTGGCCAGCGCCGCTATGTGTTCTGGGCCTATGCCACAGCAGCCGCCGATGAGGTTGGCCCCGGCCGCGCGCCAGCGTTCGGCCCAGCCCAGATAATCCAGCGGCCCCAGATCGGCGCGGATCTCGTCCAGACCGTCGTTGGCGGTGGCCTCTTTTGGCTGGGGCGGGAAGGCGTTGGCATAGGCGCCGAGGCGAACGTCGCTGTGGCCCTGAGCCTGCAACGCGGCGACGGCTACCTTGAGCGCCCCTTCGATCACCTCGGGCTGACAGCAGTTGAACAGGATGGCGTCCACCCCGGCCGACGCCAGGGCGGCCACCGCATCGGCCACCCGCTCGCCGGAGCGCAGGGTGGGCTCGCTGCCCGGCGCCTCGTCTTCCAGGGTGAAGGAGACCCAGAACGGCTTGCCGTCCTGTGGCAGCAGGGCCTTGAGGGCCAGGGGCTCGGCGATGAGGCTCATGGTCTCCGCCAGCCAGAGATCCACATGGGGGGAGAGGGCCCGGACAAGCGGTGTGGCCAGCTCGTTCACCCTGCCTGGCTCGAACAGGTCGGCACGATAGGAGCCAAACAACGGCGGCAATGAGCCGGCCACCTTGACGGAGCCCCCCTGCTCGTCGGCCACCTCCCGGGCCAGTTGCCCGGCCAGGGCGGCGAGCGCCTCGCCCTCTGCGGCAAAGCGCGCCTCGCCGATATGAAACGGCACCAGGGCATAGCTGTTGGTGGTGATGACCCGGGCACCGCTCGCCGCATAGGCCCTATGCACCTCACGCACCGTCTCTGGCGCCTCCATCAGGGCCAGCGCCGACCACTCGGGCTGACGAAACGGTGCACCACGGCGCGCCAGTTCACGGCCCATGCCGCCATCGAGTACCCACAAATCCTGTTTTTCCATCTCTGTCTCTCTGCGTGTCCCCGTCATGGCGGGTGTTTATTGTGTGGATTGACATTAAGCCATCAAAACATCTAGACGGCTAGAAAGCCAAGACATCATGCCCCAAAGCGCAGAGGGACGCAATCGGGAGCTGCGCACAAGACAGAGGATAAGCGGGCCGAGGGCGGCAAGGGGCGGCTCGCGATGGGGGCGCCTGCGCCATGGTGAGGGCTGGGTCATTGGCCAAAATGACAAGAGGCCACCCCGGGGGGTGACCTCTTGCCTTGCATGGTGAGTTGGCGAACTCAGCGCCCTGCCAGCACCCGCTTGAGCTGCTTGCTCCAATCGGATACTAGGCCCTGGCGCGGCAGCCCCTGCCAGATCCCCTGCCACTGGGCCTGACTCAAGGCGCGGCCGAGACGGCGTTCGACCCCGGCCCTCAGGTAGTCATGGGCCAGCTTGCTGGCTTGGGGGGAGCCGAGGAACTTGGTCACGGGATCGCTCATGCGCACGCCGCGCATGCCGAGCAGGGGGTAATCGGTCTGCACCGCCGCCAGCATGGTCTCACGCATGGCCGACTCTAGGTAGCCACGGGCAAACAGGGCGGTCACCGACTCGAGGGACCCTTGATCCGGGCCATGGTACTCCTCGTCGAAGGTGGGGGTGGGCTGCGCGGCATCGCTCTGCACCACGGCGTCGGGATCCGGTTGCGGCGCCACCACCACGGCAGGCTGGGGCGCGGCCGGCTTGGGCGTCGCCACAGGCTTGCGCGGCGCACTCTGGCTGCAGGCGCCGAGTACCAGGGCGATCGCCACGCAGGCGAGCCCACGGGAATGAGTCTTCATCTTCATGATTGCTAACGAGCTCCTTTTACAATTCCTGAGCGGGCTTCTCGGCCTTGGCAGGCTCCACCCGGGTGACCAGCAGCTGATCGATCTTGTCGCTGTCGATATCCACCACCTCGAACTGGTAACCGGCGTATTTCACCGACACCTGGCTCGCTTGGGGGACTGCTTTTCGATTACAGGGCGGCGTCAGCGGGCTTCTCGGCCTGGGCAGGTTCCACCCGGGTGACCAGCAGCTGATCGATCTTGTAGCTGTCGATGTCGACGACTTCGAACTTGTAACCGGCGTATTTCACCGAGTCGGTTCGCTTGGGGATCTTGCGCAGCATGAACATGATGAAGCCGGCGATGGTCTCGTAGTGCTGGCTCTCCGGGAACTCCTCGATGTCGAAGGCCCGCATCACGTCCGAGATGGGGGTGACCCCGTCCACCAGCCAGGAGCTCTCGTCCCGCTGGACTATCTGCTCTTCCACCACGTGGGTGGCCCACTCCCCCATGACGGTGCTCATCAGATCGTTCATGGTGACTATGCCCACCACCAGGGCGTACTCGTTCATCACCACGGCGAAATCGCCCCTGTGGTTCTTGAAGTACTCCATGGCCTCGTAGAGGTTCAAGGTGTCGGGGATGATGATGACGTTCTGCACCAGGTTGCCGCCGATGAGGTCTATGCTCTGACCGCCGATGACGCGGATCAGCAGCTCTTTGGCATCGACGAAGCCCTTGATGCTGTCGAGGTTGTGGTCGCAGACCAGGAACTTGTTGTGGGGATGTTCGGCAATCTTGGCCTTGATGCTCTCTTCGCTCTCTTGCAGGGTGAAGTAGATGAGGCTCTCGCGCGCCGTCATGGCGGAGGTGACGCCGAGGGATTGCAGCTCGAACACGTTCTCGATGAGCTGATGCTCCTCGCGCTGCAACACGCCGGCGGCCGCCCCCGCATCCATCACCGCATAGATGTCATCCGAGGTGATCTCGTCGTTGCGCACCGTGGAGACCCGCAACAGGCGAAACAGGGCGTTGGCCATGCCGTTGAAGAACCACACCAATGGCATCCACAGCACCACGAACAGCATCATGGGGCGCACCACCACCACGGCGATCCGCTCTGGCATGGTCATGGCCAGGCGCTTGGGCATCAGATCCGCCAGCAGGATGAACATGCCGGTGACGAAGACGAAGGAGGCGATGGAGCTTATCTCACCGAGCCAGGGTCCCTGGTAGATGGCGGCGATCAGCTCCTTGATGGCGGGATTGAGGGCGGATTCGCCCAGGATGCCGCCCAGGATGGCGACGGTATTGAGGCCTATCTGCACCACGGTGAAGAAGTTGCCCGGCTGGGCCTGCAAGGCCAGCACCTTGGCGGCCTGGCGGTTGCCCTCGTCGGCCATCACCTGCAACTTGATCTTGCGGGAGGCGGCGAGGGAGATCTCGGAGAGGGAAAAGAACACGCTGCCGGCAACCAGCAGCAGCAGTAAAAACAGACTATCGGCAAAACTCATGATTGACCTATTGCTACAGCCGCCTTGACACAAGACGGCAAACTGGGCCCGGGAAACCGGACCGTGAGTCCATCCGAGACTCACACAGGGGGCGTATTCTAGCAGAAAAGCGTCCCTTTGGGCGCGCTATCTCAACTTGTCGCTCAATGCAATAAAAAAGGCGCTCAGCGCGCCTTTTTATTCATTTCATCAGGGTTTGCCCAGCAGATCGTTTATTTCGTCCACCTTGGTGTGGCGCACGTCCTTGCCCTTGACGAAGTAGATGATGTACTCGCAGATGTGCTGGCAACGGTCCCCTACCCGCTCGATGGCCCGCGCCGCCCACAGCACGTTGAGTACCTGGGGTATGGTGCGGGGATCTTCCATCATGTAGGTCATCAGCTCGCGGATGATGGACTCGTACTCCCGGTCGACCTTGTCATCTTCCTTGTAGACGGTGATGGCCGCCTCCAGATCCATGCGGGCGAAGGCGTCGAGCACGTCGTGCAGCATCTTGATGGTGCGACGGCCCATGTTTTCAAGCGACACCAGGGGCGGCTGTGGCTTGTTGGCGTTGTCGGTGAGCATGCGGGCTATCTTGTCCGCCACATCGCCGATGCGCTCCAGATCGGTGATGGTCTTGATGATGGCCATCACCAGGCGCAGGTCGGAGGCCGCCGGCTGACGCTTGGCGATGATGCGGGTGCACTCCTCGTCGATGGCCACTTCCATGGCGTTGACCTTGTGGTCGTTGGCCACGATTTTGCGCGCCGCATCCAGGTCCTGGCCATGGATGGCGGCGATGGCGTCGGTCAGCTGCTGCTCCACCAGGCCGCCCATCACCAGCACCTGGTTGCGCACGCTCTCGAGCTCGGCATTGAACTGGCCGGAGATGTGTTTGTTGAGGTTCATATTGTCCATACAAATAATCCTTGTCGGTCCGATTATATCCAGGGAAGGCCGTTGGCCCTCATCCTTGTCGCTGCCAGCGCCTTAGCCGTAGCGGCCCGTGATGTAATCTTCGGTCTTTTTCTTGGCCGGGGTGGTGAAGATGGTGTTGGTATCGGCGTATTCGATGAGCTCGCCCATGTACATGAAGGCGGTCTGATCCGAGACCCGCGCCGCCTGCTGCATGTTGTGGGTGACGATCACCACGGTGAACTGGCTCTTGAGTTCGTTGATCAGCTCCTCGATGGTGAGGGTGGAGATGGGATCCAGCGCCGAGGTAGGCTCATCGAGCAACAGCACTTCCGGCTCGATGGCGATGGCCCGGGCGATCACCAGCCGCTGCTGCTGACCGCCGGAGAGGCCGAACGCATTGTCATGCAGCCGATCCTTCACCTCGTCCCACAGGGCCGCGCCGCGCAAGGAGCGCTCCGCCGCCTCGTCGAGCTGGCGCCTGTCGTTGATCCCCTGCAGGCGCAGGCCGTAGACCACGTTCTCATAGATGGACTTGGGGAAGGGATTCGGGCGCTGGAACACCATGCCGACCCGGCGACGCAGGGCGGAGACATCCACGCTCTTGTCATAGATGTTGTGGCCATGCAGCTGGATTTCTCCCTCGATGCGGCAGATCTCCACCAGATCGTTCATCCGGTTGATGCAGCGCAGCAGGGTGGATTTGCCGCAGCCGGACGGGCCGATGAAGGCGGTCACCTGGCCTTTGGGGATCTTCATGTTGACGTTGAACAGCGCCTGTTTGCTGCCGTAGTACAGGTTGAGATCCTTGACCTCGAGCGCGGTCTGCTCCGGAGTCAGCTTGGTGAGATCCAGGGCCTTGTGCAGGGTCGGAGTCGGCGTCACGTTGATCATCTGTTACCTCTAAATCTTGTCTGGGGTGGCCGGGCGCTTGCCAGCGACCCTCATTCGTTGGTGCAGACAGAGGGCGGCACCCTCTCGGGCCGCCATCTGTCACCTCACTCTTGTCTCTCTGGATAACCGTATCAATGCTCCAGAGAGCGGAACTTCTCGCGCAAGTGGCTGCGAATGCCAGTGATGTCGGTCAGCGTGATGCTGTGCATCTGTTTGCTGTCTCGACATCACGCCAGGGCGCCGCATCAATGCTCCAAGGAGCGGAACTTCTCGCGCACAAATGGCTGCGAATGCCAGTGATGTCGGTCGGCGTGATGCTGTGCATCTGTTTGCTGTCTCGACATCACGCCAGGGCGCCGCATCAATGCTCCAAGGAGCGGAACTTCTCGCGCACACATGGCTGCGAATGCCAGTGATGTCGGTCGGCGTGATGCTGTGCATCTGTTTGCTGTCTCGACATCACGCCAGGGCCTCGCATCAATGCTCCAAGGAGCGGAACTTCTCGCGCAGGTGGTTGCGAATACCGATGGCCGTCAGGTTGAGGCCCACGATCACCGTCACCAGCAGGAAGGAGGTGGCATAGACCAGGGGCCGCGCCGCCTCCACGTTCGGGCTCTGGAAGCCCACATCATAGATGTGGAAGCCCAGATGCATGAACTTGCGCTCCACGTGCAGGTAGGGGAAGTTGCCGTCCATCGGCAGGGTCGGTGCCAGTTTCACCACCCCCACCAGCATCAGCGGCGCCACTTCACCGGCAGCCCGCGCTATCGCCAGGATGAGGCCGGTCATGATGGCCGGGCTCGCCATGGGCAGCACGATGCGCCACAGGGTCTCGGCCTGGGTGGCGCCCAGGGCCAGGGAGCCCTGACGCACCGTGCTCGGGATCCGGGCCAGCCCCTCCTCGGTGGAGACGATCACCACCGGCAGGGTCAGGATGGCCAGGGTCAGCGCGGACCAGATGACGCCAGGGGAGCCAAAGGTCGGGCTCGGCAGCGCCTCCGGGTAGAACAGCTGGTCTAACGAACCACCGAGCGTGTAGACGAAGAAGCCCAGGCCGAACACGCCGTAGACGATGGAGGGCACCCCCGCCAGGTTGATCACCGCGATGCGAATGAGCTTGGTCAGACCGTTCTTGCCCGCGTACTCGTGCAGGTAGACGGCGGCCACCACCCCGAGCGGGGTCACTATGATGGCCATCAGTATCACCATGAAGACGGTGCCGAAGATGGCCGGGAAGACGCCACCCTCGGTGTTGGCCTCACGGGGTTCGCCGCTGACGAACTTGCCTATCTGATGGAACCAGTGACCTATCTTGCCCAGCAGGCTCATGTCGTTGGGCCAGACCACGTCCAGCACCCTGGACATGGGCATCTCTACCTCGACGCCGCGCATGTCCCGTACCTTGATGGCATCGCGATCCGCCTGGCGCCTGAGCTCGAACAGCTCCTTTTCCAGCACCTGATAGTCGGCGTTGAGGGCATCCCGCTGCCGGGCGAGATCCGCCTTGACCTCATCGGTCAGCTCATCGTCCAGCTCGGCCTTGCGCTCCTTCAGGCGCAGCTTCTCGAGCTGATAGTTGATGCTGCCTATCTTGCCCTTTTGCAGATCATTGGCCTGCTCGGAGAGCCGGTTGCTGCGATCCAGCATCCGCACCATCACCTGGTGCAGATCCTGGTCTATGACCCGACCATCCTCGCGCACCGAGCTGATGTAGCCATAGAAGTTGCCATTGGTGCTGCGTTCGAGCACCGCCAGCTCCTTGGGCTGGCTGCGGGAGAGGATGTCGGTCTCCAGCAACCAGCGAAAATCCAGCCCCACGAACTCGCGGTTGCCGGTCTTGACCAGATAGCGAGTCAGGTCGGTACGATCCTCGCCGGCCAGGGCCAGACCGGAGGCGCGCAGCCGCTCCACCGGCACCAGTTCCCGATCGTTGATCTCGCCGATCAGCACGCTCTTGCTGCCGTCGGCGCCCTGCACCTGCCACTCATAGATGGGGTGCGGCCAGAAGTAGACCAGACCACGCCAGCCGATGAGCAACAACAGACCCAGCACGGCGACCAGACTCAGGCTGACGGCACCGCCCGTCATCCAGATCCAGGGGGCCCCTGATTTAAACCACTTACCCATTGTCGATTCCTTCACTACAGGGAACTGTATTTTTCACGCAGACGCTGGCGGACGAACTCGGCCAGGGTATTGACGAGAAAAGTGAACACAAACAGCACGAAGGCCGCGAGGAAGAGCACCCGATAGTGGGAACTGCCCACTTCCGACTCCGGCATCTCCACCGCTATGTTGGCGGCCAGGGTGCGCAGCCCCTGGAACATGGAGAAGTCCATGATGGGGGTATTGCCGGTGGCCATCAGCACTATCATGGTCTCGCCCACGGCGCGGCCAAGGCCCATCATCACCGCCGAGAAGATGCCCGGACTCGCGGTCAGGATCACCACCCGGGTCAGGGTCTGCCAGGGGGTCGCCCCCAGGGCCAGTGACCCCTGGGTCAGGTGTTTGGGCACCGAGAAGACCGCGTCTTCGGCGATGGAGAAGATGGTCGGGATGACCGCGAAGCCCATGGCGATGCCCACCACCAGGGAGTTGCGCTGGTCAAACTTGATACCCATCTCGTTGGTGAGCCAGCTGCGGGTATCGCCGCCGAAGAAGGCATGCTCCACCGCCGGGCTCAGGGTCAGGGCCAGCCAGCCGATGAAGAGCACCACAGGGATGAGCAGCACCGCCTGGCTCCCTTCCGGCACGCACTGCTTGAGCTTGCCCGGCAGGCCATGCCAGGCCAGGGCGGTCAGCAGCATGCCCAGGGGCAGCATGATCAGCATCATGAAGATGCCAGGCAGATAATCCTCGACGATGGGGGCGAGCCACAGACCGGCCAGGAAGCCCAGGATCACGGTGGGCAGCGCCTCCATGATCTCCACCGTCGGCTTGACGAACTTGCGCATGCCGGCGGACATGAAGTAGGCGGTATAGATGGCCCCCGCAATGCCGAGCGGCACGGCGAACAGCATGGCGTAGAAGGCCGCCTTCAGGGTACCGAACGAGATGGGGATCAGGCTCAGCTTGGGCTCGAAGTCGTTGCTGGCGGAGGTGGACTGCCAGACATACATGGGCTCGGGATACCCTTCGTACCACACCTCCTGCCACAGGGCGGACCAGGTCACCTCGGGGTGCTCGTTCTCGACCGAGAAGGTCTTGATCTCGTTGCCCTGTTGTAGCAGCAGCAGGTTGTTGCGAGGGGAGATCGCCAGGCCGTTGAAGGCACCGCCGTCAATCTTCTCGCCGAGCAGCTTGGATTCACCGGTGGCGTGGAAGAAGTTGATGGCGCCATCCTGGCTGCCGGCGACGAAGCCCTTGCGAAACAGCTCGGGGGTGAGCTGCGCCACGGCACCGTCACTCTTGAAGTCGCGGATGTAGGTGAACTCGCGTTTCCCCTCCCTGGCTACCTCGAACCACTGTGAGATGACGCCGTTGTCATTGCCCACCAGGATGGAGGAGGCCCCCGCCAGCAGCGCCAGCTGGGTGACGTTGGCATTGGGGGCATTGATGTTGAGCACGCTGCGCAACTGGATGTCATTGAGGTTCTGGATGTCATAGACGGAGAGACGGTTGCCCGAACGCACCAGCAGGATGCGCAGGTTGGGGGTCAACAGCATCTGATCCACCTGACGGGGCAGCGCCGGGATCGGGTAGCTCTGGCTGGTCCACTCCACCTCGCCCGAGATGAAGTTCTCCTCGCCGCTCAGCACCGCCATGACGCCACGGCCATCCTGGGTCAGGGCGGCCGCCACCATCTTGTCCTTGGCCGCCTCGAACACCAGCTGGCTCAGGGGCTGGCCCTCGGGATCCACCGAGATGGGCGCCTCACCGAACGGATAGGAGAGTTGCGGCTCAATGAGGCGCACGTCCCCCGGGTAGCTCACCTTGAACCTGGGCTCCACCACCAGGGCCTTGCCATCGGTGAAACCATAGGCGAGGTAGGTCTTGCCCGGGGTCGGGATCGCCACCGCGCTGACCTCGCCCGGCACCTGGGCCTGGGCGATGGCCTCCCCCACCTTGAAGCGGGCATCGTCTTGCAACGCGAAGAAGTTGACCTCCCCCTTGTCGCTGAAGCGATACCCTATCTCGTTTTGCTCCTCGACCCCGATCCAGGCGGTCTTGTCCTTGATGGGCAGAGAGAAACTGGCGAGCGGCTCCATGGAGGCGCCATTGAAGATGGGCTTCACCACGTAGAGCAGATAAAAGAAGATGAGCAAGAGCGCCACCAGGACCAGGGTTCCCCCCGTGGTGACGCCATATTTGGCCAATGTGTCCTTGATCCGGCGCTTTCTGCTGCCCGCCATGATCAGGTGAATCGATTCCGATGACATGCAAAACCTCAATGTGAGCTAGGCTTGGCGGCATTATATGGCGGTTGCATGACAGTTTTGTTACATGGGGCGGGAGTTTATTGCGACCAGCGAGCCGGGGGTGAAACGGTCAACTGGCTGAATAACAACATGAATTTGATGCTCCCTCCCCTAGGACCCAGCCGGAGAGGAAAGCAGGACCTGACCCTCACCCCTGCCCAGGGGGGAGCCCGTCGGCAGAGGGCCGGTTCCTTGCCGCCTTCTGCTCGGCGCGGCGGCGCTTGAAGAAGGCGGAGAGCTGGGCGGAGCACGCCTCGGCCAGTACGCCGCCGCACAGCGTCACCCTGTGGTTGTGGCGGGGGTCTTGCAATATGTTGAACACCGAGCCCGCCGCCCCCGTCTTGGGATCCGTCGCCCCGAACACCACCCGTTTGACCCGGCTGTGGATGAGGGCCCCGGCGCACATGCAGCAGGGTTCCAGGGTCACATAGAGGGTGGTATCGAGCAGACGATAATTTTGCAGTCGCACGCCGGCGGCCCGGATCGCCATGATTTCGGCATGAGCGCAGGCATCGTGGCCGGTGATGGAGCCATTCCAGCCCTCTCCCACCACCTCATCCCCCAGCACCAGCACGGCGCCGACCGGGATCTCTCCCATCTCCTCCGCCCTGGCGGCCAGGGCCATGGCGTGTCTCATCCAGATTTCATCCTGTGCAGACATCTCGGCGCCCAAGGTCGCTCCCCTTTGTTCAAAACAGCCAGTGTGAAAAATATTGCTCGACAACGGGCCCGCACAGGCCGGTTGAAATGGGGGGCGATTATGCCAAATCCCCCCGGATAGCCCAAGAAACATCTGGGTTGCGCAATAAAGAAGCAGTCGGCATCTCTCTGATAAAAAAGGACTTGCGCCGAAAGGACCATCTCATTAGACTTCACCTCCGTCAGCCAAGGTTGACGCAGTCGGCGTGTAGCGCAGCCAGGTAGCGCACTGTCATGGGGTGTCAGGGGTCGGAGGTTCGAATCCTCTCACGCCGACCATCATTCCCCGAAAATAGCCCAGTCTCTCGACTGGGCTATTTTTTTGCCCGCACCAACTCACTAGCACTCGCTCTCGGTGATCCACGCTCGAGGAGCCAAGGCCTTGCCAGCGACACTCCGCCTCCCACCACCCAACAGAGAGAACAGAGAGAACAGAGAGGGGTGTCAAGGTCGGACCATTTTTTATACAGAACCGCTTGAGCCTTTGCCAATTAGTCGCTAGGATATGCGCCTTTGTGCCGGCACACGCTGCAGGGATGCGGAAAATTCGGGGTCAGGAACCTCCCCACCGGCTTGCAATCTACCCAGAGGCAAGCAGACATGACCACCCAGCATCCCCCCCATACCCCCGCCCAGGAACCCGATGATGAGCAGGTCGTTCGCCTCGACATCATCGATCTCGCCGAGCCCGACGAAGAGTATTGAGGGGACACGTCAGTGCCCTTCACTCCTCCTCGCCCCCCATCGCGGGGGTGCTCATAAAAAAGTGTTATCTGTCGCATTGACATGAAATAACAGTTCATCGTTCTGATGCCGCCGTGCCTGGGCCCAAGGCGTCCTCGCTGGCATCCGACACAAACCTACGTTATTGCGCTCCAATCCCGGACTTGTCCCAGCGTCGGCTCCACCCGAGCGCCCTCCCCTCCGCCAGTTTTAAACAGCGTCCGTTTCCCCTTGCCAGACAAGCCCCTGGTCGGCCCGCGCCCGATGCGACCCTATTCATACAGCTGTTTACTTTCAGCCTGGAGTCGAGTCGGGATCCCTCCTTGCATATGTAATTAAATTACGTAACTTGCAACAAAACCCCCTTGACCGAGCCAGCCAGCAGAGCCGTCGGCAGCGGCCCCTCCCGTGAGAGCATATCCATCTGGTTTGAGTTTTTACTCAATTCTTTCAATCCCATAAAAAACATCAACTTAACCACCAGATGAAAACAGGCGTTTAAAAAAACAAGTTGACGTAACTGATTATTTTCAGCACCGTAACATCCATGTTACTTGCCTCTCTCGCAGGGACACGAAACAGGGATTCGACTTTAGTCGTAGTTATTGAGTTCTAAATGTAACTTTTCACAGGAGTGACCCCATGTCGGCACCGGCCCAGCCCCTCTGCAGCGATCGCCTTCGCATCCAAGGCCCCATGCAACCCGAGTACGCACAGATAGTGACGCCGGAAGCGATGGCCCTGGTGTCAGAGCTGGTGGAACATTTCGCTCCCCAGCGCCTGGCCCTGCTCAAGCAACGCATCGCCCGCCAGGCCCGCATCGATGGTGGCGAGCTGCCGGACTTTTTGCCGGAAACCGCCCATATTCGCGATGGTAACTGGACGGTGCGCGGCATTCCCGCCGATCTGCAGGACCGCCGCGTAGAAATTACCGGCCCGGTCGAGCGCAAGATGGTGATCAACGCCCTCAACGCCAACGTAAAAGTGTTCATGGCCGACTTCGAGGATTCACTGGCCCCCGCCTGGAACAAGGTGATCGAGGGTCAGATCAACCTGCGCGATGCGGTGAACGGCACCATTGCCTACCAGAGCCCCGAGGGGAAGGCCTATACCCTCAATCCCGATCCCGCCGTGCTCATCTGCCGGGTGCGCGGCCTGCACCTGCCGGAAAAACACGTCACCTTCGATGGCGAGCCCATCCCCGGCGGCCTGTTCGACTTCGCCCTCTATTTCCTGCACAACTATCAGGCGCTGCTGGCCAAGGGCTCGGGCCCCTACTTCTACCTGCCCAAGCTGCAGAGCCATCTGGAAGGGCGCTGGTGGAGCGAGGTGTTCGCCTGGACCGAAGACAAGTTTGGTCTGCCACGGGGCACCATCAAGGCCACAGTGCTCATCGAGACCCTGCCGGCGGTATTCGAGATGGACGAGCTGCTCTATCAGATGAAGGATCACATCGTCGCGCTGAACTGCGGCCGCTGGGATTACATCTTCAGCTACATCAAAACCTTGAAGAACCATCCCGATCGGGTGCTGCCGGACCGTCAGGTGGTCACCATGGACAAGCCCTTCCTCTCCGCCTACTCGCGGCTGCTGATCAAGACCTGTCACAAGCGCGGCGCGCTGGCGATGGGGGGCATGGCCGCCTTTATCCCGGCCAAGGATCCGGCAGTCAACGAGCAGGTGTTTGCCAAGGTACTGGCGGACAAGCAGCGCGAGGCCGACAACGGCCACGACGGCACCTGGGTGGCCCATCCGGGCCTCGCCGATACCGCCATGGCGGTGTTCAACGCGAGCATTCCGGCGGGTGCCCAGAACCAGATCGGCGTGCTGCGTGAAGAGGATGCCCCCATCACCGCCGCCGATCTGCTGGCCCCCTGCGAGGGGGAGCGCACCGAGGCCGGCATGCGCACCAACATCCGGGTCGCGCTGCAATACCTGGAGGCCTGGATCAATGGCAACGGCTGCGTGCCCATCTATGGCCTGATGGAAGATGCCGCCACCGCCGAGATCTCCCGCACCTCCATCTGGCAGTGGATCCGCCACGGCAAGAGCCTGTCGAACGGCCAGGTGGTGACCAAGGCGCTGTTTCGCCAGATGCTGGCCGAGGAGCAGGAGGTGGTCAAAGCCGAGGTAGGCGCCGCCCGCTGGCAGGCCGGGCGCTTTGCCGAGGCGAGCGACCTGATGGAAGAGATCACCTGCGCCGATACCCTGATCGATTTTCTGACGCTGCCCGGTTACGAGCGGCTCTGAATCCGGGCCCCGGGTGGGGCTCGCCAATAACAAGTCAATGGACACGTGAAATCAATGAAAGAGGGAACTGATATGGCACTGACCCGTGAGCAACAGATCCAGGCTATCGAGAAAGACTGGGCAGAGAACCCCCGCTGGAAAGGGATCAAGCGCGGCTACAGCGCCGAGGACGTGGTGAACCTGCGCGGCAGCCTGCAGCCGGTGCACACCCTGGCCCAGCGCGGCGCCGACAAGCTGTGGGAGCTGATCAACGGCGGCGCCAAGAAGGGCTACGTCAACTGCCTCGGCGCCCTGACCGGCGGCCAGGCGGTACAGCAGGCCAAGGCGGGCATCGAAGCGATTTACCTTTCCGGCTGGCAGGTGGCGGCGGACAACAACTTGTCCTCCACCATGTATCCGGATCAGTCCCTCTACCCGGCCAACTCGGTGCCGTCAGTGGTGGAGCGTATCAACAACTCCTTCGCCCGGGCCGACCAGATCCAGTGGGCCAACAAGGTGGGCCCGCAGGATGCCGGTTTCATCGACTATTTCCTGCCGATCGTCGCGGATGCGGAAGCCGGTTTCGGGGGCGTACTGAACGCCTTCGAGCTGATGAAAGGCATGATTGAAGCGGGCGCCGCCGGGGTGCACTTCGAAGATCAGCTGGCTTCCGTGAAAAAATGCGGCCACATGGGCGGCAAGGTGCTGGTGCCGACCCAGGAGGCGGTGCAAAAACTCGTTGCGGCCCGCCTGGCCGCCGACGTCTGCGGCACCACCACCCTGGTGATCGCCCGCACCGACGCCAACGCCGCCGACCTGCTGACCACGGACGCCGACCCCTACGATGCCGGCTTCCTGACCGGTGAGCGCACCAGTGAAGGCTTCTACAAGGTGCAGGCCGGTATCGAGCAGGCCATCTCCCGCGGCCTGGCCTATGCCCCCTACGCCGACATGGTGTGGTGCGAGACCGCCAAGCCCGATCTGGACGAGGCGCGTCAGTTTGCCGAAGCCATCAAGGCCCAGTACCCGGACAAGATCCTGGCCTACAACTGCTCCCCCAGCTTCAACTGGAAGAAGAACCTGGACGATGCCACCATCGCCCGCTTCCAGCAGGCGCTCTCCGACATGGGCTACAAGTACCAGTTCATCACCCTGGCGGGTATCCACAACATGTGGTTCCACATGTATGAGCTGGCTTACCAGTACGCCCGCGGCGAGGGGATGAAGCACTACGTCGAGATGGTGCAGCAACCTGAGTTTGCCGCCGCCGAGCGGGGCTACACCTTCGTGGCGCACCAGCAGGAGGTGGGCACCGGTTACTTCGACAAGGTGACCACCGTCATTCAGGGCGGCCAGTCTTCGGTGACCGCGCTGACCGGCTCCACCGAAGAAGACCAGTTCCACTAAGGTGATGGCTGGAGTGGTGCCGACAAGGTGACCCCTTCAGCCAACTATCCAGGGTGGCCAATCCTCGGTGACCGCGCTGACCGGCTCCACCGAAGAAGACCAGTTCCACTAAGGTGATGGCTGGAGTGGTACCGAAAAGGTGACCCCTTCAGCCAACTATCCAGGGTGGCCAATCCTCGGTGACCGCGCTGACCGGCTCCACCGAAGAAGACCAATTCCACTGATAGGCAGTGCCCCTTGAAATGACAAAACCCCGGCCTGGTGCCGGGGTTTCTTTTTGCTCACCATTCAAGGAGGTGGCGTAGACAGGCCGTCACCATTGGCTCAGAGTTCGAGGATCTCTTTGACAAAGGGGATGGTCAGCTTGCGCTTGGCGCGAAAGGAGGCGTTGTCGAGCTGATTGAGGGTGGTGAGCAGGGTGCGCATGTCGCGGGACAGGCGGTTGAGCAGGAAGCGGCCCACGTCGATAGGCAACTTGAAGCCCCGCAGCTCGGCCCGCAGCTGCAGGGCACTGAGCTTGCCTTCGTCGTCCAGCTCGTCGAGGTGGAAACTCACCCCCCAGTCGAGGCGGGAGGCGAGATCCGGCAGTTGCAGCCCCAGCTTGCGCGGCGCGCTGCACCCCGTCACCACCAGGGTTCCCTCCCCCTTCTCCTGCCAGCGATTGTAAAAATCGAACAGGGCCCGCTCCCAGAGCGAGTTGCCGGCGATGGCCTCCAGGCTGTCGAGGCAGACCAGGGGCAGACTCTCCAGGGCATCGAGCATGCTGGGATCCAGCTGTTCGAACTGATCGAGGGAGAGGTAGGCGGCCGCGGCGTCGCGGGCATTGACCTCGGCGCAGGTGGCATGGAGCAGATGGGAGCGACCCGATCCCTTGGCGCCCCAGAAATAGAGGAAAGGTGCACCCTGACCGATGGCGGCATTCTTGAGGGCCGTGATCAGATGGGCGTTGTTGCCGGGGTAGAAACTGACGAAGGTTTCATCATCCGGGAGTTGTACGGCTAAAGACAGTTGGGCCGGTTGCTTCACTCGTTGGGCTTTGACTGTGACATTTGCGGGCTAGTGTAACATCGCCCGGCCCGATAGAGAACCGCCGGGCCCACGCCCGGCGCCCTCAGGATCAGCGCTGCGACCATTGGTAACGCAGGCTTCCCTCGGCAGGCAGAGGCTGCAGCCTGGGCTCCAGCTCCAGGCTGCGGACAAGATCGGCCTGATCCCCTTGCAAGGTGAGGGAGAAGTTCACCTTGTCGCCATCGAGCTGGCCTATGGTGACCTGGCTGACGCTGGCCATGCCCTGCAGCAGCTTCTGCAGGCTGATCATCTCATCGATGCCCTGCACCCCTTCCACCAGCAGGGTCTGGGTAGATCTGGTCGCCCCGAGGCGGGCGCCGTACTGCTCCACCAGCCAGGCGGCCAGGCCGTCGGCCAGCTGGCTGGCCACCTCCTCCCGGGAGCCTTGCGCCTCTCCCTGGGTCAAGGGTTCGGCCGCGCCCGACTTGGGGCCATAGAGGGTCCAGGTCAGGTTCCACCCCTCCTCCTTGGCCGCCAGCTGACCCAGCACCACCATCTCTGCGCCGTAGCGCTGGCTGGCCTTGAGGATGGGACCGGCAAAACGGCCCCAGACATCGGTGGCGCTCACCGCCATGCTGTCATCCAGATCCATCAGCGGAATGCTGACCGGCAGCCCCAGCACCCGGGCCTGGCTGCGCAGTGCCGTTGACCAGCCATCGCCGGACTGATCCGAGATGATGCGCCGCTCGGCGTCATCTTCCACCAGCCAGAGTGCCAGTTGCGGCCGGGCCGGGCCCAGCAGGGCGTAATCGCTGCCCGCGATCAGGGCATTGACCTGGGCCGGGATGAAGTTCGCCTTGAGCAGCTTCACCTCCCCCTCATCCTGATAGCCATAGCGCTGCACGAAGGCCTTGGGATCCGCCAGCGCCTTGACCACCTCGGGCTTGTCCACTATGTCGCGCTTGCCGCTCACCTTGATCAGCACCTGGGCCAGGGCCTGACCCTGGGCCGCCTGCATGTCGCCGCTGGTGGGCGCCATCCCCTGATAGAGGTCATCGAGCTGGGCGGCTCCCACGGCGCAGGCAAACAGGGCACCACAACAGGCGAGCAGGAATTTGGACATGGGCAAGGACTCTCTGGCAAAGATGGGATAGCGCCATGGTAGCGGCAAGCCACGCCCGCCAGCAAGCCGGGCGCCCGCAATGAGACCGGCAAGACGCCCAAAGCGCGCCGCAAACGACGAAGCCGACCCTGGGGTCGGCTTCGCAAATGGCGCGGGAATGCGCTTGGGCTTACTTGGTGCCGAAGATCTTGTCGCCGGCATCCCCCAGACCCGGGACGATATAGCCCTTCTCGTTCAGGCCATCATCGATGGCGGCGCAGTAGACCTCCACGTCTGGGTGGGCCGCTTCCAGGGCCTTGAGCCCTTCCGGCGCCGCGACCAGCACCAGCACCTTGATGGAGTGGCAGCCTTTCTTCTTGAGCAGGTCGATGGTGGCGATCATGGAGCCGCCGGTGGCCAGCATGGGATCGATGACCAGGGCCAGACGCTCCTCGATGTTGCTGACGATCTTCTCGAAGTAGGGCACCGGCTGCAGGGTCTCTTCATCGCGGTAGATGCCGACCACGCTGACCCGGGCGCTCGGCATGTGCTCCAGCACACCGTCCATCATGCCCAGACCGGCACGCAGGATGGGCACGACGGTGACCTTCTTGCCCTTGATCTGGTCGACTTCCACCGGGCCGTTCCAGCCGTCGATGGTGACCTTCTCGGTTTCAAAGTCAGAGGTGGCTTCATAAGTCAGCAGGCTGCCGACCTCCTTGGCCAATTCACGGAAGCGTTTGGTGCTGATATCGCCTTCGCGCATCAGACCAATCTTGTGCTTGACCAGGGGGTGCTTGGCTTCGATGACCTTCATTATTATCTCCTCTAACTGCCGCAAGAAAAATCGCGGAATCATACAACAAAAAGCGCCATCTGTAGAGCATTTCCCGGCAAAAACGCGCAAACGATTTCCTTTCAGGTTTTCGGCCCCGGCTGGTAGAATACGCCCCGAATTTTACCCTCCACCTCTATACATGACGGGGACTACTCGCGTGACTGACAAAACCTCACTGAGCTACAAGGATGCTGGCGTTGATATCGATGCCGGCAACGCACTGGTTGAACGCATCAAGGGCGTGTCCAAGCGCACTCGTCGTCCTGAAGTCCTTGGTGGTCTTGGCGGCTTTGGGGCCCTGTGTCAAATTCCTGCGGGCTACAAGGAGCCGGTACTGGTCTCCGGTACCGATGGGGTGGGCACCAAGCTGCGCCTGGCCATCGACCTGAAGAAACATGACACCGTGGGCATCGATCTGGTGGCCATGTGCGTCAATGACCTCATCGTGCAAGGCGCCGAGCCCCTCTTCTTCCTCGACTACTATGCCACCGGCAAGCTGGACGTGGACACGGCCGCCGCCGTGGTCACCGGCATCGGCACCGGCTGCGAACAGTCCGGCTGCGCCCTGGTGGGCGGCGAGACCGCCGAAATGCCGGGCATGTATGAAGGGGAAGACTACGACATCGCCGGTTTCTGCGTCGGCGTGGTCGAGAAGAGCGAGATCATCGACGGCAGCAAGGTCGGCGAAGGGGATGCCCTGATCGCCCTGGCCGCCAGCGGCCCCCACTCCAACGGTTTCTCCCTGGTGCGCAAGATCCTGGAAGTCTCCCAGGCAGACGTGCATCAGCCCCTGGGTGAGACCACCCTGGCCAATGCCCTGCTGGAGCCGACCCGCATCTATGTGAAACCCGTGCTCAAGCTCATCAAGGAGTGCGAGATCCACGCCCTGTCCCACATCACAGGTGGCGGCTTCTGGGAGAACATCCCCCGCGTGCTGCCCGCCAATACCCAGGCGGTGATCGACGAGCAGAGCTGGCAGTGGCCGGCGGTATTCAGCTGGCTGCAGCAGGCGGGCAACGTCACCCGTCACGAGATGTACCGTACCTTCAACTGCGGCGTCGGCATGATCATTGCCCTGCCCGCCAGCGAGCTGGACAAGGCACTGGCCCTGCTCAAGGCAGAGGGCGAGCACGCCTGGCACATCGGCCACATCGCCAAGGCGGCCGATGGTGAGGAGCAGGTCATCATCCGATGAGCCGTCCCATGACCCGTATTCTGGTGCTGATCTCCGGCAGCGGCAGCAACCTGCAGGCCATCCTGGATGGGTGCGCCCAGGGCAGGATCGACGGCCAGGTCGTGGCCGTCATCAGCAACAAGGCCGATGCCTATGGTCTGGTACGGGCCGAGCAGGCCGGGGTGGCAACCGAGGTGCTGTCCCACCAGGGCTTCGACAGCCGAGAGGCCTATGATGCCGCCCTGATGGCCCGCATCGACAGCCACCAGCCCGATCTCATCGTGCTGGCCGGCTTTATGCGGATCCTGACCGGGGACCTGGTGCGTCACTATCAGGGGCGGATGCTCAACATCCATCCCTCGTTGCTGCCGAAATACCAGGGATTGCACACCCACCAGCGCGCCATCGATGCCGGTGATGACGAGCACGGTGCCAGCGTCCACTTCGTCACCGAAGAGCTGGATGGCGGCCCCGTGGTATTGCAGGCCCGGGTGCCCATCTTCCCGGAAGACGAGGCAGCGAATGTCGCTGCCCGGGTCCAGACCCAGGAGCACAGCCTCTACCCCCTGGTGGTGCAGTGGTTTTGTCAGGGACGCCTGCGCTGCGATGGCGAGGGCGCCTGGCTCGATGGCGCCCTGCTGGGCCCGGCTGGCCATGCCAGCGACGAATCCTGAACCGCCCACAGGCAACAGAGACAGCAAGAGGGAGGCCCATGGGCCTCCCTCTTTCATTGAGCGATGTGGTTACCCGACCCTTTGGCCGCCAGGATCAGGCGACGCCGGCACCGCCCCGTGACACCAGCTCGCCGAGACGGAACAGGCAATGCTCCCCCGCCGCCATGGGCTGCCAGGATTCGTTGCCGGTCAGGGGCCGGGTCGCAATCAGGGTGACCACATCGTTGGGGGTGGTCTCGCTCTGAAAGTCGATGGCCACGTCCTCGTCGAGCAGGCGCGCCTCGCCGAAGGGGGCTCGCCGGGTGAGCCAGTGCAGATTGTTGCTGCAATAGGTCATCACGTATTCCCCATCGGAGAGCAGCATGTTGAACACCCCCAGGGCACGCAACTCGTCGCACAGGGTGGCCAGATGGCGGAACATGGCCGGGAAGTTGGCGGGGCGGCGGGGGTATTTGTGCTCCAGCCGGTCGAGCAGCCAGCAGAAGGCGTGTTCGCTGTCGGTGTCGCCAATGGGTCTGTGCCGCCCGGTCGCCAGCTTCTTGTAGCCGGTGAGCTGGCCGTTGTGGGCGAAGGTCCAGTTTCGACCCCACAGCTCCCGGGTGAAGGGGTGGGTATTTTCCAGCGACACGCAGCCCCGGTTCGCCTGGCGGATATGGCTCACCACGGCGCGGCTCTTGATGGGCAGCGCCTGCACCAGCCTGGCGATGGGGGACTCGGCGCTGGGCTGCGGATCCTTGAAGGTGCGACACCCCTTGCCCTCGTAGAAGGTGATGCCCCAGCCATCCTTGTGGGGCCCCGTCTTGCCGCCCCTCAGCATCAGCCCGGTGAAGCTGAAGCAGATATCGGTCGGCACATTGGCACTCATGCCGAGCAGTTCACACATGTTCTTCCCCTCTCCACCCGGGCAACGTCGGACTCAGCGGTTGCTGCATCATGGCGTCCGCCCTTACTCGGCCATCTCTTTTTCGACCAGCTGGATCAGGATATGGATCACCTTGATGTGGATCTCCTGGATGCGGTCGGCGTAGCCGAAATGGGGCACCCGGATCTCGACATCGGCCAGACCCGCCATCTTGCCGCCATCCTTGCCGGTCAGGGCGATCACCTTCATGCCCTTGGCATGGGCCGCCTCGATGGCTTTGAGGATGTTGCCGGAGTTGCCGCTGGTGGAGATCCCGAGCAGCACGTCACCACGACGGCCGACCGCCTCCACGTAACGGGAGAAGACATGGTCATAGCCAAAGTCGTTGGAGACGCAGGAGAGGTGGCTGGGATCCGAGATGGCGATACCGGGATAGCCGGGACGATTCTCGCGGTAGCGGCCGGTCAGCTCCTCGGCAAAGTGCATGGCGTCGCAGTGGGAACCACCGTTGCCACAGGAGAGCACCTTGCCCTCTTGCTTGAAGGAGTCGGCCAGCAAGCGGGCGGCCGCCTCGATATTGTTCAGATTCTGCTCATCGGCCAGGAATGCCTGCAGCACGCCAGCCGCCTCGGTCAGTTCATTGCGGATCAAGTCTTGGTACATGATATCTCTTCCAAAATGTCGTCGCGGCCATTCTCGCACAAGCCGGGGAAGGAGTCGCCCCCGGCCAGGCAGTGGCTGCGTCAAATTGCGTTATGGCGCTCACATCACCAAGGTAACAAGCTTGTAAACGGCTTGATAATTTTTTGCCCATGGATTACAACAGAGGCCATATCCAACAGGTCAGACCTCTGGATGAGTTAAGCCAATCTGGCATTACATCACGCAAGGAGCAAGCAATGACGACGACCCTCACTCTGCTCGGGGTGATCCTGGTTATCGGCGCCCTGGCTTATCGCCGGGTGTCCCTGTTTATCTCGACCCTGGCAACCCTGGCCGCCCTGGTGCTCGGCACCCTGTTTGGTCATGTGCCCCTGCTGGTCTGGGCCCTGTTCGCCCTGATAGCCCTCCCCCTCAACCTGGTGGATTTTCGCCGAAGCCAGCTGACCAAGCCGCTGTTTCGACTCTACAAATCCATCATGCCTGAGATGTCTCGCACCGAGAAGGAAGCCATAGAGGCGGGCACCACCTGGTGGGAAGCGGATCTCTTCGCCGGCAACCCGGACTGGAAGAAGCTGCACGCCATCCCGGTCAGCACCCTGTCTGCCGAAGAACAGGCCTTCATGGACGGCCCGGTGGAAGAAGTGTGCCGCATGGTCGATGACTGGGAAGTGACCCACGAGCGGGCGGATCTCTCCCCCGAGGTGTGGCAGTACCTCAAGGACCACAAGTTCTTCGCCATGATCATCAAGAAGAAGTACGGCGGCCTGGAGTTCTCCGCCTACGCCCAGTCCTGCGTGCTGCAAAAGCTGTGTGGCGCCAGCGCCGTGCTCGCCTCCACCGTCGGTGTGCCCAACTCCTTGGGGCCGGGCGAGCTGCTGCAACACTACGGCACCGAGGAGCAGAAAGACCACTACCTGCCCCGCCTGGCGGTCGGCAAGGAGATCCCCTGCTTCGCCCTGACCAGCCCGGAAGCGGGTTCGGACGCGGGCTCCATCCCCGACGTCGGCATCGTTTGCAAGGGCGAATGGGAAGGGGAAGAGGTGCTCGGCATGCGCCTGACCTGGAACAAGCGCTACATCACCCTCGCCCCCATCGCCACCGTACTGGGGCTGGCCTTCAAGCTGCGCGACCCGGATCACCTGCTGGGTGAGGAAGAGGAGCTCGGCATCACCTGTGCCCTGATCCCCACCGACATCGACGGTGTCGAGATAGGCCGCCGCCACTTCCCCCTCAACGTGCCGTTCCAGAACGGCCCGACCCGGGGCAACGACGTGTTCGTGCCGCTGGACTTCATCATCGGTGGCCCGGCCATGGCCGGCCAGGGCTGGCGCATGCTGGTGGAGTGCCTGTCGGTCGGTCGCGGCATCACCCTGCCCTCCAACAGCACGGGCGGCGTCAAGATGCTGGCCCTGGCCACCGGCGCCTACAGCCGCATCCGTCGCCAGTTCAAGCTGCCCATCGGCAAGATGGAAGGCATTGAAGAGCCCCTGGCACGCCTGGGCGGCAACGCCTACCTGATGGGCGCCGCCGCCAAGCTGACGGTGACCGGCATCGATCTGGGTGAAAAGCCCTCGGTCATCTCCGCCATCGTCAAGTACCACCTCACCGACCGCGCCCAGAAGTGCATCATAGATGCCATGGACATCCACGGCGGCAAGGCCATCTGCATGGGCCCGAACAACTACCTGGCCCGCGGCTACCAGGGTGCCCCCATCGCGGTGACGGTGGAAGGGGCCAATATCCTGACCCGCAGCATGATCATCTACGGTCAGGGCGCCATCCGCTGCCACCCTTACGTCCTGCCGGAGATGCTGGCCGCCAGCCATCCGGACAAGGAGCAGGGGCTCAAGGACTTCGACAAGGCGATGTTCCGCCACGTCGGTTTCGCGGTCAGCAACCTGGTGCGCAGTTTCAGCCTGGGCATCACGGGGGCGCGCATCGCCGGCGCCCCCTTCAAGGACGCCACCCGCGGCTACTATCAGCAGCTGACTCGGCTCTCCGCCAACCTGGCCTTCCTGTCCGACATGGCCATGGGCACCCTGGGAGGCGAGCTCAAGCGCAAGGAGCGGGTCTCCGCCCGTCTGGGCGACGTATTGAGCCAGCTCTATCTCGCCTCCAGCGCCCTCAAGCGCTTCGATGACGAGGGTCGTCAGCAGGCGGATCTGCCGCTGCTGCACTGGGCGCTGCAAGATGCCCTGTTCAAGGCCCAGGAGGCCATCGACGAGCTGCTGCGCAACTTCCCGAATCGCTGGATTGGCCTGGCCCTGCGCGTCATCGTGCTGCCGCTTGGCCGCGACCTGAAGCGCCCCTCCGACAAGCTCGACAGCCAGGTGGCCCGTCTGCTGCAAACCCCGAGCGCCACCCGCAGCCGTCTGGCCGAAGGCCAGTATCTGACGCGCGAAGAGGGCAACCCCTTCGGGCTGCTGGAACAAGCCCTGGACGACGTGCTGGCCGCCGAGCCGCTGTTTGACAAGGTGTGCAAGGCAGAGGGCAGCAAGCGCCCCTTCACCCAGCTCGACAAGGTGGCCGACGCCGGCCTGGTGCTGGGGGTCATCAACCAGAGCGAGGCCGATCTGCTGCGCCGCGCCGAGGCGAGTCGCCTGCGCACCATCAACGTCGATGACTTCGATCCCATCGATCTGGTGGCCAACAAGGCACTGTTCGAGGCGTCCGCCTATCACAGGGCGGCATGAGCCCACCGCTGACACCAACGCCTCCCATCGGGAGGCGTTTTTTTATCCCCATTGCGACCCGCGTTCCCTGCCAGTCGCCCCAGCCTGTCCCCGTCCCGGGCCCCGTTCGTCCCGCCAGGGCGAAGCCGATCGAGTTCGCTATTTGTATTTCAATGAGTTTCCTAACCCAGGCGAAGCGGTTAAGGTAGGCAGAAGGTGAAACACAGGATCCGGATATGGATGATGACATCCTGATTATTGATGACGAGCTGATGCCTCTTCACGATAAACAGCAGACAGGCTGGAAGGTGATGATAGTAGACGACGAACCGGAAGTTCATCGCATCACCAAGCTCACCCTGAACAAATTTGAATTCGATGGCAAACCCATCAGCTTCCTGGATGCCTACTCGGCCGCCGACGCGAAGGTCCTGCTCAAGCAGCATCCGGACGTGGCCCTGCTGCTGCTGGACGTGGTGATGGAGGCGGACGACGCCGGCCTTGAGGTGGTGCGCTACGCCCGCGAGGTGTGCCACAACAAGCTGGTGCGCATCGTGCTTCGCACCGGCCAGCCGGGCCAGGCGCCAGAAGATGACGTGGTCAACAACTACGACATCAACGACTACAAGGACAAGACGGAGCTCACCTCCCAGAAGCTGCGCACCCTGCTGCGCGCCAGCCTGCGCTCCTACCGCGACATCTGCGCCCTCGAGAGCCATCGCCAGGGGTTGGAGAAGGTCATCCAGGCCTCCAAGGGGATCTTCGACAAGCTGGCCCTGCGCCAGTTCGTCGAGGGGGCCCAGGCCCAGCTCTGCACCCTGCTCAACCTGGAAGAGTCGCAGATCTACAACGTCAGACAGTCCACCTATGAGCTCAAGGATCAGATGCTGGTGCCGCTCTTGCCCGGCAAGGAGCCGATACGGTTGCACGACGCCCCCGCCATTCTGCAGGAGGCCATGAGCCGTTCGGCCAACGTCTACCAGGGTCATGAGATGGTGCTCTACTGCCAGAACCGCAGCCATCACCTGCTGTTCCACATCGAGGCCCACCGGCCCTTGAGCCAGATGGACACCGGCCTGCTCAGCCTGTTCACCGAAAACATCATAGTGGCGCTGGAAAACATCCGGCTCAACGAGCTGCTCGCCGACAACGAGCGCGAGATCATCTACCGCATCGGCGAACTGGTGGAGTCGCGCTCCAAGGAGTCGGGCCTGCACGTCAAGCGGGTGGCCCTCTATACCGAGCTGTTCTGCCAGCTGCTTGGCATGGACGAGGAGCAGAGCGAACTCATCAAGCGCGCCTCCCCCCTGCACGACATCGGCAAGGTCGGCATTCCCGATGCCATCTTGCACAAGCCCGGCAAGCTGGAGCCGGCGGAGTGGGAGATCATGAAGACCCATGCCCAGCTCGGCCACGACATGCTGAGCGGCAGCAAGCTGGCCCTGTTCCAGATTGGCGCCACCATCGCCGGCAACCATCATGAGAAGTGGAACGGCAGCGGCTATCCCAGGGGCCTGGCCGGGGACGCCATCCCCCTGGTGGGGCGCATCGTCGCCCTGGCGGACGTGTTCGATGCCCTGGGCTCGGATCGCTGCTACAAGCAGGCCTGGCCGCTGGATGAAGTGCTCGCGCTCATCCGTCGGGAGCGGGGGGAGCATTTCGACCCTCAACTGGTCGATCTGATGATGGCAAACCTCGACAACTTCCTGGCCATTCGCGACGCCTACCGGGATCCCTTCATCGGCGCCCACTGAGCCAGGGGCGCCATGCCGCCATGCCCATGACAACGAAGCCGCCGTCCCCAGGGGACGGCGGCTTCGTCTGTGGCGCAAGGGGGCTGGCGCTACTGCTCGGGCAGGTTGAGATCCAGCACGGGCTCGGGCTTGCTCTCGGCCGCCTGCTGGGCCGCCATGGCCCGTTTGAACGCCCGCCGCTTCTGCCACAGCATGAAGCCCACCCCGGCCAGCGCCATGGCCAGGGTCCCGAGGCCTGCGCTCAGCCAGACCCACAGGGGGGTACCCGTATCCTCTTCAAATGCCGGGGCGGCCACCGCCTCGCTCACCACAGGGGCCACGGGCTCGGGGGCCAGGGCCGGATAGATGTCAAACGACTTCTCCGGCAGGGCGATGCGCAGCTCGCGGCCGCTGCGGCTGGTGGCAAACAGCTCGGCATTGATCCTGTATTTGCCCACCAGGGTCAGCCGGGCGAGATCCACCGTCAGCTCCCCTTCGCCTCCCTGACCCGTGAAGGGGGTGTGGGCTCCGGTGTTGCTGGTCACCTCCCCCCTGATGGCGACGCTGGCCGGATCCAGCTCATCCTCGTCTATCTGCAGCACCAGGCTCGGGCCCTGCCGCTCCCCCTGGCTCTGCACCCGGTATCCCACCGGCAGCGGATAGAGCAGCACCTCCTGGCCCCGCGCCCGCACGAACACCTGATTGCCCGTGCTGATGAGGGCCCGGTACTTGCCCGCGGGGGCATCCAGCCTCGCCTCGGCGGTGAGCATGCCATCGGCCGGCACCTCGTCGAGCCCCTTGCCATCGTCGAGGTAACGACCGAGCTCGGTCTCGAACACCGGCTCCCCCTGTTGCTGCGGATCGTTGAACGCCTGCAGGCGCACCGTCATGCCAAGGTCGGTCAGGTAGTAAGCGCGGTCAGGTACGACACCATCGATGCGCAGCCGCGCCCCGAGCTTGAGGTACTCCCCCTGATAGAGCCGCTGCGGCAGGGGCTGCATCTCCAGCTGCACGTTGCTGAGCAGCCGCACCCGGTTGGCGGGATCCACCGCGCCTATGGCCTGCCAAGGCCCCGCCATGGGGTGGCGTATGGTGATCACATCCTGATCGTCGAGGGAGAGCCAGCCCACCTCGGGCGACTGCACCCGACCGGCATAGAGCTTGCTGCCATCGGGGCGCACCAGGATCACCGAAGGCGTGCCGGGTTGGCGTTTGATGATGAAGGAGATCTCCTTTACCCCGTAGTCGATGCGAAAGCGATTATCGAGCAAGGGCACATCGGAGGGGCCAAACACCTCGCTGGCCTGGGCGCTGAACGGCATGGCGCCCGCCAGCAGCCAGAGCGCCACGCCGATCCCGACTCCGCTTCTCACTGACGCCACAGGCAGCTGCCTCCCTTCTTCTGCACCAGATCCAGCCGGCCTTCATGGCATTCCTGGGTCTCGGCACTGGCCCGGATCACCTTGAGGGGGGGGCGGTTGCTGTCGAGCCGGCGGATGCCGGTGTCCTTGTTGTTGTCATCCCCGCTCTCGGCCGCCAGGTTGAGCTTGGTCTGACCACCCGTCATCAGCAGGTAGACGTCCGCCAGTATCTCCGCATCGAGCAAGGCGCCGTGCAGGGTCCGGTGAGAGTTGTCTATGCCGTAGCGATCGCACAGGGTATCGAGGTTGTTGCGCTTGCCGGGAAAGAGATCCCGCGCCAGCGCCAGGGTATCCGTGATGGTGCAGATGTCCGCGGTCTTGAGGGAGAGACCCAGCTTGCTGAACTCGTAATCCATGAAGCCCACGTCGAAGGGGGCATTGTGGGCCACCAGTTCGGCGCCGCGGATGAAGTCGATGAACTCGTTCGCCACCTGGCTGAACATGGGCTTGTCCGCCAGGAAGGCGTCCGTGATGCCGTGTACCCGGATGGCTTCGGGGTCCACCAGCCGATCCGGCTTGAGGTAGACATGATAGTGATTGCCGGTCAGACGGCGGTTGATCACCTCCACGCAGCCGATCTCTATGATGCGGTGACCCAGATAGTGCGGGCCGCCGCCAAAGTTCATGCCGGTGGTTTCGGTATCCAGAATGATCTGGCGGTTGGCTTGGGCTGTGTTCATGTTCCAATCTATGTCAAACTTCGGTTTTGCTCGCTAGTTTACCCCAAGCCTCATGTTAAAACAGATTGATTGCTCATGTTGAAACAGATTGATTTATATACGGATGGTTCCTGCCTCGGTAATCCGGGCCCGGGCGGCTATGGTGCCGTCATGGTCTATGGCAAGCACCGCAAGGAGCTGGCGGGCGGTTATCGCCTCACCACCAACAACCGCATGGAGCTGATGGCCGCCATCGTCGGGCTGCGCACCCTGAGCGAGCCTTGTCAGGTGCGACTGACCACCGACAGCCAATATGTGCGCCAGGGCATCACCCAGTGGATCATCGGCTGGAAGAAGAAGGGCTGGATGACCGCCAGTCGTCAGCCGGTCAAGAATGTGGATCTGTGGAAACAGCTCGATGCCGAGGTGGCTCGTCATCAGATAGAGTGGCTCTGGGTCAAGGGACACTCGGGTCACCCTGAGAACGAACGCTGCGACGAGCTGGCCCGGGATGCCGCCAGTGGCAAGCAACTGGCCGAAGACACAGGCTACCAGCCCTGACGGGCCATGCCGGAGGCCGTCACCTGCTTGGTCAAGGACCAGGATTGACGCACCGGGATCAAGGGGAAGCGCCGCTTGCGGGCGGCGATCACATAGACGGAGGCAAACGGGCGCAGGTAATCCCGACCCAGGCTCTCCCGCCACCAGCCGATGCGGCTGCGCGGCCCCATCATGGCATAACCAAACCTGTCATCATGCATCACCTCAAAGCCCAGCAGTTGCAGCCAGTCGATGACCCTGGCCGGGCTGAACATGCGCGCCGACCAGGGCAATCTGCGCCGGTACCAAGGCAGCAGATGGCCCAGGCCCACCAGGCTCAGGGGATTGTAACCGCTCAGGATCAGCCAGCCATCGTCGGTCAGTACCCGCTCGGCCTCCCGCAGCACCTGATGAGGGTCCGGGCTGAAGTCGAGCACATGGGCCAGCAGGCAGGCATCTATACAGTTCTCTCTGACAGGCAGCGCCAGGGGATCCCCGATGCAGTCGAGCAGCCGTCCCGCCCGAGCCAGGCCAATCTGATGACGGATGCGGGAGTGGCCGCAGGAGAGCTCGGCGCTCAGGCTGCCGACCTTGAGCAGGTGATAACCGAACAGCTGGGGACACCAGCTGTCGAGCCGCTCCTGTATTTCGGCGGCGACCCAGTCCCCCAGCGGGATCTCGGCCCAGCTGGTCGGGATCGCGAGCTGTTGTTCGGTACGGGCCAGCTGCATAATAGGACTCAACCTCGGGAACATGGGTGACACGCCCTCCAGTTATATAAGATCCCCTTCATTAAGAGAACATAAAGAGGCCTGTGCCATGTATCCAGTGATCACGATACCCGCTTTCAATGACAACTATATCTGGTTGATCCGACACGAAAACCATTGCCTGGTGGTCGACCCGGGCGACGCGGCCCCCGTGCAGACCCGCCTCGACGAGCTGGGACTCGAACTCGATGCCATCCTGCTCACCCACCACCATCACGACCATGTCGGCGGGGTCGATGCCCTGCTCAAACGCTACCCCAAGGCGCGGCTTTATGGTCCCAAGCTGAGCCCCCTGCCCGATCAACACGGCCAGTGGCTCGATGAGGGGGACAAGATAGGCTGGCACGGGCTCACCCTCACCGTCATGCACGTGCCCGGCCATACCCTGGGCCATATCGCCTACCATGGCGGTGGCATGCTGTTTTGTGGCGACACCCTCTTCTCCGCTGGCTGTGGTCGCATGTTCGAAGGGACCCCGGCCCAGATGCACGATTCCCTGATGCGCCTGGCGGCATTGCCAGATGACACTCAAGTCTATTGTGCCCATGAATATACCCTGGCCAACCTGCGTTTTTGCCTGGCGGTGGAACCCGACAACTCGGCGCTGCACGCGCGGGTCGGCCAGGTCAGCAAGCTGCGCCAGCAGGGCCTTCCGAGTCTGCCAACCCGGCTCGGCGACGAGCGGGCATTCAACGTTTTTCTGCGATGCGATGAGCCAAGCGTGAAATTTTCTGCTGAGAAACACGGGATGAAATGCTTGGAAAATCCAGTAGATACCTTCGCCGTGCTCAGGCGCTGGAAGGACACTTTTTGAACAAAACTTGATCGGTCTGAGTTTGCCGCATATGATGCGTGCTGATTTTCTACCAAGATGACCTGCGTGAGATGAAGTTACGAACGGCCTTATTGGCG
The DNA here is from genome assembly GCF_050266975.1 of Aeromonas sobria. GTDB lineage: Bacteria > Pseudomonadota > Gammaproteobacteria > Enterobacterales > Aeromonadaceae > Aeromonas > Aeromonas sobria_B. The sequence continues at coordinate 68,292 of NZ_JBKISU010000026.1, forward strand.
ACGCTGATCCTCAGTGGATGCCAAAACCTGAACCATCAGGATGACCGGGCGCTAACGGCAAGTGAGCCGATCAAGTCCCCACAAGTCAGCAAAAAACTGCATAAAAAGCATGCCTCCCGTTTCCTGTTCAATGATGAGCAGCTGGACGAGAGCACTGATACGGGCAACCTCTGGGTGCGTATCAGCGATGACATGCAACTGGATTTCCCCGACAACCAGCGCATCCGCCAACAGCGGGCGACGATTTTACGCAGTGACAATCATCTGGCCACCATTGCCAGTCGTGCTGAACCCTACCTCTACCTTATCGTCGAGGAGATCGAACGGCGCGGGCTGCCAATGGAGCTGGTGACCATCCCCATGATAGAGAGCATGTTCGATCCCCATGCCCGCTCGCGCAGCAACGCGGTCGGCCTGTGGCAGTTCGTGCCCCAGACGGGTCGTAACTTCGGCCTGCGTCATGACAGCTGGTATGACGGGCGCCGCGACGTGCTCGCCTCCACCCATGCCGCCCTCGACTACTTCGAATACCTGAACCGTTTCTTCGACGGTGACTGGTTGCAGACCATCGCCGCCTACAACGCAGGCGAGGGACGGGTGCGCAATGCCATCGTCCGCAACCAGAAGCGGGGACGTCCCACCGATTACTGGTCGCTGGATCTGCCCCGCGAGACCCGCATGTACGTGCCCAAGGTACTCGCCATGGCCGATGTGCTGAGCAACCCCGAGAAGTACAACGTGACCCTGCCCACCCTGGCCAACGAACCCAAGCTGCGGGTCGTCAACACCGAGGGGCAGATAGACCTGCACGTGGCCGCTCAGCTCGCCGGTCTGCGCCCGGCCGATCTCAAGGAGGTCAATCCGGCCCTCAGTCGCTGGACCACCTCCCCCAGGGGGCCTTACCGCCTGCTGGTGCCGGTGGAGTACGCCGACAGCCTGGAGCTGGCCCTGGCAGACCTGCCCAAGCGTGAGCGCATCCCGACTCGCTCCTATCGGGTCGTCTCTGGCGATACCCTGTCACGGATCGCCATGCAGAACGGGGTGAGCGTCAACCAGCTCAAGGTGGCCAACAACCTGCGCGGCAACACCCTGCGCCGTGGTCAGACCCTGGCGATCCCGAGCGATGGCAACCCGGTGGCTGCCGCCCCGGCTGCGCGCCAGCCCCAGAGCAAGCCGACCCGGATCGCCGCCACCACTGGCAACAAGCGCCACTACAAGGTGCGTTCGGGGGATACCCTCTGGAACATCAGCCGCGCCCATGGGGTGACCCATGGCGAGCTGGCAAAGTGGAACGGCCTCAATGCCAAGTCGGCCCTCAAGCCCGGCATGCAGCTGGTGATCTGGCCCAAGAGCGCCGCCAGCCGCGACAAGTCCATGGTCTATCAGGTGCGTCGGGGCGACTCCCTCTCCTCCATCGCCGCCCGGTTCCAGGTCGCCGTGGTGGATGTGATGCGCTGGAACCAGCTCGACAAGAGCGGCTACCTCAAGCCAGGCCAGGAGCTGACCCTGTTCGTGAACAACAACAGCTAAGGCCGATGCCGGATACAAAAAAACCACCCGCAAAGTGAAGTGAACCCCATTTATTGGACACATTAGTTGGCGGATGACATGGCCTGAGTTCGGTACTGTACCGGGCTCAGGCCATTTAGTTTTGCTTTGATCCGCTCGTGGTTGTAGTAGTGGATGTATTCATCCACCGCACGTTTCAACTGCTCTGTATCTTCGTACTCTTCGTTGAACCAGCATTCGCTCTTCAGCAGCCCAAAGAAGT
>NZ_JBKISU010000027.1:0-68583 GCF_050266975.1 Aeromonas sobria
GAATACATCCACTACTACAACCACGAGCGGATCAAAGCAAAACTAAACGGCCTGAGCCCGGTACAGTACCGAACTCAGGCCATGTCATCCGCCAACTAATGTGTCCAATAAATGGGGTTCACTTCACGAGGGCGGCCTTGTTGCATCAGGGGTGGTGGATGATGAGGTGCTGACTGTCGATGAGGGAGGTCAGGATCTCGCTCTGACTGCCCCCGCCGAGATCGAGGCTGGAGAGATCCACGTCTCTCAACGCGATGGACTGGGTCACCTGACCGCTGCCATCGGGAGAGATGTCCAGCCGCAGATCGCTGGCGCCATCGCTGCCCGCCGTCACCGACACCTGGACATGGGCGAGCAGGTCGTTGACGCTGCCAGCGCCGCTCCCCTTGAGCATGTCGCTGAGATCCAGCCTGTCTCCCTGTGCCAGGTTGAAGTCGGTGATGGTGTCCAGGGCCGGCTGGCTGGCCGTGCCCGCATCCGGCAACTGCCAGACGAAGGTGTCGCTGCCCAGCCCACCGGTGAGGATGTCACTGCCGGCGCCGCCATAGAGGATGTCGTCCCCCTGACTGCCCACCAGGTGATCATCGCCGCCGCTGCCATGGAGCTCGTTGCCCGCCACCGTGTGCACGGCCAGGGTGTCCGGGAGCGAGCGGATGACGCTGCCGCCCGAACTGGACTCGGCCTGCAGGGCAATGCTGTGATCCCCAACCCCCAGTCCGTCCAAGAAGAGGGGCAGATTGCTGTCCCCGGGCAGCAGCCAGTCGCCGTTGCCCAGATCTTGCCCCACGGTATGGCCATCCTGATCCAGCACCTGGGCACCGCCCAGGCCACTGAGCCGTATGCTGAGCTCACCGGGCTCGGGATTGGCGACCCAGGCACTCAGGCTGAGGGGCACCCAGCCCCCCGCGAGGGCAGTGACGTCATGGCTGTCCAGGGTCAGGGTGGGCTGATCGGCCTGGGCCGCGATCGCGATGCCCACCTGGCCGCTCGCCTCCAGGGCGCCGCCCGCCCCCGTGTTGCCGAGATCCGAGACCACCAGGCTGAGGTTGTCGTCTCCCCAGTAGTCGGGACTTGGCTGATAGTGCACCTCGCCGGCCAGGAAGGCGTTGAGGGCATCCTGGGAGCCCGTCAGGGTCAGGCTGTTGCTGTTGTTGCCGAGCACACTCACCCCGGCGCCAGCGGCGGCCACCAGCAGGCCGTGTTCGACCCTGAGGGTGACTTGCACCGGCGCCGTGCCCGCATCCAGATCCTTGACGCTGATGCCGCCAAGGATGAGCTCCCCATCCTCATCCACCGAGAGGCCGCCCGCAGGCAGGGTCAGCTCGGGGGCGTCGTTGACCGGCTCGACCAGGATGGGCAGCAGGTCGGTGTCGCTCAGGGCACCACCGCTGCCGGTGTTGCCAAGGTCATTGGTCACCATGGTCAGGGCATCCTGGCCATTGAAGTCCTGCTCACCCTGATAGGTCACGCCGCCTGCGAGCAGAGCATTGATGGCATCCTGGGAGCCGCTCAGCACCAAGGTGTCGCTGCCGCTGCCGCTCACCGTCACGCCGCTGCCCGCCGCCAGTTCCAGGGTGCCGTGCAGCACGGAGAGGGTCACCGAGAGAGGGCTGTCGCCCGCATCCACATCGCTCACCTGCAGCCCGTGAATGGCGAAGGGCTGATCTTCCTGCGCCACCTGGGGCGTGGTCGGCAGCTGGTTGACGGGAGCATCGTTGACCGGCTCGACCAGGATGGGCAGCACATCGGTGTCACTCAGGGCGCCGCCGCTGCCGGTGTTGCCCCTATCGTCCGTCACCATGGTCAAGGCGTCATTGCCGTGGAAGTCCGGATCCCCCTGATAGGTGACCCCGCCCGCGAGCAGGGCGTTGAGATCCGCCAGGGTGCCGGTCAGCACCACATCGCCGGTGCCATTGCCGGTCAGGGTCACCCCGCTCCCTGCCGGCAGGGTCAGGGTGCCGTGATCCACCGACAGGCGGACTTCCATGATGCCGCTGCCCGCATCCACGTCCTTGACCTGCAGACCCTGGATGACGAGGGGCTCGTCCTCCTGGGCCACCTGGAGATCCCCAGGCAGCACGTTGATGGGGGCATCGTTGACCGGGCTCACATCGAGATGGATGGTGCCGTTCACTTCGGGGCCGAGGGCGCCGTTGTCCAGGCTCTGGGCCGTCACCTTGATCTCCATGGCGCCGTTGGCGTCATGGGTCACCAGCTCCACCCCGTCGAGCTTGCCGCCCGCCGTGGTCACCTGCCAGACGCCGCCGCCCAGATCCACCACGGTGCCATCGACCCCGTCAGGCAGGCGGATCTCGGCCCCGTCGGGTACCCCTTCCAGGGTGACCCGCACCTGCTCGGGCCCGTTCTCGTGAACGTTGGGGGCGCTGCCGCCGGTGGCCTGGGTGTCTCTGGTCTCCAGCCCCAGGTTGAGGGTGACGACATCTCCCTCGGTGCCGCTCGCCTGGTCCTGGATGTCGGCGATGATGGTATCCCCCACCGGATTGACGGTGACGGTGAAGCCGCCGCTGGTCTCGAGCGGCAGGGTGAGCCCCTGGTCCAGGGTGAAGGCGCTCAGGGTGAGATCCACTGTGCCGCTAAAATCTGCCGGCGGGATCAGGGTCAGGGTGGAAAAGTCGGTGCCCACAGGCACCTGCCACACCCCGCCGCCGTTGTTGACCGCCGGGGCGGACAGGGTGAAGCCGTCCGGCACCCCTTTTATCTGCAGCGCCACTATCTGCTCGGAGCCATCATTGTCAATCAGGGTCGCGCCCAGCCCGCCCAGACTCACGCAGCCATCCTCGTTGCCGTTCACATCCTTCACCGTGAGGTTGGCCGGATCGTTGACCGGCAGCACCTCGAAGCTCGCCTGGCCGCTCCAGCTGCCCCTGTCCGTGCCCGTGGTGGCACTGTCCAGGATGTCGACCCGGATATCCAGGGGCACCTTGCCGCTGAAGTGCTCCTTGGGCACGAACACCAGATCCTTGAGGGCAGCCGGATCATCATCGACCGTCAGCGTGGTGACCGGCTGGCCGTGCTCGTCGAGGAAGTGACCATATTGGGGATCCACGGTCACGACCACCCGCTCCACCGTCTCGAGACCGCCATCGTCTACCGAGGGGCTGATGTCCGCGAGTTTGACCGAGAGATCGAGGTGGATCTCGGTGTCTTCCAGGTTGCCCGGCTGGCCGTTCTCCTCCTTCACCTGCAGCGTCAGCTCTGGCTGGCCGTCACGACCGCCGTTGATGTCCACCTCCGGGGTGATGGAGAGGGTGACCTCTTTTTCCACCGTCTTGGTGTCGCCACTCACTGTGTCGGTGTTGACCAGGCGCACGTTGAAGTGCAGGCCGTCGCCGGCGTAATCCTCCGGCAGGGTCAGGGTCAGCCGGTCGAGGTCATCGAGGCCGCCCGGCAGCTTGATGAGGTACTCGCCGTTGACGAAGTCATAGGTGAGCCCCTGCACGTTGACGCCGGGGGGCAGACCTGTGAGGACGATGCTGAGCTCGTCGTCGCCGATGTCCGCCGTGCCCAGGGTCACCATGTCCTTGAGCTGGCTGCCGAAGTTGACGCCATGGTCCTCCACTCCTGTGATGGGGGCGCTGTTGTCAAAATCGACGTCGGCCGCGATCTGGCCCGAGCTGGTCGAGTCATGGAAGTCGGCGCTGACGGTGATCTCCCGATAGACCGGGGCGCTCACGTCCCCCTCGTTGTTGTCGCCAAGATCGATCACCCTGGCGCTGACCTTGAAGGTGACGGTGCCCGTATAGTCATCGGGCGAGCGCAGGGCATAGCTGCCGAGGGCGTCGCGGGGCACAGTCCAGTTGCCCTGGCCGTCGTTGATCCCGCCCACTACCACGAAGCCGGGGGGCAGATCGCTGATCACCAGGTAGTCGATGACCTCATCGCTGCTGGGGTCCAGATCCTCGAACGCGAATACCCCGCCCAGCGGGATGTCGTGTCCGTCCGGACTCTCCAGGGCGCCCCCGGTCTGCACCAGGTTGCCATCGGGTTCGACCACGGCCTGGATATCCACATGCAGGGTGCCCTCGATCACCTTCTGGGCGGTGGCGCTGGAATCCACATCCACTTGGGTCACAGTGACATGACTCTGGATAGTGGTGTCCTTGTCACTGTCCTCGGGCCCTTTCACCAACAGCTGGCCGCCGTTTTGCAGGCTCTGCAGCTCAGCGTCGCTCAGGTCCACGGCGCCACCGTTCACATCGAGCCGGGTATCCACACCGCCCACCCGGATCCAGACTTCATACCCGGGCTCGATGCCGGAGAGGCTGAGGTGGGTCACCTGCTCGGCGCCGTCGGTCAACTCCGGCTGCCAGTCGAGCACGATGAACTGATCCTCCAGACCCTCGCTGGTCTTGGCGTAGTCGGTGGCGTCGATAGCCGGCTCCACCTTGATGGTGAGCGGCACATCGAAGCTCTTGTGATCCCCGTCGTTTTCGGTCACCACCACGTGGCCGACCAGGTGCAGGTCTTCGGTGCTGTTGGGGGGCGGCTGGATCTGCAGGTTGCCCAGGTTCGAGACGTCCACCTGATAGGTCGGCTGGCCCTTGCCATCAAGCCCGGCGAAGGTGAGGGTCAGTTCGTTGCCGTTGCCATCGAACACCCTGGCTCCTTCCGGCAAGCCTTCCAGCACCAGGTTCAGGGTTTCCGAGTGATCGAGCGGGGTATCGGTCCACTCCCCTGACTCCAGCTTGAAGTCCAGGGGTGCCCGGCCATCTTCCTCTATGGTGATGCTGTAGCCGTTGCCCTCCTGGGTCCAGTCGGTGGTGTTGAGGTCAAGATGGGGCTCATCCACCACCCCCACCAGATCCACGTGCAGGCCCTGGCTGCCGATCACCTTCTCGTTCACCACAATGTGGGTCTGGCCATTGGCATCGGTCAGGGTGGCGCTGTCCTTCACCACCCCTTCAATGGTGAGATCGAAATCGACGTTGCTGTTTTTGGGCGGCTCGAGCCTGAGCTCGCCGATGCGGTCATAGGGCACCTCGTAGTAGCCGTTCCCATCCTGGGCCACCGCCACGCCGCCGAGCCAGAGGGTGGCACCGGCGGGCAGGCCGCTGATGCGCACGAACAGGCTCTCGGAGCCATCCGTGGTGTCCCCCAGATGGGTGAGCACTATCTTGCTGCCCAGATCCAGCAGGGTATCTTCCTTGCCCTGGATCTCGCGCACCGTCAACTTGGCGTCATCCGCCACCGGGTTGACGTTGACAACCACCTCCAGCGGATCGCCGAGGGTGGTCTCCTGCCCGGTCACCACAGGGGTCTTCTCCGTGCTCACCGGGGTCAGCACCAGCTTGATGTCACCGCTGTAATCCTTGCCGGGCACCACGGTCACCTTGTTGATGTCGCCACCGGCCACCGTATAGAGGCCGTTCGCCCCCGGGATGAGCGCCTTGCCATTCAGGATCAGCGTGCCCTCGCCGGACGCCCACTCTATCCGGTAGCTCAGGGTCTCGGAGCCGTCCGTGTCGGTGAGACCCGCCTTGACGTTGAGGGCGATGCCGCTGCCGTCCTCGTCCGTGCTGTAGTGCTGATGGGTGCTGCCCGCATCCCACAGGGGTTTGTCGGCGATGCCCTGCACCGTGATCTCCAGGTTGCCGGTCAGCACCGGAGGCTTGCTCCCCTCGGTGACACCCACCTGCAGCTGCACCGGGAAGCGCAGCGGGTTGCCGCCATCGTTGTAGCTCGAATAGTCGTGAGAGGGTACGAAGGTGAGCCCCTGGGTCTGGTAGTGCTCATTGTCGCTGGTGACCATGGCCTCCGGCGGCACCTGATACCAGGTCTTGCCCCCCTGGGTGACCGTGGTGAGCGCCACCCCGTTGAAGTAGAAGGTGCCATGGGTGTTGGCGGGCGCCTGGATAAGCAGTGTCTCCACATGCTCGCCCCGATCGAAATCCCCCACATCCAGGTTCATGGTGATGGGGATCCCCTGGCCGGGATCGCCGGCCCCCGCGTCCTCGGCGCCGCTGACGGCACTGACGGTCAGCTTGCCCGCCTCGTCCCTGATGGTCAGGGTCAGCACACCGTCGTCGGTATCCCCATCCCCGTCCACCAGCTGGAAGTCTATGGTCTGCACCAGGGTCTTGTTGCTGTGGTCGATCCCGGCCAGGGCGGTGAAGCTGTATTTGCCCTCGGCATTGATCACCAGGGTGCCGATGGGCTGACCCGTGCCGTCAGTCACCGCTATGGTGGTATTGCCCGTGGCGGCGATGGGGTGCTCGGTGCCATTGATGGTCACCGCTCTCACCACCGCATCATCCGCCCCCTCGCTGGCGGTGGCCAGCAGATCGCCGCTCACCTTGGCCCCCTCGTTGAGGGTCTTGCCCGCGTCCACGGCCACGGGCACGTCATCCTCCACGCTCACATGGCCTATCACCTCGGCGCTCAGATCCCCGTCGCTGTCCAGGGCCTGCAGTGGCAGCTGGATATCCAGCAGATCCTTGCCCTGGACGCTGTGATCCAGATTGCCGGTCAGCTCGAAGGTGTAGCGGCCGGAGACATCCAGGGTCAGCGTGAAGATGAGCTTGCCTGCGCTGTCCTTGCCAAGATAGACACCCGGCTGGCTGTCGGCACTCATGGTGACGGGCTTGCCCCCCGAGGTGAGCTGATTGAGGGCGTTGAAACGGGCCACATCCAGTTGCAGGGCGGCCACCCGATCGCTCCCGGCGACGATGGTCACCTGGCCGACGGCGATCTCCCCCGTCCCGGACGGGCTGGTGCCGATGTGCTGGCCGCTGCCCCCATCGAGATCAGACTCCTTGACGGTGACGCTATCGATGGCGCTGATCACGGGATCGGCGGCATCGGTGATCACGGCAGTGGTCTCGCCGGTGATCACGCTGCCGTCGCTGTCGGTCACCTTCACCGGCAGGGTGAGGTCGAGCCTGTCATCCGCGCCGTGATCCAGGTTGGTGTGCACCGTCACCTGGTAATCCAGGGTCTGGCTGCTGTGGGCCGCGATGCTGCCCGGCACGCCCGGCAGGGTGACGCTCAGCACCAGGGTGCCGCTGGCGGTCAGGGCCTGGAAGGAATGGCCGTTGCTGCCCGCCACCTCCTGCCAGGTAAGGGTCTCGCCGTTGTGGGTGATGGGGTTGCCACTCCCATCCACCACCTGACCAGAGAGGGTCAGCCGCACGTCCACCACGGGATCGGAATCCGCCGTGATGGTCAGGGTGCCGGTGGCGTGCTGATCGTCTGCGGTCTGGTTGCTGGCGGCGCCATCGAAGCGCCCCTCATTCAGGGTCACCCCGGTGAGGCTGAGGGTCGGGTTGGCCCCTTCCGCCACGCTGATGTTGAGAGTGCCCGTGGTGCTGTCGTTGTTGCCCGCCCCCTTGTCGCTGTCGACCACATTGACCTTGAACGGCAAGTCGGTGCTGCCGCCATTGGCCTGGTGGACCCCCTCGAACAGGGTGACCTTGTAGTCAAAGCCGTTGCTGGCGGCGTTGTCGAGCTTGCCCACCAGTTCCACCTGGAGCACCTCGACCCGCACCCCGTTCACCTCCACATAACCCTTGAGGATCTGGTTGCCCGGGATGCTGGCATCGCCGTCCACCAGTTCGTATTTCACGCTCTGGCCCAACGCGGTCAGCGCCGGTTGCTCGCTGATGTCGGCAAACGACACCTCGCTCACCCGATCCGAGCCCGCGTCCACGGTGAAGTGGCCGGTGCCGGTCAGGGGGCTCTGGCCGTCGAGATCCCCTTCGTTGAGGCTCACGCCACTGCCCGCCACGAAGCCCGGCGCATGGCCGTCCTTGATGGTGAGCGGCAAGTCGGTGGAGACCCTGTCCCCATCCTTGTCGGTCAGGGTGACGGTGAGCGGCAAGTCGAGGGACTCGCTGCCCTGGTGATCCAGCTCTGCCTCCAGGGTCACCTTGGCGGTGACGCTCCAGTTGCCGTTGGTTTCCACCAGTTCCAGCTCGGCCCGCAGCACTTCGCGACCGTCGCTACTGGTCCCCACCAGCTCCCCATTGGCATTCAGGGTGAAGGTCACCGGGCTGCCATGGCTGCTGTACTTGCCATTCAGGCTGCCTTGAATGGCCGTGATATCGAATCTAAGGCTGCTTGCATCGAGCGCGTCCGAGCCGTGGTTCACGGTGAAGCTCATGGTGCTCACCAGGGCGCCGTCGCCCTGGTTCGCCTCCGTCATCTCGGTGCCGGTCACGGCGCTGATGACCGGATTGGCCCCATCGCCGATGGCCACGGTCAGGCTGGAGGAGACGGTGTCGCCATCGCTGTCAGTCAAGGTGAAGCCCGCCAAAAGCAGGCTGTCGACACTCCCCTGATCCAGCGGTTGGTTGAGGGTGAAGACGTAGTGGCCGGCTTGCCCCGCCTTGTCGAAGGTCAGGGTCAGGGTGAAGACGTTCTGGCCGTTGACGGCGCCGCTGATGCTGTTGCCGCTGATGGTGATGACCACGGGCTGGCCGCCGCTGGTGAGCCCCTGCAGGCCAGGCTGGCTGGCATCGAATGCGATATTGACCAGGGGGTCGGCCCCGGCGCTGATGGCCAGATCCCCGGTGAGGGTCTGGGTCGCGTTCCAGTCGCTGTCCTCCACCAGGGTGAGGGAGACGGGGTCGACCTGGGGTAGCACGCCGTCGGTGATATGGATATTGAGGGTGCCGAGGTTGCTCTTGTCCCCGTCAAAGTCGCTGCCCACTACTTGCAGCCCCAGGTTGATGCTGTTGGTGCTGACCGGTTGATCCAGCACGCCGTCGAGCGCCACCTGGTACTTGCCATCCAGCCCCAGGGTCACGGTCAGAATGGTCTTGCCGTCCGCATCCTGCAGGGTGATGACGTTGCCGTTGACCTGATAGTGGGTCGGCTGGCCGCCGCTGGTGAGACCATCCAGGGCGGGCTGGCTTGCCTCGAAGTTGAGGGACACCAGGCGATCGCTGCCGACACTCACCGGCAACTGGCCCTCCAGAGTCTGGCCAGAGGCCCCTTCCTGCAAGGTGATGCCGGTATCGATGCCAAGGCGGGGATCCACACCGTCGTCGATGGAGACAACCAGATCGGCGCGGGTCTCGTCACCGTCTATCTCCTTGGCGGAGACGGAAAGCCCGAGGGAGAGCTGGTCGCTGCCCTGATGATCCAGAGGCCCGACAAGGGAGACGGTGATCTTGCCATCGATATCGCTGCCATGTTGGCTGGCAGTCAGCTCGGCCTTGAGCACCTCGACCCGGTTGCCGTTGCCATCCAGGTAGTAACCGGTCAGCAGGCGATCGCCGCTGAATTCGAAAGTCAGCACATGACCGTCGCTGCTGATGCCGCTGCCATTGAGGCGAGCCAGGGTATTGGCCTGATCGGCGAAGGCGACGGAGTCCGCCAGCAGGGGATCGGCCTGATGGCCCACCACGAACTGGCTCTGTCCCACCACGGCCGCCGCATTGGTGAAATCATCCTCGGTGAGGCTGATGGGGGCTATGGTGAAGTCCGGCGGCGTGCTGTCCACCAGGTTGACGGTGAGATTGGCACTCACCCGATCCCCGTCGCTGTCGCGGTACTCCAGGGAGAACGGCAGGCTCAGGCTGTCCTGGCCGTGATCCAGGCTCTGGTGCCAGACGATGCGATAGCTGCCGTCGTTGGCCAGGGTCAGGGTGAAGACGGTCACGCCCCCCGCGCTGGCACTGAGGGTCTGGCCGCTTGTTTGATAGCTGAGGGGAGCGCCATGGCTGGTCAGGCCAAGCTGCTCGAGGGCGCTCTGATCGGCGGCGAAGCTCACCTGCAGGTTGCCATCCAGACCTGCCCCTGTGTGCAGGGATCCGGTGGCGCTCACCGGCCCCTTGGCCAGATCCGCCTCGGACAGGGTCAGGGTATCGCTCTGACCGATGAGGGGAGCCCCGTCGATCACCCGGTTGCCCGCCAGATCCGTCACCTCGGCGCGCACCTCATAGGGACCCTGGATGCCGGAGAGATCCAGGCCCCCCAGCTGCCAGCGACCATCGCTGCCCACCAGGGCGCTGCCGCTGTAGAGGGTCTGGCCGTTCTGGCCGATGAGGCTGATGGTGACGCTCTGCCCCGCCTCCACGTCCGTGGTGCTGCCGCTCAGGGCGACATTGTCATGGCCGAGGATGCTGTCGGTATCGAGGTCGTCGATGTCGATACCGGCGCGGGTATCCACCGTCACCGTCAAGGTGTCGCTGGCCCGGTTGCCCGCGATGTCCACCGCATCGACGCGAAAATCATGGGCGCCCTCGGCCAGGGTATCGGGGATGGGATACTGCCAGTTGCCGTTGCCATCCACGGTGAGCACGGCCATCACCCTGCCTTCCAGGGTCAGGGTGACGGTGGCGCCGGGCTCCCCCTTGCCTTGCAGCAGCGGCGTGCTGTCCCGGGTCAGATCGTCGGTCTGGCTGGCGCCGGTGTCGCTCTCATCGGCCAAGTCGAGCGTGATGGTGGTGATGGTGTCAAGCAGGGTCTGACCGGTGTCGACCGCCTCGTTGCCGAAGCGATCGACGGTATGGGCATGAATGGTGAGGGGGCCGTCCACCAGCTTGCCGGTGACGTCGCCAAAATCGGCGGCCCACTGGTTGCCGGGCAGCACCACTGTGGTCATTGTGAGGCGGTTGCCATCCTGATCAATCAGGGTGACGGTGACGGGCTGCCCCTCCTCCACGTCCGAGACCTCGCCCCGGATGATGAGGTTCATCACCTCGTCGGCGTTGATGATGTTGTCGCTGGTCTGGGGCTCGAAGATGGTGATGGCGGCATAGGCATCCACGTACTCACCATCGTAGCGATCACGCACCTCCTGGCGCGCGCCCTGGTGATCGGTGTCGAAACCGGCCTCGGCCAGGGTGGCGTCATTGGTCCGGTCGACCACGATGAAACCGGCGGCACTGGAGCCCGCGCCCACCACGCCGCCCCCCGCGGTGTCCCCGGGACCGGCGGCGGTGTCGGCGAAGACGGCCGTGGGGTCAACCCCGGCGCGGATGGCCTGTTGCAACGCCTCCAGATCGACATGGGTGGGCGCCTTGTCCGGCTCGCCATTGAGGGTCAGGGTGTGGGCGCTGCTGACCCAGTTGCCCTCTTCATCGACGCAAGTGGCACAATTGGGGCCCACCTGCAGCGCCTGGCCATCACTGCCCAGCCAGGCCTGACCGTGGCGCCCGGTCAGCATCACCTGACCGGGAGCGATCTGCCCCTCGGGCGGCATCCGGGAGACAGCCCCGGCCTGGTCGATAATGAACACCTCTCCTTGCACCTGCTTGACCTGAGTCGGAGTATCCATTCGATTATCTTCCATACTGCCCCCTATTTATTTCATCAAACATGAAAACGCCAGCTGAATGCTCGACAACCAAGCACGATGGCGGTCGAACCCACCACCTGAGTGCCGCCATGATAAATCAACATGATTGGTATGGATAGCCAACGGGTCCCGGCGCCAGTGGCTCACTCCACCCACAAAACTTTCGATAACGCTCATAAATTTGGTCTAAATCAAACATTTTTGCCCTGACTCAGGCCACACTGGCACCACTGTCAGTAAAAGGGAACGGGCAAGATGAACAGGGTCTCGACTAGCGTAGTCATCATAGGAGGGGGCGCAACTGGCGCCGGTATCATGCGCGACTGCGCCTTGCGGGGCATAGATTGCATCCTGCTCGAGCGCGACGATATCGCCGCCGGCACCACGGGCCGCAACCATGGTCTGCTCCACTCGGGGGCGCGCTACGCCATGACGGATCCCGAGTCGGCCAGGGAGTGCATCGCGGAGAACCGCATCCTCAAACGCATCGCCCGCCACTGCGTCGACGAGACCGGGGGCCTGTTTGTCACCCTGCCCGAGGACGATATCCAGTTCCAGGCGCCGTTCATGGCGGCCTGCGCGGCGGCCGGGATAGAGACCCGCCAGCTCGAGCCAGGGGAGGCCCTGCGCCTCGAACCCAGCGTCAATCCTGCCCTGATCGGCGCCATACAGGTGCCCGACGGCACCGTCGACCCCTTTCGCCTAGCCAGCGCCAACGTGCTCGATGCCAGGGAGCATGGCGCCCGCCTCTTCACCCACTGCAAGGTGGTGGGGCTGCTGCGCCAGCAAGAGAGGGTGCTGGGAGTGCGCGCCGTCAACCTGCGCAGTGGCGAACCGGTCGAGATCCTGGCCGAGCAGGTGATCAATGCCGCCGGCATCTGGGGTCAGCAGATCGCCGAGTATGCCGAGCTCGGCATCCGCATGTTCCCCGCCAAGGGCTCCCTGCTCATCCTGGATCACCGCCTCAACCAATGCGTGATCAACCGGGCCCGCAAGCCGGCAGACGCCGACATCCTGGTGCCCGGCGACACCATCTCCCTCATCGGCACCACCTCCAGCCGCATCGATTACCAGGAGATAGACAGGCTCGCCGTCACCCCGGGGGAGGTCGAGGTACTGCTGCGCGAGGGGATCAAGCTGGCGCCCGCCATGGCCAGGGCCCGCCTGCTGCGCGCCTATGCCGGGGTGCGTCCCCTGGTGGCGGTGGATGGCGACCCCTCGGGGCGCAACATCAGCCGCGGCATAGTGCTGCTCGATCACGCAAGCCGGGATGGTCTGGAGGGGTTCATCACCATCACCGGGGGCAAGCTGATGACCTATCGGCTGATGGCCGAAATGGCCACGGATCTGGTGGCCAGCAAGCTTGGCAACGACAAGCCCTGTCGCACCGCCCAGCTCCCCCTGCCCGGATCCCAGGATCCCGAACGCCACCCGGCCCCCGGCCTGTCGAGGCCGGTCAAGGGCGCGGCCGAATCGCGCCATGGCGAACGGGTCATCGCCTTCTTTCAAGGCAACCCCAGGGCCAATGCCCTCATCTGCGAATGCGAGATGGTGACGGCCGGAGAGATAGGCTATGCCCTGCGCGAGCTGGCGGTGGACAACCTGGTGGATCTGCGTCGCCGCACCCGCCTCGGCATGGGGCCCTGCCAGGGCGAGCTGTGCGCCTATCGCGCCGCCGGCCTGATGCACGAATACGGCAAGGCCGACGGCCAGGGCGCCTGCCAGATGCTGCGCGACTTCCTGGAGGAGCGCTTCCAGGGGGTGAGGCCCGTGCTCTGGGGCGATGCCCTGCGAGAGACCGAGTTTACCCACTGGATTTATCAGGGCTTGTGCGGCCTGTCCCCTGAGCTGGCGCCGGCCCCCGGGCCCAAAGACGCCCCCTTGTCCCCGAGCGAGACCTATCAAGGAGCATCCGCATGAGATTCGATACCCTTATCATCGGCGGCGGCATGGCGGGCCTGTGCGCCGGGCTGCGCCTCGCCGAGGCGGGCCAGAAGACCCTGATCATGGCCTCGGGCCAGAGCGCACTGCACTTCTCCTCCGGCTCGGTGGACCTGCTCGAGGGGGAAGGCGACCCCTACGCCGCCCTGCCCGCCTTCCTCGCCGCCAACCCGGCGCACCCCTACGCCAAGGTGGGCCCTGCCAACATAGCGGCGAGCCTGGCCGATCTGCAGCGCCACTGCGCCGCCCAGGGCCTGCCCCTCTATCACGAGCAGCACAACCACCTGCGGCTCACCCCCCTCGGCACCCTGAAAGCCACCTGGCTCTCCCCCCGCAGCAGCGCCTGCATCGGGGCGGCGCCCGCCCCCTCCGCCATCATGCTGGCCACCCTGGCAGGCTTTCGCGACTTTCACCCCGCCCTGGCGGCGGCCAATCTGGCGCGCCATCCCCGCCTGGCCCACAGCCGCCTGCTGACGGGGGAGATAGACCTGCCCCAGCTTGGCACCTTCGGCCGCAATCCCCACGAGTGCCGCTCCGCGGATCTGGCCCGGCTGTTCGATCGGCAAGACGCCAAGGGAGATGCACTGCTGGCCGCCCTGGCCCAGGAGATCCGCCGCCTGCTGCGCGAGCACCAGGCACCGGCTGACTGCCAGCTGGTGCTGCCCGCCTGCCTCTCCCAGGGGCTGGTCGGGTCGCGGCTCGCCGCGCTCGAGGGCCAGTGCGGCTGTACCCTTCGCGAGGTCGCCACCCTGCCCCCCTCCCTCATCGGCATGCGGATGCAGGAGGCGCTCACCCGCCGCTTCGTCGCACTGGGGGGCACCTTCCTCACCAGTGAGCGGGTCTTGGGGGCCAGGGTGGCAGGAGACAGGGTGCTCGGCGTCCACAGCCAGAACGGGGACGATCTCCTGTTCGAGGCGGATCACTTCGTGCTCGCCAGCGGCAGCTTCTTCAGCCGTGGCCTGACCTCGCGTCTTGGCGGCATTGACGAACCCATCTTCGGGGCCGATGTGCTGAGCCTGGCGGATCGCGATGCCTGGGCCGGACGCCGCCTGTTTGGCGCTCACCCCTTCATGGGTTTCGGGGTCAAGACCGATGCCCAGCTGCGGGTCCTGCGTGGTGGCAAGGCGCTCGCCAACCTCTATGGCGCCGGCAGCGTGCTGGCCCACTATGACCCCATCGTGGAGGGATCCGGCTCCGGGGTGGCGGTCGCCACCGGCTGGCAGGTCGCCGGCCACATACTGGCCCGGATGGGGGGCACCCCGTCCGACTCGGCCGCCCATCAGCTCGCCAGGGAGGCATCATGATGCCGCTAGACCATGCCAACCACAGCTTCGATCAATGCATCAAGTGCACCGTCTGCACCGTCTACTGCCCGGTGGCCAAGGCCAATCCCGCCTATCCAGGCCCCAAGCAGGCCGGCCCGGATGGCGAGCGGCTGCGCATCAAGGATCCGGACCTCTATGACGAGGCGCTCAAGCATTGCACCAACTGCAAGCGCTGCGAGGTGGCCTGCCCGAGCGGAGTGCCCATCGGCGACATCATCGCCCGGGCCAAGCACCAGTACGGCGGCGTCAAGCCGGGGGTGCGCGAGTTCGTGCTCTCCCACACGGATCTGATGGGCAGCCTGTCCACCCTGATGGCCCCCCTGGTCAACTTCACCACAGGCCTCACCCCCGTGAAGCGGGTGCTGGACAAGGGGCTGGGGGTCTCCTCCCACCGCGACCTGCCCAAGTACTCCCAGGGCACCTTCCGCGGCTGGTACAAGCGCCAACAAGCCACCCAGGCCAGCTACGGCCGCCAGGTAGCCTACTTCCACGGCTGCTATGTGAACTACAACCACCCCCAGCTCGGCAAGGAGCTGGTGCGGGTGCTCAACGCCATGAACATAGGCGTGCAGTTGCTGGCGCGGGAGAAGTGCTGCGGCGTGCCGCTCATCGCCAACGGCTTCATGGACAAGGCCAGGCGCCAGGCCGCCTTCAACATCCAGCAGATGGAGAGCACCCTGCTCGGCAACGAGATGCCGCTGCTGGCCACCTCCTCCACCTGCGGTTTCACCCTGAGAGACGAATATCCCCACCTGCTGGATCAGGACAACCGCAAGGTGCGGGATCGCATCTCTCTGGTGACCCGCTTCCTGTGGAGCGAGTTCAACAAGGGCAACCAGCCCGCCATGAAGCCGCTGGACTTGCACATCGCCTACCACACCCCCTGCCATCTGGAGAAGATGGGAGGGGTCATCTACACACTCGAGCTGCTGCGGGCCATTCCCGGGGTCAGGGTGAGCGTGCTGGCGTCCCAGTGCTGCGGCATCGCCGGCACCTATGGCTTCAAGTCGGAGAACTACGCCACCAGCCAGGCCATCGGCGAGGGACTGTTTGATCAGATAAACCGCCTGAAACCCGATCTCGTCATCACCGACTGCGAGACCTGCAAGTGGCAGATAGAGATGAGCACCCCCTTTCGCTGCGAACACCCCGTCCATCTACTGGCACAGGCCCTGGCCTGACCATGGCAACCCCCTCGCCGGTGATCCGGCGCGGGGGCATCTGCCCTCATCTTGCGCTGTTTTTCAACAAGATAGGTGCCAGGCGAGCATCGAACTGACCCCGCTCGCCCCGGGGTCAACTTATATTTAATCACTTCAAGGCGGCGGGGATTGCGGCGCGACAGAACCCGACATATAACTGAGAGGTTGATTTCGGTTTTTTTCACGCGGTAAACCATCATGATGCTATCTTCCCTTGCCAGAATGCTGCTCGGTGCCTTGCTCCTTCCCGTCAGCCTGGGGGCCTTCGCCACCCCTTTTCTCAATCCCCCCTCGGCCCAGCCCGCTCAGCAAAAGGGATTTCTCGAGCGGCGCGATGATCCCACCCTGAGTTCGGCCGCCTTCGTCATTGCCAATCCCCGCACCGGGGAGATCCTCTCCGAGCGCAACGGCAACCGGGTCATGCCGATCGCCTCCATCACCAAGCTGATGACGGCCCTGGTGGTGCTCGATGCCAACCAGCGCATGAACGACATCATCACGGTGAGCAAGGCCGATATCGACCGCATCAAGGGCACGGGCTCGCGCCTGGCCATCGGCTCGCGCCTGAGCCGGGCCGAGATGCTGCACATCTCCCTGATGGCCTCGGAGAACCGCGCCGCCTCCTCCCTCGCCCGCTACTACCCTGGGGGTCAGCGCGCCTTCATCGCCGCCATGAATGCCAAGGCCCGCATGCTCGGCATGTGGCACACCCGTTTTGCCGACAGCACAGGCCTCAACCCGCGCAACGTCTCCACCGCCCATGATCTGGCCAAGCTGGTGGCGGCGGCCTCCGCCTACCCTCTCATCCGCCAGTACACCTCGGCCCAGCAGCATTATGTGCGCACAGGCAAGCACCAGCTCCACTATCGCAACTCCAACCGCCTGGTACACGATGCCAACTGGCAGGTGCTGGTCTCCAAGACCGGCTATATCCGCGAGGCGGGCCGCTGCCTGGTGATGGAGGCGAGGATCAACCGCGAGCCCATGATCATGGTGCTGCTCAACGCCGACACCTCGGGGGCCAGGGTCGCCGATGCCCAGCGCATCAGGAGCTGGCTGGAGAGCAACAACCGCACCACCCTGGCCCGCACCACCGCCTTCAACAAGCAGTAAGCCGGCTCCGGATCTGCCCGCCTTGCCACGACAGAGCCCCGACAGGGGCTTTTTCGTTATCCGGACTACGCAGAGAGGGCCAGCCCCCTGCCTCCCATGGCTTGCCTCCCCTCCTGTCGCCCCGCCGCGCGCCATGAAATGACTCATTCAAACCTCTTCTTCCCCCATCGGCGAGGACCAAGGGGACAGGCTGCTATTGAGCAGGTCATTCATAGTCAAAAAATGGCAACACGATATGTTGCAACACCATCACCACAACGAATAACAAACCAGTAAACTATGTAAAGTTAGCGGTATATCATATTTTTTTGATGCAACATTTGCCGATTGCGCTGCCAGTGATAACGTGAGTGCCAGCCGGTCACCCTGGGGGCCGGTTTTGGTGGAAACGGCTGCCCCGCCCTGACGCGGACGCCGTGATCCCTGACATTGAAAGCGCGCAGCGAATACAAGGATGGTGCGATGAAGATAGTGGTTCTGGGAGGTGGCGTCATTGGGGTGACCAGCGCCTGGTATCTGGCCAAAGCGGGCCACGAGGTGACCCTGCTCGAGCGCCGTAGCGGGGTGGCACTTGAAACCAGCCACGGCAACGCGGGGCAGATCTCCCCCGGCTATGCGGCCCCCTGGGCGGCCCCCGGCATTCCCCTCAAGGCGGCCAAGTGGTTGCTGCAAAAACATGCCCCCTTCACGGTGCGCCCCACCTCGGATCCCTTCCAGCTGCGCTGGATGCTGAAGATGTTCGCCAACTGCACCCCGGCGGCCTATGCCACCAACAAGGGGCGCATGGTGCGCCTGGCCGAATACAGCCGCGACTGCATGAAGACGCTGCGAGACGATCTGGCCCTGGACTACGAGGGGCGCCAGCTCGGCACCCTGCAGCTGTTTCGAAGCACAGCCCAGCTCGAGGCGAGCAAGCGGGACATCGCCGTGCTCGAGGAGTACGGCGTCCCCTATGAGTCGCTCGATGCCAGCGGCTGCGAGGCGGCAGAGCCTGCCCTGGCACGGGTGCGCGGCAAGGTGGTGGGCGGGCTGCGCCTGCCCGGGGACGAGACGGGGGACTGCTATCGCTTCACCCGCGCCCTGGCCGCCGAGGCCGAGCGGCTCGGGGTCAAGTTCGTGTTCGACTGCCCCCTCGACGAGATCGAGGTGCAGGGGGGACGCGCGGTGGCGGTGCGCGGTGGCGAGCAGCGCTGGCAGGCCGATGCCATCGTCTGCGCCCTGGGCAGCTATGCCACCGGCTTCCTGCGCCCCCTCGGTCTGGATCTGCCTGTCTACCCGGTCAAGGGCTACTCCCTGACCCTGCCGATGACCAATGGTGACGCGGCCCCCCGCAGCACCGTGCTGGATGAAACCTACAAGGTGGCCATCACCCGCTTCGACGAGCGGATCCGGGTCGGCGGCATGGCCGAACTGAGCGGCTTCAACCTGGCGCTCAATCCCAGGCGCCACGACACCCTGGCCATGGTGGTGCGCGACCTCTTCCCCGAGGGGGGCGATCTCGCCCGGGCCGAGTTCTGGACAGGTCTGCGTCCCATGACGCCGGACGGCACTCCCCTGGTGGGGCCGAGCCCCATCCCCGGGCTCTGGCTCAACACCGGCCACGGTACCCTGGGCTGGACCATGGCGGCGGGTTCGGGTCAGCTGCTCAGCGACCTCATCAGCGGCCAGACCCCGGCCATCAGCGACGAGGGGCTGACCCTGGCGCGCTACGCCTGAGGCTTGAGTCCCGTCAAAACAGCAAGAGGAGCGGCCACGGCCGCTCCTCTTCGCTCAGCCCGGCGGGGCCGCTCACGGGTCAGGGCCCCTCGAGGTGATTGCGGCGCCGCCCGGAACACCCTAGGCTGGGGTGTCCCCATGCGCCACAGGAGTGTCCATGTCATTTATCCCCTCCCGCGATAGGATCCGCTTTCTGCTCAACCGCCTGCGCGAGCGGCTCTGGGTCAAGCCCCTGGCCATCTGCCTGCTCTCCATCCTGGGCGCCCTGGCCGCCAGACTCGCCGATCACGCGGGGATAGGCCGCTTCCTGCCCGCCATCACCAGCGAGGCGCTGCTTTCCCTGCTCTCCATCATGGCCGCCAGCATGCTGGGGATCGCCACCTTTGCCGTCGCCTCCATGGTGGCGGCCTACGCCTCCGCCAGCAGCGCCGCCACCCCTCGCAGCGTCAGCCTGGTGATCGCCGATGACGTGTCGCAAAACGCCCTCTCCACCTTCATCGGCGCCTTCATCTTCAGCGTGGTCGCCCTGATGGGGGTCAAGAACGGCTACTTCGAGCTGGCGGGCCGTTTCACCCTGTTCCTGCTCACCCTGGTGGTGCTGGCCATCGTCATCCTGATGTTCGTGCACTGGGTGGATCGCATCGCCCGCCTGGGGCGTCTGGGCACCACGGTCAACCGGGTGGAGCAGGTGACCCACGACGCCTTGCAGCGTCGCCGCCTCTCCCCCACCCTGGGGGCCCACGCCGCCGACGGCGCCCCGATCGGGGGCCTGCCGCTGGCGAGCCCCGAGGTCGGCTATGTACAACAGATTGACATGGCGCGCCTCCAGGCCCTGGCCGCCGAGATGGATACCCGGGTGCAGATCCTGGCCCTGCCGGGCACCCTGGTGGCGCCGGGTCAGGATCTCGCCCTGCTCCACGGCTGCCCGGAGCCGGCCAGGCTGGACAGGGCAAGGCTGGCGGGCGCCTTTCAGATAGGACGGGAGCGATTGTTCGACGAGGATCCCCGCTTCGGCCTGGTGGTGCTCGCCGAGATAGCCGGACGCGCCCTCTCCCCCGCCGTCAACGATCCCGGTACCGCCATCGGCATACTGGGCACCCTGGTGCGCCTGTTCGTGATGTGGGACGCCCCCCTGTCACAGGCTCAACGGGACGAGGGTGCCCTCCTCTACGACAGGATCAGCGTGCCGCCGCTGGCCATGGCCGATCTGTTCGATGATGCCTTCACCGCCATCGCCCGGGACGGCGCCGCCACCGTGGAGGTGGCCCTGCGGCTGCAAAAATCCCTGCAGGCACTGACCCACGGCAGCCCGGCCATGGCCGAGGCGGCGCGCCACCATGGCAGGCTGGCCCTGGCCCGCTGCGAGCTGGCCATGAGCCTGGAGGCGGACAAGGCGCTGATCCGGGCCCAGGCTCCCTGTGCCGACTGAAGGCGCGGATCAGGGGCGCTCGGCCCCGGGGTCCGGGCGCAGCGCCAGGTTGAACAGGGCCGCCACCATGTCGGACTGGGTGATGATGCCCACCAGCTGAGTCCCTTCTACCACCGGCATATGGTGCAGGCCGCCGTCGGAAAACGCCGTCACCAGGTCGTACAAGGGCTGGTAGCGCCGCGCCGTCTGCACCTCCCGGGTCATCAGCTGTGCTACCGTCAGGCTCGCCAGCACCCCCAACGCCCTGGGCTCGGCCAGGGCGGCGTCGATCAGCAGATCGTGCAAGGTGATGATGCCCGCCAGCCCCCCCGCCCCATCCACCACGGGCAGGGCCTTGATCTGGTGGTGGGAGAGGCGTTGCCACGCCGCCAGGGCGGGCTCATCTGGCCCGACCACCACCAGATCCCGCGACATCACGTCCTGCACCAGCACTGTGCCCACTCGCCCCCGCAGGGCATGCAGCTGGGCCTCCTGCAACAGATCCCGCAGATCCTCGCGGCTGATGTCGAGCAGCTCCCCGTGTTTTTGCAAGGCGAAGTCGATGTCCCTGGCCTGGGTGGCCAGCCGCTCGCTCGGCTGGGGATCCCGGGTCTGGTGTGGATGGGGCGCCGCCCTGCCCGTGTTGGGGTAGCGTCGCCCCAGCAGCCGGTTGTAGAGCAGGGCCATGGCCAGCAGCAGGAAGGAGTTGATGAGCACGGGGATCAACACATAACCCATCCCCAGGCTCGTCACCCCTTCGCCGCCGATCACCGCGGTCAACGCCACGGCGCCGCCGGGGGGATGCAGGCTGCGGGTCAGGAACATGGCGGCGATGGCCAGCATGACGGCGCCGCCGGCGGCCAGGGCCGGATCCGGGATCACGCTCGCGGCCAGCACCCCCATCAGGGCCGAGACGCCGTTGCCCACCAGGATGGACCAGGGCTGGGCCAGGGGGCTGGCCGGGGCGGCGAACAGCAGCACGGCGGAGGCCCCCATGGGAGCGATCAGCCAGTGGGGGCTCACCCCGAGCCACCACTGACAGAGCAGCTCGGTCGCCACCAGGCCGATGAGGGCACCGAGGGCGCCATAACAGCTCTCTTTGAAGCTGGTGTTGGTTGATACCGGGAAGAAGTCTCTGATCTGCATGGCACGTCCGAACGGGATAAGATTCATTTAAAATGCGCAATTGTAACGGCATCCCCACCATCAACGCCAGCCCGTGGCGGGCCACCCAAGGGCAAGCGGGAAACGCCCTCACGCGGGAGGCTCGCAGGGACGGCGCCCTGCCTTCTCCCGTGATGCAAAAAAGGGGAAGGCTTGCGCCTTCCCCCTTCGTCATCTCAATACTCTGTTGTGGCTGGCCGCGGTGGCTGTTGCTCAGGCCAGCTCGGCCCGCAGTGCCTTGGTGGCATCGACCATCACCTTGAGGGCGGCTTCCGTCTCTTCCCAGCCGCGGGTCTTGAGGCCGCAATCCGGGTTGACCCAGAGACGCTCGGCCGGGATCTGTCTGGCCGCCTTGCGCAGCAAGCCTTCAATCCAGCCCTGGCTCGGCACGTTCGGGGAGTGGATGTCGTACACGCCCGGTCCGATCTCGTTGGGGTAGTTGAAGCGCTCGAACGCTTCGAGCAGCTGCATCTGGCTGCGGCTGGTCTCTATGGTGATGACATCGGCGTCCAGGGCCGCCACCGCCTCTATGATGAGGTTGAAGTCGCTGTAACACATGTGGGTGTGGATCTGGGTGCTGTCCACCACTGGGCTGGCGCTCAGGCGGAAGGCGCGCACCGCCCAATCCAGGTAAGCCTGATGATCCTGCTTGCGCAGGGGCAAGCCTTCGCGGATGGCCGGTTCGTCGATCTGGATGATCTTGATGCCGGCGGCTTCGAGATCTGCCACCTCGTCGCGAATGGCGAGGCCAATCTGCAGGGCGGACTGCTCGCGGCTCACGTCTTCCCGGGGGAAGGACCAGCAGAGGATGGTCACGGGGCCGGTCAGCATGCCCTTCACCGGCTTGTCGGTCAGGCTCTGGGCAAACTTCGTCCATTCGAGGGTCATGGGGGTCGGGCGGTCGATATCCGTGGTGATCACCGGCGGCTTGACGCAGCGGGAGCCATAGCTCTGTACCCAGCCGAAGCGGGTGATGGCAAAGCCGTCCAGCAGCTCGCCGAAATACTCCACCATGTCGTTGCGCTCGGCCTCGCCGTGCACCAGCACGTCCAGCCCGATGGCCTCCTGGCGCTCAATCGCATCCTTGATCTGGGCCTGGATGCCCGCCTCGTAGGCTTGGTCGTCGATGCGACCGGCACGCCAGTCCTGGCGCAGCACCCGGATGTCGGAGGTCTGCGGGAAGGAGCCGATGGTGGTGGTGGGCAGCAGCGGCAGCTTGAGATCCGCGCGCTGCGCCTGGGCCCGCTGCTGGTAAGGGCTGTGGCGGTTGAACTCGGATTCGGTCAGCTGGGCCAGACGGGACTGCACCCCTTGCTTGTGGACCCGGCTGTCGGACTCCCGATCGACGATGGGCTGGCTGTAGGCCGCGATCTTGTCCAGGGTGCTGCCGTCCAGGTAGTCGGCCAGCAGTCCCAGCTCGTAGCACTTTTGCAGGGCGAAGGCGAACCAGCTGCGGGTCTGGGGATCCAGCTCGTGCTCCAGGGTCAAATCCACCGGGCTGTGCAGCAAGGAGCAGGAGGAGGCGACCCAGAGGCGCTCGCCCAGCTTGGCTTTCAATGCCTTCAGCGTCGGCGCCAGCTTGGCCAGGTTGGCACGCCAGACGTTGCGGCCGTTGATGACGCCAGCGGAAATCACCCACTGGGCCGGCAGGTGCGGCACCAGGGTCTCCAGCTGCTCGGGGGCCGCCACCAGATCCAGGTGCAGGCCGTCCACCTTCAGGCTGGTGATGATGTCGCGCTGATGGGCCACGGATCCGAAGTAGGTGGTGAGCAGCAGCTTGCAGGGACCGCTCAGGCGCTCATAGGCATTCAGATAGGCCAGGCGCCACTCGTCAGGCAAGTCCAGGGCCAGGGCCGGCTCGTCAATCTGCACCCACTCCACCCCTTGCGCGGCCAGTTTGGCCAGGATCTCCTGGTAGACGATCAGCAGGCGATCCAGCAGTTCGAGACGGGAGAAGCCGCTCTCTTTCTCCTTGCCGAGCCAGAGGTAGGAGACAGGCCCCAGCAGCACCGCCTTGACCGGCAGACCCAGGGCCTTGGCCTCCTCCACCTCGTCAAACAGCTGGCTCCAGCCCAGCTTGAAGCGCTGGTCGCGGCCAAACTCGGGCACCAGATAGTGGTAGTTGGTGTTGAACCACTTGGTCATCTCGGCGGCGGCCGCGGCCGGGCCGGTCGGCGCACGGCCACGGGCCACCCGGAACAGGGTGTCGAGGTCGGTATCGCCGTGGCGGTGGCGTTCGGGCACCGCATCCACCAGCAGGCTGGTCCCCAGCACCTGATCGTACCAGGCAAAATCCCCTACCGGCAGCAGGTTGACCCCGGCGGTGCGCTGGGCCTGCCAGTGGCGCTCACGCAGGCTCTTGCCCACGGCGACCAGTTCGGCCTGGGTGGTTTCGCCACGCCAGTAGGATTCGAGGGCAAATTTCAGTTCGCGCTTGGCGCCGATACGGGGGAAACCGAGGGTGTGTGCACGTGTCATGGGTCAATTCCTTACGCTCATTCATCTGATGGGAAACTGGATGATTTAGCCATCCAGATGTTTACACATCTAGAATGGCGAGATAAGGTGACCCTGGCTATTGAATCCTCTTCAACTGGCTCTCAAATAATCCTCAACTGTCATTCAAGGGAGACGTGCCATGGCGGTGCAAAATAATTCAGGCTTGGAGATCAAGCACTTGAAGACGATAACGGCCCTGGCCGAACAGGGCTCCCTGGCGGGGGCGGCCCTGTCCCTCAACCTCACCCAGTCCGCCCTCTCCCATCAGTTGAAAGAGCTGGAGACCCGCCTCTGCCTGGAGCTGTTTCTTCGCAAGAGCCGCCCCCTGGTGCTGACGGCGGCGGGCCAGCAGCTGCTCCATCTGGCGCGCCAGGTGCTGCCCGCCCTGGCCCAGACCGAGAAGCAGTTGCAGGCCCTGCACAGCGGCGAGGCGGGCCGGCTGCACCTGGCGCTGGATTGCCACAGCTGCATCCAGTGGCTGCTGCCGCTGTTGCCGGACTTTCGCCGCCAGTGGCCCGGGGTGGATCTGGAGGTGGAGTCCGTGCCGGGCTTCGACGCCCTCACCGCCCTGCTCGGCGGCCAGCTGGACTTGCTGCTCACCTCGGACGTGCAGGCCCGCGGGGATCTCCACTTCGAGCCGCTGTTTGGCTTCGAGCTCACCCTGGTGATGGCGCCGGAGAGCCTCCTCTGTCACCAGATCCGGATCACCCCGGAGGATCTCAAGCAGGAGGTGCTGCTGGTCTATCCGGTGGAGCGGGCACGGATGGACGTGTTCAGCCGCTTCCTGCAACCGGCCGGGGTGGAGCCCAAGCGCTGCAAGCCGGTGGACAACACCTCCGTCATGCTGCAGATGGCCGCCGCCGGGCTCGGGGTCGCCGCCCTGCCCCGCTGGGCCAGCGAGGAGTTCGTGCGCCAGGGCCTGCTTGAGGCCCGCCCGCTCGGGGAGGGAGTGCGCCGCCACATGTATGGCGCGGTGCGGGCCGCCGATCGGGATCAGGCCTGCCTGCAGAGCCTGTTCGAGCGCATTCGCGCCAAGATGGGAGAGCGCTGAGCCAGGCAAACACGCCGCCCCGAGGGGCGGCGTGTTTGCCTGGCTACCGACCATCAACCCGGACGACGGCGTCTTGCACGGCTATCGACCAGCAGACGATGGCGCCTCAGGCGCCGTCATCGCAGCTTGCGGCCCCCTGGCGCCTCGGGCAGTTGCCACAGAGATCGCCATCCCGGCGCTTGTAGTGCAGGCAGCAACGTTGGCGCACATAGCCGGGCAGCAGACCAGCCTGGGGCAGCGAGGCCGGGCGCCAGCCCGCCAGGTGCCCGGCAGGCAGGTCGCAGGCGGCGAGCCAACGGGGCGCATCCTGGCTCACCCGCTCGCGGCTCACCTCGGGAAAGAAGTCCGGCACCCGGGCCAGGGCCACCAGCAGATCGTCCGCCAGGAGCGGACGCACGAAGCCGGGTCTGAGCCGCTGTACCTCGGCAAACGTCTCGAACAGGGCCTGCCAGTGGCGCTGCAACCGCCGCCCCGCCTCTTGGATCAGCGCCGCGTGCTCCCCCTTGACCATGGGCTCTGGCGCCAGCGCGACGCCGCACACCAGGCCATCCTGATACCCCATCCCCATCCGATCCAGGGCCGGCAGGGCCGCAAACCGGTAGACGGCGATCACCGCCAGGTAGATGGACTGCCAGCAGAGCATGCCCCAGCTGCGGGTCAGCCAGTAGGCGGGGCCCGCCTCCGGGTGGGCCTGGCGCCAGTGCGCGAACAGCGCGGCCATCACCTCGCCGCTGTTGCCATGGGGCGAGGCGCTAAGCAGAGCCCAGGGCTCCTCCGCCGCCACCAGCCGCCCCTTGAGGGAGGGGATGATGGCGGCAGCCGCCGCAAACAGGGCGTCATGCTCCCCTCGCAGGTCGCTGTCTGGCTGTCCGGTGGCGCGGGCCAGGGCGTGCTGGCGGGCGAAGCCGGGAGTGGGGGCATGCCCCGGATGCGTGCCGGGGCGCAGGGTCAGAATGCGTATTTGAGTCGAGCCTCCAGGTTGCGCTCTGCCCCGAACCAGCAGTTGTTCTGGTCGTAGCAGGAGTAGTAGGTCTGGTCGAACAGGTTGCTGGCGCTAACGGAGGCCTCCACCCCTTTCAGGCGCTGGCTGAGCCGGCCGAGATCGTAACTGGCGGCCAGGTCCATCAGCAGGTAGTCCGGCACCTTGTCGGTGTTGGCGGCATCGAGCTGGGTCTCCCCCACGTAGCGCAGGCCGGCCCCCAATCGCAATCCGGCCGCGGCCCCTTGCTCCAGACGGTAGTTGCCCCACAGGGACGCGGTCTGATCCGGCACCCAGACCGGGGTCTTGCCCTGCAGGCCCGAGCTGTCGCGGGTGATCGCCATGTCGATCAGGGTGTAACTGGCGCTCAAGTCCAGGTTGCTGGCGAGATCGATGCGCCCCTCCAGCTCCACTCCCTTGGAGAGGGTCTCCCCGGTCTGCAGCTTGGGCCCGTAGACGTTGTCCGGATCCGTGACCAGGGCATTTTTCTTGGTGATCCGGAAGGCGGAGAGGGTGACCATCTTGCTCATGTCCTCGGAGAGAAACTTGAGCCCCCCCTCCCACTGCTGACCGGCGGCGGGATCGAACGCCGCACCGTGCTTGTCCGCCCCCGGCACCGGCTCGAAGCTCTCGGCATAGCTCACATAGGGGGAGATGCCGCCATCGAGTTCATAGAGGGCGCCGAGGCGCAAGGAGAGGTTGTCCTGATCGATGCGGGCCAGGCTGCTGCTGGCCGCCCCGGCGTAGAGGCTGTGGCTGTCGGTGTCCATCCGGTAGCTGTCATAGCGCAGCCCGGCGATGGCCACCAGCCGATCGAGGCGTACCTGATCCTGCAGATAGACCCCGGTCTGGTGCTGCTTGATCTGCTTGCGGTCCTGATAGACAAAATTGAGGCTATCGGGGTCAATCTGGCTGTGATTGGGGTTGAAGATATCGATGTCCCCCGCGTTGTAGTCGAGGGTGTCCCGATAGAGCACATCCGCATCCAGGTACTGATAATCGACCCCGAGCAGCAAGTTGTGCTGGGCAGAGCCGGTCTGCACCTTGCCGGAGAGCTGGTTGTCGATGACAAAGCCTTTCGACGCTTCATCGGTGAGATAGGCGTTGCGTGACAGGGTGCGATCGTCGCCCGCCAGGGCCCCGTTGTAGGTGTTGCGCTGCCTGGCGGAGGCGTCCATGTAGCGGGCATTTTGCAGGAACTGCCAGTTCGCGCTGAAGTCGTGGCTCAGCTTGTAGCCGAGCAGGGTCACATCCCGGTTGTATTGATTCCAGTGCTGGTCGCCGAGGAAGGTGTCGCTGCCAAGCTCGCCCTGGGGGTTGGCCTTGACCGATCCCTTGGCGGGGACAGTGGTGTAGATCCCCGCCTCGGGGTCTTTCTGGTAGTAGAGGTTGAGGTTGAGCAGGGTCCGCTCGCCAAGCTGCCAGTCCAGGGAGGGCGCAAAGACGTAGCGCTCTTCTTCGGAGGTCACCGCCTGGCCATCCTTCTCCCGGGCCAGTCCCACCAGGCGATAGGCCAGTTGCTCGTTGATGGCGCCTGTGCTGTCGAGGGTCATCTCCTTGAGGGTGCCCGTGCCGGTCGCCACGCTGACGCTGTGCTTGGCGTCCCGCTGGGGGCGCTTGGCGATGAGGTTGACCATGCCGCCCGGGGGCATGCTGCCGTAGAGCACTGAGGTCGGCCCCTTGAACACCTCCAGCTGCTCGATGGCCACCGGATCTATCTGGGGTTGCAGGTTCCACTCGTTGTATTGCAGCAAGAGGCCGTCATAGAAGTTCTGGTAGTTGTCAAAGCCGCGGATGTTGAACAGATCCAGCCGGTTGACCGCCCCGCCCCTCAGCTCGGTGTTGACCCCGGGCACGTAGCGCAGCGCCTCGCTCACCGAGCTGACGCCCCGCTGGGAGAGGGTCTCGCCATCCACCACCGAGATGGCCTGGGGCGTTTCGATGGGATCGAGCCGGGTCTTGGTGGCCGTGTTGCGATAGGTCTGACCCAGCACCGTCAGGGTCTCTGGCACTGCGGGCTGGGTCGTGCCGGCCTCGGCCAGAGCCTGGGCGGCAAACAGGGTGGAGAGGGTCGCGGCGACCAGGGTCAAGGGGGGGTGAGTGGCGTACATCTGATCCTCGAATGCAATGATTGAATAGTAACAAATATCATTTGCATTTTAATCAGCTATTTTTCGGCAAACTTGGCATTTTGGGGCATGTTGACGGAAAAGAGGCGAAGGAAGGAGGCGAGGCGTGAGCCGGCAGGGCCTCATCCGAATTCCACCTGGCGGCCCCGCCATCTCTCACATGGCACTAGTCAGCCCCCAGTGATCAATGGCAGGCCCCGTCAGACACACCGACCACAGTGTTTATCTCTACGCATTAAGGTTTATTGACTTAAAAAGTCTTTATATTCAGAAGTTAACGTTGATGAAAGCCGTTTTTCAGCAAGGAAATACTATCAGGAGAAAAGTCCTTTCTTCCGGCGGCTTGATCCGGGTCAAGCCCTATTGATAAAGATGACTATAGTATGCGCCTCCCCTGTATCAGCCCGACCCGAGACAACACAAGGCCACCAGACCGCACTCATGAACAACATCATCAGCAAAGACCTGCACTGCAACACCCAGCTCAATATCACCTTCGGCGTGATCGTGCTGACCCTGCTCATCGCCCTGCTGGGCGTCAGCTACAGCATCCAGAACTCCGCCGAGAAGAAGTATCACCAGGTGGCTGCCATGTTCGTTCACAACATGGCGACCCAGTTTATCGAGCAGCAATTCAAGCCACTGGAACATGCCCTCAGCGAGACGGGTCACTTTGTGAATGAGCAGAATCTGCAGGCCTTCCTGACCGATCCTCACTCTCCCCTGCGTCTGGATCTGATGCAGACCTTGTCCCTCACCCCGAACGTGGTGAGCATAGCGGCCGCCGATCTCCAGGGGCATTTCAACTCTGTGCCCCATCTGCCGGCCGGATCGGACCTCGATGCCAGGCAGAGCCCCTGGTTCAAGCCGTCCGCCTCCCGCAATCTGTTCGTCAGTTACACGGCGCACTATCCCAGCCTCTTCAGCGACCACCATACCGTCTCCATCTCCCAGCCCATCCTCGATCGGGAGGGCTTTCCCCTCGGCACTCTGGCCATGGATCTCAATCTCGAGCACCTGAGCTATCCCCTGCGTCAGCTGAAGAGCCCCGTCAGGGGAGAGTTCCATCTGGTCGATCGGGCGGGCGACACCTTGCTGCATTCGGACGTGGGCAATCTGTTCAAGCGCCATGTGGAGCCATCCCTCATCAAGCAGATGACCAATGGTGCCGGTCATCTCTTCGACGCCGAGCGCCAGGCTCACGTCTACTACTACTCCTTCTCCAATCCAGACTGGTTTGCCATCTACACCGTCAGCGACGACGAGTTCAAGCAGGCCAGCCACAGTGAATCCCGGCAGTTGCTGGTCGCCATGGCCGGCTGTCTGCTGATCTGCCTGCTGTGCTGGGGCTCGCTGCGCCACGCCCTCAACCGGATGATCGTCGAGATCGTCGCGACGCTGCGAGTGGGGCGCATCGACCTGAGCAAACCCGGCAACCTGCTGCGTCAGGAGATAGACAGTGGTCACCGCCAGATGCAGGAGGCCGTCACCGCCTCCACCACGGATGCCCTCACCGGCCTGTTCAATCGGCGCAGCTTCGATCAGGATCTGGCCATGAACCTGGCCGATGGGCGCCCCTTCTTCCTTGGCATGGTCGATCTCGACAACTTCAAGTCCATCAACGACAGACTGGGTCATGTGATGGGGGACACTGTCCTCCAGGCCGTTGCGCAGGAAGGCCTCAACGCCGCCGGCGAGCGGGCCCGCCTCTATCGCTACGGCGGCGAGGAGCTGGCCATCCTGATCCCGGGGGATGATACCAAGGAGGCCATGGCCCTGCTGGATGGCTGGCGCCTGCGGGTAGGGGCGCGCCAGTGGCGTGAATCGGACCTGGTGGTGACCTTCTCCGCCGGGCTGGGGCCATGGCGGCAAGAGTCGGCAGAGCAGCTGATCGAGCGGGTCGATCAGGCACTCTATCAGGCCAAACACACCGGCAAGAATCGGGTATTGCATGCCAACTGAAACCCTTTCACAGCGACTTCGCCTGGCCAGCCTGCTCGGCTTCGGCCTGCTGACCGGGCTGGTCCTGCTCAATGCCATGCAAGCGGCCACGGGTCTGCACAAGGACAACAAGCGCAGCCTGCATCACGCCCAAGCCATGATTGAGGGGGCCATCAACGACAGCCTGACGCTGGTCGATGCGGCTCGCCCCCTGGCCGCGCAAGCCTGTGAGCAGAACAAGCTGGCGCTGCGGGATCTCATCACCGCCTCCCCCTATGCCAGGGCGCTCTACGTGCTGGAGGGCAACCGGCTGCTCTGTACCACGCTGCACAGGCCCATTTCGTCTCAGAACATGCCCGATTATCTCTTTGGCGATCAGGATCTGATCCTGGCCAGCCACAGCCCCATCACGGGGCAGACCGCCATCCTCTATCGCCAGCGGCTCGGCAAGCGCACCCTGCTCGCCGAGCTGGATGGCTTTCACATCTTCGGCGCCCTGCAGGCCGTCAAGGGGGAGGACAACCTCTTCTTCATCCTGGGGGATCGGGCCCTGGATGGTCATGGCCGGGCCCAGAAAGCCGCCCCCCTGCTCGCAGGCAAGGGCAACCTCATCTCGAGCCCGCCCGATGATCACCCCTATCGGCTGGTCGCCCTCAATGGTTATCAGCAGATCCTGGCGTTCGCCTGGGATTACAACCGTGACACCCTGCTGGCCGCCCCCGTACTGGCCCTGCTGCTGGGGCTGTTCACCTTCCATCTCAGCGGTCGCGGGGGATCACCACGCCGTGAACTGGCGCGGGCCTTGGCTGCACAGGAGTTCATCCCTTATCTGCAACCCGTGATGAACCGCGATGGCCAGCTCTGCGGGTGCGAGGTGCTGATGCGCTGGGTCCACCCCGAGCAGGGCATGATCTTCCCCGGCCACTTCATCCCCCTGGCCGAGGAGAGTGGCTACATAGTCCCCATGACCCGTCAGCTGATGGCACAGACCCGGGACTACCTGCTCACGGTGGCGGATCGCCTGCCGGCCGGCTTTCATGTGGCCATCAACATCTGCGCCCAGCACTTCAAGAGCCCGGAGATAGTCGCCGAGTGCCAAGCCTTCCTGGATGCCCTGGCGGGCCAGGATATCAAGCTGGTACTCGAGCTGACCGAACGGGAGATGCTGGATGACGACGAGCAGACCCTGGCCATCTTCGAGGCCCTGGATACCATGGGAGTCCTGGTGGCCATCGATGACTTCGGCACGGGTCACTCCAGCCTCGCCTATCTAAAAATGTTCCATGTGGATATCATCAAGATCGATCGCAGCTTCATCATGGGCATCCAGGAGGAGGGCCCTTCCCGCCAGATCGTCGAGAACATTCTGGATCTCGCCCGCAGATTGGGGGTGGCCCTGGTGGCCGAGGGGGTAGAGACCCAGGCTCAGGTCGAGATGGTGCACAACTACAACATCGACTATCAGCAAGGCTTCTTCTACGCCAAGCCCCTGCCACCGGCGGAGTTCAGTCAGCACTTCGTCCCGTCGACATAGGGACACCCCGTTCGGCAGGCGCCTGGCAAGGGGCGATGGGCAACCAGTACTCCATGCGGGCATCGGCCTGCTGACCATTGAAGCCGGCACCATAGCGTTCCAGCTCATAGCCATCGAGCCCCCGATACCCGGAGTCCGGCAACCAGTGCTGGATGAAGCCGTTGAGCGTCTGCGCCAACCGATGGATGGGTCCCACATGGGTAAGCACCGCATACTCCTGCGGCGGGATGAACAGGGGGGTCAAACCGGCTGGCGGCGCGCCCCCCTCCTCCACGAGGAGGCCCGCCCAATAGGGCAG
The DNA here is from genome assembly GCF_050266975.1 of Aeromonas sobria. Taxonomy (GTDB): domain Bacteria; phylum Pseudomonadota; class Gammaproteobacteria; order Enterobacterales; family Aeromonadaceae; genus Aeromonas; species Aeromonas sobria_B. The sequence goes on from NZ_JBKISU010000027.1 coordinate 31,564, forward strand.
CCGCTGCTCATCATTGGTCTCAGTGACATCCACCACCCCCAACCGTTCGCTGCAAGGCGGTAGACGGGCTGCGGCGTGCAAGGCTCGCCAGATGGCCGGAACCGTCTGCTGAAAGTCGGGCTCGCTGGCAAACAGCCCCCGTATTTCCCCCCTCACCCCGTACAGGGTAACGCCCGGCAGGCTCTCGACCCGCACCTGCAGCCAGCGCCCCTCCCCCGGCCTTGCCGCGATCTGCTGAATGGGCAGACGCAGCCCGATCCGCTGGCCCCGCTTGCGATAGGCCAGGGGCGAGCAGCCAAACTGCTGCTTGAAGGCGCGGCTAAAACTCGCCTCGGCGTCATAACCGTGACGCAAGGCCAGATCCAGCACCCGCTCACGGCCATCGAGCAGGGCGGCGGCGGCCTGGCTCAGCTTGAGCTCGCGCACATAGGCCGCCACCGTCAGCCCGGTCTCGTTGTGAAACACCCGCTGCAACTGCCAGCGCGACCAGCAGCTCAGCTCGGCCAGCTCGCTGACCGAGAGCGGCGCATCCAGGTGCTGATGGATATGGTTCAACACCCGTTCGATGCGGGTGAAATGGGCGGGCTCGGGCAGACACTTGTCCGCCGGGGCGACAGCATGGAGGAGACGAGACATGGGACTGACCCTGACAACAAGGGGCGTCAGTGTGACATATTCCCCTCGGGCCGGTACAGGGGCCCCGGCAAGCTGTGCAGCTCGGCACACTATCCCCATGATCTGGCGCCTCAGAAGGGGGCCTGGGATCCCCGCCAACCATACGTCCAATCAATGAGCATGCTCAGACAAGGTCCACCACCTCGCCCTGCGGTCGCCATGCAGGCAAAAGAGCAGGAACCGAAGAGATCAGGCTTCGAGCGGAGCACAGCCATCACCGTCGCCAGAGGAGCCGACCACAGTGTTTCCCGTCCATCTTGCGCCAGGCCATTCTGGCCCAGGGGGTGATCTTGGCGCAGATCTGACATGGCGCTGGCTTGAGTCTTGGGTCTGAACGGTAATGACCCCCAAACCGATATCGGCGCTCATGCCGGCCATCCCTGGCAAGGCGAGAGACGCCAAGGGAAAATTGTCGCGGGCGGATCACATCGTCTCTCCATGGCAGACGCTATACCTATAAGCACGGGGCTTGCTCAAGGCCGCTGTGATTGCACCTACTGCCACCGCAACCATTCGCCGCTATAAACAAACGCCTTTATTGACGGACTTTTCAGCCAGCAAATGCGCGGAGAGAAGAGGCTCCGCCAAGGTGTTCCCATGGCAAACGTCCCCCAATCCAGTCCCACCCGGGTGGCAAGGCGAGTCCGTTCCAGCTGGATGGCACATTCATCGCACACCAAGGTGGTTCCATCATGTCCCATCACAGGCCTGTCACTCCGCCCGACGCCCTCACGACTTCCCTGTCCGACGCGAATAATTTCACCCTGATCCTGGGAGGCCCCCTCTATCAGCTGTGGAGCCGGGCCCACCTTGGCGATATCGAGGCACACATCAGGCGGCGGATCCTCATCCTCTGCGGGATCTGCTGGCTGCCCCTGCTGCTGCTGTGCAGCTGGGAAGGCAGCCTGCTGCAAGGGGTGGCCGTGCCTTTTCTGCTGGACGTAGAGACCCATGTCCGCTTTCTCATCTGCGTCTCTTTGCTGGTGTTCGCCGAGCTTGTCGTCCATCAACGCATCCGGGGGATCGTCAGCCAGTTTATCGAGCGAGGGCTGATCTCGCCGCTCTCCTTGCCGCGTTTTCATGACGCCATCCGCAGCGCCATGAGCTGGCGAAACTCGATCCCTGCGGAGGTCGGGCTCATCCTGTTTGTCTTATCTATGGGCTATTTCATCCGGACCAGCACCTTCACCCTGGAGTCGTCAACCTGGTACGCCCTCCTCCAGGAGGACCGGGCGACCCTGACCCTGCCCGGCTTCTGGTTCTTCTGGGTGAGCAATCCCATCATCCAGTTCCTGCTGCTGCGCTGGCTCTACCGGCTCCTGATCTGGACCCGCTTCCTCTGGCAGGTCTCCCGGATCCCCCTCGCCCTCATGCCGACCCATCCCGATCGCAACTGCGGCCTTGGCTTTCTCGGGGGCTCGGCCTACGCCTACTCACCGCTACTGACCGCATTAGGTGCCCAGCTGGCCGGCTTTATCGCCAACCGGATCTTCTATGATGCCGCCGTGCTGACCGCCTACAAGCCGGAGATCATCCTGCTGACCAGCTTCGGCCTGCTGCTCGTACTGGCGCCTCTGACGGTCTTCGCCCCTCATATTCTGGCGGCCAAGCGTCTGGGGATGCGGGAATATGGCGCCCTTGCCGCAGAATACAGCCGCCGCTTCGAGCGCCGCTGGCTGCGCACGGCGGACAGAGACGGGGAATCCCTGCTCGGCGCCGCCGATATCCAGTCCCTCGCCGACCTGGGGACCGCGTTTGCCGTCATCAAGGAGATCAGGCCCATGCCATTTAACCGGGACATGTTTTTGCAGCTGGTGTTCGCGACTGTGGTGCCCTTCCTGCCGCTGCTGCTCACCCTGTTCTCCTTCGAGGCACTGCTCGACAGACTGATCGGAGTGATCTTCTGATGGATCGGCACAGCAGGGATAAAGGGAGTCATGATGCCTCACCCCGTCGTGGGCGTCTCTTGCCCTAATGACCGCAAGGAGCCTGGTTCACCTCCGGCGGAGAAGCTTCGCCATCCCAGCCCCCGGGAAAAACCCAACGCAAAGAGCCCGACCATGAGGTCGGGCTTTCCACTTGTCGATGGGGAGCAGGATCCACCGCTGCGTCCCCCTGCGGGAACGGCCGTTGATCGTTCAGCACGGCAAGCCGTTTCGCTCGCACCCAGCCGAGGAGACTCCCCCCCTCATCATCAGGATGCTATGGCAGCCCCCCAATGCAAAAAACCGACCCTAAGGTTAATGCCAGTCAGTTAAGGCTGACTGGCATTGTTTTTATTGGCTTTTTTCACACTGTACTTCTGTGGTCTTGGCTTCACGCAGCGAGGGTAACTTCGCTCTCTTCGTGCCGGCAGCACAAACTGCCCCGCCTGCTTCTCCAGCTCCGCCACCCGCCCCGGGATATTCCCCGGTGACACATACGGCATGCAACTCAGTTCATGGATGAGGTACACCGACGCCATGTGAAAACTCAGCTGGCTCGCCGTGTATCCCTTCAGGCTCGCCGCCATCTTCACCATCTGGCTACGCAGCAGGTTATAGGCCAGCAGCACGCCCCACAGCTCTTGCCGTATCCCCGTCGCCTTCTTGCTGCGCAGGGTCAGTCTGTGCTGCTGCAGGCTGTGTTTCATCTCCCGATACCCCAGTTCGATTTCCCAGCGATGGCCATACAGCTCCACGATGTCAGCCCCCGGGAAGCGCATCGGGTCGACCATCGAGGTCAGCACCTGCCGCTCCTTGCCGTTGATAGTGCGCGTCAGCAAGCGGGCTTCTATTGCCTCTGGCAACTGCGGCCACTTCTTCCTCGCCTGCGGACTGGTCTTGAGCTGCACCAGCGCATCCTGGCGCCCCAGCTTGCGCACCACCTCGTATTGGGTGCCCTTCTTGAGCGGCAGCAGCCAGTGCCGCTCACTGCCAGCACGCTGCCAGGCGTGGAGCAGGCCAAGGGAGTAAAAGCCTTTGTCGAACAGGGTCAGCGAGTGGTCCGGTGTGCGTGCAATAAGTTGCTCGGCCAGCACCATCTCGTTGACGGCACAACTCTCCATCACGGCCTGAACCAGCAGATGGCTGGTCAGCTCCATCTGACAGAGCATGCGCACCTGGGGATAGGCAGTCTCGCCATGCTGGGTGCCGGGCTTGGCAAAGGCGGCGGCATTGTCCGGAGTATCGGGGGTGCGCCACATCACGCCATCGACGGCGAGCAGTTGCAGTCCGGCCCAGCCGGGGTGGTTGGCCTGTTGATGCCAGCGGGTGGCGGTCTCGTGGAACAGACGCTCAATGCTCTTGTGGCCAAGCTTTTGGCGAGCTTGCAGGAAGGCGCTGGGGGCGACGAAGGGGCGGTCACCGGGCAGCAGGATATCGAGTTGATTGACCAGTTGGGTCATGGGGACGTTGCGGAAGATGGCCATGCCGATGATGGCCCAGACCAGACGTTCCATGGGCATGCGGCGACGGCGCAGAGTGGCGACGCCCTCTTCGCCGAGCAGGGAGGTGATGAGCGCGGGGGGAATGAGGTCAGAGAGTGACTCAAACTGGGCCATATTGCTGGCGTGGAGGAAGTCGAGAGCTTGTTCGATACGCATAAAAAATCCGAAACCAAATCAACAGGTTTCGGATTTTTACACATCAGGAGGATCGGTCAATGGATCCTTAACTGATCGGCATTAGACCCTAAGGTCGGTTTCTTTCAATTTGGCGGTGGGTCGGGATTGACTCGCGCCATCCCTGGCGCTCGCCCTGCGGGCAGCCTGCGGCGGTCCAAGCGGGCTATCCTGCCCCCTGGTCGAACCAGAATTCAAATCGAGCCGCCCATCACCGGATAAAGTAAAAGGGCCTGTCGCAAGACAGGCCCTTTTACTTTATTTGGCGGTGAGGGAGGGATTCGAACCCTCGATTCTCACTAACATTCAGTAACTCACTGATTTCATTACAGTGATGCACCTTGAATTCTTAGCTGTTGTACCAGCGTTTTGTACCACTTAGCTCAACAGTTGCAAAATAGCGTGTCATAAAGCTCGTCAAATGTCTCGATTTTTTTGAAGTTCCTTTTCGGAACCTCTCGAAGCATCGGACGCTCTAACTTTTCACCATCAGCATTGCCCTTAGTATGCTTCGCTACTCTATCCCCTAGGGGCGGCAGCTTTTCACCCGGAGCACCACCTAAGAATAAATAATGGTCAATATCGAGGGCTTCTTCGTCAAAAACAGTCCACACCACACAACCAGATGGCTTATCTGCCAAGGACAAATGGATTTTCTGATTGCTGGCACGTCCCCCCTTACGAGTTGACTTCAACTGTATGTGCCTCAAAATACCCCGTGATTCAACAAGGATGTCATAACCTCGATGATCGACCTCCGGTTTGGCAACCTCCACATCACATGCACCATCACGCCATGAACGTTTAAAAAGTTCAGCGATAAACAAATGCTCCAAGAGCTTTTCCCTGAATGTCGAGTTCACTGAATGGCGTGAATCATCAGCAACCTCTTCAGGTTCATCATGGCGATGATCTATCTGGCTTACCTCCTCCGATGGGATGTAAGTCACCATCTCCAAATACTTTTTCATGGCCGAACGGGTATCTCTGATCCTGTGTGCTGGCATCCCGGCATCCGCTAAACGTGAGCACAAGTTGCTGATATGCAACTCGCAGCTCAGCGTTGAGTGAGATATGTCGCAATGCAGTACACTAGATGCGGCGTTGAGATTACTGACATAGGAACTGATAGACCTCTCCGCTATACGTCCTGACAGGAATGATCTGAATTCGTTTTCATTTTGGATTGCCATGAAGTTTCCTGATGTCAAAAAAAGGCCCCAAAGAGCCTTGTCAGTTTTCATGCGATAATATGCGATGAACACTCGATACACTGATACCGAGCCGCTTTGCCACTGATGCTTTAGCGATGCCCTGTGATAGAAGATGCAGCACCTCGTCCCGCTTCTCCATCGCTGTCGGCTTGCGGCCTTTGTAGACCCCTTTGGCCTTTGCCAAGGCGATCCCTTCCGCCTGACGCTCCAGCATGATTTCCCGCTCGAACGTGGCGATGGCCCCGATCATGGTCAGCATCAGTTTGCCTGTCGGTGTGGCCGTGTCGATGCCCAGATTCTGGATCTGTAATGTTACCCCTTTGGCGTGTAGCTGGTCTGTGATCTCCAGCAAGTGCCGGGTGTTCCGGGCCAGACGATCCAATTTGGTCACCTTTAGCACGTCTCCAGAGCGGGCAAATTCGAGCATTGCCTGTAGTTGCGGCCTATCCGTCTTGCTACCGCTGACCTTCTCCTGAAAAACTTTTTCACACTCCGCCAGAGCTGTCAGTTGCTGCTCCAGCGATTGCCCCGTGGTCGAGACACGGGCATACCCGATGATTGCCATGATGGCCTCCCAATAGGCTCAAGACCCTGCAAGAAAAACGTGTCAAAACTCGAAAACCAACCCGTGTGACAGGGGGTGCCGGGGGGCCTCCGGTCTGTCACACGGGCATGGTCTATTGAGCGTCCGGCTCCTTCGGCGGGGGTGGCGGTGTCTGCATCGAGTTGACGGCTTCCTTGATGAGGACGCCCAAGGCTGCCAGCAGTGCCGCCTCCAACGCTTTCAGTAACGGGTTTCCTTGCTGCTCACTCATACGCCTTCTCCTTGCTGGATGGCTCCCGACAAGGGGCCAGATGTGATGTATTCCATGGAGTTCTCCTATGGGGCTGATCTCATCTGTCTTATACCGGCGTGGGGTCTGAATATTGCCTGCTCGTTTTTCGTGTGCTCGTGAGGTTTGGGATTGTTTTTGCCGGGCAATAAACCGGGCAAGATCGTTGGTATCTTCTCGGAATCTGTCCTCCGGGTGGCTTGTATGTTCCCGTCTCGGGCCGTGATGATGAAAAAAAGAGGTGTGAATATCGGCCTGACACACCGACACAGTTGACACATAGATGGCGGCTCCCTCTTGCTCTCAACACTCTTGCTTGTGTGTGACCCCAAATGGAGCCACACACATGTTGAGCAATGTGTTTGCCGCTGACACAACTAAGCGGGACTGAGCTCAGAGGTAGAAGCGATAGAACGCCTGCTTGCCTGTGTGCATTGCCTTAACCCGCAACCCTAGCCGTTTGGCTATCCGTTTCAGGTCACGCAGTGGCTGCCTCGGATAGAGCAAATACCCGGCTGCGTCACAAGCATAAGCAAGTTGGGCATCCTCTCGCGTAATGTCGATGTATTTTTCCCCACGTCGCCAGACCATCAGCTTCAACAGTCGTTGCAGGTAGTCTTCTACGCTGATGATCTCCTGCTCAATGCGGCAGATTACCGCCCAGAGTTCCTGCTCCTCATGACGTACCCTTATGGGCCTTAGCCCGGTGACTTGCTCTATATGCTCATCACGCTGCTGATCACGCAAGCGGTTGGCAGGTTCTTGGTGATAGGCTTCATCAAACTCAATCAGATACGACTCCCAGCCCCCTATGTCTCTGAAACCCGAAGAGTCTGGTCTGTATACGCTCAGGCCAACTTGAAAATCGACCCGATAGGAATCACAGACATACTGGGGCTGAACCATCGTCCAGACGTCACGCTGCTTGAACTCGTTAAGCAGCGGCAGCAAATAGACGAGGTAGAAGGCCGCCTCGAACCGGCTCTTTCCCTCCATGCGGGGGAGAGATTCACCAGTGACGCGTTCAATCTCCACTATCAGTTCGACGTTGAGATGGGAACGAGGGCCATAGGTCAGCACAGCGAGGGCCTGCTCGGGTGTCCATGAGCCCAGCCCATCGCCGGGTTCTGGGATCTCTAACCAATCCAATTCAGAAATTTCACGGAGGTTAGCCAACGCCCGCTGGACGTATTGTTCATGCTCGCCATCGAATCCGGGGATAAGATCCAGCACACGGTAAGGACACAGAAAGTCATACCATCCCGGCTCTTGTAGCAATTCATCTAGTGTCAGTTTCATACCTTCACCTCCGCCGCAGCGGCAGATGCATCAACTACACCAAGCGGCCGCCATACCGGAACCGGCCAGCGGGGCATCTTGGCGATGGCGTTATGCAACTGCCTGAACGAGCCGTAACGCCTGCCCACGCTGGTGCCCTGCGAATGGCCAGTGATGGCGTTTTGTATGTCTTCCCGGATATCCAAATCCCGCATATGGGTTACGAAGGTATGCCGGAAGGCATGTAATGGGGAGATAGAGCCTGTCTTGAGCCCGAGGATCTGGCGGATCTGCTCCCCGAGCCACTTCCCTAGTTTGTCGCTATAGCGCCCAGTCGGCTTGCTCACCTTCAACTCGGAGAAAAGCGGGCCTTCTGCGGCACAACTCGCCAAGAAACGTTCGAAGCCAAGCTCCAGTAAGTGTGGATGGAGCGGAACCTCTCGACTCTTCCCGGTCTTGACCGACTGAGACTCGTCCCAATCCCGGATATGGATGACCCATTGACCATCTTTTTGCTCGACATCACGCCGGAACAGTTGGCAGATTTCCTCCAAGCGAGCCCCTGTATAGATCAGCAGCACCGGCACCCAGTAAATCGCCTCGCCATAGTTGGCACGTGCTGGACGGATGTCACCCGTGAACAGGCCGCTGCTAGACAGGGTTTTCATCTCGGTATCTGTAAACTCGGGGGCTCGTTCACGAGTAACGTTAGGCACCTTGACCTTGATGCCGCTGCAAGGGTTCTTGCTGATCAAAGCATCGTCCTGAGCCCTCGTCAGTATTCCGGAGAACAGGTGAAGGAGTACCTCGACCCGTGACAAGGCGATGGTCTTTAGCCCCTCCTCCCGAGCCTTTTCGATCTGCTCTTTGAAGGGTAACTGATTGATCTCTTTGCTTGGCCGGTAAGGGGTTTGCTTGAGTAGCTCACGAAACCTGCGGCACATCGAATCGGTAATGTGATTGAGCGGTAAATCGCCAAACACCTCGATAAACCGGCGGACGACAGCCGCTCGTTCCCTTCGCCAAGTGATAGATCCCTTGGGATTAATCTTGGCCTGCTCATCGGCCAGCTTTTCGAAGAACTCGCCAATCTTGGGGGCATCAGGGACTGACGTTGCTGAGGCTACAGCAATACCGACGGAATGAGTGGGAGGAATCAGCAACTGGTGGATACCATGCTTAATTTGCTCTCGAGTAGCGTCGAAGGCGATCTTGCAGATAGTGGTACAATGCTTAGCTAAACGGTCACACAGCACGGTATAGAGCGGGTTGTCGGGGAGCAGCTCTATTTGAGCCAATGCCAGACATTCTTCGGCAAAGTATTTCATCTGGGCATGAAGACGCTGCGGATTGACTCGTCTCACACCAAATTTTTCATCCACTACACTGCATTCGTTATCGTAAAAACCGACGAGCGCTGAGTATTCGTAGTTGACGCCATCCTCATCCAGCTCACGCAGCACATAACGCTCAAGGATCTCAGGGTTACGCAGACGGGAAATCTCCCGTAACCGCCATGCCATAGCGATTTGCTCGACCTGTGACTGAATCAGCGGGGCAGCGTTGGACTCTTGCTGAGCCAGCTTGTTGCGAGCTGTAGCCAACGTGGCTTGAAAGTCTAAGAGGACTTCAACGGCCCTGACCTTTGCTTCTTGTGGATCTGTAGTGTGAAGGGAACGCTTCAGCTCAACAGCACCTTCAAGGAAGGGGCGAAGCTTTAACGGGATTGCTTGACGGAGATAATACTTCCCCGAGGTAGGGTGTTTTTTGGGGTTCGGCATAATGGCCATTTTGTACCACCTTTCTGGCCCTCCTGACAAAGTGACAGGGGGCGAAGTGTGAACGAAACACCACTAAAACCAGCAAGTTACTGACGAAAAAGAAAAACCCCAACCATCAAGGTCGGGGTTTACTGTTTGGCGGTGAGGGAGGGATTCGAACCCTCGATACGTTGCCGTATACACACTTTCCAGGCGTGCTCCTTCAGCCACTCGGACACCTCACCAAATTTTTTACTGCTTTGAAGTGGCTTTCGGAGCACGCGTTGCGTGCTTCTCGTTCCGACTTCGTCGGTGGGCAGCCACTGGGTCGCCTCACCAAATTTCTGCTCATTATTTAATGTGTTTGAGCATCACAATTGTTGGCGACCAATGTCGCGACAACGGGGCGTAATGTAAGGGATGAACCTGGGTCGGTCAACGCAATTTATTGCTTTTCTTGCCGTTTGCTCAAGTTCTGCGCCAATTGGCGAAAATCTTGGCAATGCCCTCCATCAAGCCCCGTCTCTCCCGTTTATCCGGGGGCGTGCTCTCCCGCCAATGCCTCCTCAAGGGAGCCGTAAAACTCCAGCTTGCCCGCCACGGGTGCCACTTTGGCGCGGGCCAGGGTCTTGAGGGGCTGAAATTGCAGTTCGGCGATGCGTAAACACACACCCGCCTTGGCCATCTGCTGCTCGAAGTGGAGGAAGGCAGAGAGCCCCCCCGCATCCAGGATGGAGACGGCGTCCAGCTGCAACACCAGCAGACGGTGGCCCTGCACCTGCTCGGCCAGCTCGCCAAAGACCCGTTCGGCGGCGGCGAAGAAGAGGGGGCCATTGACGCGATAGAGCAGGCCCTGCTCGGGCACCTGATGCTGATGGCGCTTGTGCTGCCCCAGATCCTGCAACCGGGTCATCCTGGCTATCTCGCGCATGAACAGCAGGGAGGCCAGGATCACCCCGAAGGTGATGGCGATCACCATGTCGAAGATGACGGTCAGCGACAGGCAGACCAGCAGCACCAGCACGTCGGAGCCGGGGGCGCGGCGGATGAGCTCCACCACCTTGTGCGCCTCGCTCATGTTCCAGGCTACCAGCAGCAGCAGGGCCGCCATGGCGGAGAGGGGCAGCCAGGAGAGCCAGGGGGCCAGTACCATCACGGCGGCCAGCACCACCAGGGCATGGATGATGGCAGAGATGGGGGAGCTGGCCCCGGCCCGCACGTTGGCGGCGGAGCGGGCGATGGCGGCGGTGGCCGTGATGCCGCCGAAGAAGGGGGCCACTATGTTGCCCAGCCCCTGCCCCACCAGCTCGGCATTGGAGCTGTGCTTGCGGCCCGTCATGCCGTCCAGCACCACGGCGCAGAGCAGGGATTCGATGGCCCCCAGCATCGCCATGGAGAAGGCCGCGGGCAACAGCCGCTCTATGGTGGCCAGATCCCAGTTCACCGGCTGGCCATCGGGTCCGGGCAGGGACCAGGGCAGCAGCAGGCTGGGGGCGATGGGGGGAATGCCCGCCCCCTGGCTGCCGTCCGGCAACAGATAGTGGAACTGGCTGCCGATGGTGGCCACCTCGACCCCGGCCCCGTGCAGGGCGATGCCAAGCCCTGCCCCCACCAGCACGGCGGGCAGATGACCCGGCACCGGCAGCTTGAGCCTGGGCCAGAGCAGCAAGACAGCCAGGGTCGCTACCCCCACCAGGGTGTCACCCCACTGCCAACTCGGCAGGGCCTGGGCCAGGGCCTCCACCTTGCCCAGATAGGTCTCGGGCATCTCGGGCACCCGCAGGCCGAAAAAATCCTTGATCTGCAAGGTGGCGATCACGATGGCGATGCCGCCGGTAAAACCCAGGGTCACCGAGGGGGGGATGTACTCGATGAGGCGACCGAGCCGCGCCATGCCCATGGCCACCAGGAAGCAGCCCGAGATCAGGGTCGCCACCAGCAGCCCCCCCACCCCGAACTGCTGGGAGACCGGGTAGAGGATCACCACGAAGGCGGCGGTGGGGCCGGAGACGGAGTAGCGGGAGCCACCGGTCACGGCGATGACGACACCGGCGATGATGGCGGTGTAGAGGCCGTGCTGGGGCGGCACGCCACTGGCGATGGCCAGGGCCATGGCCAGCGGGATGGCGATGATGCCAACCGTGATCCCCGCCACCAGATCGCGACCCAGTCGGGTCAGGGTGTAGGGTTCATCCAGGCAGGATTGGCGCAAGGCCACGGCGAGCCTCACGGGAAGTGGTGCTTGTTGAGTGTGCATGAGTATCGTCATACCAGAACAGAGAGACAAAGGCCGACGGGGTCGGCGCCCGATCATCGTCAAGGGCCGGCAACGGTGTCGACGCGGCGATGGTATCCTGTGCAACCTTAACCGATAGCCGGCCCGATTTCGATGGCCGGGATCAATGAAACGCCTCTCCTGCCGCGAATTTGCACCGTTCGCCGCCATATTGACGACTTTTGCCGCTTTGCCCGGAATTTTGGGTTGACTCGGTCCGGGATGCGTCTTAGTTTCTGCGCCGATGTTTTGGCCGGTGACGGTGCAGGTGGTTCCTCCCCCTCGTCATCCCGACAAGAAGCAGTGTTGCCGCCCGACATCCCTTGCCGGGCACTCTCTTTTCCATGCCGGCCAAGGCCGGTCCAGATACAAGGACCCTATGCGCATGTCCGAACCGACAGCCCTGAGTCTCATTCCCCCCCTGGTGGTGCTGGCGCTGGCCATCTGGTTGCGCCGCCCCATTCTCTCCCTCATCATCGGCACCGTCTCGGGCCTGCTGCTGCTCAGCGCCAACCCGTTCGATGCCCTCAATACCTTCGCCGAGGTCTCCCTGCGCACCATGCAGGATGAGACCATCGGCTGGCTGATCCTGGTGTGCGGCAGTTTTGGCTCCCTCATCGCCCTGCTGGTGCGCACCGGCGGCGCCATGGCATTCGGCCAGCAGGCCCTCAGACTGGCCAAGGGGCCCCGCTCCTCCCTGTTCATGACCTTCGTGCTGGGGCTGGTTATCTTCATCGATGACTACCTCAACGCCCTGACCGTGGGGGAGACCATGAAGCGGGTCACGGATCGCTTCAAGGTCTCCCGGGAGATGCTGGCCTATGTGGTGGACTCCACCGCCGCCCCGGTCTGCGTGCTGGTGCCCCTCTCCACCTGGGCCGTCTTCTTCGGCGGCCTGCTGGAGAACAACGGCGTGGCCGCCACCGGCCAAGGGATCAGCGTCTACTTCCAGGCCATCCCCTACATGATCTACGCCTGGCTGGCGGTGCTCATGGTGCTGCTGGTGATCCTGGGGGTGGTACCGGCCATCGGCCCCATGAAGCGGGCCGAGCTGCGGGCCCGGCACGGCAGCGTCGGCGCCATGCGGGTGAGCGACGGCGAGCTGGCCCAGGACGCCGAGCTGACCCCGGACAGCTACGCGGTCAAGTCCATCGAGGGGGAGTTTGCCCAGGCCGATCGCGGCGGCAAGCTGCACAACTTCCTGGTGCCCATGGCCATGCTGGTCGGCTTCACCGTCTACTTCGACATCGATATCTGGAAGGGCTTGCTGGTCACCCTGCTGCTGACCATCCCCTACTATCTGGCCCAGCGCCTGATGCCCCTGGCGGAGATGATGGAGCAGATGATAGACGGCTTCAAAACCATGCTGCCCGCCATCGGCACCGTCATCGCCGCCTTCGTGTTCAAGGATGTGTGCGACCAGTTGCAGCTGCCCCAATACGTGATCAACAGCCTGACCCCCTACATGACGCCCCAGCTGCTGCCCGCCGTGGTGTTCGTCTCCATGGCGGTGCTGGCGTTTGCCACCGGCTCCTCCTGGGGGATCTTCGCGGTCACCATTCCCATCGTCATGCCCCTGGCCCACTCGGTCGGCGCCGACATCCCGCTGGTGATAGGGGCCCTGCTCTCCGCCTCCTCGTTTGGCAGCCAGGCCTGCTTCTACAGCGACTCCACCGTGCTGGCCGCCCAGGGCTCGGGCTGCGATCTGGTGAGCCATGCTGTGACCCAGCTGCCCTATGCCCTGCTGACCGCCGCCATTGCGTTTGTTGGCTTCATCATCATCGCCTGATTGCAGGCGGGCCCTGTGCCCGCCTCTCCAGGTAATTGATAGTTGGGCAGTAATGACGGACAAGGTATTGATTGTGCTGAAAATGTCCCATAGCGGCCAACTTTTCGGCAAACGGCACCAAAAGTGATATTTGCAGCCGGAGGGCGGCTTGACACCCGCGCCCCGGCTCTTTAATATCCGCTGCGTCTCGACGAGACAGGCTATTCCTCCTTAGTTCAGTCGGTAGAACGGCGGACTGTTAATCCGTATGTCACTGGTTCAAGTCCAGTAGGAGGAGCCAATTCCCTCGTAGTTCAGTCGGTAGAACGGCGGACTGTTAATCCGTATGTCACAGGTTCAAGTCCTGTCGAGGGAGCCATTTTCTAAAGCCCAGTCTCAGGACTGGGCTTTTTCGTTTCTGCTGCCCCAGCACGGGGCAAGGCGAAGCAGCATTGCCTCCCCTCCTTGCCGGTCTCTCCTCATCGCGCCTGGAGGCACTGCCACAAGATGGCGCAGGGCTACCCTCTATGGGGTACCAGTCTGGTGCGGCGCCCTTTTCCCCATGCTGACAGAATAATCATCCATATGATTTATCAGCAGAAAATTACTGATACCGGCCTTCATAGCGACTCAATTGACTGGCACACCCCTTGCAAGTCCTGACGCCAGGGACGTCACAAGGAGTTGCCTATGCTACCCATCAAGCCGCCCGGACCCGGTTGCTACGACGAGATGTTGCTCGCCGACAACCAGTTTCGCGATCACTACCACGCCTACCTGGCGTGGCTGCAGCAGACCGACGAAAAGAGCATAGAGCGCAAGCGTGAGGAGGCCGACCTGCTGTTTCACCGGGTTGGCATCACCTTCAACGTCTATGGGGACGGGGACGGCGCCGAGCGCCTCATCCCGTTCGACAGCATTCCCCGCATCATTCCCGCCCGGGAGTGGCAGCATCTGGACAAGGGGATCCGCCAGCGCGTCACCGCCCTCAACGCCTTCCTGCACGACATCTATCACGATCAGCGCATCCTGAAGGCGGGGGTGATCCCGGCCGCCCAGATCCTCACCAATGCCCAGTACCAGCCCTGCATGCAGGGGGTCGACCTGCACCGCAACACCTATGTCCACATCACCGGGGTCGACATCATCCGCAACAGCGACGGCGACTACTACGTGCTGGAGGACAATCTGCGCACTCCCTCCGGGGTCTCCTACATGCTGGAGAACCGCAAGATGATGATGCGCCTCTTCCCTGAGCTGTTTCACAACCAGCCCATAGCGCCGGTGGAGCGCTACCCGGCGCTCTTGTTGCAGACCCTGCGCGAGAGCAGCCCGGTGGACAACCCCTGCGTGGTGGTGATGACCCCGGGCCGCTTCAACAGCGCCTACTTCGAGCACAGCTTCCTCGCCCAGCAGATGGGGGTGGAGCTGGTGGAGAGCGCGGATCTGGTGGTCAAGGATGGTCAGGTGCTGATGCGCACCACCACGGGACTGAAAAGGGTGGATGTCATCTATCGCCGCATCGACGACGACTACCTGGATCCCCTCGCCTTCAACCCGGACTCCCTCATCGGTGTGCCCGGCCTGCTCTCTGTCTATCGCGCCGGCGGCGTGGTGCTGGCCAATGCCATCGGCACCGGGGTGGCCGATGACAAGTCCATCTACCCCTATGTGCCGGAGATGATCCGCTTCTACCTGGGGGAGGAGCCCATCCTCAACAACGTCCCCACCTGGCAGTGCCGGGAACCCGAGGCCCTGGCCTATGTGCTGGCGCACCTGGAGGAGCTGGTGGTCAAGGAGGTCCATGGCGCCGGCGGCTACGGCATGCTCATCGGCCCCTGCGCCAGCCGCGAGGAGCTGGCCCGTTTTCGCGAGCTGCTCAAGGCCAGGCCGGACAACTACATCGCCCAGCCGACGCTCTCTCTGTCCACCTGCCCCACCTTCGTCGAGGCGGGCATCGCCCCCCGCCACATCGACCTGCGTCCCTTCGTCCTCACCGGACAGGAGCTGCGCCTGGTGCCGGGCGGCCTGACCCGGGTCGCCCTCACCGAAGGCTCCCTGGTGGTCAACTCCTCCCAGGGCGGCGGCACCAAGGACACCTGGGTCATGGAGGGCAACCCATGCTGAGCCGTACCGCAAGTGAACTCTACTGGATGTCCCGCCATCTGGAGCGGGCGGAGAACACGGCCCGCATGCTGGACGTCACCCAGACCATGTCGCTGATGCCCTCCATCGACGCCGATCACAGCGAGCTGCTGGCCCCCCTCACCATCAGCGGCACCCACGAGCCCTTCCTGGCCCGCTATGGCCAGGTGAACATGGAGAACCTGCTGCAATTTTTCTGCTTCGACGAGGAGAACCCGGTCAGCATCTTCAGTTGTCTGCGCATGGCCAGGGACAACGCCCACGGGGTGCGCGGCAAGATCCCGGGAGAAGTGTGGGAGAGCATCAACGCCGCCTGGATAGAGATCCGCCGGCGCCGCAAGGCGGGGCTCTCCAGCGGCCAGGCCCAGGAGTTCTTCGACTGGATCAAGGAGCGCTCCCACCAGTTCCGCGGCGCCACCTACGGCACCATCATGCGGGGGGACGTACTCTGGTTCCTGCGCCTTGGCACCTTCATCGAGCGGGCCGACAACACGGCGCGCATCCTCACCGTCAAGTACCAGGTGATCCGGGAAGATGAAGACAGCGTGCGCGAGTTCTACCGCTGGAACGCCCTGCTGCGCTCGGTGGGGGCCTACGAGGCGCACCAGACCCTCTACAAGACCCTCTCCCACGCCTCCATCGCCGAGCTGCTGATCCTGCGCAACGAAGTGCCGCGCTCCCTGCGCGCCTGCCTCGACGAGATGGAGCTGATCCTGGCCCAGATCGAGGGCAACGCCGGGCAGACGCCCCGGCGTCTCACCACCATACTCAACGCCCATCTGACCTATGGCACCATCGACGATGTCTTTGCCCTCGGCATGCAGGCGTATCTGAGCAATTTCCTCGGCGACATCGGCGCCATCGGCCAAAGCATCCACGCCGCCTACCTGGAGGTATTATGAGACTCATCATCGATCACCAGACCCGCTACCACTATGCCGACGTGGTGCGCCGCAGCACCCAGTACCTGCGCCTGACCCCCCACAGCACCGCCCGCCAGCAGATCCTCTCCTGGCAGCTGGAGCTGCCGGGGGAGGCCACCTGCACCACGGACGGTTACGGCAACATACTGCACGTGCTGAGCCTGGAGTCCCCCCACGAGGGGATCCTCATCCGCGCCCGTGGCGAGGTGGAGATCCGCGACGATGCCCAGGAGGACGAAGAGCACTCCCTCATCTCCCCCCTGAGCTACCTGAGACCCACCACCCTCACCTGCCCAAGCGAGGCCCTGCGCGCCCTGGCGCAGGAGTGCCTGCCCTCCGAGCCGACCCAGGCAGACCTGCAGGGCCTGATGGCGCGCATCCTGGCCCGCATGCCCTATCAGCCCGGCAGCACGGACGCCACCTTCAGCGCCGACGAGGCCCTCGCCTCGGGCAGCGGCGTCTGTCAGGACCACACCCATGTGTTCCTGACCTGCTGCCGCCATGCCGGTCTGCCGGCCCGCTACGTGAGCGGTTACCTCTACAGCCAGGACAGCAGCCACGTGGCGATGCACGCCTGGGCCGAGGTGTGGATTGAGGCGCGCTGGCACACCTTCGATGTCACCAACCTCACCTGCTCCGCCAACGAGCACCTCAAGCTCGCGGTCGGCATGGATTACCTGGATGCCTGTCCGGTGCGCGGGGTGCGCTACGGCGGCGGCTGCGAGCAGTTGCAGAGCCAGGCGCGGGTCACTCGCCTGGATGGGCAGCAGCAATGAAGGCCGGGAGAGTCTCATGACCTACTGCGTCGCCATGTGCCTGCAAGACGGCATGGTGTTTGCCTCCGACTCGCGCACCAATGCGGGGGTGGATCACATCGCCACCTTCCGCAAACTGCACCTCTTCAACCGGGAGGACAGGGTGCTGGTGCTGCAAAGCGCCGGCAATCTGGCCACTACCCAGAGCGTCATCAGCCTGCTGACACAGGGGCAGGAGCTCCTTGCCCTCCCCAGCCTCTACGAGGTCGCGGCCCTCATCGGCCAGACCATACGCACCGTCATCAGCCGGGATGGGGGCCAGCAGCAGGGCCATGTCAACTTCGGCTGCAACATCCTGCTGGGGGGGCAGATCCGGGGGGAGCGCCATCGCCTGTTCCACATCTATCCGGAGGGCAACTTCATCGAGGCAAGCGTCGACACCCCCTACTTCCAGATCGGTGAGAGCAAGTACGGCAAGCCCATCATCGACCGCATCATCCACCATGAGACGCCGCTTCAGACCGCCCTGCAGTGTGCCCTCATCTCCATCGACTCGACCCTGCGCAGCAACCTTTCGGTGGGCTTGCCCCTGGATGCCCTGGTCTATCCCGAGGGGAGCTTCTCGGCGGCACACCAGCACCGCATCACCGAACAGAACCCCCACTTCCTGGCGCTGCGAAAGGCCTGGGGAGAGGGGTTGCAGCAACTGTTCCAGGGTCTCCCCACCTTCCCCCTCTAAGCCGGGCGGGAGGCGCCAAGGCGCTTTCCCGCTCCTTTCTTTCCGGATATTCTGGCTGCCTTTCTTTTCGATGGAGTTTCCCATGCGCCGCTTCAACGTCATGCTCAACGGCAGCCGGTTGATGATGTTTCCCTTCTATGTCTGCATCCTTATCTGTGTCGCCCTCTTGATGGTGAAGTTTGCCATGCAGCTCTATGTGCTGTGCCGCGACATCATCGACATCCACTATCTGGATCTCATCACCGGGGTGCTCACCCTGGTGGACTTCGTGCTGGTGGCCCAGATGCTGATCCTGGTGGCCATCTGCGGCTACGTGCAGTTCATCAAGACCCCGGAGCAGCGGGCGGCCCTGGGTGACAACTGGCTCAGCAAGATCAACTTCGCCTCACTCAAACTCATCGTCATCAACTCTCTGGTGACCATTGCCGGGATCGAGGTGCTCAAGGCCTTCCTGGACGACGGTTCCGGCAACGAGACAGAGATGAAGTGGTCTGTCATCGTCTTCCTCGCCTTCTCCACCGCGGCCCTCATCTACGCCATCACGGAACGGCTGGCAGACCACAAGTGACCCGTCCCTGATTTCATTCAGGATCTATTCATCAAGGACCGAATTGATAACTCTTTTCATTACCCTTACTGCGTTATAAACTTGCTCCCCCCGGGCCGTACCGCCCGGGCGTTGGAGCAATCAATGACAAGCCTTTCCCTCTCACCCCGACAGTGCTGGCAGTGGCTGGCCTACCACCATCAGGCCGCCGAGGGCTCCCTCTACCTGATGTTTTTCTCCGGCCTGCTGCTGTGGGAGCCGCTGACCCCGGTCTGGTCCCTGGCACGCTGGAATCTGTTTCTCCATGTCATGCTCTCACTCACCCTGTTTCCCTTGCTGTTTGGTGCCTTCTGGCTCTCTCATCGCAGTCTGCTGAGCAAGAGCCGCAAGCCTTTCTTGCGCACCACCGGGCGCATCATCGAAGCCTTGCTGCTGGTCTGTCTGGCCAGCGGCCTGCTGCTGGTGCTGCACGGCACCCCGGGGGATAGCCTCGGCAACCTCGCCAGCTGGGCCCACTGGCTGAGCGCGCTCGCGTTGACTCCCCTGGTGCTGCGCCACGCATGGCGCTGGACCATCTTGACATGGCGCACCTGATCTTATGTTGAAGTTGTTGTTATCCCTGATGTTCGCCGCCCTGCTGCCGGGGACTGCCTCGGCCCAGGAGATGGGCACCGCCATGATCGCCTATGACGAGGGCGACGCCCCTCGCCTGCTGGTGGCCAACCAGAGCGCTGGCTCGGTCACCCTGCTTGAACGAAAAAGCGGCAAGCGACTCAACGAGGTGCAACTGGGGGGGGATCTGCGCCAGCTGGCCCGCGCAGACGACGGTACCCTGCTGGTCACCGATTACAGCGGCGATCGCCTGCTGCTGCTGGATGATGATCTCGACCTGGAGAAGGCGATCCCCACCGGCCATCGACCCTACGGCGTCATCTTCGACCCCAAGCGGCGCTGGTTCTGGGTCAGCCTGTTCGAATCGGGTCGCCTGCAGGCCTATGACAGCTCAGGCAAGCTCCAGCTGGATGCAGAGACTGCCGAGACCCCGCGCGGGCTGGCCCTGACCGACGACGATCGCCTGCTGCTCACCCACGCCATGACGGGCCAACTCGCCATCTATGATCTCGCCAAGCTTGGCAATAGCGCCAAGGGTGCCACCCTGCCCAAACCCAGCCTCATCACCCTGGCCGAGACCCACAGCGCCACACCAAGCGACTCCCAGGGCTTGCCGCGCCTGCTCGATGGCATCGCCCTCTCCCCCGATGGCAGCGAAGCCTGGCTGCCCCACGTGCTGTGGAGTTTCGACCACCCCTTCCAGTTTCAGAGCACCGTCTTCCCGGCGGTCTCCATCATCGATCTCGATGAGGAGAAAGAGCGGGTAGATGAAAGAAAGCAGCTCTTTTTGCAGATCAACCTGCCAAACGTCGGCAACCGCAGCCAGATCGTTTCCAACCCCTTCGCGGCGCGCTTCGCCGCCGACGGCAAGCGTGTCTATCTGACCCTGGCGGGTTCCGAGGATCTGCTGGTGTTCGACCTCTCGCGCAGCGGCAAGCAGAACAGCAACCGCCACCGCCGCAAGAAGTTCCAGGGGGGCGCCAAGGCGACCCAGCTGCTGCGCCACCTGCCGGGCCAGAATCCTCGGGACTTGCTGATCGATGGCGACCACATTCTGGTGCACAACGTCATGGGGCAGGACCTCACCCGCCTCCATACCGGCGGCAGCGGCCCCTTCGCCCGGGTGACAGTGGATGTGCCCCACTTCGCCAAACTGGTGGAGACGGATCCCCGCCCCGAGCCTCTCAAGCGCGGCGAGCGGTTGTTCCATCTTGGTAACACGCTCGGCAACAACGGCGCCAATAGCCGCTTCCCCATGGCCGGGGACAACTGGATGAGCTGCAACTCCTGCCATCTGGACGGCTTCAACTTCACCAACCGCCACCTGATGGCGGCCCATCGCCAGAAGAGCGGCGACAACGCCATCAACGGCCACGCCAACCTCGCCAACATGGTGGCCGGGGACTTCGTCGGCGAATACCTGCGCATGACCCAGCAGACTCAGGGCGGCATGGGCCACGACGGTCGCGATGGGGCCGAGACTGTGGATCCCGCCAAGCCCCAGCCCGAGGTGAAGGCGATGATGGAGGATCTGCACGCTTTCGTGACCAGTGATGGCAACCTCCCCTATCTGGCCAACTGGCTGCGGCTCGATGCCCCGCGCCCTGACCTTGACAATCAGCCCACCAAGGCGCCGACCACCCACCCGAAAGAGTGGCTCAACTCCGCCTCCTGCCAGAACTGCCACCAACAGGCCTTCAAGGACTGGAGCGAGAGCAACCACAGGCTGATGGGCAACTCCCACCCCTACTACAAGGTGGTGCAGGCGCTGGCCCGCAAAACCGAAGGGGAAGCGTTCGGCCAGTGGTGTCAGGGCTGCCACATGCCCCAGCAGGTGCTGAACGGCCAGCAGGATCTGCCCAAGGGCTCCCACATGTTCGAGCAGGGCGGCGCCTCGCTGATTGCGGCCCACAAGGCAGGTGAACCGGTCGTCGAGGAAGGCACCGGCTGCGTGCTGTGCCATCGCATCACCAAACTCGAGGATGCTGGCGGCAACAGTGCCTTCACGGTGAACCTGAAAGACAGGGAGAGCTATGTGTTCGAGGATGCCCCGGGGGGCAGCCTTCAGCACTGGCTGGCCGAGCGGCAGATCAACTCCCGCCCCGCCATGCACAAAGCCTCCTACCAGAAGGATTTCTACCAGGATGCGGCCCTGTGCAAGTCGTGCCACAACGAGTTTGCCCCAGGCACCGGCGCCAACATCGTCAACACCTGGGATGAGTGGGAGAACTCCAGCTTCGCCAAGGCCGAGGATCTCGCCAAGCGGCGCACCTGCATCGACTGCCACATGAACCCGGAGCCCGGCAACGGCGGCGCACCGGTAGCGGGCCAATCCACCGAAAACGGCCCGGTGAAGGAACGGCTCTATCGCCACAACTTCACCGGCGCCCAGCACCAGCTGGTGGGGCTGAGGAACCCGGCCCTCGAGCAGGAGAGCCTGGCACTGCTGCGCGCCAGCGCCACCCTCTCCGCCCGCATTGATGGGACTGTCGATAACCGCCAGCTGGTGGTGCGGGTTACCAACGTCGGCGCCGGCCACGCCTTCCCCACCGGTGTGGCCGATTTTCGCGAGATCTGGCTGGAGCTGACCGTCACCGACGCCAACGGAGAGATCGTGCTCACCAGCGGCCAGCCGGTGAACGGTGCCGTGCCCGAGGATGCGCGCCTGTTCAGGAAGGTGTTCGGCGATGCCGAGGGCAAGCCGGTGGGACTCAAGTTCTGGCGCTACGCCAAGCTCCTTGAAGACACCCGCATTCCGGCCGATGGCTGGCGCGATGAAGCCTGGCCGCTGCCAACCGAGGCCAAGGGCCCCTTCAAGGCCGATATCAGACTCAATTTCCGCACCTACCCCAAGTGGGTCAGTGATGCGGTGCGCGCCGCCGAGCCGAGCTTGCCGGCGCCACCCATAGTGCAACTCAATCGGCTGCAACTGACCCTGCAGCCCCTCCCCGTCACGCCCGATACGGAGCCTCAATCCTGATGTTTGCAAGTTTTCTCATTACCCTGCGCGAGGGGCTGGAAGCCTTCCTGCTGGTCGGCATCTGCCTCTCCTACCTCGCCAAGCTGGGGGCGAGCCGCTACAACAAGCTCATCTATCTGGGAGTCGGGCTCGGCCTTATCACCTCCCTCGTCGTCGCCTTCCTGTTCCAAGTGGTGGTGAGCCAGTTCGAGAGCGAGCGCTACAACCACCTGCTGATGGCGGGGATCCTGCTCTTCGCCACCCTGGTGCTCACCTACATGGCGATCTGGATGCAGAAGCAGGCCAAATCCCAGGTGGGGGCCATGACGGCACGCATCGATGCGGCCATCGACGGCGGCAACCTGTTCGGTCTGGTGCTGCTCGCCTTCCTCGCCGTGATGCGCGAAGGCTTTGAGACCGTGCTCTTCTTCTCCGCCCTGCTCTACTCGGGCCAAGGGGTGGATCTGCAATCCGGTCTCATCGGTGCCCTGGCGGGGCTGCTGGTTTCTGTGGTGCTGGTGTGGGGGCTGCTGCGCTCCACCCGCAAGGTGGCGCTGGCCCCCTTCTTCCGCTGGACCGGCCTGCTCATCATCATCATCGCCGCTGGCCTGCTCTCCTCTGCGGTCAACATGTTGCAGGCGGCAGACGTCATCACCTTCTGGACCACGCCCGTGTTCAACATCAGCCAGGTTCTCGACGATCGGGGGATCTTCGGTACCTTCCTGCGCGCCCTGTTTGGCTACAATGCCTCACCGGCCGGCCTGCAGTTGCTGACCTGGGCCAGCTACCTGGCCATCTTCGTCACCCTCTGGCAGCGCAGCTATCGCCCCCAGGGAAGCGCCACCCCGACCAGGGGCTGAGCCCGGGGATCACCCTCTGTTCGGGAGCCGCGCCCTGGCGCGGTCCCCTTAGCTATCTAGCCGTTTCGGAACACTCATGAGCGACAACAACAACAAGAAGATTGCGGTACTGGGTGCCGGTCCCGCCGGTCTGATGGCCGCCTGGCGTCTGCGCCAGGCCGGTTTTGCGGTCACCCTGTTCGAGCAGGAGAGCGTGGTGGGGGGCATGTGCGCCACCCAGACCTTCAAGGGGCGCGATGGTGACTATCGCTTCGACTACGGCGGCCACCGCTTTATCACCAAGAACCCCGAGCTGCTCGCCTTTATCGACGAGCTGATGGGGGACGACCTGCTCCACGCGATGCGCAAGAGCGTGATCCGCTTTGGCGGGCGCACCTATGACTACCCCCTCAATCTGACCAACCTGCTCAAGACAGCACCGCTGCCGCTGATGGCCGGTGCGGTGAAAGATCTGTTGCTGTTGCCCTTTGCCAAGAAGCCGGACGATTTTGCCAAGGCGAGCTTTGCCGAGTGGATCCAGAGTCACTTTGGCCGCACACTCTATCGCCAGTTCTTCGAGGGCTACACCGGCAAGCTGTGGGGCATCAACCCGGACAAGCTCTCCGCCGACTGGGCCGGTCAGCGTATCAGCCTGATCGATCTCAAAGACGTGGCCCGCCGCCTGCTGCCAAGGCGCAGCGGCAACCTCTCGGTGCGTACCTATGCCCGCAAATATCGTTATCCAAAGTATGGCTTCGGCCAGATCTTCACCACCCTGGGTGAACGGCTGGTGGCAGAAGGAGCCCTGCTGAAAACTGGCGCCACCATCACCCGCCTCGAGCAGGCTGATGGCCGCATTGAGCGGGTGTATTGGAAACAAGATGACGTTGAGCAGAGCGAGCACTTTGATCAGGTGATCTCCACCCTGCCGCTGCCACTGACCTGCCAGCATCTCGGCTTGCCGTGCGATCTGCACTACCGGTCGCTTCGCTTCGTCAATATGCCGCTCAAGCAGGAGAACCTGTCGGACAACACCTGGCAGTACCTCTCCGACCCCCATATTCTGGCCACCCGTCTGCAGGAGCCGCGCCGGCGCAGCCCCTTTATGGCACCCCAGGGCCAGACTTCGGTGATGCTGGAGATCCCCTGCAACCCGGGGGATGCCACCTGGCAGGCACCGCTCGCCGATCTGCGCGGCCGGGTCACCGCTGATCTCGCGAGCCTCGGCGTCGATACCGCCAAGCTTGGCGATGAGACCTTCGAGGCGCGCAGCGAGTACGCCTATCCGCTGATGGATCTCGGCTATCAGGCGCGCCGCAACGACGCCATCAAGGCGCTGATGCCGATAGGCAACCTCATCATGACCGGTCGCCAGGGGACGTTTCGCTATATCTTCACCGACACCGCCATGGAGATGGGGATGATGGCCGCCGACATGGTGAGCGACGGGGTGGACAGACGCCACGCCATCTTTAACCATCGCAATGAAAATACCGTGATTGAAACCCAGAGCGTGGCCTGATGATTGTCGGTGTCCAACAAGTAGACAGACGCCGCAACACCTTCAATCATCGCAACGAAAACACCGTGATCGAAACCCAGAGCGTGGCCTGAGGGCCGCGCCATTGGCATAACCTTTTGGCATAAGTAAGGAGAACAGGATGAACATACGCCCGGGTTTACTTGCCCTCACCCTGCTGCTGACGCTGAGCGGCCAGGCGCAGGCTTACTCCTACGCCGCCGCCGGCAAGGAGCCGCTGATCGACGTCCGTGAGGCGCTGCTTGGCGCCGCCACTGACGGCAAGGATGCCAGCGCCACCTTGAGCGAGATTGCCGACGAGCTTACCTATCTGGAGCAGCATCACAAGGTCGAGTTGCAAGCACCGCTCGCGGCCGCTATCAAGGCCAAAGACGCCGCCGCTACCGCGGCCCTGCTCAACCGGGCCTACAAGGCGGAGATCGAACGCCGTCTCGAGGGGGCCAGCCAGAACCTTGGCGACTACCAGACCGCCAAGGTGCTGGTGGTCAAGAGCAAGCGCTTCCTCGACTTGATCCTCCCCTCCCTGAGCGAAGGAGATCGCAAGGCGGCCGATCAGGCGCTGGCCAGGGTGCTGGATGCCATTGGCAACCCGGGGGTATTCGGGGTAGGCGCCAAGCCCGCCGATGCCGCCGCCTTCGCCGAGGCGGAAAAAGCGCTGATGGCCGTGCTGGCGCCGCTCTGATCACCCCGACCTATCGATGAAAACGGCCCCCCTCATCCCCGACCCTTCTCCCGCAAGGGGAGAAGGGAGGCGTCACTACGACCGATTACGCTTCGCTAATCGACCCTACCTGCTGATGCTTCTGCAAGGGGGGTGGCTTTGCTGGCTGCTGGCCTTCCCGGTGGCGCTGGATTCCGACGATGCCCTCAACTTCGCACACGGGGTAACGCGCTTCAGCGTGCTGGAGTTCTCCCCCCACTTTCCGGGCTACCCCGCCTTTATCTGGCTGGCACGGTTGATCAACCTGGCGGTGGACGATCCCGCCGCCGCAGTGCAGTGGGCGAGCCTCTTCGGCACGGCGCTGATCGCACCACTCGCCGCTGGACTTGCGGCCAGGCTGTGGCAACGCCCGGGTCTCTTTGCGCCGGTCTGGCTGCTGGTGCTGGCCCTGCCGCTCACCCCGACGCTGGCACTCTCCGGCCTCTCGGACGGGCCGGCACTGGCCGCCTGGCTCGGGGCGCTGCTGGCCTTGCTGCATCGCAAGATAACACTGGCCGGTCTGCTGCTGGGCCTCATGCTGGCGCTGCGCCCCTCCTACTTGGTGCTGGCCCTGCTGCCGCTCTGGCTGGGGATGGCGCACAAGGGTGAGCGCCTTAAGCTTCTGCTCTCCATCACCCTGGTGGGGCTAGCCTGCCTGCTGTTTGTCTGGCAGGCCGATGGCTGGGCCTATTTTGCCGAGGGGCGGCGCTTTACCGACGGCCACTTCACCCTCTGGGGCAACACGGCGGCGGCCCATGGGGATTGGCTGCTAAGCTGGGCCCGCACCTTCCATGATCAGCTCACCCCGCTCTGGCCCCTGCCGATGGGAGCGCTGCTGGTGCTGCCTCTGTGGCAACGGGTAAAGGGCCATGCCGCCCTCTCCCCGCTCTGGACCCTCTACTGGCTCGCCCTGCTGCTCTGGACCCTGTTTGGCCAGAACCCGGACAATCCCCGCCATCTGGCGCCCATCACCCTGCTCGGGATAGTGCTGCTGGCGGGCAGGCTGCCCCTATGGGGCGAGCGACCTGCCATGGTGGGGGCCCTGTTGCTGCTGCTGAGCACTCTCACTCCACCTGCCGCGCCCGCCATGGTGCAGGCCGCCCGGCTGGCCGAGCAAGCCTGCCCGGCCCTAGTGACTCAGTGGGGGGTACGGCTGCTTAGGGAAACCACGGCCCTGCCGGTGACGGACGCCTGGTATCGGGGGGATGCCCGCCTCGCGCTCACCCAGGGGGCCTGCCGCCTTAGCCGCCGTCCTATAGTGCAGAGCGAGATGCCGCTCCCCCACCAGACGCACTGGTTTGCCCCCCGCTTTCACGCCGAACCCGGCCTCTGGCTCGCCCTGCCCCGCTAGGAGACGCAAGACCCGAGTCCGCCCCCTCATGGCGTCAGCTGACTCGGCTACACTCACTGCCCATGGGCCTGGCAGGGAGAGCAGGAATGAAGGGAGGCAAGGAGTGGGCGCTGGTGCCCCTGGTGCTGGCGCTGGCCAGCGCCCTGCTGGTGCTGCCGCTCTGGCTGCAGGGGGGCACTCAGGGGCACGATCTGTTTCATCATCTCCTCTCCGGCCACTATTTTGGCCGCCAGCTGTGGCAGGGGGAGCTCTATCCCCGCTGGCTGATGGCCATGAACGGCGGCTTTGGCAGCCCCACCTTCTTCTTCTATCCCCCGCTTCCCTACTATGTCAGCGCCCTCTTTGCCGGCCCGGAGGCCCCGGCCCGCCACGCCATCTATCCCCTGCTCGGCAGCGCCACCCTGGCCCTGCTGCTCTCGGGCCTGTTCGCCTATCTATGGCTGCGTGCCACCACGCCCCCCGGGCGGGCCCTGGCCGCCAGCCTGCTCTATCTGGCGCTGCCCTATCATGTCGCCATGGATCTCTATGCCCGCTTCGCCCTGGCGGAGTTCTGGGCCTTCGTCTGGGCCCCCCTCATCCTGCTGGGGCAGGACCTCATGGCGAGTCAGTCCCCCAGGGGACGGGCCCTGCTGGCCCTGGCCGTGGCGCTGCTGGCCTTCTCCCACCTGCCCAGCCTGCTGCTGATGCTGGCCCTGGTCATGGTGCGAGCCCTCTGGTTCGCCTGGCAGGCGCGCGCCCTTCACCCCCTCTGGCATACCCTGGCCCCCCTGCTGCTGGGGCTGGCCATGGCCGCCATCCTGCTGCTGCCCGCCCTGGCGGATCAGGGGGCCATCACCATGGAGCAGATGCGCGGCGGCATGTTCGACTTTCGCCGCAACTTCCTCGACCGCCTGCCCCAGGGGCTGGATGACTGGCGCTTTCGCGGTCACCTGGGCTGGTTCACCCTGCTGACCCTGGCCCTGCTGCTGGTGGCCTGGGGAGGGGCCAGAGGCCATTGCCAACCGGAGATCACCTGCTGGGGCGCCATTGGCCTGGGCGCCTGCCTGATGATGCTGCCCCCAAGCCAACCCCTCTGGATCCTGCTGCCCCCCCTGCAACTGGTGCAATTTCCCTGGCGGCTCAACCTCATCCTGCTCCTGGCGACCGTGGCCCTGGTGGCGCAGGTGCCCCCCGCCCCCGCCCCCGGGCCCTGGCGCTGGCTCTGGTGGGGACTGCTCGCCCTGACCCTTCTCTCCACCCTCGTCTATGTGCGCCACGCCCCCCTCACCCAGGCGCCGGATCTGCGCCAGGTCGATGCCCTGTTCGCCGGCAAGCGCAGCGCCCGGGAGTACCGTCCCCAGCAGACCCCCAAGGGAGCCTTCAGCCCGAGCCAGCTCGCCTGGCAGGGGGCGTTTCAAGCCCCGATCACCACGGAGCAGCCCGGGGTGAGCTGGACCCTGGTGCGCTGGCAACCCAGGCAACTGGCCCTGGTGGTGACGGCGCCCCAGCCCGCCAAGCTCATCTTGCACCAATATGACTACCCCGGTTGGCAGGCCAGCCTGGACGGCGCCCTGCCCCTGACGGTGAGCGCCAACGACCATGGCCTGATGCAACTCTGGGTGCCTGCCGGCCAACACAGCCTGACCCTGACCCTGGCGGCGCGCTGGCCAGAGCGGGTCGGTACTGCTCTCTCCCTGCTGGCCTGGATCGGCTGGCTCTGGCGCTGGCGGCGGGATGACGGCTCCCGCACTGGCCATCCGGCGCCCGGATAGACCTGCCCGGCCCCGTCAAAGCTGGTAGACTGACGCCCTTGCCACTCTCGGCCCCATGAAGATTGGACACCCTATGCCTCAAACGCCTCTCTCGCCGCGCTTTCTGTTTATCCTGCTCGGCGCCCTCGCCGGTCTCACCCCGCTGGCGGTGGACATGTACCTGCCCGCCATTCCGGCCATAGCACGGGATCTGGCCACCAGCATCGACGGTGCCCAGCTCACCATCAGCGCCTTCCTCGGCGGTTTTGCCCTCGGCCAGCTCTTCTACGGGCCGCTCGCCGACAGCTTTGGCAGAAAACCGGTGATCCTGGCGGGTCTGGTGATGTTCGCCGTGGCCTCGGTGGGCTGCGCCATGGCGGACTCCCTGCCGGAGCTGCTGGCCTGGCGCATGTTGCAGGCCGCAGGGGGCGCGGCGGGCTCAGTGGTGGTCAACGCCCTGCTGCGAGACCTTTTCGAGAAGGATGCCTTTTCGCGGGCCATGTCCTTCGTCATCCTGGTGATGACCCTGGCCCCCCTGGTGGCCCCCGTGGTGGGGGGCTATATCAGCGCCCATGCCGACTGGCGGGTGATCTTCTGGCTCTTGGTGGGGATCAGCCTGCTCATCTGCCTGGTGATGCAGTGGAAAATTCAGGAGACCCTCAAGCCCGAGCTGCGCCAGCCCCTACGCCTGGGCCAGATACTGCGCAACTACTGGGGCGTGCTCTCCCACCGCGGCGCCATGGGGTATGTGCTGTGCGGATCCCTGTCGAGCTCGGGCATGTTCGCCTTCTTAAGCGCCTCCCCCTATGTCTATATCGAGTATTTCCAGGTGCCGACCGAGCACTACGGCTGGCTGTTTGGCCTCAACATCCTGCTGATGATGGTGGTGACCTTCGTCAACAGCCGCCTGGTGAAGGGGGTGGGTGCCGAACGCATGCTGCGATACGGCCTGACAGTGCTGCCCCTGGCGGGCCTGCTGCTTATCTACAACGCCTGGAGCCAGACCGGGGGCCTGTGGGGCATCGTCATCCCGGTCGTGCTCTTCGTCGGTCACATCAGCCTGGTGGGGGCCAACGCCATGACGGGGCTGCTCGGCCACTTCCCCCAGGCGGCGGGCACCGCCTCGGCGCTCGCGGGCACCCTGCGCTTTGGCCTCGGCGCCCTGGTGGGGGTACTGGTCAACCTCAATCCCCCCGAATCGCCCCTGCCCATGGCCATCGCCATCGCAGGTTGCGGCCTGGGCTCGGCCCTCAGTTACTGGCTGCTCACCGGCAAGCGCGCCGCCTGATCCCCCTGAAAAGAGAAAGCCCTGTCCATGGACAGGGCTTTTTGCATCGGGGCGCGGGCCCTCAGTCATCGGCCTGCAACCCGCTGCGGGTCAGGATCTCGCTCTCCAGCCCATCCAGGCTTCGCTGGTTCTTCTTGCGCCAATAGGCCTCTATCCCTTCCCGGCCCTGACGGGCCGACCAGTTGGCGAGATCTTCCCTGTCCCCCTGGTAGTCATAGAGAGGCACCGACATGCCGCACGACGTCTGGACCCGCTCAATGTCGAGCAGGAAGATCTGGCGGGCCGCCACGCTGGCCGGGAAGCGCGCCAGGGCCGACTCCCAGTCCGTATCCCCCCGGTGCAGCACCCTGGCCCGACCATAGGCGCGCAGAATAAGGGGCGCCCCCTCGAAGGCGCAGAACATCACCGTCATGCGCGGGTGTTGCAGCACATGGGCGGCGGATTCGTTGCCGCTGCCTGTCAAGTTGAGCCAGGCCAGGGTATTGGGGCCCAGGATCCGCAGGGAATCCCCGCCCTTGGGGGAGAGATTGACGGTGCCCTCCCTCGCCGCCGTGCCGACAAAATAGATCTTCTGCGCCTCGATGAAGGCCACATGGCGCGGTGAGAGCGCCTCGAACAGTTGTCCCATCTATCCTTCCTTTGCCATCACCATGGTGTTCAGAACAGGGCGGTATTGAGCCACAAATGCGCCCCTATGCTGACCAGATAGCCCAGCAGAATGGCGGGCAACCACTTGAGGTGGCCGAAGAAGGTATACATGCCGTGGGCCTGCCCCATCAGGGCCACCCCGGCGGCGGAGCCGATGGAGAGCAGGCTGCCCCCCACCCCGGCGGTCAGGGTCACCAGCAGCCACTGGCCCAGGGCCATGTCCGGGTTCATCGACAGCACGGCGAACATCACAGGGATGTTGTCGACCACGGCAGAGAGCACGCCGATGGCGACGTTGGCCAGGGTCGGATCGCTACCGTCATAGAGGAAGTGGGACGCCAGCTCCAGATAGCCCATAAAGCCCAGACCGCCGACGCACATCACTACCCCATAGAAGAAGAGCAGGGTGTCCCACTCCGCCTTGGCCACCTTGTTGAACACATCGAACGGCACTATGGAGCCCATGCGCTGCAGGCGCGCATGGTCGCCGTTGCGCTCGTAGAGGGCGCGCTTGCGGGCCAGGGATCGTGGCAGTGTCTTGCGCAGGTAGAAGCCGAAAAATTGCAGGTAACCCAGCCCCATCATCATGCCGAGCACGGGGGGCAGGTGCAGGAAGTTGTGGCAGGCCACCGCGGTCCCTATGGTGAGGATGAAGAGCAGCACTATGGTGCGGGCCCCACGCTTGAGCTCCACCACCTCGTTCAGGGCATTGGGGGCGCGGCGCGGCACCATCAGGCTCATCAGGGTGGCGGGCACCAGGAAATTGAGCAGGGAGGGGATGAAGAGCACTAGGAACTGGCCAAACTGCACCTTGCCCGCCTGCCACACCATCAGGGTGGTGATGTCGCCGAAGGGGCTGAAGGCGCCGCCGGCGTTGGCCGCCACCACTATGTTGATGCAGGCGAGGTTGACGAAGCGGCGATCCCCGTTGGCCACCTTGAGCACCACGGCGCACATCAGCAGCGCCGTGGTGAGGTTGTCCGCCACCGGGGAGATGAAGAAGGCCAGCAGCCCGGTGAGCCAGAACAGGGTGCGCAGGCCAAAGCCCGATCGCACCAGCCAGGCCCGCAGGGCATCGAACAGCAGCCTGTCCTCCATGGCGTTGATATAGGTCATGGCCACCAGCAGGAACAGCATCAACTCGGCGTATTCCAGCAGGTTGTGGCGAAAGGCGTCATGGGCCAGGTCGCTGAGTCCCTGCTCGGCATAGACGATGCCAATCAGTATCCATATGATGCCTGCCGCGATCAGTACGGGCTTGGATTTGCGCAGTTGCAGATACTCTTCGGCCATGACCAGGGCATAGGCAAAGACGAAGATACCAAGAGCAAACCAGCCGACCCCGGCACTCGTCAGGGGGATGCTGCCGCTACTGGCGAAGCTGGTGGAGGAGAAGAGGGTGAGCCCAAGCAGGGCGACAAGGCGTAAGGTTCCAGACATACATGCTCTTCCTTTGAGAAGCGTCTGGCATCGATGCTAGCAGCTGATACAAAAATAAATTGTATCTATATCAACCTTTTCGGCATTTTTTGCCAGAAAATAGGTCCGGGCTTTCGCCCGGCACACAGCACGCCCCCGACGGGGCGGGGAACCGGGCTATTTCTTGCCAAACCCGGACTGCTTGAGGGTGTGGCCCGCCTTGTTATGCCAGGCGTCGAGGCCGCTGCGGTTGTTGCCCGCCACCAGGCTGGCGGCCAGGCTCGGGCTGTTGAACAGCTGATCGGCGCTGAACACGAAGCCCCCCTCGGCGCGGGGAGTGAGCACCCCCTTGGCCAGCAGATCCTGGCGCAGCTCGATCACCGCCTCGCGCAGGGAGGCCGCGTCCTCGCCGTTGGCGGTGGATCCCGCCAGCACCATGAAGCCGGGGTTTTGCCGCTTGCCCACCGGATAGCCATGGGCCTCTGCCCCCTTGCCGCCGAAGTGATAGCGCTCCCGCTCCCCCGGCTTGGTGTCTGCCAGGGCCTTTTGCAGGGTCATCAGCTCGTTGTAGATATCGATTGGCACCACGGCCGCCTGCTTGTTTCCCTTGCCATCGACGATGAAATTGACCTGCTTGTGTAACATCCTTGCCATCCTCTGTGCCACGATGCCCTATT
Source organism: Aeromonas sobria (assembly GCF_050266975.1). Classification (GTDB taxonomy): domain Bacteria; phylum Pseudomonadota; class Gammaproteobacteria; order Enterobacterales; family Aeromonadaceae; genus Aeromonas; species Aeromonas sobria_B. Next base: position 63,840 of record NZ_JBKISU010000027.1, read on the forward strand.
CTACCCAGCTCTGACGAGCGGGATCCAGACAGGATCCTGCCCCGTTTTGCAGCCGTGATCACTAACTGGCCAGTTTGATCAACGACGAGGGGTGTTGATCATTTCTGGCCGTGATAGCGTAAACCACCGGGCAATATCATTGACCATCAAGCGGTTACCTCATGTTGAACCTGCACAACCTCAGTAAACGCTTCGCCAACGGCGGCGAGACGCTCCCCCTGTTTGAGGGGCTGGATCTCACCCTCAACGCCGGCGAAACCTGCCTGCTGCTGGGGCAAAGCGGCTGTGGCAAGTCCACCCTGCTCAGCCTCATCGCCGGCCTCATCGCCCCGGACAAGGGGGAGATCTGGCTCGGCGAGACCCGCCTCGACACCCTGCCGGCGGACGAGCGGGCCCGGCTGCGCGGGCGCCATTTCGGCATCGTCTATCAGGATTTCAACCTGCTGCCGACCCTGACGGTGGCCGAGAATCTCGCCCTGCCCCTTCAGATAAACCGCCTGCCCAAGGACGATGGGCGCCTCGATACCCTGCTCGCGCGCCTAGGCATGAGCCACAAGCGCCACGCCTGGCCGGAGCAGCTCTCCGGCGGCCAGCGTCAGCGGGTGGCCCTGGCCCGCGCCCTCATTCATCAGCCCCGTTGGCTGCTCGCCGACGAGCCCACCGGGAGCCTCGATGAACACAACGCCGAGCAGGTGATGGCGTTGATGATGAACGCGGTGCGGGATACCGGCGCCGGTCTCTTGCTGGTGAGCCACAACCCGGGCTATGGCAACCTGGCGGATCGGGTGCTGCGCCTGGAAGGGGGGCAGCTGGTCGAGCGCAAGGGGCGCCGCCATGGCTGACGCCTGCCGGGGGGCCCGCTGATGCTGCCGCTCAAGGCGCTGCTGCGCCTCTATCGCGCCCACCCCTGGCTGCTGTTGATGAGCCTGGCCGGGCTCACCCTGGGGGTCACCCTGGTGGTGGCCATCGAGCTCTTGAACCACAGCGCCCGCACCAACTTTGTCGCCGCCCGCAGCCAGCTCGCCGGGGAGGCCAACTACCGGCTGGCCCCCCGGGGCGGCCTGGATGAACAGATCTACGTGACGCTGGTGCGAAGCCAGCCGAGCCTTGACGCCATGCCAGAGCTGCACGCCTGGCTCAAGGACGAGCAGGGGCGCAGCTTCCAGCTGCTGGGGATGGATCTCTTCAACCCCGGCCCCCTGCGCAAACTGTTTGGGGATCAGCCCACGCGCGAACCCGATTTCACCTTGCGCCGCGCAGACAGCGTCTGGCTCTCGGCACCCGAGGCCAGGCGCCTTGACTGGCAGCCGGGCCAGTCGCGGGACTTTGCGCTGGGGGATGAGGGGCAGCGCCCACTGACCCTCACCCTGGCGGGCACCTTCGAACCCGGCGCCGTCCCCATGGAGCGGCTGCTGGTGACCGACATCGGCCTCGCCCAGCCCCTGCTGGGCAAGGCAGGCCGGCTCGATCGCATCGTCTTCAAGGCAAGCGAGACGCAGGCACAGGCGCTGCAGGCCGCACTGCGGGCAGACTTCCCCGACCTGCCCCTGTGGCTCGAACCCATCAGCCCGGCGCTCGATGCCAGCCAGCTCGGGGATGCACTGGCCCTGAACCTCACGGCGCTCTCCCTGCTCGCCATGGCGGTGGGATTGTTTTTGGTGTTCAACGCCCAGCGCTTCGTGCAGAGCGTGCGCCGCCCCCTGATCGCCCAACTCATCATCCTCGGCATGGCGCCGCGCCGGGTGCTGCACTGGCTCATTCTGGAGCTCGCTCTCCTCGCCACCCTCGGTACCCTGCTCGGGCTGCTGCTGGGGAGCCTGCTGGCGCTGGCCCTCATGGGGCAGCTCACCCAGGCGCTGGCCGACCTTTATGGCCCCAATCCCATCGACCTGCTGCGCCTCTCCCCCGCCAGCCTTGGCAAGGCGCTGGTGCTCGGCCTTCTGGGGATGCTTGCCGCCAACCTGCCCGGCTGGTGGCAACTGCTGCGCCAATCCCCCCTTGAGCTTCGGGAGGGCAACAGCCGTCCATCGGCTCACCCCTGGCAACGCCGGGGTCTGGCCATCGCCATCTTGCTGCTGTGCGCGCTCTGTCTGTGGCGGCCAGACACGGGCCTTGGCGGCGCCCTCTTCGTGGCCGGGGGCTGGCTGCTCGCCATGGCCCTCATCCTGCCCGATGCCCTTCGCTCCTTGCTGGGGCGGCTGCGCGCACGCGGCCCCCTCACCGCCCGGCTCGGGGTGGCCGAAACCCTCTATCACCTGGATCGCACCGCCATCGCGGTGATGGCGCTGCAACTGGCCATCGCGGCTGCCATCGGCATCGGGGTCATGGTGTCGAGCTTTCGCTCAAGCGTGGAGATCTGGCTCGGCCAGCGCCTGGCCGCCGATCTCTATGTCAGCGCCCCCAAGGGGGTGGCAGGCAGTCGCGGCGCCCTGGGCGAGCAGACCCTGACCGCCATCCTCGCCACGCCGGACGTGAGCGCCGCCTCCCGCCGCGCCGTGCTCCCGGCCCGCTGGCAGGGGCAGCCCATCGAGTGGGCGCAGATGGACTTTATCCCCGAGCTCAAAGCCGCCTATCCCCTGCTGGCCGGGCGCTGGCCCGCTACCTCTGACGAGGTGCTGGCCAGCGAACCGCTCACGGTGCGCCTCGGGGTCAGGGTGGGCCAAACCCTCGAGGTAACCAGCGAGGGGGGGCCAAGGCGGCTTACCGTCACCGGCGTCTATCAGGATTACGGCAGCGACAAGGGGCAGATACTGCACGCCTTCGAAGGGGGCAAGGTGCAATCCCTCGCCCTCTTCAGCACGGATCCCGAGCGCCTTGGCGACAGGCTCAGGGGCCAGTTTGGCGAACAGGTGAACCTCTTGCCCGCCCCCGCCATCCATGCCGCGGCGCTCAAGGTGTTCGACCAAACCTTCGTGGTGACCGAGCTATTGAAGTTGCTCATTCTGGGGATCGCCTTCGTCGGCATCGGCTCGGCCTTTATGGTGCTGGGGCTGGCCCGGCGCGGCGAGTTGCAGACCCTGCAAAGCTTAGGCGTAGGCCCGCGCCATTGCCGTCGCCTGCTGGTGTGGCAAGGAGCGGGCCTCGGGCTGCTCACGGCGCTGCTGGCCCTGCCGGTGGGCTATGGCCTCGCCTGGGTGCTGATCGAGGTGGTCAACCCCCGCGCCTTCGGCTGGCGGCTGGCCTTCGAGGCCGCCCCCCTGCACGCCGTCACGGCGCTCCTGCTCGCCCCCGTCTGTGGCGCGCTCGCCTCCTGGTACGCCGCAAGGAGAGTAGTATGAGAACATTCAACATCTGGTGGCTGGCGCTCATCTGCACCCTGTATGGCGCCGGGATCCGTGCCAACGATCTTGGTGCCATCCTTGGCGGCGGCAACGATCACTTCAAAAAGGCCCTGCCGGGCCAGCCCATCAACCTGCCCGCGGATCACGGCGCCCACCCCGACTACCGCTCCGAGTGGTGGTATCTCACCGGCAACCTCAAAGACGAGCAGGGGCGCGATTACGGCATGCAGTGGACCCTGTTTCGCCAAGGTATCGAGCAAAACGTCAAGTCGGATAACCCTTGGCTTGTGCCCCAGCTCTGGCTGGCCCAGTTCGCCATCACGGATGTGAGCAAAGGCAGCCACCAGCAGGACGAGCGCACCAGCCGCCAAGGGCCGGGGCTGGCTGGTGCCAGCGGCGGCGAGTATTGGCTCAAAGAGTGGGTGCTGACTTCTCAAGGAGAGACGCTTTTTCCCGCCACCCTCAAGGTGCAGAGCAAGGCGGGGGATCTTGATGTGAAGGTGAGCGCCGCCAAGCCGGCGGTGCTGCAGGGTAAAGCGGGTTACAGCGAGAAGAGCCCGGGCAATGCCTCGTTTTACTACTCCTACCCGCGCCTAACCATCAGCGGCACCTTGACTCTGGATGGGGAGACCCGCCACGTCAGCGGTGAGGGGTGGTTTGATCACGAGTGGAGCAGCTCGGTATTGGCCGAGTGGCAATCGGGCTGGGACTGGTTTTCGCTGCAATTTGACGATGGCCGCGAGCTGATGCTGTTTCGCCTTCGCACCAAATCGGGCCACACCAATCCCGAGAACCGCTACGGCATCCTGATTGAGCGGGACGGCAGCAGCCGGGTGCTGAACCCTGAGCAGATCCGCCTCATCCCCGGCAAGAGCTGGCGCGGCCCCAAGGGGCAACCCTACCCCATCGAGTGGCAACTGGAAGCCGGCGATATGACGCTCACCATCAAGGCACGCCAACCCAATCAGGCCATGACGGGGCGCTTTGACTACTGGGAGGGGGCGGTGTCCGTCTCGGGAGATGCCAAAGGCGTCGGTTATCTGGAGATGACGGGGTATTGAACCCAAGGCCTGCCTCATTTCTCGCTGCGTCTCTTTGTGTGTTGCGGGGCGAAGTCTACGCCCCATTACCATCTCTACGGTTTGGTTCTGAGGCAACCTCCCAATAACAGCCAGCACCAAATATCCTGCCCTATCCAATTTCTGATCCCCATCAAAATATTCACCAACCCACACCCAAAGTAAAACTTTTTGCTCAACATATGCGGCTGTACTTGGTACCCTGTTTATGCGCCCCTCATAGCCCTAAAGGCAGCCAGGGAGCGACTACGGTTCGTACCCTCAGAGATCCCCTCATTTTTAGAGACTCAAATAATTCCAAGTGTGCGGGTATATAAGCGGTGTTGCTTCAGGTAGTAGATAAATTTATCCATCAACAAGACCGCATTGGTTTCTTTCATTTTA
>NZ_JBKISU010000028.1:0-66746 GCF_050266975.1 Aeromonas sobria
GCACCGTCATGACCGTTGAGATAGTGAAGAACGACCTGACGTTTGAAGTCGGTCGAGTATTTTTGCTTTCCCATAGAAACGAAGAACCCCTACTCGTTGGGTGTCCAACTTTCGGGGTTCACTTCACGATGGGCGGTCTTGTCGTTTCTGGGCCGGGTCTGACTTAGAAGTCGTAGCGGGCGGCCAGTTGGAAGTCGTCCTTGTTGGCGACGGCCTGGTCCGACTGGCTGTCCAGGTTGTTGATGCGGTACTCGCCGATCACCCGGAAGTTGCTGTTGAACTTGTACTGGGCGCCCAGGGTGTAGTAGTCGATGGAGTCGACGTCATCCTTGCCCTTCTGCTCGATCTCCTGCTTGTTCCACAGGGCCATCAGGCCGATGCCGTTGCTAAAGTTGTAACCCAGGGCGGCTTCCCAACCCGTGTGGTCCTTGTCGGTCCCCAGGAAGTCGCTGCCGTCGGCATAACTCAGGGCGGCGTAGACGGCCTTGTCGTCATACTTGGCGGAGATGAGCCACAGCTTGGCGTCCTTCTCGCCATCCTCCTGGCGCAGGCCGACGTTGTAGGCGGTACCGAGGGAGAGGTTGAACGGGAAGGTGTAGGCGACGGCGGCGCCGTAGGCCGGATCGCTGTCCTTGCTGCCCTCGTCTTCGGTGTCGCCACCATCGAACTTGTAGCTGGTATCGATCTGGAAGCCGTTGAACAGGCCCGAGTATTTCAGCACGGAACCGGCGCGGTTGGTGGCGAAGGTGTCGGTCTTGGCGCCCAGCGCCTCGTTGCCGTAGCCATCGGAGAGGGAGACATCGGTCCAGTCAGCCAGGAAGCCCGGGGCCCCTTTCTGGCGGCCGAAGGTGACATTGCCCCAGTCGGCGCCCACCCCGGCGAAGGCCAGGCGGGTACGCATGTTGTCCGAGTTGTCACTGATGGTCTTCTCGCTGTCGTTGACGTACAGCTGCAGCTCGTACTGGGCCAGCGCCTTGAGGTTGCTGTTGATCTGGCTGTCGACCTTGGCACCGAAGCGGACGAACTGGTTCGCACCCTGCTTGCCGCTGTAGTCGTTCTTGATGTCACCGTTGTCATCCAGCTCCTTCTTGTCACCGAAGAAGTGGCCGGCATAGATGCGGCCATAGAGGTCGAGCTTGGTGGTGTCATTCTTGAAAACTTCGACGGCCTGGGCCTGGAAGGCGGCGGTCATTGCCAGCGCTACTACTGTCAGCTTTTTCATCTTAATCCCTTGTGTTGCAAGCTTTTGCTGTAAAAGACGGGGCTATGCTAGGGAGGCTGGATGACGGCTGCGTGACTGAAAAATGAAGTCTAAATGGTGGTTGTGTGTCGGTTTGGTGACAGGGCGGAAGGGGGGATGTTGGCTGGCCGGGCGGTAAAAATACGGCAACCGCGCAGTTTTGCGCGCAAAGGTTTGCCCTTGTGGTAGAATGCCGCCCGTTTTTCGAGCTCCAATAGGTTGGATTAGCGATGAGACGTGAACTGGCAATCGAATTTTCCCGAGTGACGGAAGCGGCTGCACTGGCTGGCTACAAGTGGCTCGGACGTGGTGACAAGAATATCGCCGATGGTGCGGCCGTGGCGGCCATGCGTCATATCCTCAACCAGATCGATATCAATGGCGAGATAGTGATCGGCGAGGGTGAGATCGACGAGGCTCCCATGCTCTACATCGGGGAGCAGGTGGGCACGGGCCAGGGGGATGCGGTAGACATCGCTGTCGACCCGATCGAGGGAACCCGCATGACGGCCATGGGCCAGTCCAATGCCCTGGCCGTGCTGGCCGTCGGCGACAAGGGCTCCTTCCTCAAGGCCCCCGACATGTACATGGAAAAGCTGATCGTGGGTCCCAAGGCCAAGGGCGTGATCGACCTGAGCCTGGGATTGGAGCTGAACCTCAAGGCCGTGGCCAAGGCGCTCGGCAAGCCGCTCTCCCGCCTGACCGTCATCACCCTGGCCAAGCCGCGTCATGACAAGGCAATCAAGGAGATGCAGGGGCTGGGGGTGCGGGTGTTCGCCATTCCCGACGGTGACGTCGCCGCGTCCATCCTCACCTGTCTGCCGGACAGCGAAGTCGACATGCTCTATGGCATCGGTGGCGCACCGGAAGGGGTCATCTCGGCGGCGGTGATCCGCGCCCTGGACGGCGACATGCAGGCTCGCCTCATGCCTCGCCACCAGGTCAAGGGGGACGATGCCAATGCCCGTGCCCTGGGGGAGCAGGAGATAGCCCGTTGCATCGATCTGGGTATCGACGTCACCAGGGTGCTCAAGCTGGAAGACTTGGCCAAGAACGACAACGTCATCTTCTCGGCGACTGGCATCACCAAGGGCGACCTGCTGGAAGGCATCAGCAGCGATGGCGTCATGGCGACCACAGAGACCCTGTTGATCCGTGGCAAGTCCAGAACCATCCGCCGCATCAAGTCCATCCATTACCTGGATCGCAAGGACGAGGTCATTCGCGACATCATCCTCTGATCCCGCTGATTGACGCGCGCGTGAGACAAGCCCGGCCCTGTGCCGGGCTTGTTGTTTTCAGGGGGAGTGAGTGCTGGCGTCATTCAGGCTCCGGCGCGCGAGGCCGGGCCGTGAGCGACCTCAACGGTGAGCGGTTGCGCGATAACTTGCCTGATGACGGGGGCAGCCGAGATAGTGGTAAGCCGTTGCCGGGCGCTGGGGTAGACTGGGCTTCCCCCTTGGATGGACGTCGTCATGGAATGTCGCTCCGGCTGCGCAGCCTGCTGCATCGCCCCCAGTATCAGCAGTGCCATCCCCGGCATGCCCCAGGGCAAGCCCGCCGGCGTGCCCTGTGTTCAACTCGACGAGCGGCTGGGTTGCCGCCTGTTTGGCCTGCCGGAGCGACCGGCCGTGTGCGGCGGCTTTCGCCCCATGGTGGACGTGTGCGGCAGCCACAGAGGGGAGGCCATCTGGCTGCTCGGTGAATGGGAGCGACTAACCTCCTGAGGACGCCATTGTCCTGGCCCACACCGGCGCCATATGAAAAGAGGCCGCAATCGCGGCCTCTTTTCGTGTCGGTCGTGTCGGCTGGGGACTAGATGCCGGCGAGTTGCAGTGCCTGGCGATAGTACTCGTTGGCCTTGTTGGTGAGGCGGCGCTTGTCCATCAGCTGGCCCATGGCGTGGCAGAGGGCGGCGCTCGGCGCCTTGGCGAGCTCCTGCTCCAGCAGCTGCTGAGCCTCGTCCAGCTGGCCGGCCAGCAGGCAGACTTGGGCGAGGGCCGCCTGGGCGCCGGGTTTGTCCTGCATCTTGCCAAGCAGGGTCAGCAGCGGCTGATAATCATCCAGGCGCAGCCGGGGCAGCTCGGCCAGCAGCTCGGGATGAGCCTCTTTGCGCAGGGCGTCGAGCCAGAGCCGGGCGGCGGCCTGGTCCCCTTGCAGGGTCTGCAGCTGGCGGCCATAGCCGAGCAGCAGCTCGGGATCCTGACGCAGCTTCTTGGGCATGGCCTGCCAGATGGCGGCCAGCTTGTCGGCGTCGCCCGCGCCTTGCTGCAGGCGGCCGATCCAGGCCTGATGGGTCAGCGCCTCCTCCTCCTTGGGGGTGAGCCTGCCGACCTTGTGCAGTATGGGGATCAGCTCCAGCAGGGCCGGCCAGTCCTGGCGGGCGAGCTGCACCTGGCGCAACTGATCCAGCACCATGGGATGGCGGGGATTGAGGGCCCGCAGGGATTCCAGGGTGGCGAGGGCGCTCTCGTACTGGCCCTGCTCTATCTGCAGCTGGGTCTGGGTCAGGGTCAGAGCCAGCTCGGCCTTGGGATGCTCCTCCTGGGCCTGTTGCAGGTAGTGATCCCGGCGACGCTCATCCCCCCTGGCCTGGGCCGCCTTGGCGGCGGAGAGGTAGTTGAGCAGGGGGGTCTCGCTGTTGCGGGCCCCCTTCACCATCAGCTTCTCCGCCTGGCCATACTGGCCCTCGGCGAAGGCCAGGGTCGCGGCCACCGTCTGCTGGTTGGCCTTGCGGCGTCGACGGGAGCCATACCAGCCGAGGGTTCTGCGGCGCAGCCCGAATACCCGCGCCAGCAGCCACTCCACGGCCAACAGCAGGCCGTAAAATAGGATGGCGAGGATGACGGCGCTGGTCACGGAGGATTCCACCGTGTAGTTGCCAAGGGAGATCATCACATAACCCTTGTTGCCCGATGCCTCGGGGCCGAAGGCCAGGCCCGCCACCATGACGGCAACCAGAATAATCAAACGGATCATGGGACTCTCCTCAGTTACCGGTCGCGATGCGTTGCAGGCGCTCGGTCAAGACCTGCTCGAGCAGGGCCTGGGAGCTGAACTTGTCCGGGTAGTCGAACTGGATCTGCTCGCCCTTGAGCTTGTCGAGCTCGCCCAGCAGGTAGCGGGTCGCGCTGTTGTCGGTGTCGAAGTACTGGCCGAGCCAGCGCTGCGCCTTGTCGATGCTGTCTTCGTAGAGTCCCTGCTGTTCGCGGTAGACGGCGAGCTGGGCCTGCAGCAGCTTGGTCTTGAGGTTCTCGCGCAGGTAGATCTCCTGCTGGGGCGAGATGAGCGCCTCGACCGCGCCATCCCGGCGGCGAATGGTGATGAAGTTCTCGGTGAACCTGACCCAGTTCTTCTTCAGGTTGCTCTCCCACTCGTCCGGATTGCTGCTGACGGCCTGGCTCTGCTGCTCCTGGGCGGCGGGCATGGTGACGTTGGAGAGGGGCAGGAGTTCTATCTGATCTTCGAGGGCGGCCAGCTTGAGGGTCAGCCCCTCGCGGTCGATGCGCGGCATCGCCTTGAGCCGGGTGATGTCCTCGGCCAGGGATTTGCGAATGGGCATCAGGCTGGGATCGTTGAGGGCCTTGATGCGCTCGTCGGCGTTGCCGAGCAGGGTGATGGCGGAGACGAGATCGTGTTCCAGCCAGAGCTTGCGGCCCGCCATGCGCACCAGATACTCGGATTCGGCCAGCATCCAGTCATTGGGACGCTTGTCGTTGAGGTCCAGCACCCGGTTCTGCAAGCCTTTGAACTCCTCTTGCAGGGCCTGCTGCACCTTGCCCAGTTCACCGAGCCGGGCACGCTCTTCGCTGCCGCTGTTGGCGAGGCGATCGCTGACCTGGGTCAGTTGCTGCTTGAGTTGCCCCAGCTCGGCCTGTTGCGCCAGGGCGCCCTGATGACCGTGATAGTAGAGACCCCCGGTCAGCCCCAGGGCGATCAGGATGGCAAGCCCCCCCATGAGCACGCCGGCGCGGCCCTTGCTCTGGGCCGGTTGCTGTGGCTGAGCGGCGGCCTGGCTGGCAGCGTGAGTGGCCAGGGTGGCGGCCTCCTGGCCTGACGCGTCGCTCGTTTGCACGTCTTGTTGTTCTGTCATCGCATCTTCCTCTGTTCCAGGGCGGCCAGCAGGGCCGGATTGGCTGCCCCCTGGGCAATCGTGATATGGAGAAAACCCAACCCTTCGGCCATCTCGGCCACCCGGGCACTGGGGACCACCAACTGGCAGCCGTGCAGCCAGGGGTGTCGAGCATCCGGTACCAGCGTCTGTAGACGCTGCAACAACTCCCCGCTGGTGACGAGCAGGCTGTCGACCCCGGCCTGTTGCCACTCCTGGGTCAGCGCCGCGCCATCCTGCTCGGGGTAGTGGCGTTCATAGGTGCAACAATAGTGCACCAGAGCCCCCCTCGAGGCCAGCGTTTGGGCGATGAGATCCCGGCCGCCGTTGCCGCGCAAGATGAGCACGTTTTTGCCCGCCACCCCTTGCAGGGCGGGCAGGGCCAGCAGGCCTTCGCTGCGGGGATCGGACGGGCAGAGGGCCCTGATGCCGCGTTCGGCGAAGGCCGCCGCACTGGCATCCCCCACCGCAAGGTAGTCAATATTTGGCCAGGTCTGACCAGTTTGCAACAGAAAATGATCAGCAAAAAGCACGGCATGGACGCTGACGGCGATGACGATATCCGCCTGGGCCAGCAGGGCGGGCAGCCGTTCGAGTTCGTTGCCCGGGCCCAGGGTGAGCAGGGTGCAGGGGTGGGGGTCGTGGCCATGGCGGCGCAGCAAGCGTGCCAGCTCCGCGCCTTGCCCGGCGGGGCGAACCACCAGGGGCTTCACCGGGAGATCCCCCTCTCGCAGAGGCCGCCCGGCGTCGTCATGCCTGATAGACCTCGGCCAGTATCTGGTCGGCACCGGCGGCGAGCAGGCGTTCGGCCAGCTGCTGGCCCAGGGCCTCTCCCTGGGCGAGGGGGCCGCGGATCTCGTCACGCAGCACCCGGCTGCCGTCCGGGCTGCCCACCAGGCCACGCAGCCAGACCTCGTCCCCCTGCACCAGGGCGTAGGCACCGATCGGTACCTGACATCCCCCTTGCAGGGCGCGGTTCATGGCGCGCTCGGTCAGCACCCGGGCCCGGGTCTCGGCGTGTTCCAGCGGCGCCAGCAGGGCGTGCAGCTCGTGGTCGTCGTCGCGACACTCGATGCCGACCGCCCCCTGACCATTGGCGGGCAGGCTCTGCTCGGGCTCGATGAAGGCGCGGATCCGCTCCGCCATCTCCAGGCGCAGCAGGCCGGCCGCCGCCAGTATGATGGCGTCATAGTCGCCGGCATCGAGCTTGGCGAGGCGGGTGTTGACGTTGCCACGCAGGTCGCGCACCACCAGGTCCGGCCGGGCGGCGCGCAGCTGGCACTGACGGCGCAGGCTGGAGGTGCCGACCACGGCGCCCTGGGGCAGGTCGGCCACGTTGGCGAAGCGGTTGGAGACGAAGGCATCGCGGGGGTCTTCCCGCTCGCAGATGGTTCTCAGTCCCAATCCTGCCGGAAATTCAACCGGCACGTCTTTCATGGAGTGAACGGCGATATCTGCCCGGCCTTCCAGCATGGCGGTTTCCAACTCTTTGACGAACAGCCCTTTTCCGCCGACTTTGGCCAGAGGGGTATCCAAAATCTTGTCACCCTGGGTGCTCATGGGCAGCAGCTCGACGACGAGCTGTGGGTGCAGGGCCTCGAGCCGCTCTTTGACGAAGTTGGCCTGCCACAGGGCCAGTGGGCTCTTGCGTGTGGCGATTCTCAGGGTACGGGCTGCCATATCAATCAGTTGTTTCATATTTAGAAGGGAAATGATCTTACCACCCTTTGCAGGGGCTTTCATGGCGTGGGCCGCAAAAGCGGGATTCTGGCAAAAAATGAAGGGAAAAAGGGGTTTTCTCTCGGTCCACGCTGAATGTTAACTGAATGATTTAAAAGTATTTATTTATTTTCTGCTGATACTGTTAAACTGACGGTCACAAATAATCCAGCTATTCGCTGTGGGCTTGTTTACCACCGCAGTTAGCATTGTTAACATGATCACACTTTCTTGACGTTTCACCGTTTTGGTGCGTCAATTGCAACCCCCATATAGGCAGGTCATTGCTGGCACAACTCGATGTGCTCGTGTCGCGTTATGACGAGATCAATCGTCTCAAGACGCAGCGGGCGCTAGGTCTAATGAGTCGCTACGGGCAGCAGGTGTTTCACCTGCTGCCCGTCATGCTGCACTTCAATCATCCCCTCCTGCCCGGTTATGTGGCGGGGGATGTGCCCCATGGGATCTGGAGTTTCAAGGCCGATGGCGTGCAGCAAGCCTTCATCGAAGACCTGTGCCAGAACGCCAACTGCCAGGGGGGGCTGGCGACCACGGATCGGGCTATCCAGGGGCTCTACTCCATGGGCAGCACCTCCTCCATCGGTCAGTGCTGCCACTCGGATCTCGACATCTGGGTCTGCCATGTGGCCGGCCTCTCGCCGGATCGGCTGGCCCTGCTGGATCAGAAGTGCCAGCAACTCTCCAAGTGGGCCGAACAGCGGGGGGTGGATCTCAACTTCTTCCTCATCCCCGAAGACAAGTTCCGCCAGCACAACGATGCCCAGATGCAGGGAGAGAGCTGCGGCAGTGCCCAGCACCTCTTGCTGCTCGACGAGTTCTACCGCAGCGCCATGCACATCGCGGGCAAGCGGCTGCTCTGGTACCTGGTGCCCCGTGAATACGATGAACGTTACGACGAGTATGTGACCGGCCTGTTTGCGAGCGGTCAGCTCAGTCAGGATGACTGGCTCGATCTGGGCAGCTTCAACCGCATTCCGGCCGAGGAGTATTTCGGTTCGGCGCTCTGGCAGCTCTACAAGGGCATCGACTCCCCCTACAAGGCGGTGCTCAAATCGGTGCTGATGGAGGCTTACTCCCACGAGTACCCCAACACCCGGCTGCTCTCCTTCATCAGCCGCGACTGGTTCCAGCAAAACGAGGGCATGAGCTTTCGTCAGGACAACTATTGCCTGATGCTGGACAAGGTGACCAACTACCTCAAGTCCATCGGTGACATGGCGCGACTGGACCTGGTGCGCCGCTGCTTCTACCTCAAGGTGTGTGACGGCCTGAGTCATCCCAACCAGGAGGGGTCGCCCCAGTGGCGGCGGGAGCAGCTGGCGCAGCTGGTGGACTACTGGGGCTGGAGCCCGGCGCGGCTCCATCATCTGGATCATCGCCAGGAGTGGAAGGTGGAGCAGGTCAAGGTGGCCTATGCCGAGCTGCTCGAGGCCCTGATGCAGAGCTATCGCAACCTGATCCAGTTCGCCCGGCGCAACAACATCAGCGAGTCCATCAACCCGGAAGACATCGGCATACTGTCGCGCAAGCTCTATGCCGCGTTCGAGAGCCTGCCGGGCAAGGTGCAGCGCATCAACCTCAAGATAGCGCCGGATCTGAGCGAGCCGGATCTCAGCCTGGTGCAGGTGCCTCATGGGCGGCTCAATCGTGCCGGCTGGTACCTCTACAAGCAGTCCCTGGAGCCGGCGGACATCATAGGGCGGGCGCCGCTCGAGCATAACAGCTACATCAGCAAGCTGGTGGCCTGGGCCTATTTCAACGATCTGCTCACGCCCCAGTCCCGGGTGCACCTGTTCAACCAGGGCTCGGATCTGCATATCGACAACCTGCATCAGTTCTGTCGCGATCTGGCCGGCTGCTTCCCGATCAAGTATCCCCGCGCCACCAACCTCGCCCTGAGCCGCCCCTGCGAGATCCGCCAGCTCTCCATCTACCTCAACCTGGAGGTGGATCCCACCAGTCACTGGGTCGGACAGGTGATCGAGTTCGATGCCAACAGCGCGGACGTCTTCTCGTTTGGTCGCAACCTGGAGTGTCTGGTGGGGTCGGTGGATCTGGTCTATCGCAACTCCTGGAGCGAGATCCGCACCCTGCATTTTCGCGGTGACGAGGCCGTGGTCGATGCCCTCACCACCATACTCGGCAAGATGCACCAGGATGCGGCGGCCCCCGAGACCATCGCCGTGTTCTGTTACAGCCAGCACTTCCGCTCCCTGGTGCGCTCCCGCTTCCAGCAGCTGGTGGCCGAGTGCATCGAGCTGCGTCTGGCCCGGGACAAGCAGCAGCTGGTCAAGACGCTGGTCCTCGGCAAGGAGAAGTACGGCATCTTCTTCGAGCGGCGCGGGGTCTCGGTCAAGAAGCTGGAGAATGCCATCGACTTCTACCGGCACATCTCCCACAACAAGCTGGATCACCTGCCGCTGCGCCTCGACAAGACCCACAGCCAGCACCTGCCCGGCATCGTCGATGCCTACGCCAGCGAAGGCCTGGTGCAGTTCTTCTTCGATACCCGCAATGCGGGCACCAACATCTATATCCTGGACGAAGCGAACCGGGTGGAGATCTACCAGCACTTCGCCGGCAACAAGGATGAGCTGGTGGCCGGGGTCAACCGCTTCTACACCTCGAGCCACGAGCGGTTCGGTGACGATGGTCAGCCCGTCAACTTCAACCTGCCCCAGTACTACGAGATAGTGGAGAAGGGGGAAGCGCTGGAGGTGATCCCCTATCGCAGCCAGGGGCTGGGGCGCGAGCCCCAGAGCCCGGCGCGGGAAGTGGGCTGAACCAGCCACCATGATATGAAGAGGGCCTGCAATGCAGGCCCTCTCGCTGTTGCGAACGTCGCCGGGTCAGGGCAGGAGGCGCGCCAGCAGCCAGGCGCGGATATCCGCCAGCTGGGGCCGGCAGATCTCGTGGCGCATCGGGTATTCGTGCCACGCGAGGGCCAGGCCCGCCGCCTCCAGCCGCTGCTTGGCATCCCACCCCATGGAGAGGGGCACCACGTCGTCATAGATGCCGTGCATGTAGCAGATGGGCAGGGCGCGGGCGGCCTCGCTCATCTCCTCGACCAGCCTATCCGGCGCCGCCAGGTAGGTGGACATGCAGAGCAGGCCCGCCAGGGTGGCCGGATAACTCAGGGCGGTGAAGGAGGCGATCACGCCCCCCTGGGAGAAGCCGGCCAGGACGATGTTGCCCGGGGCAAAGCCTTCGGCCACCAGTTGACTCAGCAGGGCGGCGATACGAGTCGCGGACTCGCGGACATGGGCTTCCACGGCGCGATCCGCCGGGTCGTCGAAGCTTCTGATGTCGTACCAGCCGCGCATCTTGCAGCCCATGTTGATGGTGATGGGGCGCTCGGGGGCATCGGGCAGCAGGTGGCGGATGGGCAGGTCGGCGGGCAAGGCCAGCGCCTCCACCAGGGGGGCCAGCCCGGCGCCGGAGTCCCCCAGGCCATGGAGCCAGATCACGGCATGGCGGGCGCCAGCGGGATGGATGTCAATCATGGAAAGCGCACGTCCTCGCCGGACTGCTGGGTGCAGGCGCGCGCGAGCAGGGCCTTGAGCTCGTGGCCGAAGCGGTTGTCTATCCAGGTGTCCCCTTGCAGCTCGAAGTGGAAGCCGTTCTCCCGGGTGGCGACCCAGATCTGGTGCAGGGGCTCTTGCTTGTTGAGGATGACCTTGGTCTTGTTCTCGAACACCAGGGTCAGCACGCCGCCCGCCCGCTCACAATCGATATCCGGGTAGTTCGCGTCTATGCGGTCTTCCACAGACTGGAAAAAGGTGTCTACCAGGGCGTGATACTCGTGATCCTTCATCGGTTTATCCTGTTGCTTTTAACAATGTGAGTGCGATTATAGAGGGCCAAAAAATTTTTCGCAGCGAACCATTATGATTACTCAACTCGTCCGGTGCCTGTCTGCCGCGCTTCTCTCTCTCGCCCTGGTCGCCTGTGGCCTGAAAGGTCCTCTCTATATGCCGCCTGCCGAGCAGCCGCAGGAGCAAGAGGCCCAGCCAGCCCAGGCGCCGACCGACTCGTCGGATGGCCAGCAGAGCGCACCCCAGACCCCGGCCGAGTCGACCCCAGAGGCTGCGCCGCACTCGTCATAATTTGGAAGGAACCGCCCCTTGGATCACTTTAACTACAATGCCGCCGGTCAGCTGCAGGCCGAACAGACCTCGCTGCAGCAACTGGCCGAGCAGCACGGCACCCCGCTCTACGTCTACTCCCGCGCCACCCTGGAGCGCCACTGGCATGCCTTCGATCAGGCGGCGGGGGACATACCCCACCTGGTCTGCTACGCGGTCAAGGCCAACTCCAACATCGCCATCCTGAACCTGCTGGCCCGCCTGGGCTCCGGTTTTGACATCGTCTCCGGCGGCGAGCTGTCGCGGGTGCTGGCGGCGGGCGGGGATCCGGCCAAGGTGGTCTTCTCCGGCGTGGCCAAGAGTGAGGCCGAGATGCGCCTCGCGCTGGAGAAAGAGATCCTCTGCTTCAATCTGGAGTCCGAAGCCGAGCTGGAGCGTCTCAACCGGGTCGCCGCCAGCATGGGCAAGGTGGCCCCCATCTCGGTGCGGGTCAACCCGGACATCGATGCCGGCACCCACCCCTACATCTCAACCGGACTCAAACAGAACAAGTTTGGCATCCCCATCGAGCAGGCACCCGCCATCTATCGCAAGGCGGCCGCCATGGCCAACATCGCCATCAAGGGGGTGGATTGCCATATCGGTTCTCAACTGACTGAATTGAATCCCTTTATGGAGGCGGCGGACAAGCTGCTGCGGCTGATCGACGAGCTGGCCGGTGAAGGCATCCATATCCATCACCTGGACGTGGGCGGCGGCCTCGGGGTCAACTATGGCGCCGAGCAGCCGCCGCACCCGACCGAATACGCCGAGGCGCTCAAGGCCAAGCTGGCGGGCCGCGACCTGACCCTGCTGTTCGAGCCGGGGCGTGCCATCGTCGCCAACGCCGGCGTGCTGCTGACCCGGGTCGAGTACCTCAAGCCGGGCGAGACCCGCAACTTCGCGTTGATCGACGCCGGCATGAACGACCTGCTGCGCCCGTCTCTCTATGGCGCCTGGATGAACATCATAGAGGTGGACAGCCAGGCCGCTCACGCGCCGGCCCTCTACGACGTGGTGGGCCCGGTGTGCGAGACCGGCGACTTCCTCGGCAAGGAGCGCACCCTGGCCATTGCCGAGGGATCCTTGCTGGCGGTGCGTTCCGCCGGTGCCTATGGCTTTACCATGTCATCGAACTACAACACCCGTCCCCGCGCCGCCGAGGTGCTGGTGGACGGTGACCAGGCGTTCCTCATCCGCGAGCGTGAGCCGCTGGCCTCGCTCTGGCAGGGCGAACACCTGCTGCCGTGATCCGGGCAGGGGAGCGCGGGAGGGCGAGGGCTGCTCCGGCGCGTCCCTGTATTGAACGCGGGATATTGATTTTTCCAGGATGCATGGGGCCTCGGATAACGACTTCATGGTGGTGAGCGACCTTTATTGCGGCCTGAACAGCGCAGGGAAAAAAGATGTTGATTGATTTTTCCAGGATGCATGGGGCCTCGGATAACGACTTCATGGTGATGTACGACCTTTATTGCGGCCTGAACAGCGCAGGGAAAAAAGATGTTGATTGAATTTTCCAAGATGCATGGCCTGGGAAACGACTTCATGGTGGTGGATGGCGTCACCCAGAAGGTGTTCTTCAGCAACGACGTCATCAAGAAGCTGGCGGATCGCCACTTCGGGATAGGGTTCGACCAGCTGCTGCTGGTGGAGCCGCCCTATGATCCCGAGCTCGATTTTCACTACCGTATCTTCAATGCCGATGGCAGCGAGGTGGAGCAGTGCGGCAATGGCGCCCGTTGCTTCGCCCGCTTCGTGCGGCTCAAGGGGCTGATCAACCGGGACAGGATCTCGGTCAGCACGGCCCGTGGCCGCATTACCCTTCAGCTTGAGAACGAGGGGCAGGTCACGGTCAACATGGGGGTGCCCCAGTTCGAGCCGGGCAAGATCCCGTTTCGCGCCCAGAAGGCGGAGAAGACCTACCTGTTGCGGGCCCAGGAGCACACCGTCATGTGCGGCGCCGTCTCCATGGGCAATCCCCACTGCGTCATCGAGGTTCCCTCGGTGGATGATGCCCCGGTCGAGACTCTTGGCCCCATCATGGAGCGCCACGAGCGTTTCCCCGAGCGGGTCAACGTCGGCTTCATGGAGTTGGTGGATGCCACCCAGATCCGGCTGAGGGTGTTCGAGCGCGGGGTGGGGGAGACCCTGGCCTGCGGCACCGGGGCCTGCGCCGCCGCGGTGATCGGCATGAGCCAGGGCAAGCTCAAGGAGCGGGTGACCGTCTCCCTGCCCGGCGGCAAGCTGACCATCGCCTGGAAGGGGCCGGGTCAGCCGGTCTACATGACTGGCCCTGCCGAGCATGTGTTCGACGGCCAGATAGAGCTGTGAGGATCGGCGGCCCGGGCCGCCGTTCTTCTGCCCGGTGCGGGAGCCTATGCCCCCATCTGCAAACGCGACTGTATTTGACGCCCCGATAGGGTTCTAATAGGGGGCCTGGACCACAGGGTCCCCTGTGTCGGCACATCTGGCGCCCACAGGACCATCAAGACGGGATTGAACAAGCATGAGTGAAGCGAAACGGCAGGAGCATGAGGTCGATGAGGCCGAGGTGCTGGCATACCTAGCCCGTTACCCCGAATTTTTTCAACGACACGCGAGCCTGCTGGATCGGGTGCGCATCCCCCATGAGCGCAGGGGCAGCGTCTCCCTGGTGGAGCGCCAGCTCGAGCGCCAGCGCGACCGCATCGAGCGGCTGGAGCTGGAGATCACCGAGCTGATGAGCCTGGCCAGCGAGAACGAGCGGATCTTTCGCGTCTACACGGATCTCTATGGCGACATCCATGGCTGCCAGACCCTGGGCGAGCTGGTGAACGCCATGCGGCAGGCCTTCGTCGAGCGGCTGCGCCTGTCCGGGCTGCGGCTCTGGCTCAATCCCAGGCAGTGTCAGCCGGGGGAGGAAGGAGCGCGTTTCCTCGCGACGGGCAAGGGGATGGAGCAGCTGATGGGCCAGCGTCTGCCCGGCCAGGGCTTCTACTTCGGCCGCCTCAATCAGAGCGAACAGCAGCTGCTGTTCGGTCAGGGGGTACTGGTGGGCTCGGTGGCGCTGATGCGCCTGGGCGATCTGGGCCTGCTGGCCTTCGCCAGCCCGGATCCCGGTCACTTCACCCCCCACAACGACCCTCTGCTGCTCGGCCAGCTCGGCCGCCTGTTGCAGCTGCGGTTGCCGGCCTTGATCCGTGACGGCCAGCGCTGACGGGCTCGCCGGCCTGCCCCCCGCGTTGGCGCAGGATCTCGGCGATTTCATCGAATACCTGAGGGTGGAGCGCCAGCTGAGCGCCCACACCCGCAACCACTATCTGGCTCACCTCATCGCCATGACGGGCCAGCTGGTGACGCTGGGGCTGAGCCAGTGGTCCGGGCTCGAGGCGAGCCAGGTGCGCAGCCTGATGAGCCGGATGCACAAGGGGGGGCTGGCGCCCCGCTCGCTCGCCACCAAGCTCTCTGCCCTGCGCAGCTTCTGTGACTGGCAGGTGCGCCAGGGGCGACTGGCGGCGAACCCGGCGCGGGGCATCAGCACCCCCAAGCAGGGGCGTCCCCTGCCCAAGAACCTGGACGTGGACGAGATGTATCAGCTGCTCAACATCACCGACGAGCAGGATCCGCTGGCGGTGCGGGATCGCGCCATCATGGAGCTGATGTACTCCTCCGGCCTGCGGCTGGCGGAGCTGGTGGGGCTGGATCTGACCGATCTGCGCCTGGACGATCGCCAGCTGCGGGTGGTGGGCAAGGGCTCGCGGGAGCGGGTGCTGCCCATAGGGCGCATGGCGCTGGAGTGGCTGCACAAGTGGTTGGCCCTGCGCCCGGCCCTGGCCCCGGCCGAGGAGCCTGCCCTCTTCGTCTCCAGGCAGAGGCGGCGCCTCTCGGCCCGCTCGGTGCAGATGCGCCTCGATGGCTGGGGCGGCAAGCAGGCCCTCAACGCCCATGTGCATCCCCACAAGCTCAGGCACAGCTTCGCGACCCATATGCTGGAGTCGTCGGGGGATCTGCGGGCGGTGCAGGAGCTGCTCGGCCACGCCAACCTCTCCACCACCCAGATCTACACCCACCTCGACTTTCAGCACCTTGCCAAGGTCTATGATGGCGCCCACCCCAGGGCCAGGCGCCATGGCGTCGGCAAGGATGACGAACAGGAGTGAGCATGGTTTTTTTCCGCCGCTGGCAGCCGGTCAAGGCGATTTCCTTCGATCTCGATGACACCCTCTATGACAACGGTCCCAACATAGCGCGCGCCGAGGCCTGGATGCTGGCTCATCTGCGCAGCGAATACCTGGCGGGGGCCATGCTGGATGCCGAGCGCTGGCACGCCTGCAAGCGCCAGGTGCTGCTGGAGGATCCCGCCCTGCATCACGATGTCAGCCTGGCTCGCAGGATCAGCCTGGGGCGGGCACTGCGGGAAGGCGGCATGGACGCCGCCTCGGCCGAGCGTGCCGCCGCCGAGGTGTTTGCCGGCTTTCTGGCCGAGCGATCCGCCGTAGCGGTGCCCGCCAGCACCCATCGCCTGTTGGCGGCCCTGGCCCGGCGTTACCCCCTGGTGGCCATCACCAATGGCAACCTGGATCTGGCCCGGGCCGGGCTAGATGGCTACTTTCGCACCGTTTACCAGGCCGGCGCCGGCACCCTGATGAAGCCCGCCCCCGACATGTTCGTGGCGGCGGCCCGGGATCTCGGGCTGGCTCCCGCCGAAATATTGCACGTGGGAGACCATGAGCGCAGCGACGTGCTGGGGGCTCGCCGGCAGGGCTATCGCGTCGCCTGGCTCAATGAAGGCCAGGGTGACTGGCGCCGCCTCAGCCAGCTGCCGGATCTCATGTTGAGCAGGCTCGAAGAGCTGGACCCCCTGCTGCTTGGCCATGAGTGGGCGCCATCATGAGGCCGCAGATGCGCCGCGGCGGTGCCGCCACCCTGCTGCCCCGGCTGGACAGGAGGGGGAGATGCCGCGGCTGAGTCGTTACTGTCTGTTGGGATGCCTGGGTCTGCTGGCAGGCTGCGATCTGCTGACCGACCACTATAGGGTCGAATTCGGGGATGGATCCTGGCGCGAAATAGCCATCCCCCCCTTCTCCGATGAGGCTCGCTGGCGCGAGGGCTGCGCCACGGGGGAGATACTGACCGACCTCGTCCTGCCCCTCAAGCGCGGCAAGGAGGAGGAGGGCAGGCGGCCCCTGCTCATCGGCGGAGAGCGGTTCGAGCTCGACGACAACAACCTCTATCGCAGCAATGGCATGGTCTTTGGCCACTCCCCCGACCATATCCAGCGGGGGCTCAAGGGGCTGGATGCCTGCCGCGGCCTGCGACCGGTGCGCGGCGGCCTGCCCAAGCTCAAGGCCAGGGGCTTTGGCGAGTGAGGCCAGGGCCCTGAGGCAACAGGCAGACAGTCAAAGAGGGGCCCGCGGGCCCCTCTTTGGCTCTTGCCTCCTGGCGCCGGTCAGCGGCGGGCGGCTTGCCGTCGGCAGGCCTCGCCGAAGGCGGTGAAGATCTTGACCGAGTGAGGGTTTTCGCTGGCGTGCCACTCCGGGTGCCACTGCACCGCCAGGGTGAACTGGGGCAGGCTGGGGGCATGGATCGCCTCGATCACCCCGTCCTCGGCATGGGCCAGGGGGGCGAGCCCCTTGCCCAGGCGCCTGATGGCCTGACCATGGAGCGAGTTGACCGGGATGCGGCGGCTGCCCATCAGGTCGGCAAACCAGCTCCCCTCCACCAGCTCGACCATGTGGCTCTCGCCATACTGCAGCTCGGGCGGATCATCGGGATCCTCGCGATGATCATCGAAGCCGGGTTCGCTGTAGACCTTCTGATGTATGTCCCCTCCCAGGGCGACGTTGATCTCCTGCATGCCGCGACAGATACCGAGGATGGGCACGCCCTTGTCGATGGCGGCCCGCACCAGGGCGATGTCGAACAGATCCCGCTCCCTGTCCTGGGCCTTGTCCGGGGTCAGATTCTGCTGGCCATAGAGGGCGGGATCTATGTTGGATCCGGCGCCGCTCAGATAGACGCCATCGGCCAGGGAGAGATAGTGCTCGAGAGCCTCGGTGCCGCAGCAGGTGGGCACCAGCAGCGGGGTGCAGTCGCTGATCTCCACCAGGGGTTTGATGTACTTGTGGGTCATCACCTGATAGTCATGGCCGTTGCGGGCCTGGCTGCCCATGGTCATCAGAACCAGGGGCTTGCGGGTTGGGGCGGATGGGGTATGTGCAGACATAGATCACCTTGGCATTCCTTTGCGGTCCCGAGGGACCCTTGCGCCTTGGGCTCGCCCTGACCGATATCAGGGCCTGCCTCAAGGCAAGTTTAGGAGATCCCGGGCTCGCATCGGCTGATGTCAGGAGAAGGCGCGCAGCGGCGAGAGCCTGGATCCTGATTTCAGTCTGCCAAGGCCGTTAAATATGTCAAACAAAATGAGTGGTTTATGTTAATCAACATGGGGCGGATATGGCGTCATCGCCCGTTTGATGGGAAGAGTGGGGGCTAGTTCGGAGCTGTGGCTGGCTTGATGGGTGGATATATTAAACATCCGGCAGGTATCCTGCCGGATGGGGCTGGCCGTTGGGATCAGGCCAGCACGAAGGTTTCGATGACCCGGGCGACCCCGTCCTCATCGTTGCGGCTGGTGATGTGCTGGGCCAGGGCCTTGAGGGGGTCGGTGGCGTTGCCCATGGCGACGCCGAGGCCGGCGTATTCGATCATGTGGCTGTCGTTGCCCGCATCCCCTACGGCGATCACCTGGCTGGCATCCAGGCCCAGGTGCTCGGCCAGGGCGGCGACTCCACTCCCCTTGTGGCTCTGCTTGTTCATGATCTCGAGGAAGTAGGGGGCGCTCTGCACCACTGTGTAGTCCTGATAGAGCTGCGCCGGCAGGGCGGCGATGGCCCGGCTCAGCAGGGCGGGCTCGTCGATCATCATCACCTTGAGGATCGCCTCGTCCGGGGGCAGGGTGGCGAAGTCGACCAGGTTGACCGGCATGCCGGTCAGGCGGGACTCGTGCTCGGTGTAGTGGCTCAGGCGGGGGCTGATGAGGCCCTGGCGCACCGAGAAGCCGTGGACATTGACCCCATGCTGCTCGGCCAGACGCGCCACCAGGCTGGCATCGGCCCCGGTCAGCAGCTGGCTGCGGATCCGGGCGCCGTCGGCGACCCGTTGCACCATGGCGCCGTTGTAGCTGATCACATAATCTTCCGGCCCCGTCATCCCCAGCTCTTCCAGGTAGCGGGTCATGCCCTCCAGGGGACGACCGGAGGCCAGCACCACGGTCACGCCCCTGGCGCGGGCGGCGGTGATGGCAGCATGGGTGCGAGGGGAGATGGTGCCCTGGGGGGTGAGCAGAGTGCCATCCATATCCAATGCGATCAGTTTGTACATCGACTGTTACCTGCTTTGTGTGGCGTGCAAGGCTGGCAGTGTACCCAAGTTCGGGTCAGGGATCACGGCATGGCTGACCCGGCCCTCGAGGGATTGAGTGATGACTGGCCGTACGTCCTCCGGGGTGGCAAGACGCTCCGATCCTGCCTGAAGGGGCGTGGTATGACTTATTTGCGTCCTTCCAGAGGCTGCAACACTATCTGTTCCTGCTTGAAGGCGATACGAATGGGGCCATGGTCGATGTCGACCCGGTAGCTGCTGTTGGCCAGCTCCACCTCGACACCGGCATAGAGGCGCTGGGTGGCGGTGATCGCCATCTCGCCGAGCAGCTGCTGCAGGGCCTGCTGGGCCTCGTCCAGCTTGGCATCCAGCCCCTTGCTCTGGCCCAGGTATTGCTGGCGCAGGGTCTTGATCTTGTCCAGGGTCTCGGGATTGCGCTTCTCCCGCGGCAGCTGCAGCAGCTTGAGCAGCAGATCCTGCACCTTGAGCAGCTGATCGCGGCAGGCTTGCTTGCGCTGTTTGAGCTCCTGCTCCTGCTGCTTGTGGCTGAAGTAGCCGCCAAGGATCTGCAGCCGGGTATGGTTGGCGGCACTGGCGCCTATGCTGGGGGCCTGGATCTGGCGATTGGCGATGCTGATGCCGCCGAGCAGGGTGCCCTTGCGCATGGCGCTGTCGCCGACCAGCAGATCCTGACCGCTGCGGGTGTGGCAGTGGGTGAGCTGGGTCTGGATATGGATATTGCCCCCCGCCTCCAGCCTGGCGTACTGGGCATAGGCGGCGTGGATCTCCCCCTGGGCGCTGAGTCGGCACAGGGGCTCGTCATCCTCCGTCTTGCGGCCGATGACCCCGTGGCGCACCGTGATGGCGCCGCCGGACTCGACGTCGGCCCCCTCCACGAAGCCACCGATCACCACGTCGCCACTGGCCCGGATCCGCATGCCGGCGAACACGTCGCCGCTGATGATGAGGGCCCCCTCGAACGTCACATGGCCGCTGCGGGCATCCACCTGCTTGAGGCTGAGCACATCATCGACCCGCATGCCCTGCTTCTCGAGGCAGGGGAGGCCGGGGCGGCTGGCGAGCAGCAGGTTGGGGTCGTCACTGGCTGTCTCGGTGCCGACCCCGGGTTCCATGGCCAGCTCCTTGCCCGGCTTGACCGGCAGGGTCTGGCCCGTGACCGTCAGGCCGGGTGAGCCCTGGGTCGCCGGGTGGCGGCGCATCAGCGGCTCCCCCGCCCGGACCGTCACCAGGGTACCGAGGTCGCGCAGATCCACCTTGCCGTTCTCCGTTTCCTGAGGCTTGAGGATGCGATCGGACGGGGTATCGACCAGGCGCTCGAAGCGGGTGTCCTGGCCGGCAATGGGGGCGATGCCGTAGGCGATGGCGGGCTGGATCAGGCTGCCGGGGGCTCCCTCCCGGGCGAGCCTGACGGCCTGCTCGAGCAGTATGCCCTGCACGCCGCTGTTCACTTCGCTCTCGCCGAGGGCCTGCTGCAAGGCGTCCAGGGTGAGCGGCTTGCCGCCCCAGTCGCAGGTGATCTGGGCCCGGGCCGTCATCTTGTCGCTGTCGATCAGTATCATCAGCCGGGCGTCCTGGCGCCTGGCGATGGGGACGGGATTGGGAGGGATGGGGGCGTCCGGCTTGGCCTGCAGGGCATTGAGCAGGCTGACCACCTGCTTGATCCCCTCGTGCAGGGGCTGATAGCGGCGACAGTTGGAGGCGAGCAGCAGGCTGAACACATCGGCTTCGCGCACCGGCTCGTCCAGCCCGGGCAGGATGCGCAGGCAGGCCAGCTCCATATCCGCCGACAACTGTAACCACTCTTTGCTTAACACTCAGGCTCCTGCTCAGTCCATCTGACTGGTTGCTCTATCAAATCCATGATACCTCCCTGTCGTTCCCCCGACACGGCGGTAAGGTGGGTCCAGTATCCTGATCATTCTTCTTGTCGGTCAATGATCTATGTCCAAATGGGTGATGACGGTTGAAGAAATCGCCATGGGGACAGGGTCAGGGAGGGGGGAGAGGGCATATGAGCCAGCGAGCCCATGCTGGCTCGCTGGCCGGGGCGACTCAGCCCAGGGGCTCGCTGCGGGTCAGGGTGAGGTAGTCGGCGATCACCGGTAGCCCCGTCAGGTGGCGGCGCAACATGTCCAGGGCGGCGAAGGCGAGGATGGCGCGGGCGCTCTCGGGATCCGGGTGGCTGACCCTCACCGTCTGGCCGACGCACTGGCCATCGATGCAGAGCCGAAGTGGCACCCCCTGGGGCCCCGCCATCCCTATGGTCAGGCTCGCCCCGCGCCCGTCCCCCAGGGGCTGGGCCGGCTCGTCGGCAGGCCGCTGGCTGAAGTGGGCCGTCAACCCGGAATGGGGATGGCAGAGGGCCAGCAAGGCGCCCCGGCTCTCCCCCTCGAACAGGGTCAGGGGCCTGTCCCCCAGCAGGGCGAGGATCTGCCGCGCCGGCTCCTCGTCTCCCTGACCAACCAGCCAGGGGGCTATCTGTGCGAGCAGGCGTGCCTGTGCCGCCTCCATGTCCTGGGGAGTGGCGCCCTGGCCGATCAGCTTGAGTTCGATGAGGGGCATGGCGGAGCGGTAGCCGAGGGTGATCCCGGCGGGCCAGGGGGCGCCATCGAGCCGATCGCTCAGGGCGGATTCCGAGATGCCGAAGCTGTAGAAGCGGCGCAGCGCCGTCTCTCCGGTGGCATGGTCTTCGCCCAGGCGGGGCAGGATCTGCTCCGTCACCATCTGCTTGAATTCAAACGGTACCCCAGGAGTGAAGGCGATGCGGCAGCTCCCCCGCCGCAGCAGGAAGCCGCAGGCGGTGCCGACCGGGTTGTCGAGGATCTCGCTGCCCGTGGGCAGCCAGGCCTGCTTGGCGTTGCTGGCGGGCATGGGGCGACCCCGGCTGGCGTAGCGGGCCGTTATGGTATCGAGCCAGCCGGGATGCAGGGTCAGGGGCGCGTCGAAGGCATCGGCCGCGGCCTGGGCGGTGAGATCGTCCGCCGTCGGGCCCAGGCCGCCGCACACCAGCACCAGGTCGGCGCGCTCGGCGCACTCGCGCAGCAGGGCGGTCAGCTCGGCGAGATCATCCCCCACCGTATGGCGGCGGCGTACCTGCCAGCCCTGATCCAGCAAGCGGGCGCTGAGCCAGGCGGCATTGGTATCGACCACCAGGCCGGTCACTATCTCGTCGCCTGTGCTGACGATTTCTATGTGCATGAAGACTCCTGCAGGGTCATTTGGTCTTGGGTTCGAAGTAGTAGCTGATGCGGGTGCGCGGATTCAGGTACTCGAATACGGCGGGGGGCAGGCGCCTGGGATGGATCACCTTGGCGATGGTGAGCCCGGCCCGATCCAGCGCGATGACGGCCGCCTCCTGGCGCGGGATGGCGGGATCGTAGACCAGCACGCTGGGGTGGAGCAGGCTGCTCCCCTTGACGGACATCACCAGGCCCAGCTGACCGCTGGAGAGCTGCACCACGCTGCCGGGGGGATAGATGCCGAGCAGGCGGATCAGCAGGGCCATGTTGTCCGGATTGAACTGGCCCTTGCGCTGCTTGTAGAGGCTGGAGAGGGCGGAGTAGGGCACCTTGCCGTGGCGGTGGCAGAGGTTGTCATATTCGTTGATGAGGGAGACCAGCTGGGTCATGGGATCGAGCTGCCCGGCCTTGAGTCCCTCCGGGCCGCTGCCGTCCAGGTATTCGTGATGGTGCAGCACTATGCCCTTGGCCTCGGCGGGGAAGGAGGCCGCCAGGTTGATGAGGTCCAGCCCGTAGCGGGGATGCTGGGCCAGCAGGTTCTGCTCCGGCCTGGTCAGGGGGGCGGGCTTGCGCAGGATCTGGCTCGGGATCTTCAGCTTGCCGATGTCGTGAAACAGGGCCCCCATGCCGACCAGGCGGATCTGCTCCGCGTTCATCTCGCACTCCTTGGCCAGCATCATGCTCAGCACGCTGACGTTGAGGGAGTGATAGTAGAGGGGATCTCCCTCCTCGCCGTCCCCCATCAGGTGCAGCACCAGTTCGTCCGCCGCCAGCAGCTGGCTGGCGATGGCATCGATCAGCTCCTTGGCGTCGTCGATGGCGTTGAGGGGGCGGGCCTGCACCTTGCTCATCAGGCTGCGTACCTGGCTCAAGGAGTGCTGAAACTGTTTCTCGCACTGTTGCAGGTCCCGGCGGTACTGCTGCAACCGGGCGATACGCTGCTCCTTGTCCTGTTCCATCTCCCTCTGCTGAGCCGGATCGGGCGCGGCCTCTCGGCTTGGCGAATCGGGGGGCAGGGGCGGGCAGTCGCTCTTCTCCGGGATGATGGTGACTCTGCCCAGCCCCAGATGGCGGATCAGGGCTATCTCTTCTTCGTTCTTGATCTTGAAGCTGGAAAACAGGAAGGGGTGAGCGCGCCAGCCCAGGGGCAGGGAGACATAGTTGCCGACTCGCAGCCTGTCTACTGAAATGGTGATACCGGCCATGGGGGTCGCAGTGAGGGACACGTGAGCCGTATGCTAGTCAATGGCGAGAGTGAATACAAAGGTATCGGATGACAGCCCGGACGCTTTATTATAGGCTTCTAGATGTCCAGACATTTTTACTGATGCAGTACAGGGAGTCAGCATGCCCATCAAGATCCCGGATCAGTTACCCGCCGCCGAAGTGCTGGGGCAGGAGAACATCTTCGTCATGACGGAATCCCGGGCCGTCACCCAGAACATACGCCCGCTGCGGGTGCTCATCCTCAATCTGATGCCCAAGAAGATAGAGACCGAGATCCAGCTGATGCGGATGCTCTCCAATTCGCCGCTGCAGGTGGATGTGGATCTGCTGCGCATCGACGATCGGGAATCCAAGAACACCCCCCAGGCCCATCTCGAGAACTTCTATCACGACTTCGAACAGGTGCGGGGCAACAACTACGACGGCATGATCATCACGGGGGCGCCCCTGGGCCGGGTGGAGTTCGAGGAGGTGGTCTACTGGGACAGGGTGGTCGAGATCATCGAATGGTCCCACGAGCACGTCACCTCCACCCTGTTCCTGTGCTGGGCGGTGCAGGCGGCGCTCAAGGCGCTGTATGGCATGGACAAGCAGACCCATGGCGAGAAGCTGTCCGGCATCTATCGCCACCACAGGCTCGATGAACACGAGCCCTTGCTGCGCGGCTTCGATGACGAGTTCGTGGCTCCCCACTCCCGCTATGCGGCCTTCGACGGCGACCTTATCCGCGCCCACACCGATCTGCAGATCTTCGCCGAGTCCGAGGAGGCCGGGGTCTATCTCGCCGCCACCAAGGATTGCCGCCAGGTGTTTGTCACCGGTCACCCCGAATACGATGTGCTGACCCTGGATGGGGAATACAGGCGGGATCTCGAGGCCGGGCTCGCCCCCGCCATTCCGGTCAACTACTATCCGGGCAATGACCCAGACCAGCCGCCACGGGCCAGCTGGCGCAGCCATGGCCATCTGCTGTTCGCCAACTGGCTCAACTACTACGTCTACCAGCTCACCAGCTACCGGCTGGAGGACATCGGCAAGGTGTTTACCTACGAGAAACCCAGGGACTGAGCCCGGCCATAGGGGGATCCCCTGCGAAAAAGCCGCCAGAGAGGCGGCTTCTTCGTTTTGCAGGGCGGCGGATCAGACGTCGCCGCTGGCCTTCTTGGCCCTCTCTATCATGGGGGTGATGGTCATCCCCTGTACCACGATGGAGAACATCACCACCGAGTAGGTCATCACCAGTATGACCTGGCGCAGATCGACGTCATGCCCCGGGATCATCATGACGCCGGACGGCAGCGCCAGCGCCATGGCCATGGCCAGACCGCCGCGCAGGCCGCCCCAGGTGAGGATGCGGATGGTGAAGCGGTTGTAGCTGCGGAACTTGCGAAAGGCGATGAAGGGCACGGAGACGCTGATGAAGCGGGCCGCCAGGCAGAGCGGCACGGCGATGACCAGCAGGATCCAGTCGCGCCAGGCGAGATCCAGCAGCACCAGGGCCAGACCGATCAGCAGGAACAGGAGGGCGTTGAGGAACTGATCCACCAGCTCCCAGAAGTGATCCAGGTGGTGGCGGCTCTGCTCGGAGAAGCCCGAATGGCGGGTCCAGTTGCCTATCATGATGCCGGTCACCACCATGGCCAGGGCGCCTGAGACCCCCAGCATGTTGGCAAGGGCGAAGCCGGCGGTCGGGATGCACAGTGTCAGCAGCAGCTCCAGGGAGCCATCGTCGGTGGCGCTGATCATCACGTGGGCGAGCAGCCCCAGCACGGCGCCGAACAGGATGCCGCCCAGGGCCTCATGCAGGAACAGGCCAGCCACGCTGGTGAAGGTGGGCTCGACGCCGCCGAAGGCCACGGCAAACACGGTGGCGAAGATCACCAGGCCGGTACCGTCGTTGAACAGGGATTCCCCCTCGATCTGGATGGCGATCTGGGGCGGGGCCTGCATCTTCTTGACGATGGCCAGCACGGCGATGGGGTCGGTGGGGGTGATCAGGGCACCGAACAGCAGGCAGTAGACCAGGGGCAGCTCCCAGCCCAGCAGCTTGGCGATGAACCAGAAGCCGTAGCCGATGAGGAAGGTGGAGAGCAGGGTGGCGAAGATGGCCAGTATGGTGATCTCCCACTTCTGGCTGCGCAAGGCCTTGAGGTTGATACCGATCCCGCCGGCGAACAGCAGGAAGCCCAGGATCCCCTTGAGCAGGAAGTCCTGGAAGTTGATGCTCTCCATGGTGGCGATGGCAAGGGGTTCCAGATTGAACCAGCCCAGTTTGCCAAACAGCACCATGAGTGCGGAGATCAGCATGGATCCGGCGGTGATGGCGATGGTGGTCTGGATCTTGATGACATACTGGTTGGCGAATGCGATAAAAATCGCCAACGCCGCCAAGAAGCAGAGTGTGTAATAGACGCTCATGATTATTTTTCTCGTTGGAGTGACAGCAAGCACGAGTCCGTAAAAGGACGGGCATAGGGTACTCCGCGGTGATAGTTTACTCACTACCTACTTTTGGGTATCGCTGACTGGTTTTAGACAGATAGACGGCTAGATTTCCATTTTTTTTCTTTGCTGTTAGGATAAAGCCACGCAGTTGCATGGATGTAAGAGGATCGAGCGGTGTCGACAACAAAGAAGAGTCTGCAGGCTTGCCTGCTTGAGCGGATCCTGATCATCGACGGTGCCATGGGCACCATGATCCAGGGTTACAAGCTGGGAGAGGCCGATTATCGTGGCGAGCGGTTCGCCGACTGGCATACGGATATCAAGGGTAACAACGATCTGCTGGTGCTGAGCCAGCCCGAGATCATCCGCGAGATCCACGATCAATATTGTGCCGCCGGGGCTGACATCCTCGAGACCAACACCTTCAACGCCACCCGTATCGCCATGGCCGATTACGAGATGGAGGCGCTCTCCGCCGAGATCAACCGGGAGGCGGCCCGTCTGGCCCGCGCCGTGGCGGACGAGTGGACGGCCAAGGATCCCGCCAGGCCGCGCTTCGTGGCAGGGGTGCTGGGCCCCACCAACCGCACCTGCTCCATCTCCCCTGACGTCAACGATCCGGGCAAGCGCAACGTCACCTATGACGAGCTGGTGGCCGCTTACACCGAATCCACCCACGCTCTTATCGAGGGGGGGGCCGACCTCATCCTGATCGAGACCATCTTCGATACCCTCAACGCCAAGGCCGCCGCCTTCGCGGTGGAAGGGGTGTTCGAGGCCCTGGGTTACAGCCTGCCGGTGATGATCTCCGGCACCATCACGGATGCCTCGGGCCGCACCCTCTCCGGTCAGACTACCGAGGCCTTCTACCATTCCCTGCGCCACGTGAAGCCTATTTCGTTCGGCCTCAACTGCGCGCTCGGCCCGGACGAGTTGCGCCAGTACGTGGCCGAGCTGTCGCGCATCAGCGAGACCTTTGTCAGCGCCCACCCCAACGCCGGTCTGCCCAATGCGTTCGGCGAGTACGATCTGGACGCGGGCGAGATGGCGGACCATATCCGCGAGTGGGCCCAGAGCGGCTTCCTCAACCTGGTGGGGGGCTGCTGCGGCACCACCCCGACCCATATCCGCGCCATGGCGGACGCCGTGGCGGGCATCAAGCCCCGCGCCCTGCCGGAGCTGCCGGTGGCCTGCCGCCTGTCGGGCCTCGAGCCCCTCATCATCACGGCGAAGTCCATGTTCGTGAACGTGGGGGAGCGCACCAACGTCACCGGTTCCGCCAAGTTCAAGCGCCTCATCAAGGAGGGGCTCTACGACGAGGCCCTGGATGTGGCCAAGCAGCAGGTCGAGAGCGGTGCCCAGATCATCGACATCAACATGGACGAGGGGATGCTGGACGCCGAGGCGGCCATGGTGCGCTTCCTGAACCTCATCGCCGGTGAGCCGGACATCGCCCGGGTGCCGGTGATGATCGACTCCTCCAAGTGGGAGGTGCTGGAGGCGGGCCTCAAGTGCGTGCAGGGCAAGCCTGTGGTCAACTCCATCTCCATGAAGGAGGGGGAGGCCAAGTTCATCGAACAGGCCAAACTGCTGCGCCGCTACGGTGCCGCCGTCATCGTGATGGCGTTCGACGAGGTGGGCCAGGCCGATACCCGTGCCCGCAAGTTCGAGATCTGCCAGCGTGCCTACCGGATCCTGGTAGATCAGGTCGGCTTCCCGCCGGAAGACATCATCTTCGACCCCAACATCTTCGCGGTGGCGACCGGCATCGACGAGCACAACAACTACGCGGTGGACTTCATCGAGGCGGTGAAGGACATCAAGGAGCACCTGCCCCACGCCATGATTTCCGGCGGCGTCTCCAACGTCTCCTTCTCCTTCCGTGGCAACGAGCCGGTGCGCGAAGCCATCCACGCCGTCTTCCTCTACCACGCCATCCGCAGCGGCATGGACATGGGCATCGTCAACGCCGGTCAGCTCGCCATCTACGAAGACATACCGGCGGAGCTGAAGGCCAAGGTCGAGGCCGTGGTACTGAACCTCAATGACAACGCCACCGAGGATCTGCTGGCCATCGCCGAGAAGTATCGCGGCGCCGGCGCCCAGGCGGAGGATCCCCGGGATCAGGAGTGGCGCAGCTGGCCGGTGGGCAAGCGGCTGGAGCATGCCCTGGTCAAGGGCATCACCGATTTTATCGAAGAGGACACCGAAGAGGCGCGGGCCGGGGCCGAGAAGCCGCTGCACGTGATCGAAGGGCCGCTGATGGACGGCATGAACGTGGTCGGCGACCTGTTTGGCGCCGGCAAGATGTTCCTGCCCCAGGTGGTCAAATCCGCCCGGGTGATGAAGCGGGCGGTGGCCTACCTGCAACCCTACATAGAGGCGGAGAAGTCCGGCGGCTCCAGCAACGGCAAAATCGTGATGGCCACCGTCAAGGGGGACGTGCACGACATCGGCAAGAACATCGTCGGCGTGGTGCTGCAGTGCAACAACTACGAGATCGTCGACCTCGGGGTCATGGTCTCCTGCGAGACCATCCTCAAGACGGCCCGCGAGGTAAATGCCGATATTATCGGATTGTCGGGCCTGATCACCCCGTCCCTCGACGAGATGGTGCATGTGGCGAAAGAGATGGAGCGCCAGGGCTTCAAGCTGCCGCTGCTGATCGGCGGCGCCACCACCTCCAAGGCCCACACCGCGGTCAAGATAGAGCAGAACTACTCCGAGCCCGTGGTCTATGTGTCGAACGCCTCCCGTGCGGTCGGGGTGGCCCAGAGCCTGCTGAACCCCGAGCTCAAGCCTGCGTTTGTCGCCCGCATCGACAAGGAGTACGAGATAGCGCGGGATCAGCATGCCCGCAAGCAGCCGAGATCCAAGCCGGTTTCCCTGGCTCACGCCCGCGCCAATCGCCAGCAGCTGGACTGGGTCGGCTATGAGCCCCCCAAGCCCCGGGAGCTTGGCGTGCAGACCTTCGAGGACGTGCCCGTCTCCGTGCTGCGCCCCTACATCGACTGGACGCCGTTTTTCCTGAGCTGGGAGCTGGCGGGCAAGTATCCGCGCATTCTCGAAGACGAGATCATCGGCGAGGAGGCGACCAAGCTGTTTGCCGATGCCAACGCCATGCTGGATCGGCTGGAGCAGGACAAGAGCGTGCGCTGCGCCGGCATCATAGGCCTGTTCCCGGCCAACGGGGTGGGGGACAGCATAGAGGTCTACTGCGACGAGTCCCGCACCCAGGTCATCAAGGTGCTGCACCACCTGCGTCAGCAGAGCGAGAAACAGGGCTTCCCGAACTACTGTCTGGCGGACTATGTGGCCCCCAAGGAGAGTGGCAAGCCGGACTGGATCGGCGCCTTCGCTGTCACCGGCGGCATCGGCGAGGAGGCCATAGCGCAAGCCTACAAGGCGGATCACGACGACTACAACGCCATCCTCATCCAGGCGGTGTGCGACCGTCTCGCCGAGGCCTTCGCCGAATACCTGCACGAGCAGGTGCGAAAGCGGCACTGGGGTTATGCCCCCGACGAAGCCCTCAGCAACGAGGAGCTTATTCGCGAGAACTATCAGGGCATCCGCCCGGCGCCCGGTTATCCGGCTTGCCCTGAGCACACCGAGAAGGGCAGCATCTGGGAGCTGCTGGGGGTGGAGCAGGCCATCGGCATGAAGCTCACCGAATCCTACGCCATGTGGCCGGGGGCGGCGGTGTCGGGCTGGTACTTCTCCCACCCCGACAGCAAATACTTCGCGGTGGCGCAGATCCAGCAAGATCAGGTGGAAGACTACGCCAGGCGCAAGGGGATGAGCCTGGCAGAAGCCGAGCGCTGGTTGGGACCCAACTTGAGCTGAGGTGTCTGCCGGCACAGGGGATGACCCCGAAAGAGGCCGCGCCTTGGCCGGGGATGGGCACCGACGGCACCCATATCCAGGCCCTTTTCAGCAGACGACAACGGCGGCCCCAGCATGGGGCCGCCGTTTTACATCCGGATGACAGCCGCCGGATTTGTGCGGGTTCTGCGTGGTTTGTCTTGTTGTCAGGATAAACAATTGGCGTTGTCATGGCGCTGTGGCACCTTATACTCTCCCGCCCCATCCTGCCCAGGCACTGCCTCCTAGCGGAATTGTCATGAAGATTGCTGTTTTATCCCGTGAGCCCAGAAACTACTCCACCCGTCGTCTGGTCGAGGTGGCGCGTGCCCGTGGTCATGAGGTCGAGGTGCTCGACACCCTGCGCTGTTACATGAATATCGCCTCCCACAACCCTTCCATCCATTACGAAGGGGTGGAGCTGGGGGACTATGACGCCGTGATCCCGCGTATCGGCGCCAGCATCACCTTCTATGGCACCGCCGTGCTGCGCCAGTTCGAGATGATGAGCACCATGGCCCTCAACAGCTCGGTGGCCATCAGTCGCTCCCGGGACAAGCTGAGGGCCATGCAGCTGCTGTCGCGCCACGGCATAGGCCTGCCCATCACCGGCTATGCCCACAGCACCCACGACGTGCCGGATCTCATCAAGATGGTGGGCGGGGCGCCCCTGGTGGTGAAGCTGTTGGAGGGGACTCAGGGGATAGGGGTGGTGCTGTGCGAGACCCACAAGGCGGCCGAGAGCGTGATCGAGGCCTTCATCCAGACCAACAACAACATACTGGTGCAGGAGTACATCCGCGAGGCCAACGGTGCCGACATCCGTTGCCTGGTGGTGAACGGCAAGGTGGTGGCGGCCATGCGTCGTCAGGCCCAGCCCGGGGAGTTTCGCTCCAACCTGCATCGGGGCGGGACCGCCGAAGCCATCAAGATCACCCCGGAAGAGCGGGCCACCGCGGTGCAGGCCGCCAAGATCATGGGGCTGGACGTGGCGGGAGTGGACATCTTGCGCAGCGCCCGGGGTCCCCTGGTGCTGGAGGTGAACTCCTCCCCCGGCCTGCAAGGGGTGGAAGCGGCCTCCGGCAAGGATGTGGCGGGCAAGATCATCGAGTTTCTCGAGCTCAAGGCGAGCCGCAAGCACAAGCCGGCGGAGTGAGCCAGGCCTGAGCGCCGTCATGGCGCCAGATGCAACAAGGGGAGCCCAGGCTCCCCTTGTTCGTCCGTGGGCGGCAGGATCCCGCCCTAGGAGAGGGCATGCTGCCCCCTGTCTTCCAGCCGCTGGCGAAAGGCGCGGGCCAGCCTGTCATAGAGATCCGGGCTCTCCTTGTCCTCCATGTCGCCCCGGATCCAGGGGTTGTCGATGATCTCGAGCAGCACGCAGCCCTGCCCCTGCTGGCGCAAGTCCACCCCGAACAGGCCGTTGCCGAGCTGATGCACGGCGCGGCGCGCCGTCTGCAACACCCGCTCCGGCACCTCGGTCAGCGGCAGGGCCTCGATCCGGCTCAGGTCGAGAGGGTGTTTGCGGCGGCGGATGCGGCTGCCGGGCTCGGGGCGATAGCGGCGGCAGGCAAACAGCGGCGAGCCGTCGAGCAGGGCGATGCGCCAGTCGAACTCGGCCGGGATCCGGCTCTGTACCAGCAGCAGGGCGGAGCGGCCCAGCCCCTCGTCCAGCAGGCGGGCGAGCTGGGTCTCGTCGCTCGCCATGGCCAGATCCCGCCCCTGAGCCCCGTCCGGGATCTTCACCATCAGCGGCAGGCCGAGGCGCTGCACCAGATCGGCCACCTGGTGGCGCCCGCTGCGGGTCACCACCATGGTGGGCGGCATGGGCACGCCGCTGCGCACCATCAGCTCGTAGAGGTAGAGCTTGTTGCTGCAGGCGAGGATGGCGCGGGCGCTGTCGATCAGCGGCATCTTGAGCTGCTCGGCGCGGCGGGCAAACTCGAAGGTGTAGTGGCCCACCGCCGTCTCCGACCTCAGCCAGAGGGCATCGAATTCCGGCAGTCGCTCGATGGCGGCGGGGGAGAGGATCTCGGCGCGGATCCCCTGGGCCGCCGCGGCCCGGGTGAAGCGGGCCAGGGCAAGGGCATCGCTGCTGGCGCGGCCATCATCCTGATCCGCCAGAATGGCGAGCTGATAGCGCGGCGCGGCGGGGTCCGCCTCGTCCCCGATCAGGGTGCGGACATGGTTCAGCATCAGGGCGCGCTCCCCCTCGCTGAGGGTCAGGGGGGAGAGGCTCTGCTGCTGGCGCACCGACCAGCCGTGACGGCCGCGCTTGAGGGTCAGCTCCTGGAGCGGCAATTGGCTCAGGCCGTAGTAGTAGCGGGCCAGCCCCGCCAGCTCGCTCTGTTCACACTGGCCGAAGATGGCGCGCACCCGGATCCTGTCCTCGCTCTGCTGGGCCAGCCAGCCCTGCAGCTTGCGCCACAGCTTGGCCGGGGGTTGCTGGGGCTGCAGCACGCTGATGGCCTGCAGGCCGGGCAGGCAGTGGTGCCCCCTGGCCTGGGCCAGCAGGGAGCAGTAGTAACCCGCGCTCAGGTGATCCAGGCTGCGGCAGAGGTTGATGATGCGACCGTGCCCCCCTGTGGTGGGCAGGCCATGTTGCAGATAGGTGCGGGCGGTCAGCAGATAATCGCCCTGGCAGGGCCAGTCACCCGGCTCCTCGACGATGACATAGGTACTCATTTTTTCGGACTCCACAGATAGGCTGCCGACATGGCAGTATCCCCTGTGGGCTTCGATGCACCGGCAAGCACGACCATGGCGCTAGGGGGGACAAGAGGTTACAGTGCCCATGTTCCGCTTTGGTAACTTGTGATACAAGTCTCATTGCTGATGCTGAAGATAAATAACTCAAACGAGGACTCTCCTGTGTTGACCGTGCGTGCCGCCCGTCTCGATGATCTGGGGGCCATCGTAAAACTGGAGCGCTACTGCTTCCCCCCCGAGGTCGCCTTCGGCCGCCAGCGCTGGCACTATCTGCTCTCCCATGCCAAGGGGCGAACCCTGTTGCTGCACGACGGCAGGGAGCAGCTGATGGGCTATCTCTGCCTGCTGGAGCACAAGGGCTGGGATCGCCTGGTGATCCAGACCCTGGCCATCCACTGGCGGGTGCGCAGGCAGGGCTGGGCCCGTCGCCTGCTCGAGCAGGTGATCGCCAATGGCAGGGAGCAGGGGTGGGGGGCGGTCCGGCTCGAGGTGGCCGACGGCAACGAGGAGGCATTGCCCCTCTATCGGCGGCTCGGCTTTCGGGCCCAGCAGCGGCTGCCCGACTACTATGGCCGGGACCAGCACGCCCATCGGCTGGTGCTGAGCCTGAAGGAGCCCGCCGCCAACGCGCGCTCGGAGGAGCGACATGAGTCGTGACGTCTTCCTCGCCAGCGCGATCCGGGGTCAGCATGAGTTGTGATGCCTGCCTTGCCAGCGCCATTCGGGCCAAGCTCGGGCGCTGCCCGCTCTGTGTCCTCCAGTGCCTGCTCATCGCCCTGGCGGGCTGGGGCCTCTGGTGGTGGTTCGGGGCTGACGGTTCGGTCAATGCCCTGACGGCGCTGCTGTTCGGCCTTGCCGGCTCCGGCCTGCTCGCCCTGCATCTGCTGGTCTTTGTCTGGCGCAAGAGCACGGGGCGCGAGCTGCAATGACGGCCTCGCCGTGAAATGAATTCAATCGACAACCTGATGACAGCCAAGGAGGCTCAGATGATTGCAATGGTAACGGGCGCATCGTCCGGATTTGGTGAGGCGATCAGCCGCGCCCTGGTCGCCGCCGGGCACAGGGTCATAGGCACGGGCCGCCGCGCCGAGCGGCTGGCCGGTCTGGCCGAGGAGCTGGGGGAGAGCTTCCTGCCCCTGGTGTTCGACGTGCAGGACAAGGCCGCCACCCGGGCCGCCATCGACGGCCTGCCCGCGGACTGGAGCCAGGTGGACTTGCTGGTCAACAACGCCGGTCTGGCCCTGGGCCTGGCCCCGGCGCACCAGTCCGAGCTGGAAGACTGGGAACAGATGATCGCCACCAACATCGGCGGCCTGACCCTGGTGACCCGATTGCTGCTGCCGGGCATGGTGGCGCGCAACCGTGGCCATGTGATCAACATCGGCTCCATCGCCGGTACCTATCCCTATCCGGGTGGCAACGTCTATGGCGCCACCAAGGCGTTCGTGAAGCAGTTCAGCCTCAATCTGCGCGCCGATCTGGCGGGCACGGCGGTGCGGGTCACCAACGTGGAGCCGGGTCTGTGCGGCGGCACCGAGTTTTCCAACGTGCGCTTCCACGGTGACGATGCCAAGGCGGCCTCCGTCTATCAGGGGGTGCAGGCCATCTCGCCGGAGGACATCGCCAATACCGTGCTCTGGATTGGCGAGCAGCCCGCCCACGTCAACATCAACAGCATAGAGATCATGCCGGTGGCCCAGACCTTCGGCCCGCTGCATATCAGCCGCGGCTGACTGCCGGTCTCGGCGCAATGACAAGAGGCACCTTGAGGGTGCCTCTTGTTTTGCCGGATGGATGAGGGCTGGTCTGCGGGTCGCCCCGCTTACGGCTTGGGCTCTATCCCTATGGCGATGGCCGTGGTCTGGACGGCCTTGATCTGATCCCCCTTGGCGATCAGGGCGAACTGGGCCGGATCATTCACCTTGAGGGTGAGGGTCTTGTCCACTCCCTTGACCCGTATGGTCTGCTGCGCCTTGTCCACATCGATGACGTCCGCATAGAGGGTCACCTGCATACCCGCTTCGGCCCCCGGTTGTTCACCGGCGGCCGCCTTGCTGCCATCGACCTCGACCAGACGTTTTCTCACCCCGGCGCTGCCCTTGAGCAGTTCCAGATCCAGCATTTGCAGGTAGCGCAGCGTCACCATATCCCCCACCTTGAGCTGCTCGAGATTGGTTACCCCGTCCCCGGCGACCAGGTCGAACGCCTTGCCTTCGGCATTTTTCAGGCTGACCTTGCGGCTCGCCATGTCGATGGCGGTGACGGTCGCCTCGGCCTTCACCTCTTCCGCCAGACTGACCTGACCCGGAGCGATCGCCACATTGGCGGTTACTTCGGCGGCCTGTAGCAGAGGGCTGGTGCAGAGAGTGAGCAAACCGGCGATCCATGCGTGTTTCAGTTTCATGATTGAGACCCTGTGGCTAGAGAGTTGCGCCCGGCGAGAGCGCCCAGATGACGAAACCCTGGTGGCGTCATTGTGATGGGAGGCGCTTGGTCACCCCTCCCTAGTCACACCATAGCAAAGCTACACCCGAGTACCTCATGCCAGGTGACGACCCCTCACCGTTTTGATAGCGGGCTCCCGTTTTTGGCCCCTGGGGATCAGGCGTCCCTGTCCAACTCGCGCTCCAGGGCCGCCGCCTTCTGGCGGGCCGGATGGGTGTTGAGCCGCTGCCAGTAGGCTTGCAGGTGCGGGAACTGGGCCAGCTGGCCGCCCTGGGCCAGCAGATCCACCAGGAAGGAGTTCAGGATATCGGCGCCGGTGAGGCGCTCTTCCACCAGATAGCGGCGAGTGCTCAAGACCGTATTGAGATAGCCCAGCACCTTGGCGCACTCCGCCTGGGCGTAGCCCGGCAGGAAGCCCATCGGGCTGCCATCTTTTCGCACGAACAGGTCGAGCAGCAGCGGCAGAATGCCTGAGCTCTCGGCGAAGTGGAGCCACTGCAGATACTCGGCATAGTCCGGGCTGTCCGTGGCCGGCGCCAACCGCTCCGGGGCGTGACGGGCTATCAGGTACTCGGTGATGGCGCCGGATTCGGCCAGCACCTTGCCGTCGAACTCAATGACCGGCGACTTGCCGAGGGGGTGAATGGCCTTGAGCTCGGGGGGCGCCAGGAAGGTGGCGGCGTCGCGCTGATACGCCTTGATCTGGTAGGGCAGGCCCAGCTCTTCGAGCAGCCAGATGATGCGTTGGGAGCGGGACTTGTTCAGGTGGTGCAGGACTATCATGGAAACCTCGATTCGGTGGCGGGATGGAGTGTACGAACGGGCGAGGTAAATGGTTCACCGGCAGAGAAAAAAAGAGCGGGCTGATGCCCGCTCTGCGCCGACTCAGGCCTCCAGCGCCTGATCCAGATCCGCCAGTATGTCCTCGATGGCCTCGATCCCCACCGACAGCCGGATCATCTCAGGTTTCACCCCGGCCTTGGCCTGCTCGGCCTCGCTCAGCTGGCGATGGGTGGTGGAGGCGGGGTGGCAGGCCAGGGACTTGGCATCGCCGATATTGACCAGCCGCTTGAAGATCTTCAGGGCATCGTAGAAGCGCACCCCCGCCTCGTAGCCCTCCTTCAGGCGGCCGAGGGGCGCCCGGCCATGTACTTCTCCGCCAGCGGATAGTGGGGGTGGCTCGGCAGACCGGCGTAGCTGACCCAGGCTACCTTGGGGTGAGCGTCAAGGTGATGGGGGACCCGCAGGGCGTTGTCCACGTGGCGCTCCATGCGCAGGCTCAGGGTCTCCAGCCCCTGCAGCAGCAGGAAGGCGTTCATGGGCGCCAGCGCCGCCCCCGTGTTGCGCAGGGGCACGGTGCGCACCCGGCCGATGAAGGCCGCCGGGCCGAAGGCCTCGGTATAGACCACCCCGTGATAGGAGGGTTCGGGCTGGGTGAGCTGGGGGAAGCGCTCAGGGTGATCCCCCCAGGGGAACTTGCCCGAGTCGACGATGACGCCGCCCAGGGAGTTGCCGTGGCCGCCCACGTACTTGGTCAGGCTGTGCACCACGATATCGGCGCCGTGCTCAATGGGCTTGCACAAGACAGGGGTGGCGACCGTGTTGTCGACAATCAGCGGCACGCCGCGGGCGTGGGCCACCCTGGCGAAGGCCGCCAGATCGACGATGTTGCCCGCCGGGTTGCCGATGCTCTCGCAGTAGACCGCCTTGGTCTTGTCGTCGATGAGGGCGGCGATGGCCTCGGCGCTGTCATCCTTGGCAAAACGCACCTCGACCCCGAAGCTCGGCAGCATGTGGGCGAACAGGGTGTAGGTGCCGCCGTAGAGCTGGGGGGTGGAGACGATGTTGTCACCGGCGGCGGTCAGCGCCTGGATGGCGTAGGTGATGGCGGCGGAACCCGCCGACACCACCAGCCCGGCGATCCCTCCCTCCAGCGCGGCCATCCGCTGCTCCAGCACGTCGTTGGTGGGGTTCATGATGCGGGTATAGATGTTGCCCGGCACCGCCAGGTTGAACAAGTCCGCCCCGTGCTGGGCGCTGTCGAACTCGTAGGCCACCGTCTGGTAGATGGGCACGGCCACCGCCTTGGTGGTGGGGTCGTTGGCAAAGCCGTGGTGCAGGGCCAGGGTCGCATCTTTCATCACACACTCCTTGTTGGACGTCGTCGCCATTATGGATGGATAGACGTCCAATCTAGCAGGCTCGGCGCCGATGTAAACCACCCAATCCGGCAACGCCCTGGCGCGCTCCCCGCCTCTCTTGCCCCGCAAGGGGCCCATTCAGAGGCGACGGCGATACTCCCTGTCGTCTATCTGGTGCATGTCCCACTGCATCAGGCGGTTGAGCTGGGTCATGGGATCCTCGATGAGGGGCAGCGGGCGTGGCAGGATCCGGCGGAAGTAGCGGCGTAGGGTCTGCTGGATCCGGTTCGGTTTGAGGGGGCTGGTCTGGCGCATGATGGGGCTCCTGTGCTGTGGCTCTCATGTTCGTCATCAGTATTGAGCTAAAATACGGAAGTAAAAACTGATGACTTGTAGCAACAGGATTTCCTCTTTTATGCCCAGCAGCCGTCTCTATCAACAATTTCAACGACTCGCCCAACAGCTTGGCTGCGATGAGCGGGAGGCCAGCCTCGCCGAGGTGGCGGACTTGCTCTGCTGCACCCCGCGCAACGCCCGCCTGCTGCTGCGCCGCATGCAGGATCAGGGCTGGCTGCGCTGGTCGGCGGAGGCGGGACGGGGGCGACGCTCCCGCCTCACCCTGCTGGACAATCAGGAGAGCCTGACCCGGCGCCGATTGCGGGAGCTGCTGAGCCAGGGCCAGCTGGCCCAGGCCATGGCCCTGGCGGGGGAGCGGCTGGATCTGCTGACCCCCCTGCTCTACGAGCAGCTCGGCCAGGCGACCCGGGAGGGGCGCCAGATCCTGCGGGTGCCCTACTACCGCCCCTTGCCCGGCCTGCTGCCCAGCGGGCCCCTGCGCCGATCCGAGGTCCACCTGGCGCGCCAGCTGTTCAATGGCCTCACCCGGCGAAATGAGGAAAATGGGGAAATCGAGGGGGACCTGGCCCACCACTGGGAGGCGCTCTCCCCCTGTCACTGGCGCTTCTATCTGCGTCCGGCGGTGCGCTTTCACCATGGCCGCGAGCTGGGGGTGGAAGATGTGATGGAGAGCCTGGCGGCCCTGGGGACGCGGCCGCTGTTTCGCCACCTGGCGGGGTTCGACAACCCCTGGCCCCGCACCCTGGATATCCGGCTCGCCAGCCCGGATCCCTGGCTGCCCCACCTGCTGGCCGAGCCGGTGGCCGCCATCCTGCCCCGGGAGCTCAAGGGGGAGGCGGGCTTCGCCCTGCGGCCGGTGGGGACAGGGCCCTATCGGGTGACCGCCAACGATCCCCTGCAACTGCGGTTGACCGCCTTCGACGACTACTTCGGGTTGCGGGCCCTGCTCGACGAGATCGATATCTGGATGCTGCCGGAGCTGGCGGATCGGCTGGAGAGCCATCTGAGGATAGGCAGCGACACCCCCGAGCTCGGCACCATGCGCGGCGAGTCCGAGCTCGAGTCCGGCTGCTACTTCCTGCTGCAGGACGACAGATCCCCCCGCTTGCAGGATCCGGCCCTGCGCCAGTGGCTGACCCGGCTGCTCAACCCCGTCGCCCTGATGGCCCGGGTCGCCCCCGAGCTGCAACGAGGCCTGACCGGCGCCGTCGGCCTGCTGCCCCACTGGCGTGAGCCACCGCTGCCGCACGGCCCCGAGCCCGCCACCCTGCCGACACGCCTGGTGCTGGCCTGTTTCAACCAGCACCTGGAGTTTGAGGAGTGC
The DNA here is from genome assembly GCF_050266975.1 of Aeromonas sobria. Classification (GTDB taxonomy): domain Bacteria; phylum Pseudomonadota; class Gammaproteobacteria; order Enterobacterales; family Aeromonadaceae; genus Aeromonas; species Aeromonas sobria_B. The sequence goes on from NZ_JBKISU010000028.1 coordinate 38,350, forward strand.
GCCAATGCCATGGCCAGCCTGCTGAAGGAGCAGGGGATCCGGCTCGAGGTGCGCACCCTGGACTACGGCCGCTGGGTGAGCGGCGCCGATGAGGACGTGGATCTCTGGCTCGGCACCCTCAACCTGGAACATGAGGGGCCGTTTGCCCCCTATGCCTGGCTGCAGGGCACCCCCTTGCTGCAGCAGGTATGGGGCGGGCAGCAGGCGCTCTGGCAGGGGTTGGCACAGTGGCGGGCAAGCGGCGCCGAGCCCGGCCCGCGCGCCCTGCTGGCCGAGGTGCAGCGCCAGGGCTGGTTCGTGCCCCTGTTTCACCACTGGCTGGAGCTGGAGAGCCGGGCCGGGGTGCACGGGGTGCGGATGACGGCCCTCGGCTGGTTCGATTTTCGCAGCGCCTGGCTAAGGCCCGAGTGGGAGAACCCGGCGGCTTGATGGCCGGGAGAGGGGCATCGCGACACCGAATGACGCCCTCGGCTATTGTGCTGTGCATCAAAAACGGCGAAGAGACTCAGGGATCACAGATAGCGTCATCGTCCTGTGCCATGCTGATTCTGGTTATGGAAAGCAGAGCAAGTGAGGAAAACAATGAGCAACAATTCAGAACGTTCCCAAGGAAAATGCCCTGTCATGCACGGAGGGACCACGGCCGCCGAGATGGCGAACATGGAGTGGTGGCCCAAGAGCCTGAATTTCGACATTCTCCACCAGCATGACACCAAGACCAACCCCCTGGGGCAGGACTTCAACTATCGCGACGCACTCAAGACCCTGGACGTGGATGCCCTCAAGCGGGATCTGCTGGCCCTGATGACCGACAGCCAGGATTGGTGGCCGGCAGACTGGGGCCACTACGGCGGCCTGATGATCCGCATGGCCTGGCATGCCGCCGGTACCTACCGCATCGCCGATGGCCGTGGCGGTGGCGGCACAGGCAACCAGCGTTTCGCGCCGCTCAACTCCTGGCCCGACAACGCCAACCTGGACAAGGCCCGTCGCCTGCTGTGGCCCATCAAGCAGAAGTACGGCAACAAGATCAGCTGGGCCGATCTCATCCTGCTGGCCGGCACCCTGGCCTATGAGTCCATGGGGCTCAAGACCTTCGGCTTCGCCTTTGGCCGCGAGGATATCTGGCACCCGGAGAAGGATATCTACTGGGGCGCGGAGAAGGAGTGGCTGGCGCCCACCAACAACCCCAACAGCCGCTACTCCGGGGAGCGGGATCTCGACAACCCGCTGGCGGCGGTGATGATGGGGCTGATCTACGTCAACCCGGAAGGGGTGGACGGCAATCCGGATCCCCTCAAGACCGCCCATGATATCCGGATCACCTTCGCCCGCATGGCGATGAACGATGAGGAGACGGTGGCCCTGACCGCCGGCGGCCACACCGTGGGCAAGACCCATGGCAACGGCGATGCCAAGCTGCTGGGTCCCGAACCCGAGGGGGCCGAGATCGAGGATCAGGGGCTCGGCTGGCTCAACAAGACCGGCCGCGGGATCGGCCGCAATACGGTCACCAGCGGCATAGAAGGGGCCTGGACCAGCCACCCCACCCGCTGGGACAACGGCTACTTCGACATGCTGTTCGGCCACGAGTGGACCCTGACCAAGAGCCCGGCCGGTGCCTGGCAGTGGGTGCCCATCGACATCAAGGAGGAGGACAAGCCGGTCGACGTGGAAGACCCGTCGATCCGCTGCACCCCCATCATGACGGACGCCGACATGGCCATGAAGGTGGACCCCGAGTACCGCAAGATAGCCGAGCGTTTTCGCGACGATCCCGCCTACTTCTCCGACACCTTCGCCCGTGCCTGGTTCAAGCTGACCCACAGGGACATGGGACCCAAGAGCCGCTACCTGGGGCCCTATGTGCCGGCTGAGGATCTGATCTGGCAGGATCCCGTGCCCGCGGGTCGGCGGGGCTATGACGTGCAGGCCCTCAAGGCGCAGATCCGCGGCTGCGGCCTCACCATAGGGGAGATGGTCGCCACCGCCTGGGACAGTGCCCGCACCTTCCGTGGCTCGGACATGCGCGGCGGCGCCAACGGCGCCCGCATCCGTCTGGCACCGCAAAAGGATTGGGAGGGCAATGAGCCGGCCCGGCTGGCCAAGGTGCTCAAGGTGCTCGAGCCCCTGGCCACCGCCAGCCAGGTGAGCCTGGCGGACGTGATCGTGCTGGCGGGCAACGTGGGCATCGAGCTGGCGGCCAAGGCGGCCGGCATCGAGCTGACGGTGCCCTTCAGCCCGGGCCGGGGCGATGCCAGCCAGCAGCAGACCGACATCGACTCTTTCGAACCCCTCGAGCCTCTGCACGACGGTTACCGCAACTGGCTCAAAAAGGACTATGTGGTCAGTGCGGAGGAGCTGATGCTGGATCGTACCCAGCTGATGGGGCTGACCGCCCATGAGATGACGGTGCTGGTGGGCGGGATGCGGGTGCTGGGCACCAACCATGGCGGCACCCGGCACGGGGTCTTCACCGACAGGGAAGGGGTCCTGACCAACGACTACTTCGTCAACCTGACCGACATGGGCAACGTCTGGCAGCCCAGCGGCAAGCAGAGCTACGAGGTGCGGGATCGCAAGAGCGGCGCCCTGAAGTGGACGGCGACCCGGATCGATCTGGTGTTCGGATCCAACTCTGTGCTGCGGGCCTACGCCGAGGTCTATGCCCAGCAGGATGGCCAGGAGAAGTTCGTGGCTGACTTCGTTGCCGCCTGGACCAAGGTGATGAACGCCGATCGCTTCGATCTCATCGGCTAAGGCCGGTACCCGGCGCCCCGCACAGCCCTCTGTGCGGGGCGTCTTTTTGTCCGGGCGCCGCCCTGGCACGCCATCCCTGTCCCTGGGCCCCGCAGATGGGGTAACATCCTGACTCGCTGATGATGGCCACGCGCCCGTTCACCCACCGACAAGGAGTCACCATGCTGGAGATGCAGATCCACCCCCGCTTTCAGGAGACGGATGCCCTGGGGCACATCAACAATACGGTGCCGGCCGTCTGGTTCGAGTCGGCCCGGGATCCCCTGTTTCGTCTCTTCTCCCCGGATCTGGACGTGGGGGACTGGCACCTGATCATCGCGGGCTACGCAGTGCAGTTCAAACGGGAGCTCTTCTATGGCCAGCCGGTCACCATCAAGACCGGGGTGAGCCGCATCGGCGCCAGCTCCTTCACCCTCTGGCAGGAGGCCTGGCAGGGGGGCGAACTGGCGGTGACCGGTGAGACCACCCTGATCCATTTCGATTATCAGACCCGTCAGTCCGTGCCCCTCGACGAAGGGCAACGGGATGGACTGCGAGCCTGGTTGCTCGAGCGTTAACTCAAGGCCTAAGGGCCACATCACAGGACACGTATGCGCAAGATCCTTCTCGCCGGAGCCCTGGGGCTCTGCTCTCTCTCTGCCCTGGCCACGCCCCTGGCACAGCAATTCTCCCTGATAGAGAAGGGGGCCGAATATGGCCTCGACACCCGGCTGATGAGCCATGACGGTGTGGACATCCAGGCCTGGGTCGACGGCGTGCCCGTCATCATCGCCGTGCCCATCCGCGACGAGCGGGGCCGGCTGGCCGGCGAGAGCCGTTACTACTTCAAGGGGGGCAAGCTGTTCGGGGTCAAGGAGCCCGCCGCCCAGTTCGCCTTCGACGATGACGGCACGCTGACCCGGTGGCTCGATGACAAGGGTGAGCCGGCGGAGTTCGTCAGCAAGATGAGCATGGCGCAGCGCGAAGCCTGGCTCACCAAGCGGGCCGCCGAGCTGAGCGCGCTGTTTGCACCCAGCCCGGCGGAGCAGAAAGCCGAGCGGGGCGGGGTCAAGCTGAAGGGGGCCGATCTCGCCCACTGGCTCTGCAACGGCAAGCTGATGGCCCTGACCGGCGGCGACAAGGTGATCTTCGAGCAGGAGAAGGTCAAGGCCACGGCAGAGGGGGTGGCGGGAGAGGTCTCCCTGCGCCGGGAGGCCGGGTGGCAGGATCTGAGCCTCAGGTGCGAGGTGCAGGGCACCCGGGTCACCCGCCTCACCTGGCAACCCTTGCCGGGGGCCAACAAGCCGCGCTGAGACGGGGCCAAGACATGACCAACACACGGGGCCCAAGGGCCCCGTGCTTGTTGCGACCCTAGCTGCATGGGGCGGCGCCGGATCCGGCGTGATGGGGGAGGCGCCATGACCAGGGGTCGGCAGCCGGGCCGGGTGGTCACAGCGGCGCTGATTGTCCCTGACGCAGCCGGGCCGGATGGTTATTGCTGCGCTGACTGCCCCTGGCGCAGCCGGGCCGGGTGGTCACTGCGACCCTGATTGCCCCTGACGCGGTCAGGTTGGGTGGTTATTGCGGCGCTGATTGCCCCTGGCGCAGCCGGGTCAGGGCCGCCACCCGGCGCCACTGGCTCTCGGGAAACCAGGCCGCCAGCAGTTGCTGGTTCGCCTCGGGGGCGGGATCCCCCTGGGCGGCGAGGGCCGCCAGGTAATCGCCGAGCCGCTGCTCGAATGCCTGCTGCTCCTGAGCCAGCTGCTGCAGGCGCCCCTGGGCCTCTGGCCCGACCCGCTCCAGCAGGGCGAGCCGCCGCTCCTCCGGGGGCAGGGCATCGATCCGTTGCAGATCCCCGATCAGGCGGCCGTTGCTCTCCGCCTCCTGGAACCAGTCCGGCTGCTCGGCGAGCCAGAGTGCCAGCGCCTCGCCAAGCTGGGCCCGCTCGGCGGGGGGCGCCTCGGCCAGGGCCTTGCGCCTCAAGGTCCACTGCTCCATCAGCCGCTCCTCGGCAAACAGCCTGGTTTGCTCCTCCGGGGTGAAGGCGAGGCGACGCAACTGGTCGCGAGCCTCGAACAGCCGGGTCAGGCTGGCAAGATCCGGCGCCCTGGGCAGGGGCAGCCTGGCCTCCTGCTCGAGGAAGTCCCGGTAGCGTGCCAGCAGGGGATCCTCGATGGGCTGGCCGCTGGCGAGGCGCTCCACCAACTGCTGGCGCAGGGTAGCGCCTGCGGGTTGGGCGTCGGCCGGGTCGCTACCCTGTTGGTACAGGGCGTGGCCGAGCAGGGCGCACAGCAGGCCCAGGGCCGCCAGGGCCAGGCCCCTCACAACCCCATCTCCTTGAGACGGTTCGCGTGCTGGCGGTAGAGGCTGACCGGATCCGTCTCGAACAGGTGATGGATGCCGAAGGACTGGTTCACCTCGTCCAGATGATTCATGCGGTAGTGGGTGCCGATCACCTTGCCGAGGTGGCTGCTGCACACCCCCACCAGGCCGTCATTGGCCTCGCCGAAGAAGGTCCCCGTGAGCACCAGGGCTGGATCCACCGGATCCAGGATATTGGTCAGGTTGCCACGCCCGCTCCAGGAGAAGTAGTAGACGCCGTTGTCGGCCAGGAGGGGCCCCTCGCCACAATGACGGCTTGGCAGCCCTTCCGGGTAGGCGGCGTTGAAGTTGACGGCCCCCGCGCTGGTGAGGGCATCCAGGGCGGCGGTGGGATCCTGGGGCAGATCGCTACCCCCCGAGAGCAGGGAGATGACCCCGGACAGGGCCGAGGCGGCCGCCGCCGCGAGGGCCTCCTCGGCCGAACCCGGGGTGACCCGCATCCGTACCCTGTCCGCTATCTCAGAGCCGAAGTGAACGCCGCCGACGCTGGTGGCCGAGGCGACCAGTTCGGGGGCGACCGAGGCCACGTAGCGAATGGTGGGGCCGCCGTGGGAGTGGCCGATGAGGTTCACCTTGTCGGCTCCTGTCACCGCCAGCACCTGCTGCACCTGGGCCAGCAGCTGCTCGCCGCGCAGCTCCGAGCTGGCGGTGGCGGAGACCTGGGCCACATAGACGCGGGCGCCATCCCGGCCAAGGGCCTGGGGGATCCCGTAGAAGTAATCCACCCCCAGCAACTTGTCGAAGCCAAGCAGGCCATGGACCAGCATGATGGGGTATCGGGTCTGGGTATAGCCGCTCGCCTGGCCCAGCAGGGGCAGGGTGCAGAGCAGCAGCAACCACCATCTCTTCATATCAGCATCCTTGTTGATAGGGTCATGGGTCACGGCCGGCATCATGCCAGCCTGCACAGCATGGCTGGCGAAGGGGCGCCGGGTTGTGGCGGGGATCACTAAACGACCAGGCGCGATCCCCGCTCCCCCATATGGGGTTGCCCGGGTCTGCTTGTCTGGGACCAATTAGTGTGAAATGATAATTAATATCATTCAGATTTGGGCGGGCGAGACGATGGCGAGACAGGACCCCATGGCGCAATGGCGGCACCATACCCGGCTGGCGAATCACCACTTCGCCGAAGGCAATCATCTGGCCGCCCTGCCCGGTTATCGCCAGGCCCTGTTGCTGGCCGAGCAGCAGCTGCTCGACTGGCAGGACGCGGACGAAGTGGTCGCCGCCCTGGTGGTCGCCAGCCACAACCTGGCCGACCTGCTGCTGGCCATGGGGGAGGCGAATGATGCCTGCACCCTGCTCTGCCAGGCCCACCAGCAACTGCTGCACCTCTCCGGCTCTCCCCACTGCCGCAGCGAGCTCAGGACGGCCGCCCTCAATCACAGTCGTCACACCCAGATGGAGCTGCTCGCCTTCCTGCGCAAGCGGGGGCCCAATGCCGCCATCCAGGCCTGCCTCGGACAGTGCGCCTGTCAGGAGCGTGCCGCTCACACCCTTCATTGAACCGCAAGGAGTTGCTTATGAATCATGTCCTGCCCGCCCTGCCCTATGGCTACGATGCACTCGAACCCCATCTGGATGTCCTCACCATGGAGATCCATTACAGCCGCCACCACCAGACCTATGTCAACGGCCTCAACGCCGCCCTGGCGGCGGCCCCCGAGTGGGCCGACACCCCCCTCGAGCAGCTGCTCGGCCAGATAGAGAGCCTGCCCGCCAGCCTGCAGGGGGCGGTGCGCAATCACGGCGGCGGCCACGCCAACCACTCCCTGTTCTGGCAGGTGATGAGCCCGCAGGGGGGCGGCCAGCCCCAGGGGGAACTGCTGGCAGCCATAGAGCGGGATTTGGGGGGATTCGACCCCTTCAAGCAGGCCTTCACCCAGGCGGCCCTGACCCGCTTTGGCAGCGGCTGGGCCTGGCTGGTGGTGACCCCGTCTGGCACCTTGCAGGTGGAGAGCAGCGCCAACCAGGACAGTCCCCTGATGCAGGGGCTGGTGCCCATCCTGGGGCTGGACGTCTGGGAGCACGCCTACTACCTCAAGTACCAGAACAAGCGCCCCGACTACATCGCCGCCTTCTATCAGGTGATCGACTGGGAACGGGTGGCGGACAACTACCGCCTGGCGCTGGCCGCCTGAGGCTGGCCCGCATAGCAAAAGACCCGCCTCGGCGGGTCTTTTCGTGTCAGGGAGGGCGGCTCACTCGACCTGGGTCGCCTGCGCCGCCGAGGGTTGGATCAGCACCTGTTCGCCACTGGCCAGGGGTTCGGTTGGCAGCGGCAGACAGGGCTGGCTCAGTCCCAGGGTGCTCAGGGGCTGGCAGGGGATGGGCTCGCCTATGTTGACCGGCTGGCCGAGGAACTTGGGGCCCTTGTCGAGGATATAGAGGTCGAGCACCCCCATCAGGCGGGCGAACACCTCGCGCACCCGGGTGCGTATGCCCTGATAGGCGCTGGGATCCTGGGCGTTGAAACCGACCGCCTCTATGCCGAAGTGGCGGGCGATGAAGATGGCGCGCTCGTTGTGAAACGCCTGGGAGACCACGGTGAACCGCTCCTGGCCGAACACCTCCCGGGCGCGCACGATGGAGTCCAGGGTGCGAAAACCGGCGTAGTCGCTGTAGATGGCCCTGGCCGGGATGCCCGCCTTGATCAGGGCGCGGCGCATCTGGCGCGGCTCATTGTATTGCAGGGTGGCGTTGTCGCCGGAGACCAGGATGTAGTCCACCTTGCCGTTGTTGTAGAGCTCGGTGGCTGCCCGGATCCGGGTCTGGAAGTAGTGGTTGGTACCGCCGCCTATCAGGTATTTGGAGGTGCCGAGCACCAGGGCGACCCGGTTGTAGGGCACCGCATCCACATCGTCATAGGTGTAGTGACGGCTCTCGGAGACGACCCACTCTCCATAGGCCAGCAACAGGGCGGCGGCACCCAGCAACAGGCAGAGGCAGATGAGCAGTGTCTTGCGAAGCTTGGTCATGGGCGGTCGGGATCTGGCTTGGCGTAGGGAGTGAGTGGCGGCCATTCTATTACATTTTGGCCCCTGCCGTCATGGGGGATGGCCGGCGCCATGGGGTCAGGAGCCAGGGGCTGTCGCAATCGAGCGAGTCTCACTCGGGCCTTTCGAGCGGAGCGGGAGGCCGTTTCCCCGACTTCCCCGCCCAAGGAGCCATGGCGGGCCGCCGGGATCAGGCACGCAGGTTGCGGGCGAGCAGGGTGCGGGAGGGTTTCAGGCTGCCGCCGAGATCCGGCCAGGGATGCCACTGATCCGGCACCATAAAGCCGGGCAGGACGGCGCGGATCCAGGCCGCCAGCTCGGCGTGGGGCACGGGCTCGCCGTGCCAGTCGATAAAGGCGGCGGGTCTCTGCCCCCACTCCTCGCTCGGCACCGGCACCACCAGGGCCTGGGCCACGGCGCCGTGATCCACCAGCCGCTGCTCTATGGTCTCGGGCTGGATGTTCTCCCCGCCCGAGATGAAGAGGTTGTCGAGCCGCCCCTCCACCACCAGCTCGCCTTCGGCGGTGAAATGGCCCTTGTCCCGGGTGTGGAACCAGCCCTCCTCATCCAGCGGCCGCACCAGTTCGCCGTCCTTGAAATAGCCGGCGAACAGGGTGTCACCGCGTACGCAGATCTCCCCCTGTTGAATGCAGACCTCCCGCCCTGGCAGCGGCCTGCCAACCAGACCCGCAGTGGTCGGCAGGCCGGTGCAGACCTGGCTGCCCATCTCGGAGAGGCCGTAGCTCACCTTGGGGGTGAACCCCATGGCGGTCAGCCGTTCGACCAGGGGCCCGGGGATGGCGGCGCCGCCGAGCAGCAGCTCCCGCAGCCGGGTGCGGCCGGGGTCGAACCCTTGCGCCAGTAGCCGCCAGAGCTGGGTCGGCACCAGGGAGAGGTGGGTGATGGGCTGGCATTCGAGGCGCTCCCTGAGGGGCTGGCTGCGATCGTCCAGCACCAGGCTGGCCCCCGCCAGGAAGACCCGAAACAGGATGGCGTAGCCGCCGACGTGAAACAGCGGCAGGGAGAGCAGCCAGCCGCAGGCCTCGTCCAGGGGGATCTGGCTGGCGGAGCCCCTGGCAGAGGCCAGGTGGTTGGCGAGGCGGTGGACCACCGCCTTGGGCGTGCCGCTGGAGCCCGAGGTGAGGATCATGTTGCTCGGCTGGGCCGGTTCAAGCGTCCAGGTTTCTTCACTTGCCGGCAGCTCGCCCGTGAAGTCGAGGATGAGGGCTTGCCAGTCGCCCGCCGGGATCTCCCCCGCCGACCAGAAGGCGCAGACATCCAGCTGTGCGGCCAGCTCGGCCTGTCTGGGAAGGGGGAAGGCGGGATTGAGGGGGCAGAAGACGAGGCCGCTGCGCACGCAGGCCCAGGCCAGCAACACGTCCTCCAGGGCGCCGCGCACCAGGGCCGCCAGCCGATCGCCCGGGGTCAGTCCCGCCTGCGCCAGCTGACGGCACAGGCCGTTGAGCCTGGCATCCAGCTGCCGGTAGTTGAGCGAGCCGTTGCCCTGGATGGCGGTGCGCTCGGGCGCCGTCTGTGCCCAGTGACGCACCGGGCAGCAGAGGGCGGGGGGGGCTTGGTCAGTCACTCAGGTACAGGGTCTCCAGGCAGGCGGGATCGGGCTGGCCATCGGCGCCGAGCAGATCGCTCGCCAGCCAGCGGCGGGTATCCAGGCCAGGGGCCTGCTCCGGCGCCCACTCCCCCGCGAGGCGGGCGAGCTGGCTCAGCCCGACCCCGGATTCGAAGCAGGAGGAGACGACCACCTTCAGTTTCAGCTCCCGGGCGCGGGCCACCAGGGCTTCGCTGTGAGCCAGGGAGCCGAGCAGGGTGGGTTTTAGCACCAGGGCCTTCAGCTGGGGGATGGGCTGCCAGGGCTTGCCCTGGGCCAGCAGCTCGTCGATGGCCACCGGCATGCCGGTACGCTCAGCCACGAAGGCGATGTCGTCGAACTCGGCGCAAGGATCTTCCAGGTATTCGATCCGGTTCGCGTCCAGGTGGCCGCAGAAGGCCCAGGCCTCCTCCCGGGTCCAGCCCTGGTTGGCATCCAGCACCAGCTTGAGGTTGGGCAGGCGATCGCACAGCAGGCGGATCAGCGCCAGCTCGTCGCGCATGGGGTAGCGGGCCACCTTCAGCTTGGCCTTGTCCGGGGTGTGGTGCAGCCAGTTCTTCCAGTGCTTGAGCAGCTCCTGGGGCGCGCCCTGGATGAGGGGATAGGGTTCGGGCAGGGGTGCCGTCTGCACGGGCCAGACCCGGCGCGCGCAGTCGAAGCCGAACTGCACCGAGGGAAGCGCAGGGGCCAGGGGTTGTCCCTTGGCCAGCCGCGCCAGGCAGGCGATGGCCTCGGCTTGTGCCTCGGCCAGGGTCTCTCTGGAGAAGCCAGGCAGGGGGGCTATCTCCCCCCAGCCGTCGTCGATGCGCACCAACAGGCCCTCCCGCGCCACCTCCACCTTGCCGTGGAAGGTCAGGGGTTGGGTAAAGGGCAGTTGGTAGCGATAGAGGGCGAGTGTCATCAGGGATTCCGCTTGTATTTGGAGAAGTCGGGGCGACGTTTCTCGTTGAAGGCGTTGCGTCCTTCCTGACCCTCTTCGGTCATGTAGAACAGCATGGTGGCATTGCCCGCCAGCTCCTGCAGACCGGCCTGGCCGTCGCAGTCGGCGTTCAGCGCCGCCTTCAGGCAGCGCAGCGCCATGGGGCTGTTTTGCAGCATCTCCCGGCACCAGCGCACGGTTTCCCGCTCCAGCTCCGCCAGGGGGACCACTGTATTGACCAGCCCCATGTCGAGCGCCTGCTGGGCATCGTACATGCGGCACAGGAACCAGATCTCCCGGGCCTTCTTCTGGCCGACGATGCGGGCCATGTAGGAGGCGCCCCAGCCGCCGTCGAAGGAGCCGACCTTGGGGCCGGTCTGGCCGAACTGGGCGTTGTCCGCGGCTATGGTGAGATCACACATCATGTGCAGCACGTGGCCGCCGCCGACCGCGTAGCCGGCCACCATGGCCACCACGGGCTTGGGACAGGTGCGAATGTCGCGCTGGAAGTCGAGCACGTTGAGGTGATGGGTGCCCTCATCGTCCTTGTAGCCGCCGTAGTCGCCGCGGATCTTCTGGTCGCCGCCGGCGCAGAACGCCTTCTCACCAAAACCGGTTAGTATGATGGTGCCGATATGATCGTCGTAACGGGCATCGGCCAGGGCCTGCAGCATCTCTTTCACGGTGCGGGGGCGGAAGGCGTTGCGCACCTGGGGGCGGTTGATGGTGATCTTGGCAATGCCATCCAGAGATTTGTGATAGAGGATATCCTCGTAGCCGGCGGAGCAATCTTGCCATTCGACAGGTGCGTAAAGTTCCGCTTCCGTCATTGCTTCAATCATGTGCACTCTCTTCATTTGGTGGATGTGATTGACCGCGCGTGCGCGGGCATCGGACAAATCATCCCGGGCTGGCGGCCTGCCGGCTCATGGGGCGCTCGCCAGCCACTCCCGCAGGAGCCGGGCAAACTGCTCGGGCTGGCTGGCGTGCAGGTTGTGGCCGCCATCCAGGGTCAAGTGATTGATATTGCAGCCTTGCTTCACCAGCTGGCAAGCAAGACCATGGAATTTGTGATCCCGGCTGCCGGAGATCCAGCTTACCGGCAACCGGGTTTTGCCAAGCCAGGGGACGAGATCCGGCTGCCTACCAAGGGAGGTGGCCCGCAGCATGGCGGCCAGGGCCCGACCCTCATTGCCAAGGCGGCTGGCGGCCTGGCGGCCACGGGCGGCCTCGTCCAGATCGGCGAACACCGGCTGGCGATACCAGTCTGCCAAGACCTGAGTCAGGGGTTCGCGCTCGAAGCGCCGGGCCCAGGCTTCGTCGTGTTCGAGGCGGGCGGCGCGCTCGGTCACCGCCAGACCCGGGTGGCAGTTCTCCAGCAAGAGCCCCTGCAAGCCGGCGGGGGACTGGCTGGCGTGATGGAGGGCGAGCCGTCCCCCCAGGGAATAGCCCGCCAGCCGGTAGCGCGTGATACCCCGCGCGGCCAACTCGCCGCAGAGCCAGTCATGGGCCTGCTCAAAGCCGCTTACCCTCAGCCCCTTGTTGCTGCCGTGGCCCGGCAGATCCAGGGCATGGCACTGGACACCCGGCAGGGCCTGGATGACAGGCCGCCAGTCATCGGCATCCCCCAGCAGGCCGTGCAGCAGCACCAGGGTGGGGTGGGCGCTGTCACCGGCCACGGATGCAGTCCCCTAGTGCTTTCAGAACCTCGGTGACCTCACGGTTGCCAGGCACCTTGATGGCCATGGCAGGCTCGAACGTCGACTCAGTGGCCACGGATGCTGTCTCCCAGCGCTTTCAGATCCTCGGTTACCCCATGGTTGCTGGATACCTTGATGTCAGTGTCAGGCTCTATCGTCGACTCAGTGGCCACGGATGCTGTCTCCCAGTGCCTTGAGATCCTCGGCCACCTCGTGACTCGGTACCTTGATTTCAATCAGGGTTACCCCTTTTTCCAGGGCCGCGGCGTAACTGTGCTCGAATTCGGCCAGGGTGGCGGGCGCCCGATAGCCAAGGCCGAACATGGCGGCGGCCTGGGCAAAGTCCAGGCCGTGGGGCAGGCGGTAGTAGCTCTCCAGCAGCTCCCCTCTGGGCACGGGCAACATGCGAAAGATGCTGCCGCCGTCGTTGTTGAGGATGATGACCACCAAGGGGGCCTGCGCCTTGGTGAGCAGGGCCAGGCTGTTGAGGTCGTGCAGGGCGCTGAGATCCCCGAGCAGCAGGGTGGTGGGCTCCTGGCTGGTCTGGGCGAAGCCGTAGGCGGTGGCGATCAGGCCATCGATGCCGGAGGCGCCGCGGTTGGTCATCAGCCGGCTGGGGCCCTTGCCCGGCTCGCCCAGCATGTCCATCAGCCGGGCCGGCATGCTGTTGCCGACAAACAGCTGGCCCTTGACCAGCTGGTTCAGGCGATGGCAGACCCCGAGCTCGGAGAAGCGCGCGCAGGCGCTGCGCACCCGTTGGCTGACGGGGAGCTGGCGCTGTGCCAGCCGGTGCCAGGGGGCGGCGGGCCCGGGCGTCTCATGGGCCTCGAGAAAGGCGCCGGGGAGGCAGAGCAGGCGGCGACGCAGCCGGTAATCGGGGTCGAGCCGGGCCGGTTGCGGGTCCACCAGCCAGTAATCCTGCCAGGGGTGCTGCTTGATGAAGTGGCCGAGCCGCTTGGAGATGAGGCGGGCGCCAAATTGCAGCAGCACCTCGGCCCGGGCCAGCTCGGCGCAGAAGGCGTCATCCTGCAGCGCCATGTCTTGATGGGTCAGGCTGCGGTGGTCGAAGTGGAGCTGGCTCTGCAGATCGGCCAGCAGGGGCCAGCCGAGGCGCTCCGCCAGCTCGGCCACCTGCTGCGCCTGGGCGGGATCCTCGATCCGCCCGGCGACCAGGACGCCGCGTCTGGCGCGAAACGCCGACCAGTCCGGCTGGGTCGGGCAGGGGGGCGGCGCGCTCTGCCAGGGGCTCCAGGGCTGGCCCGAGTGCAACCAGTCGCCGAGGGGGGCCAGGTAGTCGGCAAAGTCCAGGTACTCGGCGCCGGGGTAGAGGGGCTCGGGATACATGCAGTTGAAGTGCACAGGCCCCGGGGTCAGCGCCTGTCTGGCCAGGGCCTGATCCACCGAACTCAGCACGAAGGCGGCCGGGATGGCGGGGGTGGGACTCGGCAGATTCTGCTGGTGGACCGGGTAGCGGGCGAAGATCCCCTGCTGGTCGATGGCCTGGTTGGCGCCGTTGTCGATAAGCTCCGGGGGCCGGTCGGCGGAGAGGATGACGAGGGGCACCCCGGTGAGCTGGGCCTCGGCCAGCGCGGGCCAGAGGTTGGCCACCGCCGTGCCCGAGGTGGTGATGAGGGCGACCGGGCGGCCGCTCCCCTTGGCCAGCCCCAGGGCCATGAAGCCCAGGCCCCGCTCGTCGAAGTGCAGGTGGCGGCGAAAGCCCGGGTGGGCGGCGGCGGCCATGGTGAGCGGCGCGGAGCGGGAGCCGGCGGCCAGGGCGATGTCGCGCACCCCGAGGCGGTAGAGCTCTTCTAGCAGGAGAGAGGACCAGACGTGATTGAAGGTGGCGTGATGGCTGGCAAACGCGCGGTGCTCAGGCAGTTGACTGGCGGGCATAAGGCTCTCGCAGTGGGTCGATGAAAAACGCTATCCCAGCAGGGACAGGACGTTGGCTATCTTGTTGTCGAGTTCGGCCCACTCGGCGGCGGGCTCGGATCCCGCGACTATGCCGGCACCGGCGAACAGGGTGACGGCCCCGGGGTCGATGCGGGCGCTGCGGATGGCCACGCTGCACTCCGAGGTCTCCCGGCTCAGCATGCCGCAGGCACCGGCGTACCAGCCGCGATCATAGGGCTCGAACTCGCGGATGAAGGCCAGGGCCGATTCCCGTGGGGCCCCACCCACCGCAGGGGTGGGGTGCAGGGCCGCCAGCAGCTGCCAGTCGCACACCTCGGGATGGAGCTCGGCCTCGATGTCGCACTTGAGATGTTGCAGCAGCCGCAGCTTGAGGATCCTGGGCTCGGTCAGGGTGACGTCGTGGGCCAGGGGGGCGAGCCGGTGCAGTATGTCCGTGTGGACCAGGCGGTTCTCCAGCCGGTTCTTGCTGTCGCTCAGCAGCTCGGCGGCGAGCCTGGCATCGTGCGCCTCGTCGCCGCTACGGCGTATGGTGCCCGCCAGCGCCTCGCTGAACAGGTGGCGTCCCTCGCGGCGGTAGAGCCGCTCGGGGGAGCAGGCGATGAAGGCACGGTCCGGCTCGAACTGGAAGCCGAAGCGAAAGCACTGTTCGGCCCGCTCGGCCCAGCGGGCCAGCAGGCTCCAGGGATTGACGTCGGCCCCCTCGAGCCGGCTCGCCCGGGAGAGCACCACCTTGGGGGTGTGGGCCTGAAAGTCGGGGGCCGTGACCGTGGTGACCAGCTGTTGCCAGCCGGGCCTGGCCGGGTTGTCCCGGCGCTGCCACTGCTGAGGGGTGAGGGGAGGCAGGGGCGCCTCGGGCACCAGGGCCGCCAGGGCCTGGTGCCCGGCGGCCAGTTCGGCCTCCCGGTTGTGCTCGTCGAACCAGAGGTTGAGGCAGAGGCTGACACACTCCCCCCGGCGCACCAGCTCGATGCGCGGCAGCACGAACCGGCAGGGGCCAAAGCCCTGCCACTCGCTATCCCCTTGACCCCCTTGCTGCGCCTGATCGGGATCGAACGCCAGGCCGCCGAAATAGCGGGGGCTGTCCACCTGGCTGGCCTGGGTGTTGGCGCAGATGCGGGCGATGTGTGCGGGATCCGTCAGCTCGTGGATGCGGCCCAGGGCCACGTATTCGGGCCTCTCTTCCCCCCTAGCGTGCCAATAGATGCGTGGATACAGGGGCTGGGCGTTGAGCCAGCCGAGGAAGGAGTTCACCTCGCAGGCCACGCGCAGGCGCACGAAGCCCAGGGTCCGGTCATGACGCAGGGCGTCCAGCTGTTGCTTGATATGGGTCTGAGCCAACATGGATGTCGTATCCGAGCCGTGGGGTGACGGTCTGTGGGGCGGGGGCAGGCCGCGGGTTTATGCCAAAGGGCGATTATTCCTATATATTATCCGCCCATTCATCCCTGTAAATTGCCCAAGGGAGCCCGGCTCCCAGGTTGGCAAGTATACCCAAATCCGTTTCGATAACCCTTAACACGATCAATATCTGATTGTTTGGCCATCAAAATATGACAAATACCTTCTCTGTGTGGTTGCTGGCGGCGCGGTTGCGAACCCTGCCCCTGGCCTGCTCCTCCATCCTGCTGGGGTCGGGACTGGCCGCCAGCCGTGGCGCCTTCGACGGCGGCATCATGGCCCTCTCTCTGCTGACCGCCATCCTGTTGCAGATCCTCTCCAACCTGGCCAACGACTATGGGGATGCGGTCTCGGGGGCGGACAACGGCGAACGGATCGGGCCCCAGCGGGCCGTGGTCTCCGGCCTCATCACCCACCAGCAGATGTGCGTGGCCATGGGGCTGACCGCCCTGGCGGCCGTGGTGAGCGGCCTGGCCCTGCTGATCAGCGTCTTCGGCGACGCCTGGCTGCACCTCCTCGCCTTCGTGCTGCTCGGCGGCGCCGCCATCGTCGCGGCCATCACCTACACGGTGGGCAAGACCCCTTACGGCTATCGCGGCTTTGGCGACATCTCGGTGTTTCTCTTCTTCGGCCTGCTGGGGGTGCTCGGCTCCTACTACCTGTTCACCCAGACTCTGCAATGGGATCTGCTGCTGCCGGCCACCGCCTGCGGCCTGTTGGCCACCGCCGTGCTCAACATCAACAATGTGCGGGACATAGAGAGCGATGCCGCCAGCGGCAAGATCACCCTGGCGGTGCGCCTCGGCCGCAACCGCGCCATCGCCTATCACTGGGCCTTACTGGGGGCGGCGCTGCTGGCCACCATCGCCTTCCTGCTGATCCCGCCCGCGAGCCTCTGGCCCTGGATCTTCCTGCCCGCGCTCAAGCCCCTCACCGATGCCGCCCGCACCCTGCGCCTGAGCCAGGATGGCGAGGTGCTGACCGGCGCCCTCAAGAAGACCGCCATCAGCGCGTTTCTCTACAGTCTGCTGCTCTCCCTCGGTCTGGCCCTCTCCTGAGGCCGGACAGGAACGGCACAGAGGCGGCCCCCGGGCCGCCTCTGTGTTTTGTGGTCACGGGGTCGGCGCCCTTCAGGGCGCCGACCCCATCCGCAGGCTGGCGCGAAACACGCCCTGCTCCAGCCGGGTCTCTATCTGCCAGCCGAGCTTGGCACAGATGCGCTCTATGATGGTGAGGCCGCAGCCATAGCCCAGGATCTGATCCGGCGGCGCCGCCGTGGGGTTGCTGATGGTGAGCACCTGCCCCTGCAGCGCTATCTCGATGTGACCCTCGGCGTAGCTCAGGGCATTTTTCAACAGGTTGCCCAGCGCAATGGCGAGCAATGAGAGGGGGGCCCTGACCTCGCTCGCCTCATCCAGCGCGAGGCGGATGTCCAGGTTTTCGCGTTGCAGCAGGGGGGCGAGGCGGGCCAGCTCCTGCTGGATCAGGGGGGCTACCCGCTGGGGTGGCCGCTCCACCGCTTCCTTTCGCCCCAGCAGCAGGAAGGTTTCGGTGAGCAGGGCCATCTCGTCGCTGGCGGCGCGAATGCGGCTGGCGGCCCGGGCGGCGGGGGCGGGCAGCTCGTTCACCTTGCCGAGCAGGGCGGCGGAGCCCTGGATCACCATGTTGGGGGTGCGCAGCTCGTGGCTGGCGAAGCGACTGAACTCCTGCTCACGGGCGAACACGGCCGCCACCTCCTGCTTGCCCGCCAGCAGCGCCAGCTCTATCTCCCTCAGCTCCTGCCAGGGGGCGTCGGGGACGAAGTCCCCCTGATCCGGGGTGAGGTGGGCGACCCGCTGGTGCAGCTGCTCCAGTGGCCGGGTGATGTGGCGCACCAGCCAGACGCCGAAGCCGAGGGCCGCCAGCAGCAGGGTCAGGCCGATGAGGCGGGTGGCGAGGTGGAGCTGGTCTTCATAAGGATCCAGATAGTCGTCGGCATCGTCGTTGAACACCAGATAGATGAGGCCCTGGCCCGAGGGGTGGGGGCGCACCAGGAAGTGCTTGTCCTCCTCGCCGAGCTGATGCTCGAAAAAACCCGGGACTCGGTAGGGTTTGAGCCAGCCGGGCAGGCGGCCCGCCTCTGTCCAGTAGCTGGAGAACTGGCGCGGGCTGGGGGCGGGGGCGGCATCCCCCAGGCGCAGCCAGTCATCCTGATAGCGGGTCGCCTCGGCCTCCAGCCAGTGGCGCAGGCTCAGCTCCTCCATCTTGTCTTCGGCCACCAGCATCAACAGGCTGAGCAGCACCAGCAGCAGCAGGCCGGCGCTGCCGAGGATCAGCACCAGGCGGCGGCGCAGGCTGGGCAGGGGCGAGGATCCCGCCGTCATGGGGTGACCAGCCGGTAGCCCTGACCGTGGCGCGTCTCCAGCATGGGGTGCTCGAAGGGCTTGTCCAGGGCGTTGCGCAGGGCATAGATGTGGCTGCGCAGGGCGTCGGAGTCCGGCTCCTCGTCTCCCCAAACCCCCTCGATCAGCTCCTGGCGGCTCACCAGATCCGGTGCGCGGCGCACCAGCAGGGTGAGGATCCGAAAGGGGATCTTGCCGAGCTTGAGCTCCACCCCGGCGCGGCTGGCGCGGCCCGCGGCGGGATCCAGGGTCAGATCGCCAAACGCCAGCGCCCCCATGTCGCTGCGGGGGCCGCGCAGGGCCAGGGCCTGCAGCCGCACCTCCAGCTCCTCCATGGCGAACGGCTTGATCAGGTAGTCGTCGCCCCCGACCCGAAAGCCTGCCAGCTTGTCGTCCAGGCTGTCGCGGGCGGTGAGAAAGAGCACAGGGGTGGCGATGCCGTCCGAGCGCAGCCGCTCCACCGTGGAGAGACCGTCGAGGCGCGGCATCATGACATCCATGATGATGACGTCGAAGCGCTGCTCTGCCAGCAGCTGCAAGGCGGCCTGGCCATGATAGGCGCAGTCCACCCTGTGCCCGGCCAGCGCCAGATAGTCCATGATGGTTTCCGCCACCTGGGGATTGTCTTCCACCACCAGTATTTTCATGTTTTGATCTCCTGGTCTTGGCCGTTTTTCACGGTCATTTCACGACGAAGACGCCATGCTGCTGGCCAGTGTAACCCCGAGGATCCCCGATGAAGAAGTCTCTGTGCGCCCTCCTGCTGACGATCTTGCTGCCCCTGGGGTTGGCGCAGGGGGCCGAGTTCAAGCTGACCGGCCGCACCACCTGGCAGCTGGGCCAGTTGATGGTCAACGGCATCCCCTTCGTGATCGACGAGCAGACCCGCTTCAAGGAGGGTCTGGACGAAGACGATCTCGGCGGCACCTGGGTCGATCTGGAAGGGGTGGTGCAGACGACGGCGCAGGGGGAGCGACGGCTGATCCGCGAGGTGGAGCCCCTGGACGAGGCCGACGAGATGGGGCTGGAGGGCCCTGTCCTTGGCGGGCGCATCTGGGGTTATGGTGCCTCCGATGACAGCCTGGCCCCCTTCGAGGGGCGCTGGCTGGAGCTGGAGTGCCGCTTTGACGGCAAACGGCTGAGCCGCTGCCGGGAGGATGACTGATCCGGTCAGGGTGACCGGCAAAATTGCCCGTCCAGGCCCATAGTTAAACCTCCTCGCCGGGTTGACCATGGGCCTGTTTGCTATGACCAGAACCGCCTTGCTCCTGCTGCTCTCCTTCCACGCCCTTGCCGACGAGCCCGAGCTCTGGCTGGTGGCGCTGGAGCACAACGATGGCATCCGCCTGCAATTTCAGGGGGCCGAGCTCGAACTCGGCAGCGCCGCCCTGGTCGGGGCGGCGCAGTTTGACGATCTCAGGCCCGGCATGCACCTCGCCATCCAGAGCCGCCACGGCGTGGCCGAGCAGATCCGGGTGCTCGCCAGGGCGCCGGATCCGGCCCTCGGAGCTCATTGGCGGCGGGCGGAGGATCGACTGCTTGCCCACTCGGGGCAGGCCTTGCTGCTACAGGATCTCGGTGTGCTGGTGTTTGATGCCGGCACCCGCTGGGTGAACGGCCGCCCCGTCGATCTGCAACCGGGTCGCCGCCTGGTGCTGAGCCGGGATGATGACGGCCGTCTGACCGAGATCCTGATCATCAATCCGGAGGAGTAACAGGCCCGTCCCGAGAGATCGGAGTTGTTAAGGGCTTGTGCTTTCCATTCCCCCACTTATACTGGCGCCATCTTGTCGGAGTGCTGACCGTCGAACGACGCAAAGCTGAGACCGTTAATTCGGGATCCGTGGAACCTGATCAGGCTAGAACCTGCGAAGGGAAACAAGGGTAACTTGCGAGTTGCCGCGCCGGGGGAGGACCAGCCTCCCCGCTCAGCGAAGGGATCCATCTCTTCATGAGTCAGGGCGCACGAGGGGGAGTCTGTCGTCACCATCATCTTGCTCATCAGGGCACAGAGGGCGGGCGCAGTGAGGAGCCAGGCAGGCTCCCTCCCTCCCGAGAGCGCACCCAGACTGCAAGTTCATCACTTCTCCTCGAACTCCAGACAAGCAAACACCCATAACTTCAACCAGTTAATGTGAGTTTTGCTATGTCTACCTCTTCTGAAAACAGCAAGTCCGTGCCCGCCAGCCGCCGGGAGCTGCGCTCCAGCGCCCAGGCCTTTATCGACAACCTCAAGGGCATGGCCCATCCCAACTCCCGCCGTATTTTTATCCAGGGCTCCCGCCCCGATATCCGGGTGCCTTTGCGTGAAATCCAGCTGGCCGACACCCTGGTTGGTGGCAGCAAAGAGGCCCCCCAGTTCGAGGCCAACGAGCCGGTGCCCGTCTACGACACCTCGGGAGCCTACGGGGACGAGCGTGCCGAGATAGACGTGCGCCGCGGCCTGCCGCGCCTGCGGGAAAACTGGGTGCTGGAGCGTGGCGACACCGAGCCGCTGCCGGGTCTGAGCTCCACCTTCACCCAGGAGCGCCTCGCCGACGAGGGGCTGGATCACCTGCGTTTCGAACATTTGCCCAAGCCGCTGCGTGCCAGGCCGGGCCGCCGGGTGACCCAGCTGCACTATGCCCGCCAGGGCATGGTCACCCCGGAGATGGAATTTATTGCCATCCGCGAGAACATGGGCCGCGAGCGGGTGCGCTCCGAACTGCTGCTGCGCCAGCACCCGGGCCAGGGGTTTGGCGCCAGATTGCCCGAGAACATTACCCCCGAATTCGTACGCGATGAAGTGGCCGCCGGCCGCGCCATCATCCCGAGCAACATCAACCACCCGGAAAGCGAGCCCATGATCATAGGCCGCAACTTCCTGGTGAAGATCAACGCCAACATCGGCAACTCGGCGGTCAGCTCCAGCATCGAGGAGGAAGTGGAGAAGCTGGTCTGGTCCACCCGCTGGGGCGCCGACACCGTCATGGATCTCTCCACCGGTCGCAACATCCACGAGACCCGGGAGTGGATACTGCGCAACAGCCCTGTGCCCATCGGCACAGTGCCCATCTATCAGGCGCTCGAAAAAACCAACGGCATCGCCGAAGACCTCACCTGGGAGCTGTTTCGCGACACCCTGCTGGAACAGGCCGAGCAGGGGGTGGATTACTTCACCATCCATGCCGGCGTCTTGCTGCGCTACGTGCCCATGACCGCCAAGCGCCTCACCGGCATCGTCTCCCGTGGCGGCAGCATCATGGCCAAGTGGTGCCTGTCCCATCACAAGGAGAACTTCCTCTACCAGCACTTCCGCGAGATCTGCGAGCTGTGCGCCGCCTACGATGTGGCGCTTTCCCTCGGGGACGGTCTGCGTCCGGGCTCCGTCTACGACGCCAACGACGAGGCCCAGTTCGCCGAGCTGCGCACTCTGGGCGAGCTCACCAAGATTGCCTGGGAATACGATGTGCAGGTGATGATAGAGGGGCCGGGCCATGTGCCCATGCACATGATAGAGCGCAACATGACCGAGCAGCTGGAACACTGTCACGAGGCGCCCTTCTATACGCTCGGCCCCCTCACCACAGACATAGCTCCCGGTTACGATCACTTCACCTCCGGCATTGGTGCCGCCATGATCGGCTGGTATGGCTGCGCCATGCTCTGCTACGTCACCCCCAAGGAGCACCTGGGGCTGCCCAACAAGGAGGACGTGAAGCAGGGCCTCATCACCTACAAGATCGCCGCTCACGCCGCTGACTTGGCCAAGGGTCACCCAGGTGCCCAGATCCGCGACAACGCCATGTCCAAGGCGCGCTTCGAGTTTCGCTGGGAGGATCAGTTCAATCTGGCCCTGGATCCCGACACCGCCCGTGCCTACCACGACGAGACCCTGCCCCAGGAGTCCGGCAAGGTGGCGCACTTCTGCTCCATGTGCGGGCCCAAGTTCTGCTCCATGAAGATCACCCAGGACGTGCGTGACTACGCCGCCAAGTTGGAAGCCGTAGAGATCAAGATGGTGGGCATGGACGGCCAGCAGGAGCGGGTGGTGGCCGAGGTGGAGAGCGGCATCGCCCACAAGGAGCCGGAGACCTTCAAGCAGGCCGACGTTGAGAGTGGCATGGCCCGCATGGCGGAGACCTTCAAGGAGACTGGCGGCGAGATCTACCACCAGGCGGCGACCCTGAAGCAGGCTGCAGGGGAGGAGGCGTGAGCAGCGAGCGCGGGGCTGTCAGCCCCGCCGACCTGTCCGCCGTAACGCAGGCCCGTCCCGTGGTCTGGACCATCGCCGGTTCAGACTCCGGCGGCGGGGCCGGCATTCAGGCCGACTTGCATACCATGCACGCCCTCGGCGTGCACGGCTGCTCGGTCATCTCCGCCATCACGGCCCAGAATTCGGTGGCGGTGAAGATGGTGGACCCCGTGTTGATGCAGACCTTCACCGCCCAGATCGACGCCCTGGGGCTGGATCTGCCACCCGCCGCCATCAAGATAGGCCTGCTGCCGACCCGGCTCCATGTGGAGGTGCTGGCCCGCAGGTTGTCGACCATCGAAGCCCCCTTTGTGGTCTACGACCCGGTGGCCATCGCCAGCACAGGCACCCCCATGGCGGAGCCCAACATGCTGGCGGCGGTGCGTGAGCACCTGTTGCCACGCCTGTCCCTCATCACCCCCAACGGCCCCGAGCTGGAAGCCCTGACCGGCATTCCGGCGACCAGCCCCGCGCTGGTAAGAGCGGGCGCGGCCAGGCTGCGTGAACTCGGCGCCCGCGCCGTGCTGGTGAAGGGCGGTCACCTTGAGTGGAGCGGGGATCTCTGTCTGGACTACTACCAGGACGAGAGCCGCGAGTTCTGGCTGGCGGCGCCGCGCCTGAATACCCGCCATGGTCACGGCACCGGTTGCTGCTATGCCAGCGCCATCGCGGCCGTGGTGGCGCTGGATTACCCGGTGGAAGACGCCATCACCCTGGCGCGCGCCTACCTGCAACAGGGGTTGGCAGGGGCGCAGGGAGTGGGATCGGGCCCAGGCCCCATCGCCCATCTCGGCTGGCCGGCCGATCTCGCCCACTTCCCCCGTGCAGTGCTGGCGGGGTCCGAACTGGATCGCCGCTTCGGTCTCTATCCTGCCTGCGCGGCCCGCCTGCCAGAGGGCCCCTTTGCCCCGACCGAACAGCATCTGGGCCTCTACCCGGTGGTGGATTCGGTCAAGTGGCTCAAACGTCTGCTGGAAGCCGGGGTCAAGACCCTGCAACTGCGCATCAAAGACCTGCCTGCCGCTGAGGTGGCACCGGCCATTGCGGATGCGGTCGCGCTCGGTCGCAAGTATCAGGCCCGGCTCTTTATCAACGACTACTGGCAGCAGGCCATAGCGGCCGGTGCCTATGGGGTGCATCTGGGGCAGGAGGACATGGAAACCGCCGATCTCGCCGCCATCCAGGGGGCGGGGCTGCGCCTCGGCATCTCCACCCACGGTTACTTCGAGCTGATGCGCGCCCGGGAGCTGGCCCCCTCCTATATCGCCCTCGGTCATATCTTCCCCACCAGCACCAAGCAGATGCCGTCTCGCCCCCAGGGGCTGGTGCGGCTGCACCACTATCGCGCCCTGATGGGCGACTGGCCGACGGTGGCCATCGGCGGCATCGGCGAGGAGCGGGTAGCGGCGGTCAAGGGGAGCGGGGTCGGCAGTATAGCCCTGGTCTCCGCCATCACAGGGAGCGACGACTGGCGGGGGGCGACCGCCCGCCTGCTGGCCGCCGTGGGGGCCGGGGATCCTGCGCGCTCCGCCATCCCGGCAAAGGAGGTGGCACATGCTCTCTGACGAGGCGTCGCTGAGCGACGAAGAGTACCTGAGATACGGCAGGCAGCTGATGCTGGCCGAGATGGGGGAAGAGGGGCAGGCGCGGCTCAAGGGCAAGTCGGTGCTGATCGTCGGCCTCGGCGGGCTTGGCTCGCCGCTGGCCCTCTATCTCGCCGGGGCCGGAGTGGGGACGCTGTGGCTGGCCGATGGCGACACGCTCGACAGCAGTAATCTGCCGCGCCAGATCCTGTTCGACGGTGAGGGGCTGCGCCGCTCCAAGGCGGAGCTGGCCCGGGAGCGTTTGGCCGCCCACAACCCGCTGGTGGAGCTGATTGCCATCAACCAGCGCCTCGATGCCGCCAGCCTGCCGGCCTTCGTGGCCGAGGTGGATCTGGTTGTCGACTGCTGCGACAACCTCGCCACCCGCCAGGCCATCAACGCCGCCTGCGTGGCCCAGGGCAAGCCCTGGATCTCTGCCGCGGCGGTTGGCTGGCAGGGGCAGCTGATGGCGCGCACCAGCAGCGAGCACGCCTGCTACGCCTGTCTCTACCCGGCGGACACCGAGATAAAGGAGAGCTGCCAGAGCAGCGGCGTCACCGGCCCCCTGGTGGGAGTGATGGGTTCCTTGCAGGCCCTGGAGGCCCTGAAAATATTGCTCGGGCGCCCCAGCCCGGTGGCGGGCACCCTGCGCCGCTTCGATGCCCTGGCCCACGAATGGCAGAGCCTGCGCCTGCCCGCCGACCCCGACTGCCCTGTGTGTGGCAGCCATAAGGATGACCAATGAATATTCGATTGAACGATATCGAGCTGACGCTGCCCACCGGCCAGTGCCTGACCGAGCTGCTGGCGGTGCAGGAGATTGCCCCCCAGGGGGTGGCGGTGGCCCTCAACGGCATCGTGCTGCCCCGCAGCCGCTGGGCCGAGACCCGCCTCAATGACGGGGACGAGATCCACCTCTTCACCGCCATCGCCGGAGGCTGACTCATGATGCTTGTGCTCTCATTTTCGAGCGTTCTGCCTTGCGGCGGGGCTTCCTCTCTTCTTACCACAGTGGCCGGAGGCTGAGATGCTCAAGATTGCCGATCACACCTTCTCTTCGCGCCTCTTCACCGGCACCGGCAAGTTTGCCCGCCCCGATCTGATGGCGGCCGCCATAGCGGCGAGCGGCTCCCAACTGGTCACCATGGCCATCAAGCGCCTGGAGCCCGGCAAGCGCCACGACGATATCCTCACGCCGCTGCTGGCCCTCGGGGTCAAGCTCTTGCCCAATACCTCAGGGGCCAAGACGGCCGCCGAGGCGGTGTTTGCCGCCCACCTGGCCCGGGAGGCACTGGGTACCAACTGGCTCAAGCTCGAGATCCACCCCGATCCCAAATACCTACTGCCTGACCCCATCGAGACCCTCAAGGCCGCCGAACAGCTGGTCAAAGAGGGGTTTGTGGTGCTGCCCTACTGCGGCGCCGACCCCGTGCTGTGCAAGCGGCTCGAAGCGGTGGGCTGCGCCGCCGTCATGCCGCTCGGCGCCCCCATCGGCTCCAATCAGGGGCTGGTGACCCGGGAGTTCCTCTCCATCATCATCGAGCAGGCCAATGTGCCCGTGGTGGTGGATGCGGGGATTGGCGCGCCGAGCCACGCGGCGGCGGCCTTTGAACTGGGCGCCGACGCCGTGCTGGTCAATACGGCCATCGCCGTGAGCGGGGATCCGGTCGCCATGGGCCGCGCCTTTGCGCTCGCCTGCGAGGCCGGTCGCAGCGCCTACGAGGCGGGCCTGGGGGCACGCGGCAGCCAGGCCCAGGCCTCCAGCCCCCTCACCGATTTTCTGGGGGTGTTATGAGTCAGGGAATTGCTATCACTGGGGGAGATTCGTCCTCCCCTCTCCCTCTGGGAGAGGGGCTGGGGGTGAGGGCTCCGGCTGATTCGGTGCTTGAAGGGGGCGAGTCCTGCGCTCCTCCCCCTCCCAAGGGGGAGGCCGGGAGGGGGTTGGATTTTGCCAATCGCTGGCAGGAGCTGGAGTGGGACGATATCGGCATGCAGATCCGCGCCAAGACGGCCCGGGACGTGGAGCGGGCGCTGGCCAATCCACGGCGCACCCTGCAGGATTTTATGGCGCTGATCTCGCCAGCAGCAGAGGCCTATCTGCCCCGGATGGCAGAGCTGGCGGAGCGCCTGACCCGCCAGCGTTTTGGCAATACGGTGGGTTTCTACGTGCCCCTTTATCTGTCGAACCTGTGCGCCAACGACTGCTCCTACTGCGGCTTCTCCATGAGCAACCGCTTGAAACGCAAGACTCTGAACAGCGAGGAAATCGAGCGAGAGTGCCTGGCCCTCAAGGCGCGCGGCTTCGACAGCGTGCTGCTGGTGACCGGCGAGCACGAGACCAAGGTGGGCATGGACTACTTTCGTGAGCAGCTGCCGCGGATCCGCCGCCACTTCAGCACCCTGGCGATGGAGGTGCAGCCGCTGTCCCAGGCCGACTACGCCGAGCTGAAGACCTTGGGCCTCGACGCCGTCATGGTCTACCAGGAGACCTACCACGCCCCCGCCTACGCTCGCCACCACCTGCGCGGCAACAAGCAGGATATCGGGTGGCGTCTCGCCACCCCGGATCGGCTGGGGCGCGCCGGCATCGACAAGATTGGCCTCGGCGCGCTGATCGGCCTGTCGCCGGACTGGCGCGCCGACAGCTATTTTGTCGCCGAGCACCTGAGCTGGTTGGAGCGTCATCACTGGCAGAGCCGCTATTCACTCTCCTTCCCGCGCCTGCGCCCCTGCACCGGAGGGCTGGAGCCTGAAGTGACCATGTCGGATCGCCAGCTGGTGCAGCTGATCTGCGCCTGGCGCCTCTTCTCGCCAACCCTGGACTTGTCGCTCTCCACCCGGGAATCCCCTGCGTTTCGCAACGGCGCCCTGCGCCTTGGCATCACCCAGATGTCGGCGGAATCCCGCACCCAGCCCGGCGGCTATGCGGAGGGAGACAAGGAGGAGCTGGAGCAGTTCGCCATCCACGACGACAGATCCTTAGGGGAGGTGGCCGCCGCCGTGCGGCAGGCAGGGTTGCAGCCGGTGTTTAAGGACTGGGAGGCGTTTTTGGGCCGATAGGGACGGCCACGCCCCCCTTTACCGGTGGCACCCGGGCGTCTAGCCAGACTCCGTGCCTGTGGCGAGCAGGCACGGCTGCGCCGTGCAATTGTAGGGTCGATTAGCCGTCAGGCGTAATCGTCCGTTCCGTGTGATGGGGGAATGGCACGGCCTTGCCGTGCAGGACGCGAGGCCGTTGGCCTCGAAGGGGTTTCGCCCGCCCTTCGGGCCGGGGCGAGTAACTTTTCTTTGCGTGGCCAAAGAAAAGTCACCAAAAGAAAGGCCACCCCCGCCAATCCGACCGCTACGCGGTTTCCCTCGGATCAGGTGCAAGGTCGGACGGACCGCCGCAGACGGCACATCCCTGTGCCGGCTGCGGCTGCGCCATCATCCCTGATGGCGCTCCTGACCTTGCCCCTTCCCCTCGGCGGATTGGAGGGGGAACCAAGATCGTGCCCGCCATAACCTCAGGGAGTAGTCGTAGGGTGCAATAAGCGGAGCGCATTGCACCGCGATTGTGACGAGAGGTGCAATTCACTGCATTCATTGCATTCATTGCACCCATAGCCTAGGAAAAATTAAATTAGTATTATTCTTTTGATTCGTACGGATCCCAATTAAAGATGCTTTCTTTTTCTTCTAAATATTCTTTGTGATTTTTATGGCTATAAATAATGTTAAATATTGACAGGAGTAAAGTAGACACAGCTATTAATGTAATGAAGTTTTTTCCTAACATTTTTGATATATCATCTTTTTTGATAAGCAAAATAGTCCCATATACAAAAAATAGTATGCAGACTAGGCTGCAAAAAAGAACTATAACTGCCTGTGAGATACTATCTGCTTTCGAGTAGATATTAACGTTTATGGAAAGAAATGCAAAAAATCCAACAAATAAAGATATTGATGAAAGAATGGAGTTTTTTGTCTCCTTATTGTCTTTGTGAACTTCCAAAAGAATCTCTTCTTTCTTTTTATCTATATAGCCTTTGAATTCATTTTTGTCTTCAATAATAGTTTTATCAAACTCAAGCTTGTCCTGTTCAATTCTTTTTCTCAATGCATCCAATTCTTTTCTAATTTTATCTGTTTCAGATAGAAGAGTTGCGAACTGATATGCACTGTCTTTTAAAAGTGAGTCAGGATTAGGTGCGATAGTGTCAGTAGTTCTATTGCTATCGGAAGGTTGGAAGTGTGATTTTGTCTCGTTTGTAGATGGTTTAACTTGTGCCCCGTTACTTGTTAAAGGGGGTAATGTTGGATGACTGAAATTAATCTTGGAGTTTGACTGGCTATTGCTTTCAAAAATCGATTTTTTGTTGAAGTCTGTAGAAGTGTAACTATTTGAGCCAGAGGAAAAGTCTAGCTTTGTACGGGAATTCAGATAATAAGTGCGACACTCATGGATGAATGGCGAGAGGTGGCCAACTGCTGATTGGTGGTACCCTTCTGCTCGCCAAAGTAAAAGCAGTATCACCATGAGCTATCAGCAGTTGACCG
>NZ_JBKISU010000029.1:0-63332 GCF_050266975.1 Aeromonas sobria
TCCCGCTGCCGCTCGACTTGCATGTGTTAGGCCTGCCGCCAGCGTTCAATCTGAGCCATGATCAAACTCTTCAATTTAAGTTTGGTTGCTTCGAAAAGCGGCTCAATGAATTGCTGAAATAAACTGTGACAACCGAAGTTGTCTTGGTCACTTCACCAGACATTGAAAATCAAAAATTGTTTTTGATGCTCGATGCTGTGAGTGCCCACACAGATTGCTTGATTCAAATTGTTAAAGAGCGACGCAGCTTTTGGCTGCTGCGGGAGTGGCATTCTACTCAACCGCCTTCTCGAGTCAAGCCTTATTTTGTAAGGCTTTTCGAGGCTATCGACGAGGTTGTTTGCGTTGCCGCTTGCCCTGTCGATGGAGGCGCATTATAGAGAGATTGATCTCACTGGCAAGCCCCTCGATGCAATAAAATTGCAAAAATCGGCGTTTATTTAGTTATTCATAACCAACCACAGCTTTTATACAACTTTATCCACAGAGCCGGGTCTGGGATTGCTAGAATGGCCGTAAATCAAGGAGGCCAAGATGGACTTGCGACTAAGACCCTATAAGGGAAAGCGCCCGCAACTGGGCAAAGACGTATACGTGGATCCCTGCGCCACTTTGGTGGGAGACATAGTGCTCGGCGATGATGCCAGCATCTGGCCCCTGGTGGCGGCGCGGGGGGATGTGAACCACATCCGCATCGGCGCCCGCAGCAATGTGCAAGACGGCACGATTCTGCATCTCAGCCGCAGTAGCGAGGCCAATCCCCATGGTTACCCCCTGCTGATCGGGGAAGATGTCACCGTCGGCCACAAGGCCATGCTGCATGGCTGCACCATAGGCAATCGGGTGCTGGTCGGCATGGGGGCCATACTGCTGGATGGGGTGGTGGTCGAGGATGATGTGATGATAGGCGCTGGCTCTCTGGTACCACCGGGCAAACGGCTCGCATCCGGCTTCCTCTATATGGGGAACCCGGTCAAGCAGGCGCGGCCGCTCAAGCCGGCAGAGATTGCCTTTCTGAAAACCTCGGCCGACAACTACGTCCTGCTCAAGGACGAATACCTGCAAGAGGCCTGAAACACCGCCGCCACAAACAGGAAGCCCGGCATGATGCCGGGCTTCTCTGCTTATATGGCTAGCCAGTCACCCGGGTCAGGCTCAGTGGGCCTGATCCCAGTTGTCCCCCACCCCGGCCTCGACCACCAGCGGTACATGCAGCTCGGCCGCCGCCGACATCTTCTCCTTGATGAGGGTGACGTACTCGTCGACCTTGTCGGCACGGATCTCGAACACCAGTTCATCGTGGACCTGCATCAGCATGTGGATGGAGTCATCCTCGATGCCTTTGAGCCACCCTTCGACCTGGATCATGGCGCGCTTGATGATGTCGGCGGCCGTGCCCTGCATGGGTGCGTTGATGGCGGCCCTCTCCGCCGCCTTGCGCAGGCCGGCGTTGCGGGACTTGATGTCCGGCAGATAGAGGCGACGACCGAACAGGGTCTCGACGTAGCCCTGAGCTTCCGCCTGCTGGCGGGTACGCTCCATATACTCCAGCACGCCCGGGTAGCGCTCGAAGTAGAGATCCATGTATTTTTGCGCCTCGGCACGGCCGATCCCCAGCTGCTTGGCCAGACCGAAGGCACTCATGCCGTAGATTAGGCCGAAGTTGATCGCCTTGGCGCTGCGGCGCATGTCGCTGGTGACCGCATCGAGCGCCACCCCGAACACCTCGGCGGCGGTCGCCTTGTGGATGTCCTTGCCCTCGGCAAAGGCGGTCAGCAAACCCTGGTCACCGGAGAGGTGCGCCATGATGCGCAGCTCAATCTGGGAGTAGTCCGCCGCCACCAGCTTGTAGCCCTGGATCGGTACGAAGGCCTGACGGATGCGGCGACCCTGCTCGTTGCGCACCGGGATGTTCTGCAGGTTGGGGTCGGTCGAGGAGAGCCGGCCGGTCGCCGCCACCGCCTGATGGTAGGAGGTGTGCACTCGCCCGGTCTGGGGCTTGATCATCAGCGGCAGCTTGTCGGTATAGGTAGACTTGAGCTTGGCCAGGCCACGGTGCTCCATCAGCAGGCGCGGCAGATCGTAGGTCTCCGCCAATTCCGCCAGCACCTCTTCCGCGGTAGACGGGGCGCCCTTGGGGGTCTTCTTGAGGATCGGCAGCCCCAGCTTGACGAACAATATCTCGCCGAGCTGCTTGGGTGAGGAGAGGTTGAACTCCTGGCCGGCCAGCTCGTGCGCCTGCTTCTCCAGCTCCACCAGCCGCACCTCGATCTCCTGACTCTGCTGGTGCAGCAGCTTGGGATCTATGGTGGTCCCGAGCCTCTCCATCCGTGCCAGCACCGGCAGCAGGGGTAGCTCAATCTCGGTGAACACCTTGGCAAGCGTGGGCTGTTTGCTCAGTTCGCCCCACAGGGTCTGGTGCAGGCGCAGGGTGATGTCGGCATCTTCCGCCGCATAGGGCGCCGCCTGCTCCAGTTCGATCTGGTTGAAGGTGAGCTGCTTGGCCCCCTTGCCGGCGATCTCTTCGAACGAGATGGTGTCGACGCCCAGATACTTCCTGGCCAGAGAGTCCATGTCGTGACGGCTGGCGGTGGAGTTGAGCACATAGGATTCGAGCATGGTGTCGAAGGCGATGCCCTGCAGGTCTATACCGTGATTGAGCAGCACGTTGCGATCGTACTTAAGGTTCTGCCCCACCTTGAGACGGGCCGGATCCTCCAGCAGCGGCTTGAGCCTGCCCAGCACCTGCTGTTCGGTCAGCTGGGTTGGCGCCCCCAGATAGTCGTGACCGAAGGGAACGTAGGCCGCCTTGCCCGGCTCGATGGCGAACGACACGCCAACCACTCTCGCCTCCATATAGTCGAGACTGGTGGTCTCGGTATCGAAGGCAAACAGCTCGGCCCCGGCCAGCTTGCCGAGCCAGCCATCCAACTCGGCTTCGGTCAGGACGCATTGATACTCGGTCTCGATGGCCGCCGACGCCACCGAGTCAGCCTGGGCACCCTCTCCCTCGTCATCGCCCCCTTCCAGCTCCTTGAGCAGATTGCGCAACTCATACTCGCGGTAGACCGCCAGCAGGGACTCCTTGTCGATCGGGCCCAGCACCAGCTGCTCCAGGCTCTGTTCCAGCTCGACGTCGGTCTTGATGGTGGCCAGCACATAGGAGAGGCGAACCTGCTCCTCCTGCTCGCGGAACTTGTCGGCAAAAGCCTTGGAGCCGCGAAAGCCCAGGGCGGCGACCTTGTCCAGATTGGCGGCGATCTCGTCTATGCTGCCGATCCCCTGCAGCAAGGCCAGCGCCGTCTTCTCGCCAACCCCCGTCATGCCGGGGATGTTGTCCACCTTGTCTCCCATCAGGGCCAGGTAGTCGATGATGAGCTCTGGCGGCACGCCGAACTTCTCGATCACCCCGTCCCTATCTGTCTTCACATCCTTCATGGTGTCGATCAGGGTGACATGGTCGGAGACCAGCTGGGCCATGTCCTTGTCACCCGTGCTGATGAGCACCGGCAGCTTCTTCTCGGTCGCCTGACGGGCCAGGGTGCCGATCACGTCGTCCGCCTCCACTCCTTCCACCATCAGGAAGGGGAAGCCCATCGCCTTGATCATCTGGTGAATGGGAGCAACCTGGCTGCGCAGATCGTCCGGCATGCTGGCCCGGGTCGCCTTGTACTCGGGGTAGATGTCATCGCGGAAGGTCTTGCCCTTGGCGTCGAACACCACGGCGACATGGCTGTCGGGGTATTGCTTGCGCAGGCTGCGCATCATGTTTGCCATGACACGGACGGCGCCACTTGGCAATCCGGTGGAGGTTCGCAGGTCGGCCTGCTGGGAGGCGAAGAAGGCGCGATACAGATATGAAGAACCGTCGACCAGAATGAGGGGATTGCTAGGGGCCATGAAGTCGTCCTGCCAGAGAGATAAACAGCCGCTAGGATGCCACAGGGACCCCCTGGCACCAAGGGGGCCGGCCTAACCTATTGTTGGATGCATGCCAAACAAATTCTGTGGATAACTCTGTGACCAAAAATGGCATGAGCTGACCAAGCCTGTGAAGAACAACGGAAACAAAAAACAAAAAACCATTAATATCAATAAATTATACCATCACCACAAGATAAAGATGTATCAAGGATGACATGGCCAAATGTGGAAAAAATTTTAAGGGGATGAGTCAGGCAGGATCCAAAACGAAACAATCCTAGCACAGCATCCTGACTTGACCAGCCGGGGGCGAACGATAACCATACAAAAGTGCCAGTTTCCACCTTGGCTCACATTTTCGACAACAAGGAGTCTTCCCATGAAAAAAGTGGCCGTGATCTTGAGTGGTTGTGGCGTGTTTGATGGCGCCGAGATCCACGAGGCGGTGATCAGCCTGCTGGCGCTGGCGCGCCAGGGCGCCGCCGTCCAGTGCTTCGCTCCCGACGTGCCCCAACTGCATGTCATCAATCACCTGACCGGCGAGGTGAGCGAGGGGGAGAGCCGCAACGTGCTGGTCGAGGCGGCGCGCATCTGCCGCGGCCAGATCCGCGATGTGGCCGAGCTCGATGCCGCCGATTTCGATGCCCTGCTGCTGCCAGGCGGTTTCGGCGCCGCCAAGAACCTGTGTGACTTCGCACTCCAGGGGGCCCAGTGCCAGATCCAGCCCGATGTGCTCAAAGCGTGCCAGAGCTTTGCCCGCGCCGGCAAGCCCGCCGCCTATATCTGCATCGCGCCGGCCATGATCCCCCTGGTCTATGGGGCCGGCACCCTGGCCACCATAGGCAAGGATGAAGGAACCGCCAATGCCATGGAAGCCATGGGTGCCAGCCACCTCGCCTGTCCGGTCAACGAGTTCGTGGTGGATGAAGAGCGCAAGGTCATCTCCACCCCGGCCTACATGCTGGCCAACAACATCGTCGAGGCGGCAGACGGCATCGAGAAGACGGTCAAGCAGCTGCTGGCCATGTGCTGAGGCAAGGAGCCAGGTCGCTGCCCGCCATCAACGAGAAGGCCGCTCATCGAGCGGCCTTCTCACTTGCGGCGAGGAACGGCGTGGGATCAGATGGCTTCGTCCATCTGATCGATCTTGCCGAGCAGGGCGCGCAGACGCTCTTGCCAGGCTTGATGCTCGTTGCGCAGCTGATGGTTCTCATCTTGCAGCTGGTTGTTCTGCTGCTTCAGTTCGTCCAGCTCCATCTTCAGCAGGGAGATGTTGTCGACGGCGGATTGGACTTTGGATTCGAGTTGTTCAAGGACTTCTAATGACATGATGCGTACCTGTTTGTTCAATTGCGATGCCCCACAGAGGGCAATGCCAGCGCGTGGAGTCAGCATACCCTGAGCCGCTTCGCACAAACAAGCCGGCACGAGGGAAAATGCGGTCTCGCCGCCATCCCAGCTCAAATCTGCGTCGATTTTCTTCACATGGGCCGGGATTCATCCCTGCCAGGCGATATATCCGCCCAGCAGCAGACAGGCCATCAGATACATGAAGGCGCCATAGGTCAGGTTCCAGCGCAGCAGCAGAGAGGCACTCAGGTTGTAGCGGGCGGCCAATGCCAGGTTGGAGCCGGAGAGGGGGCTGGTACCGGTCGCCAGTCCCCAGCCGAGCAGGAAGCACATGCCGAGCAGGCTGGGATCCGGCTGCAGGGGCCAGAGCAGCGGCGCCAGCCCCGAGATGCTGATCAGGGGATGCACCCCGAAGATGGCCACCACCAGGATCAGCAGCAGGGTCAGCGACGCCTCGAACCAGCCGAAGTGCTGGAACAGCGGCAAGCCGTGATCGCCGACGGCCAGGGTGGACAGGGCGCTATTGATCCCTGCCGCCAGCAGGCCGGCACCGAGAAACAGTACCAGCTGGCCGCCGATGGCGGGGAAGCGTTCCACCACCTGACGCTTGAGCGCCAGGGCGCGCCCCTGGCGTGGCATGAAGATCAGCGCCAGCAAGGGGGCCACCAGAGCGATCACCGCCAGAATGCTGAGGGCGGGCCACCACTGCTTCACCAGCAGCACGGCCGCCGCCAGGGCCAGCGGCAGTCCCAGGGTCTGCAAGCGCAGCGGATAGCCCTGAAAATCGGCGATCGCCCCCAGCCGCTCGACCTGCCAGGCGGTGACCCCCATGGAGATGAGGGCGCCGAGCATGCCGAACGGCAAGATGGGAGCCAGTCGCATGCCGGGGGCATAGGTGAGCGCCACCGCCATGGCCACGAAGAAGGGGGACCAGAATGCAGCGGCGCAGAAGATACGGCTCAGCACCATGACCTGGCGTCGCTCCAGGCTGTTGTTGCGCTCCAGCCGATCGCCAATGATGAAGAGCACCGACAGATTGATCACGGCCCCCAGCAGATTGAGGCTCGCCATGGTGCTCCACAGCCCCTTGCGGCCTGACCAGGCAGGGGTGCCGGTCAGCAGCCCCGAGGTCGCGAGATTGAGGGTGCTCACGGCGGCGAACATGGTCAGCATGTTGATGTTGGGCAACAGCCACTCCCCCAGGGTGAGGTCGGCGCCACGCACGAAGGAGAACAGCAGCAGTATCAGGGCGGCGCCGTATAGCACCAAGGCCTGGCGCCTAGCGGCTCCCGCCATCCTGGGCCAGGTCAGCAGGGACGCCATCCAGGCCGCCAGGGCGGCGGGCCAGGGCGAGATGCCCCCGTAAAGGTGCAGCAGATTGAGCAGCCACATTGCCAGGATGAGCCATCCCGACCACCACTTGGCCATGGTCCAGCCTTACATCAGGAGAGTCAGAGGCACTGGTCCATGTCCAGCGAGGGTTTGTCGCACTCGGGATGACCGACGATCTTGGCAGGCACGCCGGCGACCGTGGTATGGGGCGGCACCGGGTTGATCACCACACTCCCCGCCCCTATCTTGGCCCCCATGCCGACCTCTATGTTGCCGAGCACCTTGGCACCGGCGCCGATCATTACCCCTTCACGGATCTTGGGATGGCGATCGCCCCCCTCCTTGCCGGTTCCCCCCAGGGTCACACTCTGCAAGATGGAGACATCGTCCTCGATCACCGCCGTCTCACCGACCACTATGCCGGTGGCATGGTCAAACATGATGCCTTTGCCGATGCGGGCGGCGGGATGCACATCCACCCCGAACACCACCGAGATCTGGTTTTGCAGATAGAGCGCCAGCGGGCGGCGCCCCTGCTGCCACAACCAGTGGGCCACCCGATAGCCTTGCAGGGCGTGGAACCCCTTGAGATAGAGCAGGGGGGTCGAGAAGAACTCGACCGCGGGATCCCGCTCCTGTACGGCACAGATGTCGGCTGCCACCACGGCCAGCAGGTCGGGATCGCTGCGCAGGGCCTGTTCTATCACCTCGCGCAGGGCGATGGCCGGCATGGTGGCGCTGTCGAGCTTGTTGGCAAGCTGGAAGCTCAGGGCCGAGCGCAGCGTCTCATGATTGAGAATGGTGGAGTGGAAGAAGCTGGCCAACATGGGCTCCTGGGTCGCCATCATGCCCGCTTCCTGCTGAATTTTTTGCCACGTACGGGCAACCAGATCATCCATGTTACTGCCTACTGTTGTTCGATGGGGGAGCCTTGCCGTTCCTTGTGCACCACAGAGATGGGGTCCATGTGAATGATGACGTCCGTCCGCTCAAAGGCCTGGCGCACCGCCAGTTCCGCCTCGTCGGCGATCTGGTGGGCCTTGACCAGGGGGAGCTGATCATCCAGCTCCAGATGTAATTGCACAAAACGGGTCGGCCCGGATTGGCGGGTACGCAGATCATGCACACCGTGCACACCGGCGACCTCACAGCAAAGGGCCATTATTCTCGCTTGTTCCTCCTCTGGCAACTGGCGATCCAGCAGGGCCTGCACCGACTCGTACCCTATGGTCAACGCCCCCCACAGCAGGAAGAGGCCGATCAGGATGGCAAACAGGCCATCGGCCCAGAGCCAGCCCTGTCCCGCCAATACCAGGGCGAGCAAGACGCCGCCATTGAGCAGCAGATCGGAACGGTAGTGCAGCATGTCCGCCTTGATGGCCACACTGCCAGTGCGCCGCACCACGAATTGCTGGAAGCCCACCAGCAGCAGGGTCAGCACCATGGAGCCCAGGCTCACCCAGATGCCCGCCTCCAGCCGCAAGATGGGATCCTCCTTGAGCAGGGAGGAGATGCCGTGCATCACCAGCAGCAGGGCCGACCCCGCGATGAAGGCGGACTGGATCAGGCCGGCCAGGGATTCCGCCTTGCCATGGCCGAATCTGTGCTCCTCGTCGGCGGGGGTCATGGCATAGCGGATGGCGAGCAGGTTGATGATGGAGGCACTCACGTCCATGAAGGAGTCGGTCAGGGAGGCCAGCAGGCTGGAAGAACCCGTCATCAGCCAGGCGATCAGCTTGCCGGTGATGAGCAGGGTGGCCGTGCCGACGGCGGCCATGCTGGCCAGGGTCACCCAGCGGGAATATTGTTGATGGCTCACAACCGGCTTTCCTCTTGCGGTTAAAAATCTATTATACCCTGACCCTGCGCCCCCCTTGGCGCGAAAAATGATCGGAACTGGCGACTGATGAACAGAATTTTGCTGGTCGATGACGACCTGGACCTCACCCAGCTGCTCCACGAAATCCTGACCCTGGAGGGTTTCCAGGTGACGGTGGCCGACGATGGCGAGCAGGGACTGCACCAGTTGGCGCTGCACGCCTTCGATCTGATCCTGCTGGACGTCATGATGCCCAGGCTCAACGGCTTCGCCATGCTGGCCAGGCTGAGGGAGCGGCTCGATACCCCAGTGCTGATGCTGACCGCCCGCGGCGACAGCCAGGACAGGGTCAATGGTCTGGAAGCGGGCGCCGATGACTACCTGGCCAAGCCATTCGACGACAGGGAGCTGCTCGCCAGGATCCGCGCCATACTGCGCCGCACCCAGGGCAGCAACCCAGCGCGAGTGGGCGCCGACGAGGTGCAGTTCATGGATATCCAGCTGCAACCCGGCTTGCAGCAGGCCTGCTGCGACGGCAGGCAGCTGGAGCTGACCGCCACCGAGTTTGGCCTGCTGGAGTGCCTGCTGCGCAGCCCGGGGCAGATCATCAGCAAGAAGCAGCTCTCGGAACAGGTGCTCGGCAAGAAGCTCGAGCCCTTCGATCGCGCCATCGACATGCACCTGAGCAACCTGCGCAAGAAGCTGCCGGAGCGAGCCGATGGTCAGCCCCGTTTCAAGACGGTGCGGGGCCGCGGCTACCTCTGGCTGGACGCGACATGAGACTCCCTCCCCTCCATGGTCTCTCGGGTCAGATCTTTCTCTGGTTCTGGAGCATGTTGCTGCTGATCCTGGCGGTGGTGATCAGCCTCCCCTCCCTGGATCCACGCAACACCATCCCCCTGCCCCCCAAGGAGCGGCTCTCCATGCAGCAGCACGTGCGCACCCTGCTGCAAGGTGCCCGGCCCGACCGGGCATTCGACCTGCAACAGGCGTTGCAAGCCGCCGGTCTGATGCAGGTGGGCAGCATCTATGTGCGGGACCAGGCGGGCCAGGTGCAGGCCTCCACGCCGCCGGACAAGTTCGTGATGCGGTTCATGCTGGAGGTGGATCAGCCGGACAACCCCATGATGGGCCGCGACCACAACGATGCGGTCACGGGTCCCTTCCTGCTCGAGCACAATGGTCACAGCTACCAGGTCTACTTCGGCCTCAATGTCGACAACCCCTATCTGTTTCTGGTGATCCAGATCCTGGACCACCCCGTGCTGATCCTGTTGGTCGCCATGCTGATCAGCACGCCACTGTGTCTGTTGCTCGCCATGCGGCTGACTCGCCCCATTCAGCAGTTGCAGCAATCCGTCTCCCAAATCGCCGCCGGTGAGCTGGAAACCCGGATCCCCAACCTGGAGCGGCGCGACGAGATTGGCCAGCTGGCCGACAACGTCAGCCACATGGTGGAAACTCTCAAGCTGATGATACAAAAACAAAAACAGCTGTTATCTGACATCTCCCACGAGTTACGCAGCCCTTTGACTCGCATCCAGCTGGCCCAGGCGCTGATCCGTCGCAAGCAGGGCGACAGCAACGAGCTGGCCCGCATCGAGTCTGAAATAGGGCGGCTCGACAAGCTGATCGGCGACCTGCTCGATCTCTCCCGCGCCCAGCAGCGGGTGGAGGCGCCCATCTACTACCCCCTCGCCGAGCTGCTCGAGCCCATACTGGATGACGCCCTGTTCGAGGCCCACCAGAGCGGCAAGCGCCTGGTCCTTCCCCCCCTGCCCAGCCTCTCGCTGCGGATCTGGCCCGAACTGCTGGCGCGCGCCCTGGAGAATCCGCTGCGCAACGCCCTCAAATACGCCGAGAGCCTGATCGAGGTGGAGTGGCACAGCACGGCGCAGCATTGGATCATGAGCATCCGCGATGACGGGGCAGGAGTGCCCAGCGATCAGCTGGCGCTGCTGTTCCAGCCCTTCTACCGGGTCGACGATGCCCGCAACGGCCAGACCGGCGGGACCGGCCTCGGACTGGCCATCGCCGCCGAGGCGGTGCACCGCCATGGCGGCCATATCACGGCCGCCCATAACGTGCCCCACGGCCTGCTCATCACCATCACGCTGCCGCTGACATGAGCCTCTTTTCATTGCCGCAGCGGCTGGGTATGCTGACGCCCCTCCCGGCCCCCATCAGGATCTTGTCATGCTCGATATCGTGCTCTATCAACCGGAAATTCCCCCCAACACGGGCAATATCATCCGACTCTGTGCCAACACCGGCTATCGGTTGCACCTGATAGAGCCACTAGGATTCGAGTGGGACGACAAGCGGGTCAAGCGCGCCGGGCTCGACTATCACGAATTCGCCGAAGTGAAGCGCTGGCCAAGCTATGAGGCCTTCCTCGCGGCCGTGGCGCCCAGGCGGGTATTCGCCTGCACCACCAAGGGTGCCCGACCCCACTCGGCCGTCGACTTCACCCTGGGGGATGCCTTGCTGTTCGGCCCCGAGAGTCGTGGCCTGCCCATGGAGATCATCGAGAGTCTGCCGGGCGAGCAGCGCCTGCGCATCCCCATGCTGCCCCAGAGCCGCAGCATGAACCTGGCCAACGCCGTCTCGGTGTTCGTCTACGAGAGCTGGCGCCAGCTCGGCTATCGAGGCGCCCAGTAGAACCCCACGACACAGAGGGCCCGCTTGCTGACAAGCGGGCCCTCTCGATATCGGCGTGGTGAAGCAGGATCAGGCGCGGGATGCGAGCAGCCGACCATCCCGCTCCATGCGCCAGCAGAGCAGACCCAGGCTCAGGCCCCGGCCGACCATGAGCGCCGCCATCGCCGCCCAGAGCGCATCACTGCCCAGGGATTGCGCCAGCCACCAGACCGGGAAGAAGCCGCCAAATACCGCCACCAGCATGCTGTTGCGCATCTCACGGGCCCGGGTCGCCCCGATGAAGACCCCATCGAACAGGAAACACCAGACCGCCAGCAGCGGCATGGCCACCAGCCAGGGCAGGTTGTGTTGTGCCTCCCGGATCACCTCGGGCAGATCTGTCATGCTGGCGACAAGGCCTGGTCCCCCCAGGGCGAACGCCAGGGTAAAACCGGCGGCAATCAGCAGGGCCCAGCCCAGGTTGAGCACTATCACCTCCCGCAGCCCCTGACGGTCACGGCGCCCTATGGCGCGCCCGACCATGGCCTCGGCCCCATAGGCAAACCCATCCAGCCCGTACGAGATCAGCATCAGCAGATTGAGCAAGACCGTATTGGCAGCCACCGTCACGTCACCGAGCCGGGCTCCCTGCAGCGTCATGAAGGCGAAGCAGAGCTGCAGGCAGAGGGAGCGGATGAAGATGTCGCGGTTGAGCCCCAGCAGACGCAAGAAGACAGGCCACTGCCGAAAGCGGCGCAGGGCGCCCTGCCAGACCGCCGGATCCAGCGCTCGCAGGCGGCGGCTCACCAGCCAGATGCCGACCCCGAGCGCACAGTGATCGGCGATGAGGGAGGCCGCCGCCACCCCTTTGACCTCCCAACCCAGTCCCAGCACGAAGAGAGCATCGAGGGCCATGTTGACGAGATTGGTCAGGATCAGCAGCGCCATGGGCGTGCGGGCATCCTGCAAGCCCAGCAACCAGCCCATGATCACCAGATTGCACAGGGCCGCCGGGGCACTCCAGATCCGCACAGCCACATACTGACCCGCATAGTGCTGCACCTCGGCCGA
Organism: Aeromonas sobria; assembly: GCF_050266975.1. GTDB lineage: Bacteria > Pseudomonadota > Gammaproteobacteria > Enterobacterales > Aeromonadaceae > Aeromonas > Aeromonas sobria_B. The sequence goes on from NZ_JBKISU010000029.1 coordinate 12,137, forward strand.
GCCTCCGCTCAACCCAATGATCTGAGGCAGGAGGGGGAACACCAGCAGCATGATGCCCACCCCCAGCAACAGTGCCAGCGCCATGGCCCGCATCAGGGTATCGAGCATCTCCCGCCCGCAGGCCGCGCCATGGGCCTGGGCGGTCAGCCCTGTGGTCGACATGCGCAGGAAGCCAAGCAGCCAGAAGATGAGATTGATCAGGGTCGCCCCGACCGAGACACCACCGAGAAACCAGGCCTGACTCAGGTGGCCGATGACCCAGGTATCGACCAGCCCGAGCAGGGGGGTGGTGATGTTGGAAAACACCATGGGCAATGCCAGGGCGAACACGGCGCCATGGCGGGCAGGGTCCCGCAGCCAGTCGGGGAAACGCGCCACGGGCTCAGCTGCCGGACAGGGTCAGGATACGGTCAAAATCCGAGACCAGTGCCTTCATCGCCACATGAGGCACCTGACCCGGGGCGGACTCGGGTCGAAAGATGGCTTGTAGCTGACCTTCTGGATTGACCAGCACGATGGAGGCCGAGTGATCGATGAGGTAATCCTTCTCCCCCTGCTCGGCGATTGAGTAGATGAGTCCCAGGTTGCGGACGAAGGGGAACAGGGCGCCATGGGGCGCGGTCGCCGCCTTGAAGTCGGGCTGGAAGAAGGCGACGTAACTCTTCAGGCGCGCCGGCGTGTCCCGCTGGGGATCCGCCGAGATGAAGACCACCTGACTGCGCTCGTCCAGCTTCTGCAACTTGGGATAGACGGACCTCAGATCGGCCAGAGTGGTGGGACAGACGTCGGGACAGAAGGTGTAGCCGACGAACAGGAAACTCCAGTGCCCTTTCAGGTTTGCCGGCGTGAAGGGCTGGCCATCGGCATCGGTCAGCGAGAAGGGGCCAAGGTCTCGCCCAGCGGCATAATAGGTGGCCTGTTCAGGCTCTTCGGGTTTGTGGATAAACCAGGCGCTGGAAACACCCGCGATAAATACCAGCAATAACAGGGGGAAACGCCACTTAGCCATAGTCAATCCAGTGATCCGCCAACAAGACGATGAAGAGTACCATCAGATGGGTGATGGAAAATTTGAAGCATTGTATCGCAGTCTGCTCGTCCGGGGAGAACTTGAGACGCCAGGCCCACTGCACAAACCTCAGATTGAGGCAGAGGCTGCCGATCAGATAACCCGGGCCTGCCATGCCAACCAGCCAGGGCAGCAGGCACACCAGGGTGAGCAACAGGGTGTAGAGCAGCACGCAGGTTTTGGTGAACTCGATGCCATGGGTCACCGGCAACATGGGAATATTGACCCTGGCATAGTCATCTCGTCTGTGGATGGCCAGCGCCCAGAAGTGGGGCGGGGTCCAGGTGAAGATGATGGCCACCAGCAGCAGGGCGTGGGGATCCAGCATCCCGGTGACCGCGGTCCAACCGAGCAGGGGAGGCATGGCCCCCGCCAGCCCGCCAATCACTATGTTCTGCGGGGTCGCCCGCTTGAGCCAGACCGTGTAGACGACGGCATAACCTATCAGGGAGCCTGCGGTCAGCCAGGCGGTCAGGCCGTTGACGCCCAGCCAGAGGATGGCGATGCCGCCGGCACAGAGCGCCAAGGCAAACGTCATCGCCTGACGAGTCTCGATACGCCCCCTGGCGACCGGCCTGTGGTGGGTACGCGCCATGCGCAGGTCTATGTGCCTGTCGAGCACATGATTGATGGCGGCCGCTCCTCCCGCGGCCAGGCCTATTCCCGTCAGGGACAGGAGCACCAATCCCGGGCCCGGCAGCTGGCCGGTGAGGTACATGCCGACCAGGGCGGTGAGCAACAGGAGCGCGACCACCTTGGGCTTGGTCAGCATCAGATAGTCTTGCCAACGCCATCTCGCCGTGGCGTGCAGTGCATGCGTTCGCGCCATCTCAACGCTCCCCTGTTTGGGCCGACCGGCGGCCGAGTGCAAACCAGACGGTCACCATGGTGAGCAGCAGCAAGGCGGCCACCCCATGGTGAGCCAGGGCCACGGGCAAGGGCAGCATGAGCCCAATGTTGCTCACCCCCAGCACCACTTGCAGCAACACCAGGGTGGCCAGCACGCCTCCCAGAACCGACCATCCCTCTCGACCCAGCTGCCAGGCCAGCCACAGCAGCGTCAGTACCGTCACCAGGGCCCAGCTTCTGTGGGTCAGTTGTATGGTCATGCGAGCCCCGTAGGGCAGCACGCCAAACTGATAACTGTCGCTCGGCGGCGGCACGGGATCGAACGCGCGAATGAAATCGAGCCAACGCCACCAGGGGCCCTCACACCAGGGCAGCTGATGGCAGGTGAGCGCCGCGTAGTTGGCCGACGTCCAACCACCAAGAGCTATCTGGATCACCAGCACCACCAGGCCGATCCGAAGCAGCCACAGCGTCCGCCCGGGCGCCTGCACCGATGGCGAGGCGTGTGTCGATGACCAGTGTCTGAGCGCGGCGAGCCAGAGCAAGGCCAGAATGGTCATGCCGCCCAGCAGATGGCTCAGCACCACCAGTGGAAACAGGTTCATGGTCACCGTCAGCATGCCGAGCAACCCCTGACCCACCACCAGTGCCAGCGTCAGCCAGGCGAGCCGCCGACCCTGCCGCCGGTGGAGAGAGAACAGGGCCTGAGCGAGGATGACAAGCCCGAGCAGGCCAGCGCAATAACGGTGGATCATCTCATTCCAGGCGAGGTGGGGTTGCAGTGGGGTATCCGGAAAGCGGCGCTCTGCCAGCATCAGCTCATGGCTCTGGCTCGGCACCAGGTGAAAACCGTAACACCCGGGCCAATCCGGGCAGCCGAGTCCGGCCTCCGTCAACCGGGTGTAGGCGCCGAGCACCACCACCACCGCCGCGAGCAACAGGGCACACAGACTGATCCAGCGCATATTCCCCCCATGGGCCCAATGGGCCAGATGGTCTCTTGTTATTATCCGATCCTTGATAACTTCAATAGCTTGCGAAGGTCTGCCAGCAATGCCTCCCCGGCCGCAAGGCCCCCTCCCGCCTCCAGAACGATGGGGTAGCGCAGTATCAGCCGTCCCTGGGGATCGGCGATATAGATGAACCCCTGGACCAGGCCGCTCTGATTCTCCGCCGCCTGGATCAACGGGTCGCCGCTCTCGCCGCCCAGGCGCATGGGCACCACCCGCTCCCGCTCCTGGCCAAGCGCCAACCAGCTCTGATGCAGCAGGAAGAGCCCGGCCTCACAACGGGCATCACACACCGCCTGCGTGGGCATGAGCATATGCCAGCGACCCTGTTGGGGAACCTGCCCCTCTACCCACTCCCCTTTCGCCGTCACCCCACCTTCGAACCAGTGCTGGTTCAGCACCAGCCAGGCGATCGTGGGAGAGGCCAGAAAGACCAGCACCAGACCGAGCAACGGCATCATCTTCATTCAACCTCCTTGTCATCGTCATGGGAGGACGCCTTGCGCCACCACCAGAGCGTGAGACCCGCCAGGGTCAGGGTCATGGCAAACCACTGCACGGCATAACCGATGTGGCGCTCGGGGGTCATGGGGTTACCCGGCTTGTGACGCACCAGGTCGGGCCAAGGGCCGCCTTCCTCCAATATCAGGACAAAGGGGAGTACCGGCCGCTGCCACCGTTCGGTCAGCCAGGCGGTGTCTATCGCCTGGACTCGCGTTGGCCACTCTTCCTCTGGGCCGCCGAGACGCAGAGGGGGATGATAGGGGCGCGCCACCCGTCCTCGAATTCGGTACTCTCCTGCCGGTTGCGAAACAGCTGGTATAACCTGACGATCTTCTCCTTGGGGCACCCAACCCAGATCGACCAGCAATAACCCCTGTGCCGTAACCAGAGGGCGTAAAACCTGGTAACCCGGCTGCCCTTGATAAACCTGGTTATCGAGGAAGAGGGTAAGCCCTGGGGCGAATCCCCCTTCCAGTGAGAGCTGATAGCCATACCTGTCCTCCTTGACCAACAGGTCCTGCAGACTCAGTTCAAGCTGGCCACGCTGCTGACCCTGGTCAAGCAGCTGGCGCTTTTGCGCTGCACGAGTCAACTGCCAGCTGCCCAGCCAGGCCATGAGCAACCCCATGGTCAAGGCCAGCACCAGCAGGCCAACCCTGCCTTTTGCCCCTGCAAAACCGCCTATAATCATGGCATTACCCTTAGAGTGACGCCCATGATCATCAAACTCCTTATTGTATTGCTGCTCGCCATGGTACTGATTTCCCTGTTCAGGGCCCTGTATCAACTCGTCAGGGGCCAGACTCACCTGCCGGCGAGCCACTACCTGGGGCGCAGAGTGATCTTCTCCGTGCTGCTGGTCATATTGCTCTTGCTGGCCATGATGAGCGGCCTGCTGACCCTCAATCCCTCACCTTTCTGATCACTCTCTAAAGGATATAGACGAAAACAAACAGGCAGAGCCAAACCACGTCAACAAAATGCCAGTACCAGGCGCTCGCCAGGAAGGCAAAGTGGTGATGCGCATTGAAGTGTCCCTTCATGACCCTGAGCCACATGATGGCCAGCATCAGGGTACCCAGGAAGACATGCATGCCGTGGAAGCCGGTCAGCATGAAGAAGGTGTTGCCATAGATGCCGGATTTGAGGGTCAACCCCATCTCGGTATAAGCGTGGTAATACTCAAGCACCTGCAATGACAGAAAGAGGAGGCCGAGCAGTACGGTGCTGCCAAGCAACAGCTTGACCCTGTTGCGATGGCCCCGCTCCAGGGCCTGGTGAGCGAGCTGCAAGGTCACCGACGAGCTGAGCAGCAGCAGGGTATTGATAAGGGGCAGGCCTTGCCAGGGCATGGCCTCGGTCTGGCTCCCACCCGGAGTGGTCACCAGTGGCCAGATGGCCTTGAAGTCGGGCCAGAGCACTTGGTGAGTGCTCAGATGGTGCAGATGTTCTCCCCCCAGCCAGGGTACTGACAGCACCCGTGCATAGAAGAGTGCCCCGAAGAAGGCACCGAAGAACATGACCTCGGAGAAGATGAACCAGCTCATCCCCTGGCGAAAGGATCTGTCCATCTGTGGGCTGTACAGCCCGCTCATCGACTCGTGGATGACATGGCCGAACCAGCCAAACAGCATGCCCGTGAGAGTCAGGGCTCCCGCCAGCAGGAGCCAGCCCCCGGGGTTGCCATGGCTGATCAGCATGCCGGCTCCCGATGCCATCAGGAACAAGCCAACCGCCCCCATGATGGGCCAGGGACTCTGCGCTGGCACATAGTATCTCGAATCGTTCGCCATTCTCGCCTCCGATACCGGACTCTCGATCCCCTTGCCCGGGGTAAGTTCAACCATTTTGGCCGCCCTGGCCCGCCGCCTTGGTCACGTCATACAGGGTGTAGGATAGGGTCAGGGTATGCAGCTCGGCCGGCAGCGCCTGATCGACATAGAAGTACAAGGGCAACTGGGCCTGCTCCCCGATCGCCAGATGTTGCTGCTGGAAGCAGAAACACTCCGTCTTGTGCAGATAGCGGGCGCCGATCCCCGGCGTGACGGAGGGCACCGCCTGCAACACACGTGCACTGTCGGCCGCGTTTTCAACGTTGAAGTGCGTGCGGCTCAGCTCGCCCGGGTGCACCTTGATGCGCTGCACCACGGGGGCAAACTTGCCCTCGAACCCAGGGAAGGGATAGGCCACCAGCTCCAGCGTCACGGTGCGGCTGCTGTCTATCTCGCCCGTCGCGGCAGTGGCGGCCACGGACGCCGTCTTGCCATTGATCCCCGTGATCCGGCACAGGACGTCATACAGTGGCACCAGGGCATACCCGAAACCGAACATCAGCAGGGTGGCCAGTACCAGTTTGAGGGTGAGCCGAGCGTGCATGTCACTTCACCTCTGGCGGGGTGGTGAAGGTGTGATAGGGGGCTGGCGAGGGAACCTCCCACTCCAGACCATGGGCCCCATCCCAGGGTTTGGCCGCGGCCGCCTTGCCACCGCGGATGCACTTGATGACCAGGTAGAGAAAGATGAGCTGGGACAGACCAAACGCGAAACCGCCCAGGCTGACGATGCCGTTCACATCGGCGAACTGGATGGAATAGTCGGGGATCCGCCGCGGCATGCCCGCCAAGCCGAGAAAATGCATCGGGAAGAACAAGACGTTGACCGAGATGACGGAACACCAGAAGTGCCACTGGCCGAGTCGTTCGTCATACATATGGCCAGTCCACTTCGGCAGCCAGTAGTAGGCCGCTGCCATGATGGAGAAGACGGCTCCCGTCACCAGGACGTAATGAAAGTGGGCCACCACGAAGTAGGTGTCGTGATACTGGAAATCCGCCGGTGTGATGGCCAGCATGAGGCCGGAGAAGCCACCCATGGTGAACAACACGATGAAGGCGATGGCAAACAGCATGGGCAGCTCGAAGCTGAGGGAGCCTCGCCACATGGTGGCTACCCAGTTGAACACCTTCACGCCGGTGGGCACCGAGATCAGCATGGTGCAATACATGACAAACAGCTCGGCAAACACCGGCATCCCCGTGGTGAACATGTGGTGGGCCCATACCAGGAAGCTCAAGCCGGCGATCGAGGCGGTGGCGTAGACCATGGAGCTGTAACCGAACAGCGGCTTGCGGGAGAAGGTGGGGACAATGGCCGAGATGATGCCAAAGCTCGGCAGGATCATGATGTAGACCTCGGGGTGACCAAAGAACCAGAAAATATGCTGGAACATGACGGGATCCCCGCCCCCTGCGGCATCAAAGAAGCTGGTGCCAAAATACTTGTCGGTCAGCACCATGGTCACCACCCCCGCCAGCACCGGCATGACGGCGATCAACAGGAAGGCGGTCACCAGCCAGGTCCAGACAAACAGGGGCAGCTTCATCCAGGTCATGCCTGGTGCCCTCAGGTTGCAGATGGTGACGATGACGTTGATGGCCCCCATGATGGAGCTGATCCCCATGATATGGATGGAGAAGACAAACAGCGCCGTGCTGTCCGGGGAGTAGTGGGTGGAGAGAGGGGCGTAGAAGGTCCAGCCGAAATTGGGGCCGCCCCCTTCGGTGAACAGGGTGCCGAACAGGATCAGGAAGGCGAACGGCAAGATCCAGAAACTCCAGTTGTTCATGCGCGGCAATGCCATGTCTGGCGCCCCTATCATCATGGGGATCATCCAGTTCGCCAGCCCGGTAAAGGCGGGCATGACGGCGCCAAACACCATGATCAGGCCATGTACCGTGGTCATCTGGTTGAAAAAGCCGGGGTCGACCAGCTGCAAGCCGGGTTGAAACAGCTCGGCACGGATCACCATGGCCATGGCGCCGCCGGTCAGAAACATGATGAAGCTGAACCAGAGATAGAGGGTGCCGATGTCCTTGTGGTTGGTGGTCAGCAACCAGCGCAACAAGCCTCTGGGCTGATGGCCATGCTCTGCCTGATGATCGAGATCCGTGACGACACTCATCTTGCTCTCTCCTACATGGATTTGCCCTTGAGGAAGGCGTCGACATCCTTGGCCTGAACCTCGTCACCCTTGTCATTGCCCCAGGCGTTGCGTTCATAGGTGATGACCGCCGCCAGCTCCTGCAAACTGAGCTGCTTGGCGAAGGCCTGCATGGCCGTGCCCGCCTTGCCGTTGAGCACAATATCCAGGTGTCCCGCCTTGGGACCCAGCGCGATCTGGCTGCCCTTGAGGGCGGGGAAAGCGCCCGGAACCCCTTGCCCGTTGGCCATGTGGCAGGCGGAGCAGTGGCCAAGATAGACCTTCTCGCCGAGCGCCATCAGCTCATCCCGGCTCATGGTCATCGAGAGCAGCTTCTGCTCTTGCTCCTTGGCCGCCAGCTGCTCGGCCCGCGTCTTGCTCAGCCACTGGTTGAATTCGGCCTCCGGCTTGGCGATCACCACGATGGGCATGAAGCCGTGCCCCTTGCCGCAAAGCTCGGCACACTGACCCCGGTAGAGGCCGGGGTGATCGATGCGGGTCCAGGCCTCATTGATGAACCCGGGGTTGGCATCCTTCTTCACCGCAAAGGCCGGCACCCACCAGGAGTGGATCACATCCTGGGAGGTGATGAGAAAGCGCACCTTCTTGCCGGTGGGCAGCACCAGAGGGCGATCCACCTCGAGCAGATAGTTCTCCCCCTTGCGGCGCTTGTTGTCTATCTGCGCCTGAGGCGTGGCCATCAGGCTGTAATACTCGACACCGTCGTCGAAATAGCGGTAATGCCATTTCCATTGGGACCCCGTTATCTGCACCGTCAGGTCGGCATCGCTGGTATCTTCCATGGCGATCAGGGTGCGGGTGGCGGGTACGGCCATGCCGATGAGAATGAGGAAAGGGATCAGGGTCCAGAGGATCTCGACCCGGGTGCTCTCGTGGAAGTGGGCAGCCTGCGCCCCCTTGTCCTGCCGATGATGCCAGATGGCCCAAAACATGACCCCAAACACCAGCAAGCCTATCAGGGCACAGATGATGAGTATGGTCATGTGCAGGTCGTACACGTTGCGACTGACGGCGCTGACCCCCTCCGTCATGTTGAAGCGCATGCTGTTGCCGAGCGATGACTCGCTCCAGACACACAGAAAGATTGAGAGAGTAATCAGGACTCTTTTCACTCTGCCCCCCATTGTTAGCGCTGCCCTGCCGGGCGTCTCTTCCCCGAGATTGGTCTTGCGTGCCAATCAACAGGCTAAGTAAAGCAGCAAATGAGAATGTGTGAAAAAAGTGTTAAGAAATAAATTGAAAAAACAGCAGGGAATAAAAAGGCCCCGCGAGGGGCCTCAATCACATCCAGTCGGCGTTGCGGATCACGCCGACGGCCAGTCCTTCTATGGTGAGATGCTGGCTCGCCAGGTCGACGGCGATAGGCTGCAACTCTTCGTTTTCCGGCAACAGCCAGACCTGGCTGCCCTTGCGCTGGAAACGCTTGACGGTGACATCCTCATCGAGCCGTGCCACCACCACCTGACCGTTGCGCACCTCCTGGGTCTTGTGCACCGCCAGCAGATCCCCGTCCATGATGCCGATGTTCTTCATGCTCATGCCCTGCACCCGCAGCAGGAAATCCGCTCGCGGATGGAACAGCGCAGGATCCACCTGATAGTGGCTCTCGATGTGTTCCTGGGCCAGGATGGGCTCGCCGGCCGCCACCTTGCCGATGAGGGGCAGCCCCTGATCTTCGTTGGCAGCCTCCTCAACCTCGTCGAGCAGCAGACGGATGCCCCGCGAGGTGCCCGGCAGGATCTCGATGGCCCCCTTCTTGGCCAGCGCCTTCAAGTGCTCTTCGGCCGCATTCGCGGATTTGAACCCAAGCTTCTGGGCGATCTCGGCGCGGGTCGGCGGCATACCGGTCTCGCTCATGTTGACCTTGATGAGATCAAGAACCTGAGCCTGGCGGGGAGTGAGGGGTTTCATAAGATTGGCACCTGTCTTTTTATACAGCACACTGGCAGTATATACAGTGTGCTGACCAAGGCAAGGCTCGACTGACAATTGTCGCAGGCGAGGCCAAAATAACCCTGCTCCGGCCCTCATCGGCGGACTCATCGTACCTCTCGGCGACAAGCCCTGCGTGATTTGCTATGCTCACGCCGCATTTTTTTGGAGAGCAGACGCACATGTCCCTCGGGCAGAGTATTTCCAGAGCCATACTGCAGTGGCCGGTCAGCGGCTTGGTCAATCACAAGAGCCTGCCGGAAAATCCCATCACAGAGCTCAAGCTGGATCCGGCCAGACCCATCGTCTATGCCCTGAAGACCAGTTCGATCACCGACCTGATGACACTGCAGCAGTGCTGCGAGGATCTCGGTCTGCCGGGTCCCTTCACCCCGCTCGAACTGGGGGGCAGAACCGTGCCACGCTACGTCTGCCTCGATCGGCCGCCCCCCCTGTTCGGCTCACGCAGCAAGCCGCTCCCCTTCCTGCAGGAGTTTCAGCAACTGCTGGACTTGCACAAGCTGGATGCCGATCTGGATGTGCAGATGGTCCCCGTCACCCTGTTCTGGGGCCGCGCCCCGGGCCGGGAAGGGGAGGAGGCCTCCGGCTGGAACATCATCAGCAGCCTGGCGCCGAACCGCCTCAAGAAGGCGCTCATCGTCATCCTCAAGGGGCGCGAGAACCTGGTGCGCTTCTCCCCGCCGCTCTCCCTGCGCCACATGGCGGACAAGCACGGCACGGATCAGGCCATCGCCCACAAGCTGGCGCGGGTGGCACGCATTCACTTCAGCCGCCAGCAGCTGGCGGCCACCGGTCCCAAGCTGCCCAACCGCACCCTGCTGTTCAGGCAGTTGCTCGATTCCGGCGTGATCCAGCAGGCCATAGAGGAAGAGGCCGGGCGCGAGGGCATCAGCCTGGAGAAGGCCCAGAAGCGTGCCCATGACTACATGGACGAGATCGCCTCCGACTTCTCCTACCGGCTGATCCGGCTCGGTGAGAGCTTCCTCGGCTGGCTGTGGAACAAGCTCTATCGCGGCCTCTCGGTCAACGGCGCCGAACAGGTGCGCCAGCTGGCGCAGGAGGGACACGAGATCGTCTACGTCCCCTGCCATCGCAGCCACATGGACTACCTGCTGCTCTCCTATGTCATCTATCACCAGGGCATGGTGCCGCCCCACATAGCGGCAGGCATCAACCTCAACTTCTGGCCGGCGGGCCCCATCTTCCGCCACGGTGGCGCCTTCTTCATCCGCCGCACCTTCAAGGGCAATCCGCTCTACAGCACCGTCTTTCGCGAATACCTCAACCTGCTGTTTGCCAAGGGCTATTCGGTGGAGTTCTTCACCGAAGGGGGCCGCTCGCGCACCGGCCGTCTGCTACCACCCAAGACCGGCATGCTGGCGATGACCTTGCAGGCCATGATGCGCGGACTGGACAGGCCGGTGACCCTGGTCCCCGTCTATCTGGGCTACGAGCACGTGATGGAGGTGAACACCTACCACAACGAGCTCAAGGGCAGCCGCAAGGAGAAGGAGAGCTTCCTGCAGGTGCTCGGCATATTGCGCAAGCTGCGCAACTATGGCCGCGGCTTCGTCAACTTCGGCGAGCCGCTGACTCTCAACGGCTACCTCAACGAACACGTGCCGACCTGGAAGGAGCACATCGGCGAGGAGGAGCGCCCCGAGTGGATGGCGGGCACCGTCAACCAGCTGGCCGAGCTGCTGATGACCCGGATCAACGATGCCGCCGCCGTCAACGGCCTGACCCTGAGCGCCCTGGCACTGCTGGCCGCCGAGCGCCATGCCCTGACCCGGGACGAGCTGCAGGCCCAGATCAACACCTATCTGGATTTGCTCAAGCAGGTGCCCTACAGCGAGCGGAGCACGCTGCCCCAGGACAACGCCAAGGATCTGCTGGATCAGGCGATGGAGCTCAACAAGTTCGAGGTGAGCGAGGACAAGCTGGGCCAGATCATCAGCCTGGACCGCTATCAGGCGATCCTGTTGACCTATTACCGCAACAACATACTGCACCTGTTCGCCCTGCCCTCCCTGGTGGCGGCATTGATTGAGCGCTGCGAGGGGATCTCCCGCGGCGAGATCGTCGCCCGCTGCGTCGACATCTACCCGCTGCTCAAGACAGAGCTGTTCCTTCGCTACCAAGAGGAGGAACTGCCGGAGCTGGTCGATGCCCTGCTGGCCGAGCTGCAACGCCAGCAGCTGATCGAGGCGCGCGATGGCGGCTACTGGGTCAATCCGGGCAACCAGATGCGCCTGCTGCTGCTGGCCGAGAGCATCCAGGAGACACTGCAACGCTACGCCATCGTGCTGACCCGCATGCTGGCCCAGCCCCACATAGAGGCGGAGCAGCTGGAGGCGGACGGCCTGATGATGGCGGAGCGCCTCGGCACCCTGCACGGCATCAATGCTCCCGAGTTCTTCGACCCCAAGCTGTTCAGCACCCTGATCCACACCCTGCGCAGCGAAGGTTACCTGGATCCGGGCTGCAAGCCGGATCTCGGCCGCTTCCAGGCCCTGGCCGACAACATAGTGCCGCTGCTGAGCAACAAGATCCGCCGCACCATACAGGCGGGCAACCGGCAGCCAGGCTGATCATGCCAGCCAATGAAACAGGGCCCCAGCACGGGGCCCTGTTTCATTGATGCTCCTATCACCCGCCAGTCTGCCTCTTGCAGCCCATCCACGCGAGCATCCGTCAGAAACGACCAGGGCCGCATCCTGCGGCCCTGGCATCGAGATGGCGCAACCGGCCGGTTACCAGTAATGCAGTACCAGCCCGGCAAACACCAGGGCCCCGACATAGTTGTTGTTCAGGAAGGCCTGGAAGCAGGCCTCCCGCTGCCGCTCCCGGATGAGCCGCTGCTGGTAAACGAACAGGACGGCGGCACCCAGCAGGCCCCAGTAATAACTGGCCCCCAGCGTCATCAGCTGGCCTGTTCCCAACAGGATCAGCAGGGTTGCCAGCTGCAGCAGGCCGATGATCAACTTGTCGAAACGGCCAAACAGGATGGCACTCGACTTGATGCCGAGCGTGAGATCATCATCCCTGTCCACCATGGCGTACTGGGTGTCATAGGCGATGGTCCACAGCACATTGGCCAGGAAGATGAGCCAGGCCGCCGGGGGCAAGGCATTGGCCGCCGCCGCATAGGCCATGGGGATCGACCAGGAGAAGGCCAGACCCAGCACCAATTGGGGGATGGGGATGAAGCGCTTCATGAAGGGGTAGCAGACCGCCAGCACCAGGGCGGCGAACGACAGGGCTATGGTCAGCGCATTCTGGGTCAGCACCAGGGCAAAGGAGAGCAGTGCCAGCACGGCAAACAGTGCCAGCGCCTCCCTCGGGCTCACCTTGCCCATGGGCAGGGGCCGCCCCGCGGTGCGCTTCACATGACCATCGAAATGACGATCCGCGTAGTCGTTGATGACGCACCCCGCCGAACGCATGGAGAAGACCCCTACCACGAACACCAGCAGGGTGCCGAGCGCCGGCACGCCCCCGGCCGCCAGCCAGAGCGCCCACAGGGTGGGCCAGAGCAGCAACAGGGTGCCGATCGGCTTGTCTATCCGTGCCAGCTGGACATAGGCCAGCCCACGCTCCTTGGTCAATACAGTCACAGCAACTCCTTGTTTTAAACTGGAATATCAAGAGAAACGGCGATAGGCGCGCCAGGATCCCACGCTATTGTGGTTCCTGGCTCAATCCAGCCACGACGGTGAGGGGAGATCGGTCAGCACGAGGCCGGGCAAGAGCACCTCGTGCACCAGCAGGGGCCAGCCATTGAGATAGAGGCGCGAGCGCCGCCCCCAGAGCGACAGTGGTTGGTCCTGTGCATCCGTCAACGTGAAACGGGCCAGTTGCAGGCCATCCCGCCGGGCGGGAGCCGCGCCGAAGAGGCGCTCTCCCAGGGGCTGATCCCCCAGCCGATCCAGCCCAGCCCCCGTCAGCGCCGCCTCGGCAAACAGGGTCCATCCCAGTACTGCGGGCCCGTTATCGCCATGCAGCAACACCTCCCGTCGCAGGCCGGCATCGACCCCCAGCAGGCCCTGTTCGTCCGGGGCCAGCCCTTGCAGGTGGTGACCAAGCAGCTCGAGAGAGAAGTGGTGGTTGTGGCGGCGCAGGCGCGCCGTCATGGAGCCCGCGTCGAGCAGCCAGGGCGCGAGTCGCGCCGGTGGCTCGGCCAGCGCAGGCAGCAACCAGTCACTGGTCCGCGTGAGGGGAACAGTCAGCTCGGATTTCACCGCATCACCATCCAGAGAGTTCCGTCATCAGGTTAAAATCGGGCTTATTATCGGTAAATCGATCGAAAAATGTAAGGAAATCCGTGCTTGACGCCCCAGCGGCCAACATCAAAAATGGGGCATCTCACCAGTCTGAGTCCCTACCATGCCCAATGTATCGCAACGCGTTCGCCAGCTCGTCCCCTTGCTGCTCGCCCTCCTGGCCAGCCCGGTCTGGGCGGCAGACCCCGCCGCCGATGCCACGACCCAGCAGGATGGGGTCGCCTACCACCCGATGGAGCCCGACATCATCACCAACTATCTCAGCGAGGGTAAGACCCTGGGCTATGTGAGGGTCACGGTCGAGCTGATGGCCGACAATCACGGGGACCTCAAGCTGCTGGAAGTGCACGATCCCCTGATCCGCGACGCCATCATCCGCCTGATGGGCAGCAAGACAGCGGAGCAGATCAAGTCCCTCGCCAGTCGTGAAGAGCTGCGCAAGGAGTGCGAGGCCAGAGTCAATGAACTGCTGGTGCGCGAAACCGGCAAGAAGGCGGTCAAGGAACTGATCTTCACCAAGTACCTCTATCAGTGAGGTCGGCGCCTGTATTCGCAATGCAAATTGATTAGAATACGGCGAAGTCATAAGCCAAGGTGATCGACGCGGATGGGCAACAAAACCCTGTGTGAATGGCGCCGCCACGAGATCCCGTTCGATCTCAAGACGCTGCGCAAGATAGTACGCAAGCCCAAGTTCGTCTGTGGCAAATGCGCCCGCAGCGCCAACGACAAGGCTTACCTCTGCCAGCCCTTGCGGCTCAAGGAGAAGTGACTCGCCGCCAGCGGATGCGGATTGCCCTGACCAGCTGACCAGCTGACCAGGCCGGGCTACTGATCCGTCCACCCCTGCCTACCCTGGGCAAACAGCTTGCGCGCCTGGGCATCGTTGGGACAGACACCGCGATACTCCTCCCCGGAGCGACCGGCCAGATAGAGGTGCTCGGGACGACAGTACCAGGCGAGCCCCTTCTGGTGGCCCTGTGACCACAAGGCATCATCGACCCTGTCGCCACAGCGGGTCTGGTGAAATTCGACCCGCTGGGCGGTGAATCCCAGCTTGCCATCGGCTTCCCCCACCCCGTCCCAGGGTTGCTCGCACGGGTCGTCCGAGTTGGAGACGCAGCCGCCGAGCAGAGCGGCGACGCAGAGCATGAGTAATGGGCGCATCTTGATCCTTGAGCGTCATTCGGGCTTTCATTCTAGCGAGCCAGTCTCCCGCCACCAAGCCCGGTTTTCACCCACCACCAACAAATCAGGCGGGCCCTTGGCCCGCCTGATTTGTTTACCGTCTGGCCTCACTGGTCGTCGAAGTCGTCGTCAAACTGCCAACTGTCGTCGTCCAGCTCCTCCAGCTGCTCCTCCCAGGATTCCGGCTCCCAGTCATCGTCGAGCTCGTAATCCGGCTTGTGTCCACCCATGCTCATTCTCCTTGGACAGTGCACCCGCTCTCAAAGTCTATCCAGAAAAATGGGGCTCGCCAGTGCACGATGGGCGGACTCCCGGCCGGGCAATTCAGTCGAGCCCGTCCAGGCAACGGGACAGGGTGCGAGCCAGCGCCCCCTGATTGCGCAGCACCACGGCGCGGGCCTGCTCCCCCCGCTCGCGACGCTCGTGCTCATCGGCCAGCAGGGTGCTCACCTTCTCCCCCAGCTCGTCGCTGCGTGCCACCACGATGGCGCCGCCCTGGGCCACCAGCTGGCGAGTGATGTCGCTGAAATTGAAATAGTGAGGCCCCGTCAGGCAAGGTTTGCCCAGCGCCGCGGGCTCCAGCAGGTTGTGGCCACCCACACCGACCAGGCTGCCCCCCATGAAGGCCACATCGGCCGCCGCCAGCATCGACGGCAACTCGCCCATGGTGTCCCCCAGATAGACGCCGTCCTCCTCGCGGATCGGGTCGCCGCCGCTGCGCCGCACGCAGCCGTAAGGGGCGCACAGCTCGGCCACCCGATCGAAACGTTCCGGATGGCGGGGCACCAGGATCAGCAAGGCCGAGGGATGGCTAAGCCGCACCCGATCGAAGGCGGCCAGTACCTGCTCATCCTCTCCCTGATGGGTGCTGGCGGCGATCCAGACCGGTCGATCCCGGCCCAGCGCCTGGCGCAGGGCTAGCCCCTTGCTCAGCACCTCGTCACCGAACTCGATGTCGAACTTGATGGAGCCGGTCACCGCCAGCCGTTCACGGCCGATGCCGAGTCGATGGAAGCGATCCGCGTCATCCTGATGCTGGCAGAGCAGCAGGCCAAGGGGGCGACTCAGGGCATCGAAGGCCCCCTGGAAGCGGCGGTAACGCCCGCAGGAGCGTTCCGAGAGCCGGGCATTGATGATGGTCACCGGCAGGTGGCATGCCTCGCAGGCCGCCAGCCAGTTCGGCCACAGCTCGGTCTCCATCACCCAGAGCGCGCGAGGCTTGAAGGTGGTCAGAAACTTTGAGACGGCCCAGGGATAGTCGAGGGGGGCGTAGCGATGCATCACCAGATCGCCGAGCCTGGCCGCCTGTTCGGCGCCGGTGCGGGTGGTGGTGGTGAGCAGGATCGGCAGATCCGGGCGCTCGGCCTTGAGGGCCCGGATCAGCGGGCTGATGGCGAGGGTCTCCCCCACACTGACCGCGTGGATCCAGAGCGGCGCCTCCTGCCCGGTGGCAGGTGCCCGCCCCAGGTGCTCGCGCCAGCGCGCCCCGAACCCGGGCTTGCCACGCCTGGGCCGGTAGAGCGCCAGCAGCGCCAGGGGCAAGCCCAAATGGATCAAGAAGTTATAGAGCAGTCGATAGCCCATCAATCGCCCAGCTCCAGTCGCTTGCCGGCCTCGATCACCTGCTCGGGCGGCAGATCGTTGAGGCATTTCAGATGGCCGAACTTGCAGGTGCGCTTGAAGCAGGGGCGGCACTCTATGTCGGTGTGCACTATCTCGACCCTGTCCGCCAGAGGCGGCGTATAGAGCGGCGAGGTGGAGCCATAGACGCCGATCAGCGGCCGGTTCAGGGCAGCGGCGATGTGCATCAGGCCCGAGTCGTTGGAGATGACCTGGCGGGCCAGGGCCATCAGGTCGATCGCCTCATGCAGGCTGGTCTTGCCTGCCAGCACATGGCAGTGACTCTGGCTGCGGGGGTTGAGGCTGGCCCGGATCTGGTTGGCCACCTCCACATCCTTGCCGGAGCCGAAGATCCACACCTGCCAGCCCTCGTCGAGCCGGATCTGGGCCACGGCCGCGTAGTGGCGCTCCGGCCAGCGCTTGGCGGGGCCGAATTCGGCCCCGGGACAGAGCACCAGCACGGGGCGGGCGTTATCCAGTCCGAGTCGCTCAAGCGCCTTGCTCTGGTTGATGAGATCCACATTCAGGGCCGGGTGGGGAATGGCCGGGATATCGGCCCGGCTCTTCATCTGCGCCTTGGGGTACGCCAGGGCCAGATAGGCCTCCACCATCAGCGGGAAGGCGGATTTGTTGCTGCGCAGGTCGTTGAGCAGGCCGAAACGATGCTCCCCCTTCCAGCCGGTTCGCACCGGTATCCTGGCAAACCAGGGGATGAGCGCCGACTTCAAGGAGTTGGGCTGGATGATGGCCTGATCGTACTGCTCGGCGGCCAGCTGCTTGCCGAGCCGGCGCCGCTCTCCCAGCTTGAAGTCACCGTGGCCGAGGGGCATGGGCACCGCCTTGTCCACCTCCGGCATGCGCGCGAGCAGGGCGCCGCACCAGGCCGGCGCCATCACGTGCAGCTCGCAGCCGGGGTGGTTGGCCTTGATCGCCTTGTAGAGGCTCTGGGACATCACCATGTCGCCGACCCAGGAGGGGCCGATCACCAATATCTTCATGCTTGTTCTGTTCCTGCGTCTTGCAACACGCCTCTCACGAAGTCTTCGCCGGCCACCCAGCTGAACACCTCATGGGCCTTGATATGGGTCTGAAAATAGCTGTGCAGACCATAGTGATGATACCCATCCCGTCTGACGGTGCGCCCCCACCAGCGCTTGAACCGTTTCTCCAGCCTGTCCTTGGCGTGCAGGTCGTGCATCGTCTCCATGGCCACCACCTTCTCCTTCTGGCGTGCCAGCGACAACGGGTGGCTGTAGCAGCGCCAGGGCCCCAGCGGCGAGGTCTCCTGCTGCCAGGGCGGCAGCGTGGTGCCCGCATGCTCGGGTCCATAGGGGAAATCATGGACCCGGCGCAGGTGATTGGCATAGAGCAGCACCCGGGCCGGCACCTGGCCGCTGCGCCGGATCGCCAGGGCCAGGGCACGGGCCGTGGCCACATGATCCCCATGGGGGTCCACTTCGGGATGGGTCACCAGCACGGTACTGGGTCTGATCTGGGTCAGCAGGGCCGCCAGATCGGCCAACAGCAGCGCCCCCTGGTTGCCTGGCTGCTCATCTCCCGGCAACGGCCGGGGATTCCAGCGCCGAAACGGCGCCGGGGTCAGCGCAGGCAGCTGACCATGGGCCACCCTGGCCTCCGGGTCGGCCACCAGCCTTGCCAGGCTGTCGTTGAAATAGCCCAGGCAGAACAGACGGGCGGCACTCACCCCGGCCAGCAGCGGGGTCGTCACGCTGTTCCAGGCCCGGATCATCCCCTTGCGCGCCGAGGCGCTCGGCAGATCCGCGTCCAGACCCGGGATGTATTGGCGATCCAGCCGACCGAGCTTCTCCCCTGCACTCAGGGTCACTATCCAGCTGCGTTCGGCATGGTCGCTGTAGAGCCCGAAGGCGGCCAGCTCGGCATCGTCCGGATGGGGGGAGAGGATGAGCACAGGGCCATCCGCCAGCGCCGGATTGGCGAAGGCCAGCAGCCGGGCCTGCTCCTGCCAGCGGCAGTCGATGCCCCGCAGTCGCACCCGATCCAGCTCGCCCAGACCCGTCAGGTTGAGAAAGCGCCTGCCCCGCTGGTTCGCTTCGAAATATTGCTCACTGCCGACGCTGTCGGCGTCGATGCGCAGGCACCCCTGGCGCCGCTTGTGGGTCGCCTCATAGCCAAATTCCAGCAACAGGGTGTGCTGGGTCAGCTCACCGGGAGTGGCCACATCCAGCCTGCCATCCGGCGACAGCTTGACGGGGGAAACCCAGCTCGGGGCCAGGGGATAGCAATGATCCTGTGTCGTCATGATTTAATCCTGAATGAGGGCGAGGAAACGCCTGGCTATCTCGCCATCATCGAACCGCTCGACCCAGTGAGGCTGGATCCGGACCGGGTCGGCCAGCGCCTCACCCATCTTGGCGGCCAGGGCGACCTCATCGGCTGGCGCCAGCAGGCGGGTCTGCTCCTCGATCAGCACCTCGCGGATGCCACCGGGCACATCCGTGGCCACCACCTGGGTGCCGCAGGCGAGCGCTTCAATCAGCACCAGCCCCAGCCCCTCGGTGCGGGAGCTGAGCACGAAGGCCTCGGCACGGGCGACCCAGGGATAGGGATTGTCCCTGTGGCCCAGCAGGATCACCCTGCCAGCCAGCCCCAGAGACGACACCTGCCGCTCCAGGGCGGCACGCTCGCTACCCTCGCCGATGATCACCAGTTTGCACTCCAGCTGCGCCCGCTTGAATGCCCGCAGCAGCAGGCCCTGGTCCTTGACCGGTACCAACCGCGCCACATGCACCAGGAAGGGGCCCTCGATCACGGGGTCGGGAGCAGACTGCGCCAGCTGGCGCACCCGTGCCAGGGGGACACCATTGTGGATCACCGCCTGACGGGCCGGTCGCACCGAGAAGTGGGACAGGGTCTGCTGCAGCACCCTGGCGATGCCGTGGGAGACACAGATCACCTGCTTGTCCTGAAACAGCTTGGCGGTGAGCCAGCCACCGAGGCGATAACCCCTGAGCTTGGAGGAGGGCCCCTCCACCAGCTGCCAGCAGCGGGGGTCGCGCAGACCCCACAACAGTTCGAACGCCCCCTGGCCCCGGATCAGGATCTGATCGAAGGAGCCGAATCGGGTCTCCATCTCGGCGATCCGCTCTCTGGCCAGGGCGCTGGTGCGCCAGCCAGTCCAGACGAATCCAGATCCCGGCAGCAGATGCCTGAGCAGGCCTCGCCCCAGCAGATCCCAGCCCAGCCCGGCCAGGCCACGCCTGGCGTCACGCTCAATGTCGCCCCCGGCGTGCAGTTGCACGGCGGGATCCGGGCTCAGTCTGGCATCCCCGCGCAACACCCAGATATGCACCTCATGGCCCTGTGCAGCCATGGCATTGGCCAGGGTGATGCTTGCCTGCTCTATGCCTCCTTGTTGCAGGCGGCGCAATATGATGAGAATGCGCTTCATCTGGCCGCATCCGCCAGACCGCGGGGATAGCGGCGGCGCCAGCAGAGGGTCACCAGGCCCCCGACTATGATGTTGAACACGAAGGTGCCCGTGCCAAACGACATGTAAGACTCGAAGTTGTTGACGATGACCCAGAACACGAAGAAGCAAAAACCGAATACCAGCACATCAGTCGGCATTAGGCCCACCCGCCAGCTCAGCCAGCAATCCCGACCAATGGCCCCGGCCAGGGCCACCAGCAGCAGGGTTCCGGCCAGGCCGTAACTGAGCTGCACCTCGAGGAAATAGTTGTGCAGATGGCCAAACTGCTGCTTGACCCAGTCAGGCAGGGCATCGGAGTGGGCCAGCACCCGGCTGCGGGCCTGGGAGCCCCAGCCGAACCAGGGCCGCTCCAGGATCTTCTCGGCGGCCACCTTCCAGGTGTTGGCCCGGATCCCGACGCTGGTGTAGGGGATGTCGTCCCAGTCGCCACGCAGCAGTTGCTGGATGACCGGAGCCTCTTGCTCGTAGCGCTGCTCCACGTGGGCGATGCCACGCTCCCCCAGGGTCACGCACAGCAGGGCCGTGGCCGCGAGCAGCAGGCCGAGCAGCCAGCAGCGGGGACGCTTGAGCCAGACCCAGAACACCAGGGCCAGCAGCAGGGCCATGAAGATGGCCAGAAAGATAGCCCGGGTCTGGGTCACCATGATCCCCAGCGCCGCCACCGCCAGGGTGCCTAGCCAGAGCGGCAGTCGCCACCAGAGCCGCGGGCCGGCCGCCAGCCAGCGCTGGCTGAAGCAGAGGCAGCCGAGCATCAGGGTGCCGAAATACATGGCCACATGCTGGGCATTGCGGATGCCAAAATCGACCCTCACCCCCGCCATGCCCTTTTGCCACGCCTGCCAGTCAGCGGACGAACTCAGCACGGCGAACAGGAGCCCCAGCGCGGCTATGCCCCACAGCCAGAAGACGTTGCGCAACCTGCCCGCCAGCAGCACGGCGGTGGCGAAGAAGAAGAAGATCTTGGTCAGTCGATCGAGGTGGGGATTCGGGCTGGAGATGACGGTCGGCGCCAGCATCCCCAGGCACCAGGGGATCAGCTGCACCAGCACCGCCAGCAGGACAAACTTGAAGTAGGTATCGAGGGCCATGCGCCTGTGGGAGGTCAGCATCAGCAACAGGGTCATGGCCAGAAACCCCACCTCCATCGCCTTGCCGACCCCGCCAAACCAGATGCGGCAGAGGGCATAGATCAGCAGGCAGGCGACACCCAGGCCCCTCAGGTAAGGAGACAAGCCAGCCTCCTCTCCCCCACCCCATTGTCCATCCAGGCGTTTGATGATGTTTGTATTCAAGGTGTGGCTCGCTGCGGCAATGACAAGGCCTCAAATTGAGGCAAAACGCTCTCGGCGAGGAAGGGCTGGTAGTAATCCGCCGTGATGGTGACGGGGGCGGCATCCATGCGGGCGATGGCATCGGCCAGGGCCACCTCGTCTTGCAGCGGCACCAGGAAGGCGGCCAGCTCGCCACTCAGTATCTCCTTGGGGCCGGACGGACAATCGACACTCACGATCGGGGTGCCGAGGAAAAGCGACTCGATCAGTACCCTTGGCAACCCCTCCCCATCCGAGGTGAGGATCAGCGCCTTGGCGTGCTTGATGTAGGGATAGGGATTGGTCTGGTAGCCGGGCAGTATCACCCTGGATGTCAGGCCGAGCTCGTCGATGAGCCCCCGCACCCTGGCCTCCTCCTCCGGCTTGCCCTTGCCCAGCAGCAGCAGGGGCGTCTGCACCCCGCTGGCCCGGTAGGCCCGCAGCAGCCGGTCGTGGCGCTTGCGATGCTCGAAGGTGCCCACATTGATCAGATAGTCCCCGGCGGGCAGGTCGGCCGGCTCGGCGGCCATGCGCACGAAGCCTTCCCGCTCGTAGGGGTTGTAGATGGCGAGGATCCGCTCCGGGGTGAGTTCGGCATCCTGCAACAGGCCCTCGACCACCCCCTGGGAGCAGCCGATCACCTTGCGGCCGTTATAGAAGCGCTGCAGCTTCGCCTTGGCCTTGGCCTTGGCCTTGGGGGTATAGCGGGAGGCGAGCATGTTGCTCTTCACCCAGAACCAGAGGTTGGGGTGATCGAGGTGGCGGGTGATCTTGTCACAGGAGCAGGAGAGCACCACATCCGGCGCGAGGCGACGGATGGCCCGGGCGATACGCCAGGCTTGCCATTTTTCGACCAGCACATTGGAGAGGGCCTTGGTGACCCCATTGACCAGGGCCAGGTTGATCACCTCCAGCTCAGGCGGCAGACGATGTTCGATCAGGTCGCGCAGTATGAAGACCGTCACCCTGTGGCCGCGCTGACGCAGCCCTTCCGCCGTGTTGATGAGAGACTTTTGCGCGCCACCACCATACAAATCTTCAATCACAAATACGAAACGCTTGGAGTTCATGCATCATCTCATCAAGGAATAACGTCGGTCACTCGGTGAGTCACCGATCGGCCCGCCCGGCGCGGCAACCACCCGCCCCCTGGCAGACAGAGGGAGCACGACAGGGGCGAGTAACCCCCGTATCGGGATGAAAAATCATCTTGGCTGCCAACAAATCGACTTGAACAGCCATAAAGCGGCACAACCCATGCCAAGCGAGCAAAGGATAATCGGCGATTTTCCGTGACCCCCAGCGGCAAGTCAAACTTTGCCCACCAAACTTGAATCAGGATAGAATGTGGCTCACCTTCCTTCGCCGGTTATTTCCATGGAACAACAACAACCTGTCACCCTGGCGGTGGCCCTGACCACCTTCAACAGCATGCGCTGCCTGCCCATGGTGCTCGATAGCGTGCAGGGGCTGGCACAACGCATAGTGGTGGTCGACTCCGGCTCCACCGACGGTACCCGGGAATATGCGGCCGAACGAGGCTGCATCGTCATCGAACGCCCCTGGCCAGGCCCGCTCAAGCAGAAGGTCTTCGCCATGGAACAGTGCGCCCCGGCCAGGTGGATCCTGCTGCTCGACTCCGACGAATCTCTTGAGCCCGAACTCAGGAGCGACATGGAGCGGGTGCTGCGCGAGGACGATCCCGCCATCAGCGCCTGGGAATTCCAGCGCAAGATCTGGTTCCTCGGCGGCTGGCTCCACCACATGTATCAGCCGGAGTGGCGTCTGCGTCTGGTGCGCAGCGATCAGTGGCGGATGGAGGGCAAGATGGACCTCTATCACGACAAGCTGGTCACGGACGGCAAGGTAGGCAAACTCAAGGGCATCTGTCGGCACGACTCCTATGCCGACATCAAGGACGCTGTGCTGCGGGCCCAGCGCTACGCCGAGCGCGCCGTGGGTCGCGAGATGAAGGGGGGTCGCTGGTACGACTTCATCTGGTGCATCATCGACGTGCTCTGGCGCCACGGCATTCGTCAGCGCGCCTTCCTCGATGGCAAGCGCGGCCTCATCATGCTGGGCATCACCATGGCCTCCAAGCTGATCCGTCAGGCCTATTTCTGCCAGCAGCGGTTGCAGCCGCCGAAGAAGGACTGGGAAAACCCAGTGGTCTGAACGACCTCAAAAGCAGCATCATTCAGGGCCCGTCATGGGCCCTTCTGCTGCGCCCGTCAGGCAGGTTGCCAGAGCGCCCTGCCCCAGTGCGCGATGGCGCCGGCCATGGTCTTGGGATCGAGCTGACTCATGTCCTCGGGATGATCGCTGTCCTCGGGGGGGCTGAATGCCAGGTGGCGCCCCTCCTGGTTGAGCGGGCGCCAGCGCAGCGGCCGGGCCGAGCGGTGCGCCGGGAAGAAGCCCACGGTCGGGACATCCAGGGCGGCCGCGATGTGCAGCGGCCCCGTGCTGCCCGCCATGAACAGGGCGGCATTGGCCAGCACCTGACAGAACTTGGGCAATCCCTCGTCGGAACGATAAATCCAGCCGTTGCCGCCATGGGCCAACAGCTCGGCCGCCAGCTGCTCGGCCTTGGTCTCTTCCCCGGGCCCGGCGGTCAGCACGCACTGCAACTCGGGGCAGGCCTGGTTGAGCTTGATGATGAGCCGGGCATATTGCGCAATGGAGAGGTTGTTGGCCGATCCACCGCTGCCCGCATGCACCATCAGCCAGGGGCGCGTCACCTCCAGACCCAGCTTGTTGGCGGTCTCGGCACGCACCCTGGCCAGCAGCTGGGGCTCGAACGCCAGATAGGGCGCCTGCGGCTCGACCACGCTCGCCTGCTGATCGGCCAGGAAATGACGGATCAGATCGAGGTTGTACTCATATTCCGGCTTCTGGGAGCGGGAGCGGCGCTGCACCAGGCGCTGGTTGTAGAGCACCTGGGCCAGCTTGGTGGCCGGGGCGAGCCGGTAGGGAATGTGGGCCTTCCACACCAGCTTGGCGTTGCGGGTGTTGGAGAACAGGCAGATGGACGCATCGAAGGCGGCCGCCTTGATGCGGGCCAGCAGGGCGCGCTGCTGCTCCTTGTCGGCGTGGGCGCCCGGATCCAGGATCACCTCGTCAATCCAGGGGCAGAGCCGTGCCAGCGGCGCCGTATAGCCGGGAACCAGGGCCGTCACATGACAGTTCATGGAGCGCTTGAGCATGGCAAAGCTCGGCCAGGCCAGCATGAAGTCACCAATCTTGTCATTGCGAACAACCAGAATGCGTTTCATAAAAGATCCCTTTGCTCCCCACACCCAAGGCGGGAAGGCTGAATGCGCGATGGGGTATTCTTGCCTGATGCACTGCTATTCTCAAGCGACGACCTTATAATGCCAGCAATTTTCCGGTTGCAGGACGTCATCACATGAGCACCAGGGTTATCTATCCGGGGACCTTCGACCCCATCACCAATGGCCACACCGATCTGGTGGCGCGGGCCGCCAGTCTGTTCGATGAAGTCGTGGTCGGGGTGGCCAACAGCCCGAGCAAGCGGCCGCTGTTCGATCTGGCCGAACGGGTCGCCCTGGCCAGCGAAGTCACGGCCCATCTCGGCAACGTCAAGGTGGTGGGCTTCTCCGGTCTGCTGGTCAACTTCGCCCGGGAGCAGAACGCCAACGTGCTGATCCGCGGCCTGCGCGCCGTCTCCGACTTCGAATACGAATTTCAGCTCGCCAACATGAATCGTCGCCTCATGCCGGAGCTCGAGAGCGTCTTCCTCACCCCGGCCGAGGAGAACTCCTTCATCTCTTCGAGCCTGGTGAAGGAGGTGGCCCTGCATGGCGGCGACATCCACCAGTTCGTCGACCCCAGGGTCGCCCGGGCCATCGCCGCCAAGCTGATCAAGCCCTGAGTCCCCATAACAGCAGAGCGGGCCCAAGCCCGCTCTGCATCATGCCTCCCGCCGCCACGGCTCCCGACAGGCGAGCGCCAGGGCATCCAGCCACTCGTAGCGACGCCGGTACATGGCCCGCTTCTTGGAGGCGATCTCCGTCAGCGGCTTGCGCACCACGGGGGCCAGGGTCACGAAGTTGGCATCCAGCCCCTGGGCGCCGAACTCCTGCCACAGCTCATCATAATCGGCCTGCAAACTGGCCTTCTGCTTGCTGCTGTAACGTCTGGCCTGAAACACATGGGCCCGCTTGCGCACCGCATTGACCCTGACGGCCCCCATGGCCCCCGCCATCTCCAGCACCAGCATCACCACCAGCGACTTGGGCCGCAGACCATGGCCCTCCTTGGTCAGCTCGCGCACCCGTTCATGGGCCTGCGGGACAGCGGGCTCCGGCCCCTGCACCGAGCCGATCACCAGGCTCAGGGCATCGGCCTGGCCCGCGAGAGAGAAGGCGCAGCTGTAGAGACGCCGTCCCTGCGGATCCACGATGGAGACGGCCAGCTCGGCCTCCCGCCTGAAAGTGCCATCATGGCGCAGCACGATGCGGCAACCGCTCTGGGGATAGTGCCCCAGGGTCACCCCCTCTCCCAGGTAGAGGGGGGCAATCAACCCCGGATAGCACAGCTGCAACAGCCGGTAGTGCTCGACCAGCATGCTCGCCCGCTGCCGCGCACTGGAGCTGGCGAAGCGATAGGGGCGCAGGGGCTTGTCGAGCAGTTCGGGGTACTGGGCCGGCAGCGCCTTGAGCGGCTCGCTGCGAAACAGCTCGAACACCTGGGCCATGGCGCGGCGATAGATCAGGCTGCGCAGCACGAACTTGCCGCGCTTGAAGCCCAGGCGGCGGCCACCGTCCGGGTAAAGATAACGGGCCATGGCCAGGGCGCCATAGCGGGGTTGGCGGGAGAGTTGCTCCCAGCCGAAGAGGGCCTTGCTCGTCATAACCGGATCTCCTGCCACCTGAATGGGGGGCGATCCTAGGATTGACGGCCGCTCACTGCAATCGGCTGGCAACACTTGCTTACAACTCCTCCAAATAAGTCCCTTGTCAATGCTGGCACTGGCTGCAGAACACAGTGGTGCGCTGACCGATGCGGATCTCGGTCAAGGGCTGCTGGCACTGGTGGCAGGGCTGCCCCCCCCGGCCATAGACCTGCAACTGCTGCACGAAGTAACCGGGCTTGCCATCGGCGCTGGTGAAGTCCTTGAGGGTAGTGCCCCCCTGGACAATGGCCGCCGCCAGCACCCGCTTGATCTCGGCCACCAGGGTCGCCAATCGCTCGCCGCTCACCTCCCCCGCCGCCCGCCTGGGGTGAATGCCGGCGGCGAACAGCGCCTCGTTGGCGTAGATGTTGCCCACCCCGACCACCACATGATTGTCCATCAGGAAAGTCTTGATGGCGGTGCTGCGCCCCTTGGCCCGCTCCCGCAGATAGTCGGCGTTGAAGGCGTCGGTCAGCGGCTCGGGCCCCAGCTTGGCCAGCAGGGCGTGGGCCTCGGCCGGTTCACGGGTCCAGAGCAGGGCCCCGAAGCGGCGCGGGTCATTGAGCCGCAGCAGCTTGCCGTTGGCGAGCTCTATGTCCACGTGGTCGTGCTTCTCGGCCGGGGTGCCAATGTCGAGCACCCGCAGGCTGCCGGACATGCCAAGGTGCAGGATGGCGGTGCCGAAGTCCGTCTCCAGCAGCAGGTACTTGGCGCGGCGGCTGACCCTGTGGATGGTGAGGTTGACCAGCTCCTGGATTTCGCCTGGCACCGGCCAGCGCAAACGGCCGTCGCGCACCACCACGCGGGTGACCTGGATGCCAGTGAGCCAGGGGGAGATGCCCTGGCGGCTGACTTCGACTTCGGGTAATTCGGGCATCTCGTCCTCTTTGGGGTCAGGGGGCGGGTTTGAGCAGGTCACGATACTGATCGGCGGAGAGGGCCAACCAGCGATCTTGTGCCAAACGGACGGCATAGCGGCCATTGTCCTGGTAGAGCGCCAGAGTCACCGGCTCGCCCTGGCCCGCCAGCCAGACAGCCACCTCGACCGGCGCACCGCGCAGCGGATCACTCGACGGCAGCAACCAGCCTTGCCACTGCGCGACCCGAGCGGCCAGGGCGTCGCTGTCCAGCCCCAGATCCGGCACGCTGCGCCAGCCCTGCCCAATCCGCTCAACGCGCCAGCTCGGTCCCTGCCAGCTGAGTACCACGGCACTGTCAGGCAGCAGGCCATGGCGCCGCTGGGCACTGTTCTCCTGCTGGGCCTGCTCGAGGCGATGCAGCAACACTATCACCGCCAATACCGCCACTATGATGACGTTGTTCCAGCCTTTACGGCTCAGTTTTACCATGACAAGCCTCCGTTCGAGTCGGCAGTGTACTGAATTTGGGCCATAAAAAAACCCGGCACTAGGCCGGGCTTTTGCAACAAAACCAAGTAATTACTTGATTTTGCCTTCTTTGTAGATCACATGCTGACGAATCACGGGATCAAATTTCTTGATCTCCATTTTTTCGGGCATGGTGCGCTTGTTCTTGGTAGTGGTATAGAAGTGACCAGTACCGGCGCTGGAGTTCAGGCGAATCTTATCGCGAATACCTTTAGCCATGATCTAATTCCTTATACCTTAACGCCGCTGGCACGCAGTTCAGCCAGAACCACTTCAACGCCGCGCTTGTCGATGATACGCATGCCTTTTGCGGATACGCGCAGGCTTACGAAGCGTTTTTCACTCTCAACCCAGAAACGGTGAGTGTGCAGGTTCGGCAGGAAACGACGCTTGGTAGCGTTGTTAGCGTGCGAACGGTTGTTACCAACTGCCGGGCGCTTGCCGGTTACTTGGCATACTCTAGACATGTCAGTCTCTCCAAATCTTACTTCATTGCTCGAGCAAATATCTGCCCCGCTGGCCTTCGATTGCGGGGCAAACAGAAGGCGGCATTTTATACAGCATCCGTGATCAAAGATCAACTAATACAGAGCCAGAGCCCGGTTATAACCAACCACGCTCTGCAAAAGAAACCGTGATGCCGTCACCGATCACCAAGTGATCCAGCACTCTGATATCGATCAGGGCCAGGGCGGCCAGGATACGATCTGTGATCTGACGGTCGGCCCGACTGGGCTCGGCCACGCCAGACGGGTGATTATGCGCCAGAATGACGGCCGCTGCATTATGTTTGAGTGCTATCTGCACGATTTCTCTGGGCCAGACACTCGCCGAATCCAGGGTGCCGTAGAAAAGTTCGACAAACTTGATCACCCTGTGCTGGTTGTCGAGCAGCAGCAGGGCAAACACCTCCCGCGGCCGGTCCCGCAGCTGGGCCTGCAGATAGTCCCGGGTCAGCTGGGGCGAGGTGAGCGCATCCCCCCGTTGCAGCTGCTCGGCCAGGTGGCGCCGGCCCATCTCGAGCACCGCCTGTAACTGGGCATATTTGGCGGGCCCCAGGCCATGGGCGGCGCAGAACAGCTGTTGATCGGCCCCCAGCAATGCCCGCAACGAACCAAACTCCCCCAACAATTGGCGGGCCAGATCCACGGCACTCAGGCCACTGACCCCGGTGCGCAGGAAGATCGCCAGCAGCTCGGCGTCGGAGAGTCCCGCCGCCCCCTGCAGCAACAGCTTCTCCCGCGGACGCTCCCCTTCTGGCCACTCTTTGATGCTCATATGCCACCCTCCCTGTGCCGCCGAGCGAAGCCGGGCGACGTTTGACGAGAGTCTGACCACAAGTCGTCCATGTCAGCCTCTGTCGTCACCCTCAGGCTGTGTTATCTTAGCCGACCAGTCAGAACGAGCCGGAAGCAAAGCAGATGAGATTGGCCGATAAACGCATCCTGTTGGGGATCAGCGGCGGCATCGCCGCCTACAAGAGTGCCGAACTGGTGCGCCGCCTGAAAGATCAGGGCGCCGAGGTGCGGGTGGTGATGACCCGCTCCGCCAAGGAGTTCATCACCCCGCTGACCCTGCAGGCGGTCTCCGGCCACCCCGTCGCCGACAGCCTGCTCGACCCCGCCGCCGAGGCGGGCATGGGCCACATCGAGCTGGCCAAGTGGGCCGATCTGATCCTGATCGCCCCGGCCAGCGCCAACCTGATGGCCCGCATGGCGGCCGGCATGGCCGACGAGCTGCTGACCACCCTCTGCCTGGCGACGCCGGCCCAGGTGGCGTTGGCCCCCGCCATGAACCAGCAGATGTATCTCAATGCCGCCACCCAGGCCAACCTCAAGACCCTGGCCAGCCGCGGCATCCTGCTGTGGGGGCCGGATTCCGGCAGCCAGGCCTGCGGCGACATAGGGCCGGGCCGGATGCTGGATCCCCTGGAACTGGTGGAGCGCTGCTGCCAGCAACTGGCCGCCGAACCGCTGCTGGCGGGGGTCAGATTGCTGCTTACCGCGGGGCCGACCCGGGAGGCGCTGGATCCGGTGCGTTACATCAGCAACCACAGCTCGGGCAAGATGGGCTATGCCATCGCCCGCGCCGCCCGTGAGGCGGGCGCCGACGTCACCCTGGTGAGCGGCCCGGTCGCCCTGCCAACACCACCTGGGGTCGAGCGGGTCGACGTGGAGAGCGCCTTGCAGATGCACGAGGCGGTGATGAGCCGGGCCGGCGCATGCGATCTCTTCATCGGCTGCGCCGCCGTGGCGGATTATCGCCCGGCGCAGGTGGCCCCTCAGAAGATCAAGAAGACGGATGACAACGATCAGATGACCCTGGCCCTGGTCAAGAATCCCGACATCATCGCCGCCGTGGGCGCCCTGGCCGACAAGCCGTTTACCGTGGGATTTGCCGCCGAAACCGTGGATGTGGAACAATACGCCCTCGATAAATTGCGACGAAAGCGGCTGGACATGATCGCCGCCAACGATGTCTCCCAAGCCGGGCAGGGCTTCAACGCCGATGACAACGCCCTCGCCGTGTTCTGGCAAGGAGGTCAGGCCACCCTGCCCCTGGCCGACAAGCTGACGCTGGCCCGTCATCTTGTCGCCCTGATTGCGCGCCATTATCGGCCCTGAGCCCATTGAACATGCCGGGAGCCCCGCAGGCTCCCGCAGTACCACCCGATCGCCTCCGGGCGATCCCATTGAAAAAATGATTCATGACGACACAAATTGAACTGAAGATCCTGGATGCCCGCATCGGCACCGAATTTCCCCTGCCCGCCTATGCCACACCGGGTTCCGCCGGCATGGATCTGCGTGCCCTGCTCGATCAGGCCATCACGTTGGCACCAGGTGAAACCACTCTCGTCCCCACCGGCCTCGCCATCCATATTCAGGATCCGGGTCTGTGCGCCACCATCTTGCCCCGCTCCGGCCTAGGCCATAAGCACGGCATAGTGCTGGGCAACCTGGTGGGCCTCATCGATTCCGACTATCAGGGGCAGCTGATGATCTCGGTGTGGAACCGGGGCAACGACAGCTTCACCGTTCAGCCCGGCGAGCGTATCGCCCAGCTGGTGATCCTGCCCGTGGTTCAGGCCCGCTTCCAACTGGTCGATGAGTTCAATCAGAGTGAGCGGGGTGAAGGCGGTTTTGGTTCTTCTGGTCGCCAATAACAAGACCCGGTGCAGCCCCTGGCTGCGGCGCAAATAACAGAATCAAGCCATTGTTTTTTTAGGGGAATCCATGGCAAGCAGTAATCAGAAACAGAGTCGACGCGACCAGATCCTGCAGGCGCTCGCCCACATGCTGGAGACCAGCCCGGGTCAGCGCATCACCACGGCCCGACTCGCGGCCGAGGTGGGTGTCTCGGAGGCGGCCCTCTATCGTCACTTTCCCAGCAAGGCACGGATGTTTGAGGGGCTGATCGACTTCATCGAGGATTCCCTGCTGTCGCGGGTCAACATGATCCTGGCCGACGAGAAGGACACCATGGCCCGCTGCCACCACATACTGCAACTGCTGCTGGTGTTTGCCGAGCGCAACCCGGGCATCACCCGTATCCTCAATGGCGATGCCCTGCTGGGAGAGCATGACAGGCTGCGGGATCGCATCAGCATCCTGTTCGACAAGCTGGAAACCCAGCTCAAGCAGGTACTGCGGGAGAAGCGGCTGCGGGAGGGGCAAGGCTTTCAGCTGGACGAGACCATGCTGGCCAACCTGCTGCTGGCCTATACCGAGGGCCGGATCAGCCAGTTCGTGCGCTCCGAGTTCAAACTCAAGCCGACGGCGGATTTCGAGGATCAGTGGCAGTTCATCCGCAGCCAGCTGCTGCAGAGCTGATCCCGCCTATATGAGAGGAGGCCCCTTGGCCTCCTCCCTGTTTTATGTCAGAACTGAACGGGTCTCGACCACCTGCGACTCAGGTTGTCGCACCATGCTGCTATATTCCGACGTTTTGATGAATTAACCCACAGGAAGTTCTATGGAACCCGAAATCATCGCCGAAGCGCAAACCTGGCTGGTCAACAATCAGGGCCTGCTGATCGAGTACGGCGTCAACATCGCCGCCGCCCTGGTCACCCTGCTCATCGGCTATCTCGCCGCCAATCTGATCAGAAACGGCGTCGAGCGCGTCATGAAGGCTCGCAACCTCGACGCCACCGTGACCCACTTCGTCGGCAGCGTGCTCAAGTATGCCCTGCTGGTATTCGTCGTCATCGCCGCCCTGGGCCGGGTCGGGGTGCAGACCGCCTCCTTCGTCGCCATCATAGGTGCCGCCGGTCTGGCCATCGGTCTGGCGCTGCAAGGTTCCCTCTCCAACTTTGCCGCCGGCTTCCTGCTGATCATCTTCCGCCCCATCAAGGCCGGTGAGTTCATCGAGGTGGCAGGCACCTCCGGCTCGGTGCAGTCGGTACAGCTGTTTACCACCACCCTCACCTCGCCGGACAACAAGATGGTGGTGGTGCCCAACTCCGCCATCCTCAACGGCAACATCATCAACTACTCGCGCATGGACACCCGTCGGGTCGACATGACGTTCGGCATCGGCTACGGCTCCGATCTGCGCAAGGCCAAGCAGCTGCTGGAGCGACTGGTCAGCGAGGAGCCCCGCATCCTGAAGGATCAGGCCGCCACCATCGCCGTCGCCGCCCTGGCCGACTCCTCGGTCAATATCGTGGTGCGCCCCTGGGTCAAGACCGCCGACTACTGGGGCGTCTGGTTCGATTTCCACGAGAAGGTGAAGCTGGCCTTCGACGCAGAAGGCATCGAAATCCCCTTCCCTCAGATGGCGCTGCACATGCAAAAGCAGGCCGCCTGACCACGAAAAAGCCGCTCACTTCAATGAGCGGCTTTTTTTATGCTGACGGCACCAAGCGGCGTCAGATGCCGTACTGGGCGCGATAGGCCTTCATGGCCGCCAGTTGCTCGGCCAGCGCGGACTGCTCGACCTGCTTCCCTTCCAGCTTTTCTTCCAAATAAGCGATCAGGTCGCTCATCTGGATGATGGCGATGATGTGGGCGCCGTAGTCACGCTCCACCTCCTGGATGGCGGAAAGCTCGCCCTTGCCCTTCTCCTGGCGATCCAGGGCGATCAGCACCCCGGCCAGGGAGGCGCCGTTGGCCTGGATCAGATCCATGGATTCGCGGATGGCGGTCCCGGCGGTGATGACATCGTCCACCAGCATGATGCGTCCCTTGAGCGGGCTGCCCACCAGATTGCCGCCTTCGCCGTGATCCTTGGCTTCCTTGCGGTTGAAGCACCAGGGCACGTCCACGTCGTGCTGCTCCACCAGCTGCACCGCGGTGGCGGAGGCGATGGGGATCCCCTTGTAGGCCGGGCCAAACAGCACATCGAATTCGATGCCGGCATCCATCAGGGCGGCGGCATAGAAGCGGCCGAGGCGGGCCAGATCGCGGCCGCTGTTGAACAGGCCGGCGTTGAAGAAGTAGGGGCTCTTGCGGCCGGATTTCAGGGTGAACTCACCGAATTTGAGAACCTGTTTCTCCAGGGCGAACTCGATAAATTGACGCTGGTAGGCTTTCATTCTGGCTCCTTGCTTGGCTTGTCGTTGACTGGTGTGGGGGTATAAAAAAACGCGGTCAATGCCGCGTTTTTCAAATCAGAAATTCAAGCGAGCGCCTGCTTCTGCAGCGCTATGATGTCGTCGATGCCGCCCTTGGCCAGCGCCAGCATCGCCAGCAACTCCTCGTGGGTGAAGGGCTCGGCCTCGGCGGTGCCCTGCACCTCTATGATGCGACCATCTTCGGTCATCACCACGTTCATGTCGGTCTCGGCGGCGGAGTCTTCCACGTACTCCAGATCGCAGATGGCTTCGCCCTGATACATGCCGACGGAGACGGCGGCGATCATCTGCTTGAGCGGGCTCTGCTTGAGCATGCCCTTCTCGACCATCCAGTTCAGCGCATCCACCAGGGCCACGCAGGCGCCGGTGATGGCGGCGGTGCGGGTGCCGCCGTCGGCCTGCAGCACGTCGCAGTCCACCGTGATGGAGTGCTCGCCCAGCGCAGTCAGGTCTACCGCCGCGCGCAGGGAGCGGGCGATCAGGCGGGAGATCTCCAGGGTACGGCCGCTCTGCTTGCCGGCGGCCGCCTCGCGGTTCATGCGCGAATGGGTTGAGCGCGGCAGCATGCCGTACTCGGCGGTGACCCAGCCCTGACCCTTGCCTTTCAGGAAGCGCGGCACGCTGGTGTCGACGCTGGCGGTGCACAGCACGCGGGTGTGGCCGAACTCCACCAGCACAGATCCTTCCGCATGCTTGGTGAAGTTGCGGGTGATGGTAACCGGGCGCACTTGCGCGGCACTGCGATCGCTGGGACGGGACATGGGACTGACCTCTGGGCTGGCTCAAATTGGCGGGGGATTATAAGTGATCCCGCCCCAAATATCAGCCGCTAAAACCACGCCGTCGGCTGACGGGGCAGGCCTGGCTGAGTATACTGGCCGCACACTTCATCAAGCCCGGAACAATCAATGATTCACAGCATGACCGCCTACGCCCGCAAGGAATTCAAGGGCGACTGGGGCACAGCCGTTTGGGAAATTCGTTCGGTCAACCAGCGCTATCTGGAAACCTACATTCGCCTGCCGGAGCAACTGCGCAGCCTGGAGCCGGTCCTGCGTGAGCGTTTCCGTGCCAAGCTGCAGCGCGGCAAGGTGGAGTGCAACCTGAGGTTCGAGGCCGCGCAAGCCGCCGCCAGCCAGCTGCACATCAATGAAGAGCTGGCCAGGCTCATCATCGACAGCGCCAACTGGGTAATGAAAGAGGCGGGCCAGGGCCAGCTCAACCCGGTGGACGTGCTGCGCTGGCCCGGCGTCATGGCCGCCGCCGAGCAGGACATGGACGCAGTCGCCACCGAACTGCTCGGCGGTTTCGATCTGACCATGGAAGACTTCCTCGCCTCCCGCGCCAGCGAAGGGGCCAACCTCAAGGCGCTGATCCAGCAGCGTCTGGACGGCATCCAGGTGGAAGTGAAGAAGGTGCGCGAGCACCTGCCGCAGATCATCGAGTGGCAGCGCCAGAAGCTCACCGACCGTCTGGCCGAGGCCAAGGTGGAGCTGGATCCGGCCCGCATCGAGCAGGAGATCGTGCTGCTGGCCCAGAAGGTCGACGTGGCCGAAGAGCTGGATCGCCTGGAGATGCACATCGGCGAGACCATCAAGATCATGAAGAAGGGTGGCGCCTGCGGCCGTCGTCTCGACTTCATGATGCAGGAGTTCAACCGCGAGTCGAACACCCTCGGTTCAAAGTCGATCAACGCCGAGGTCACCCAGTCCGCCGTCGAGCTGAAGGTCCTCATCGAGCAGATGCGAGAGCAGATCCAGAACATTGAGTGACGCTTCGCCGAGCGTTATCTGATACAGAAAGACGAGCCCTTGACCCTCAAGGGCTTTGTTTTTTCTCCCCAATGTAAAACCCACCCTGCTTTCAATGCTCAGGCTGGCAAACATGGCCCCATCAGGCGGGCCAGAAGCTGGCACAACACTGGTACGTCAAGCTGGGGGGGCAGGCCCATCCCTTCCCCGGTTGAGCCCCTCGCCCCCACGCAAGCAAGAAACCCTTCACGGCTCGCCGCGAGTTTCCTTATCATAGGGGCCGATGCCGTCCGCCGTTGAGACGCGCCCGCAGCAAGCCGCGGGTCGCATCCCGACTGTGCCACGAGCCATGGCATCACGATCTCCGATCGGCCCCCATGCGCCGGTTTTATTGGTAGTGAATGGACACTTGCATGTATCAAACAAGACTGCGCACCCTGCTGGGTACCCTGGGCTATCAGCTGCTCTGGCTGGTGCTGATCCTGATGGCGGCCCGCTATCTGATGCTGGACCACTTCGTCGAGCCCGAACAACTGCAGAACCGGACCGACGATCTGCAGCGCATGTGGCTGACCGGGTTGCGCTACGACCTGCGCATCGCCGGCATGGCGCTCTCTCCCTTCGCCTTGGCCGGGCTCATGCTGGCGGCGGGCGAACGCGGCTGGCAGGGCATGCAGCGCTGGGCCCCGCGCCTGCTGGGGCTGGCGGCCTTTCTCATCGGCGCCGTCGCCATCGGCAACTACTACTATTACCAGACCTATCACACCCACATAGACGTGTTCGCCTTCGGCCTGGTCGAAGACGACACCCGGGCCGTGCTGGCCAACATGTGGCAGGATTATCCCATCATCAAGGGGCTGGCCCTGGCGCTGCTGCTGGGCTGGCTGCCGGCCCGTTGGGCCAGGCGTACGCTGACGCGTGCCGGCCACAAGCCCTGGCCCCTGCCCGTCTTCATCGTCTACCTGCTCATCGCCCTGACCCTGCTGTTTGTCATCAGCCGTGGCAGCGTGGGCACCTTCCCCCTGCGCCGCGGCAACGCCCAGGTCTCGGATCTGCTCGCCCTCAACAAGCTGACCCCGAACGGCCTGATGGCCATCGACTGGGCCGTCAAGGACAGGGCGGAGGACATCGTCTTCACCCCGGTCAGCCAGGCCGAGGGAGAGACCCTGCTTGAGCGCAGCGGGCTCGACTCCCTGATGGCGCGCACGCCGGTCAATCCCTGGCTCGCCGCCCACAAGCCCAATGTGGTGATGGCACTGATGGAAAGCTTTGGCAGCAACATGCTGGCCTTCGATGAGCCGGGCAAGAACGACCTGCTCGGCAGCCTTCGCCCCCACTTCCAGGAGGACTTCGTCTTCAAGCGCTTCCTGTCGGAAGACAACGGCACGGCCCCCTCCCTGGCCGCCCTCTTCTTCCACAGCCCGGTGCAGAACATCAGCCACAGCTCGGCCCAGCACCAGACCCTGAGCGGCACCCCGTTCGCCCTCTACAAGCAGGCGGGCTACAAGCTGGTCTTCATCTCCCCGGGCAACATGATGTGGCGCAACCTGGTCAATTACCTGCCGGTGCAGGGGGTCGACGAGGTCTATGACCAGAATGCCCTGATCAAGCGCTACCCCGAGGCCGCCAAGGAGGTCACCGCCTGGGGCGTGCCCGATGACTACGCCTATCGTCTGGCCCGTACCCTGCTGGAACAATCCCGTGAGCCGCTCTTCATCAGCATTCTCACCATCACCAATCACCCCCCCTACGAGACGCCGGCCCGCTACCAGCCGCAGCCGACCACCCCCACTCCCAGGGTCATGGCCCATGCCGAGGATGGCGACATAGAGCAGGCCAACATCCTCAGGACCTATCAGTTCGCCGCCGATGCCCTAGGCCGATTCGTCAGCGCCATCAAGGGCTCCCCCCTGGGGGACAAGACGCTGATCGCCGCCAGCGGCGATCACCAGATGCGCCGCCTCAAGGCCTTCTACCCTCGCGAACAGGTGCTGGATCGGGCCGTGCCCTTCTACCTCTATGTGCCCAAGACCATACTGGCCCACAGCCGGTGGCGCTTCGATCCCCAGCGGGTCGGCTCCCACAAGGACATCTTCCCCACCCTGTATGGCTTCAGCCTGTCGGACACCCCCTATCAGACCCTGGCCGGTCGCAACATGCTGGCCCCGGTCGACGACAAGCGGCGCGCCTTCGGCTACAACGTCACCCTCTGGATCGATGACAAGGGCGCCTACCCCATGAGCGGCAAGCCCAGCTTCTACCCCTGGCAGGATGACAGCCCGCTGGAGGTGAAGGAGCAGGCAGAGCCCGTCAGCGAGGCGCAGCAGGCCCGCCAGCAGGCACTGCCCGAGCTGCTGCGCTGGCAGCTCAACAGCCGGATCAAGGGCTTCATCGAGCCGCAGACCGCGGCCCGCTGAGGGGCGACCCAGCAAAAAGGCTTCCCGTGGGAAGCCTTTTTCATGGTGCCTGATGGGGCCGCGTCTCAGCCCTGGTAACGCCGGGCCAGCTCATCCAGGTGATGGCTCATGGAGAACTCCCGCTGCGCCCGCTCCCGGGCCGCCGCACCCAAGCGCTGGCGCAGCGAGTCATCCACCAGCAAGCTGGCTATCTGGCCGGCGAGGGCGGCCGGGTCGGTGGGGGTCGCCAGCAGACCCGCCTCCCCCAGCACTTCGGGCACGGCCCCCGTGCTGGCACCGACGATGGCCTTGCCCGCCGCCATCGCCTCGATCACCGTCAGGCCGAACGCCTCGTTATGGGAGGGGATGGCCACCAGATCCATGGCTTGCAGCATGCGCTGGGTATCGCGGCGAAAGCCGGTCAGCCGCACCCTCTCCTGCACGCCCGCCTCGGCGATGCGTTGGCGCAGCGCCGCCACCACCTGCTCGTCCGACCCTTCGCTGGCCTGGGTGCCGCCCACGATCAGCAGGTGCAGCCTGGGGTGCACCTGCGCCAGCAGCAGGAAGGCCTCCAGCAGCTCGGGCTGGCCCTTGCCCCGGCCGATCCGGCCAAGCACCCCGAGCAACTGGGCATCCTCTGCTATCCCCAGTTCGGCGCGTATCTCCGCGGCGGGCTCATCGCACCGGGTCAGATCGGTGCCAAGCCAGAGCCGTTCGATGCGCGAGGCCGGCAGCGGCAGCGCCTTGAGGTTGCGGCGGCGGGTCTCGTCGCTGATGGAGAGCACCAGGTCCACCCTGCCGTAGATCCAGCGATGGAGCGGATCTCGCTTGGGCCGGGTCGCCCCCATGTGCTCGGTGAACAGCAACCGCAGCGGCCACAGGCGCTTGAGCAGGGCCGCCAGCAGCAGATCCCCCGACTTGTGGCAGTGCACCAGCCGGATGTCCCGCGCCTTGAGCCAGCGGCGCAGGGTCAGCAGCTGGCGCAGCCCCTGGCCGCGAGAGTCCAGCTCGAACACCTCGAAGCCTTGCGCCTTCATGCCCTCGGCCACCTTGCTGCCGCGCAGCGCCAGACCATGGACCCGCCAGCCGCGCGCCATCATGCCGCTGCCGACCCGCAGCGGGTACATCTCCAGGCCGCCCCAGCCCTGGGAGAGACAAATATGCAGCAACCCCGTCATCTCGCTCGCCTTCATCTTCTTGCTCGCCTTCGCCCAAACAGAGAGGGCGCCGGAGAAGGCGCCCTGACATGACATAAACCTGACTCAGCGGTTCAGCCAGGCCATGTAATCGGCCACGCCTTCGGCCACCGTCTTGAACTCGCCGGGGTAGCCGGCGGCGCGCAAGCGGGTGAGGTCGGCCTGGGTGAAGCTCTGGTAGCGGCCCTTGAGGTGATCCGGGAAGGGGATGTACTCGATGGCCCCTTGCTGATAATGCTTGATCACCGCCTCGGCCACGTGCTGGAACGGCTCGGCCCGGCCGGTGCCGCAGTTGAAGATGCCGGACTGCTGCGGGTTCTGCCAGAACCAGAGGTTGACCTTGCAGACGTCATCCACATAGATGAAGTCGCGCATCTGGCCGCCGTCCGGGAAGCCGTCGCAGCCCTCGAACAGCTTGGGATTTTCTCCCTTCTTCACCTGGGTGTTGAGGTGGAAGGCGACGGACGCCATGGCGCCCTTGTGTTGCTCGCGCGGGCCGTAGACGTTGAAGTATTTCAGGCCCACCACCTGGGAGTTGATCTCCGGCAGCCAGCGGCGCACGTACTGATCGAACAGCTGCTTGGAGTAGCCGTAGACGTTGAGGGGCTGCTCGAACTGGGGATCTTCGATGAAGTTGTCGTTGCGCCCGCCATAGGTCGCGGCGGAAGAGGCGTAGATGAAGGGGATTTCCCGCTCGATGCAGTAGTGGAACAGATCCTTGGAGTACTCGTAGTTGACCTCCATGATGAACTTGCCGTTCCACTCTGTGGTGGCGGAGCAGGCCCCTTCGTGGAAGATCACCTCAATGCCGCCGTCCCACTCCTCGAACTCGTCACCGGAGACGATCCGCGCCTGGAACTCATCCTTGTCCATGTAGTCGGCAATGGTCAGATCCACCAGGTTGACGAACTTGGTGCCATCGGTCAGATCATCGATGACCACCACATCGGTTCGTCCCATGGCATTGAGTTGCTTGACCAGATTGCTGCCGATAAAGCCTGCACCGCCCGTTACTACGATCATGGAGTTTGCCTCGTCTGCGTTGATGCCCACCGTGTGACGGCCGATTAAAGCTGTGTATAGTGAGCCAATTTGAAATTGCCGAAAAGTCTATCACGGGCCGCCAGGGGATACGACCTCGACGCAAGGCGACCCGGCAGAGGGAACCGCGATGAAAACCAGAGACAAGATCATTCACAGCGCCATCGAACTGTTCAACGATCAGGGCGAGCGCAACATCACCACCAACCACATCGCCGCCCACCTCGGCATCAGCCCGGGCAACCTCTACTACCACTTTCGCAATAAAGAAGACATCATCCACTCCATCTTCGACCAGTACGCCCGCCATCTGAGCGAGAGCTTCACCCCGGCCCGCAGCACCGAGATCCGGCTCGACGATCTGATGGGCTACCTGGATGCCATCTTCTACCTGATGTGGCAGTTCCGCTTCTTCTACGCCAACCTGCCGGACATCCTCAGTCGCGACGAGCTGCTGCAACAGAAGTACCTCAAGGCCCAGGAGCAGCTGCGCGCCGCCGTGGAGGCCCTGCTCAGGAGCCTGCGCGAGGGGGGCATCATAGCCGTCAGCGACGCCGATCTGCCGGATCTGGGCCAGACCATCAAGATGGTGGTCACCTGCTGGATCCCGTTCCAGATAGCCCAGGCTCCCCACACCCGCATCACCAAGCCCCTGCTCTATCAGGGGGTCATGCGGGTGCTCTTCCTGCTGCGCCCCTATGTGCAGCCCCGGGTCGCTCCCCGGATCCAGCAACTGGAACAGCACTACCGCCAGCTGGCCCAGCTGGGCGGCTGAGGGCAGAACCCGTCTGACGCTGCGGGCCGACCCGCCGGGGTGGCGCCGGCCCGCTCATCCGGGGAAGAAGAGACTGGCCAGACGGCTCCCTTTATCAGGAGCGACTATGCGGGCATCGCCATTTGGCATAGGGCGTCGGGTGATCTGTTTCACACATGTTGAATATCAGCATAATAATTTGAATTGATGGGACGCAGTTGCAGTAAAATGTTGCCCAATGTTGATAAACCGCTGTAATAGCCAATGAGGTTCGAGGATGTCTAACGGATTCTATCGCCACCTGACCGAGCAGCTTGACCAAGTGCAGGCAGAAGGACTCTACAAGCAGGAGCGCATCATCAGCTCGGCGCAGCAGGCCAGCATAGAGGTGGGCCAGCAGCAGGTGCTGAACTTCTGTGCCAACAACTATCTCGGCCTGGCCAACCACCCCGAGCTGATTGCCGCCGCCAAGGCGGGCCTCGACAGCCACGGCTTCGGCATGGCCTCGGTGCGCTTCATCTGCGGCACCCAGGACAGCCACAAGGTGCTGGAGCAGAAGCTCTCCGCCTTCCTCGGTACCGAGGACACCATCCTCTACTCCTCCTGTTTCGATGCCAACGGCGGTCTGTTCGAGACCCTGTTCGGCGCCGAGGACGCCATCATCTCCGATGCCCTCAACCACGCCTCCATCATCGACGGCGTCCGGCTGTGCAAGGCCAGGCGCTATCGCTATGGCAACAACGACATGGCCGAGCTGGAGGCCCAGCTCAAGCAGGCACAAGCCGATGGCGCCCGCTTCAAGCTGATCGCCACCGACGGCGTCTTCTCCATGGACGGTGTCATCGCCGACCTCAAGTCCATCTGCGACCTGGCGGACAAATACGACGCCCTGGTGATGGTGGATGATTCTCATGCCGTCGGCTTCATCGGCGAGAACGGCCGCGGCACCCACGAATACTGCGACGTGCTGGAGCGGGTCGACATCATCACCGGCACCCTGGGCAAGGCCCTCGGCGGCGCCTCCGGCGGCTACACCTCCGGCAAGAAAGAGGTGATCGACTGGCTGCGTCAGCGCTCGCGCCCCTACCTGTTCTCCAACTCCCTGGCCCCTTCCATCGTCTCGGCCACCATCAAGGTGCTTGAGCTGCTGGAACAGGGTCACGCCCTGCGCGCCAGCCTGAAAGAAAACAGCGACTACTTCCGCGCCCGCATGAGCGCCGCCGGCTTCACCCTGGCCGGGGCCGATCACGCCATCATCCCGGTCATGCTGGGGGACGCCAAGCTGGCCAGCGAGATAGCGAGCCGCATGCTGGCCGAAGGCATCTATGTGGTGGGCTTCTCCTTCCCCGTGGTGCCCAAGGGCCAGGCCCGCATCCGCACCCAGATGTCAGCCGCCCACACCCGCGAGCAGCTGGATCGGGCCATCGATGCCTTCATCCGCATCGGCCGCGACCTGAACATCATTCAATAAACAGCGAGGGGCCGACAGGCCCCTTCTTGAACCGACTCATAGCTCAACCTCTGCACCGGGCCCGGCCCGTGAGGAACCGTCATGAAAGCACTCTCCAAACTCAAATCCGAACCCGGCATCTGGATGACGGATGTGCCCGCCCCCGAGCTCGGCCACAATGACCTGCTGATCAAGATCCGCAAGACCGCCATCTGCGGCACCGACATGCACATCTACAACTGGGACGAGTGGT
Source organism: Aeromonas sobria (assembly GCF_050266975.1). Classification (GTDB taxonomy): domain Bacteria; phylum Pseudomonadota; class Gammaproteobacteria; order Enterobacterales; family Aeromonadaceae; genus Aeromonas; species Aeromonas sobria_B. The sequence continues at coordinate 54,117 of NZ_JBKISU010000029.1, forward strand.
CCCAGAAGACCATCCCCGTGCCCATGGTGGTCGGCCACGAGTACGTGGGTGAGGTAGTCGCCATCGGTCAGGAGGTGCGCGGCTTCGCCGTGGGGGATCGCGTCTCCGGCGAGGGCCACATCACCTGCGGTCACTGCCGCAACTGCCGCGCCGGTCGCACCCACCTGTGCCGCAACACGGTCGGGGTCGGGGTCAACCGCCCCGGCAGCTTCGCCGAATATCTGGTGATCCCCGCCTTCAACGCCTTCAAGCTGCCGGACAACATCCCCGATGAACTGGCCGCCATCTTCGATCCGTTCGGCAACGCCGTGCACACCGCCCTCTCCTTCGACCTGGTGGGTGAAGACGTGCTCATCACCGGCGCCGGCCCCATCGGCATCATGGCCGCCGCCGTCTGCCGCCATGTGGGCGCCCGTCACGTGGTGATCACCGACGTCAACGAATACCGCCTCGAACTGGCCCGCAAGATGGGCGCCACCCGCGCCGTCAACGTAGCCAAGGAGAAGCTCTCCGACGTGATGGAAGATCTCGGCATGACCGAAGGCTTCGACGTGGGGTTGGAGATGTCCGGCGTGCCCTCCGCCTTCCAGGACATGCTGGCCAAGATGAACCATGGCGGCAAGATCGCCATGCTCGGCATTCCCCCCTCCACCATGGCGATCGACTGGAACCAGGTCATCTTCAAGGGGCTGTTCATCAAGGGGATCTATGGCCGCGAGATGTTCGAGACCTGGTACAAGATGGCCAGCCTCATCCAGTCAGGCCTGGATCTCTCTCCCATCATCACCCACCACTTCCACATCGACGACTTCCAGCAGGGCTTCGATGCCATGGGCTCGGGCCAATCCGGTAAGGTGATCCTGAGCTGGGATTGATCGGCTGACCTAAGGACATGACCCAGCAATCCGGCCCAGGCCGGGTTGCTGCCATCGAAGGCCAGGAGCCGGATCCGGCGCACAGACTGCTTAACACTTCACACACAAGCGTTTAAATGCCTGTAACTATTCGGTTATAATCCCGTCGTTTCTAGGGATAATAAGAGCCTGCTGGGAGTACATGAGCGTGTTGAGAAAACTGAGCTGTTTACTGGTCGCCGGTATCGCGGTTGCCAGCCTGTCCGGCGCCGCGTTCGCCGCCGACGAGATGTCGCCGGAAGCCATCGCCGAACGGATCAAGCCCGTGGGTGATGTCTATACCGCCAAGGATCTGGAAGGGATAGCCCCGGCGGCCACGGCCAGCACCACGGCCGCCTCCGGCCCCCGTGATGGTGAAACCGTCTACAAGGGTGCCTGCTTCGCCTGCCACGATACCGGTGCCGCCGGTGCGCCCAAGCGCGGTGACAAGGCAGCCTGGGAACCCCGCCTCGCCCAGGGCTTCGACACCCTGCGCAAGCATGCCATCGAAGGCTTCACCGGCCAGGCTGGCATGATGCCGCCACGGGGTACCTGCGCGGCCTGTAGTGATGAAGAGATCGAGAATGCCATTCACTACATGACGGACAATCTCTAAGTCATTGAAAGGGCCGCGATTGCGGCCCTTTTATTCTCTTGGCTTGCGACTACCCTTGTAGGGTAGCGTCAATCGGGAGTCCATGATGTCTGTCTACCCTCTGGATCAGGATGCCTCCCCCCTGCTGGCGCTGGTCGCCTCCATCCTCGCCTTTCCCCCTGCCTCCCAGGCCAGCCCGGCGCACTACCGGCGCCTGTTTGCCGACCTGCAACAATTGGCGCCCCTGCATCAGATTGGCCTGCTCGGCCTCAGCCCCCATGGCCCTGTCTGGCACTATGAACAGGATCTGGCCCCAGGTATCAAGGCCCAGCTCGGCCGGGAAGAGCCGGGGCTGAGCGAGAGTCTGGCCGCCCTGGATGGCCAGCAGGGCTGGTGCGTGCTGCCGGTGCAGGACGACAGGATCCAGTGGCTGCTGGTGCAGAGTGAGCCCTATGAGCGGGCCGACCTGCGGCTGCTGCTCGAATGCCTGGCCAAGCGCCTGGCGGAGGCCAACACCCACGCCAGACTGACCGAACCGGCGTCGCCCTTGATCGGTCGGGATCCGGACTGGCAGCACAAGATTGAGCAGATCAATCGCATCCTGCGCCTGGCCAACAGCCTGCCGACCCAGGCGCTGCTGGCCCAGCTCGATGAGGTGCTGCAAAACAGCCTGGGACTGCACCAGCTGCACCTGATGCGACTCGGGCCAAAGGAGGTCAGCCACCTCTATCCCCACCCCTTCCAGGGGGAGGAGGGTTTCCTGCGCGGGCTCTGCCATGAGACCAATCCGACCGAGCGCGAGCGGGATGGACTCTACTGGTACAGCACGCCGCTGCGGCTACAGCAGCACTACTTCGCCCACTTGCTGCTGGCCACCACCCGCCCCCTGGGCGCCGATGACCGCCTCTTTCTCGATTTCCTGCGCAACCAGCTCACCCTGCTGCTCGAGCTGGGCCAGATCCGCCAGCAACTGAACGACTTCAATTCACCGGATCGGCTCAACCACAGGTTGCAGTTGCTGCGTCAGGCCAATCTGCGCCTGCAAAAACAGCTGCGCCAGCATCAGGAGCTGGAGCGCAAGTTGCAGTTCGACGCCCTGCACGACCCCCTCACCGGCCTGCCGAACCGCAGCCTGCTGATGGATCACCTGCAACACGCCATGAGCCATTACCAGCGCCATGGCGGCGTCGGTTTCACCCTGATCTTCCTGGACATAGATCACTTCAAACAGATCAATGACGAGCTGGGACATGGCAATGGCGACCTGCTGCTCAAGGAGCTGGGGCGTCGCCTGCAGGGCTGCCTGCGCCAGAATGATCTGGTGGCACGGCTCGGTGGGGACGAGTTCGTCATCTATCTGGACAACAGCATGGGGGAGGAGGGGGCCGGACCCGTGCTCAACCGCATCCTGGCTCGCCTCGCCTACCCCTTCCGGCTGACGGGCACGGAGCAGACGATCACGGTCAGCATGGGAGTGGCCAGCGTGTCGGCGCAGACCCAGGAGGTGAGCGAGCTGCTCCATCAGGCGGATCTCGCCATGTACCGGGCCAAGCGCAATGGTCGCGCCCGGGTGGTGCACTACTCGGCCGAGTGCACGGAGCAGGCCTGGTCCTCGCCGGAGGAGCAGCTGACCAACGCCCTGGCCGAAGGGCGCATCCTGCCCTACTTCCAGCCGGTGATCCGGCTCGAGGACAACTGCCTGGTGGGGCTGGAAGTCATGGCCCGCTGGATCACCCGGGAAGGGGAGCTCAAGGATGCCTTCGACTTCATCCCGCTGGCGGAGCAGTGCGGCCTGATCGAGGCACTGGATCACAAGATACTGCGCCAGGCCTGCCAGCAGCTGCGGCGCTGGCTGCCCGGGGCGGATCTGCGCAAGTTCAAGCTGGCCATCAACCTGTGCGGCCAGCACCTGGCAAGCGAGCGGGCCGTGCAGGCCCTGCTCGACATCATCGCGGCCGAGGGCGTCTACGCCGGCTACCTCATCTTCGAATTCAACGAGCGGGAGCTGTCGCGCCAGGATGCCGACATCATCGCCAGCCTCCATGAGCTGAGGGCCAGAGGGATACAGATCAGCCTGGACGACTTCGGCTCGGGCTTCTCCTCCCTCAACTCCCTGTTTCACTACCCGGTGGACTACGTCAAGGTGGACGATGGCTTCACCCACCGCATGCTGCACTCCCCCAAGGATTTGGCACTGATCCGCGCCATGCGCGACATCTGCCGCGATCTGGGCCTCGCCCTGGTGGTCGAAGGGATAGAGAGTCAGGCACAGCTGCAGCAGCTGATCGCGCTGGGCTGCCCCTTCGGCCAGGGGCGTTACATATCCCCTCCGCTCCCCGGCAGCGACATCACCCCCTTGCTGGGGGCTGAGATGGGGCCAGATCCGGACTAGCGTCTCGGTCGAGGCGGCCCGCCATAGGGGTAGCCCCCGCCTCAATCCTTCTTGAACAGGGCCCTCAGGTTGGCGACGCCGACCTGCCCCTTCTGCTGGCGTTCCTCGGCCGTCACCTTCTTCTGGTTCTCCCACTCCAGGTCGTCCTGGGGCAGCTCCAGCAGGAAGCGGCTCGGCTCCGGGCGCACCGACTCGCCATACTGACGCCGCTCCCGGCAGAGGGTGAAGGTGAGCTCGATCTGGGCCCGGGTGATCCCCACGTAGGCGAGGCGGCGCTCCTCCTCCACGTTGTCCTCGTCGATGCTGGTCTGGTGGGGCAGCAGGCCCTCCTCCATGCCCACCATGTAGACATAGGGAAACTCCAGCCCCTTGGAGGCGTGCAGTGTCATCAGCTGCACCTGATCCGCGTCGTCCTCTCCCTCGTTGCGCTCCATCATGTCCCGCAGGGTGAGGCGAGTGACCACTTGGGCAAGCGTCATCGACTCCTCCAGCTCGTCCCCTTCCAGCATTTCGGTGATCCAGCGATAGAGGGTGGAGACGTTCTGCATCCGCATCTCGGCGGCCTTCGGGCTGGGGGAGGTCTCGTAGAGCCACTCCTCGTAGTGGATCTCCTTGATCATGTCCCGCACAGCTTCCACCGGGTTGCCCCGCTGCGCCTGATCGCCGAGCCGCACCAGCCAGTTGGTGAAGGCCTGCAACGCACTCAGACCACGGCCAGAGAGGGATTGTTCGAGCCCCAGCTCGAAGCTGGCGGCAAACAGGCTCTTGCCGCGCTGGTTGGCGTACTGGCCCAGTTTTTCGAGGGTGGTGGGGCCTATTTCCCGGCGCGGCAGGTTGACCACCCGCAGGAAGGCGGTGTCCTCGTCCGGATTCACCAGCAGCTTGAGATAGGCCATGATGTCCTTGATCTCGGTGCGGGAGAAAAACGAGGTGCCGCCGGAGATGCGATAGGGGATGCGGTTGGTCATCAGCGCCTTCTCGAAGATGCGCGACTGATGGTTGCCCCGATAGAGGATGGCGTAATCCTTGAACCGGGTGCGATTCATGAACTTGTGGCCCATCATCTCGGCGGCGATCCGCTCCGCCTCGTGTTCCTCGTTCTTGGCGAACAGCACCTTGAGCTTGACCCCCTCGTCCAGCTCGGAGAAGAGCGCCTTGTCATAGACGTGGGGGTTGTTGGCGATCAGGATGTTGGCGCACTTGAGGATGCGCCGCTTGGAGCGGTAGTTCTGCTCCAGTTTGATGAGCCGCAGGTTCGGAAAGTCTTCGTTCAGCAGCACCAGATTCTGCGGCTTGGCGCCACGCCAGGAGTAGATGGACTGGTCATCGTCCCCCACCACGGTGAAGCGGGCCCGCTCGCCGACGATCTGCTTCACCAGCTCGTACTGGCTGGTGTTGGTGTCCTGATACTCATCGACCAGCAGGTAACGGATCTTGTTCTGCCAGCGCTCGCGCACCTCTTCGTTGCTTTTCAGCAGCAGGGTCGGCATCACAATGAGATCGTCGAAATCCAGCGCGTTGTAGGCCACCATCTGGCGGTGATAGCGCTCGTAGAGCTGGGCCATCAGCACCTCTTCCGGCCCGCGGGCGATACGCATGGCCCGCGCCGGCAGGATGAGGTCGTTCTTCCAGTTGGAGATCTGGCTGATGAGGGCCGAGAGCTTGTCCTTGTCGTTGTCGAGCTCGGCCTCGGTCAGCTCTTTGAGCAGCGCCAGCTGATCGGTGTCGTCGAACAGGGAGAAGTTGGCCTTGAGGTTCAGACTCTTGTGCTCACGACGGATGATCTCCAGGCCCAGGGTATGGAAGGTGGAGACCATGAGCCCCCGCGCCTCCTTGCGCCCCAGGGTCTGGCCGACTCGCTCCTTCATCTCCCGCGCAGCTTTATTGGTAAAGGTAACGGCGGCGATGTTGCGCGCGTTGTAGCCGCACTGCTGCACCAGATACGCAATCTTGTTGGTGATGACGCGGGTCTTGCCCGATCCGGCACCCGCCAGCACCAGGCAAGGGCCGGAAACATACTTGACCGCTTCGTTCTGATTGGGGTTGAGCTTCATGGGCCGGATCTCTTGGCTTATGATGAGGGGCGGCATTGTAACAGAGATCCCGCGGGCAGCCGAAACCGGGCACGGGATCTCGCCACTGCGCCTTGTGTTTGCCCGCCATTTTCCGGATCATGACCGCCTTTTCCAGAGGAGATGAGGGGAGCATGAATCAGCAACAGCACGACCGACTGCGCGGCCAGTTTCCGGCCCTGGCGCAGGAGGTGAACGGCCACCCCCTGATCTATCTGGACAACGCCGCCACCACCCAGAAGCCGCAGGCTGTGCTGGACGCCATCGCTCACTACTATCGAGCCGACAACGCCAACGTGCACCGCGCCGCCCACGCCTTGAGCGGCCGCGCCACCCGCGCCTTCGAGGCAGCCCGCGAGACGGTCGCCCGCTTTATCAACGCACCTAACAGCCGGGAAGTGATCTGGACCCGCGGCACCACCGAGGCGATCAATCTGGTGGCCCAGAGCTGGGGGATGAGCGAGCTCAAGGCGGGGGACGAGATCGTCCTCAGCACCCTGGAGCACCACGCCAATATAGTCCCCTGGCAGCTGGTCGCTCAGCGCACCGGCGCCCTTATTCGGGTCATTCCGCTGGATAAGTGCGGGGATCTGGATATGGAGGCTTACCTGGCCATGCTGGGGCCGCGCACCCGACTGGTGAGCGTGGCCCATGTCTCCAATGCCCTCGGTACCGTCAATCCGGTGGAGCAGATAGTGGCGGCCGCCAAGGCGGTTGGCGCCCTGACCCTGATCGACGGCGCCCAGGCGGTGGCCCACCTCGAGGTGGATGTACAGACCATCGGCTGCGACTTCTATGCCTTCTCCGGTCACAAGCTCTATGGCCCGACCGGCATCGGCGTGCTGTGGGGGCGCACCGCACTGCTGGAGCGGATGCCGCCCTGGCAAGCGGGTGGCGAGATGATCGACAGGGTCAGCTTCAGCGGCACCACCTTCAATACCCTGCCCTTCAAGTTCGAGGCGGGCACCCCCCATATTGCCGGGGCCATAGGGCTCGCCGCCGCCATCGACTTCGTCACGGTGCAAGACAGGGCTGCCTTGGTGCGCCACGAGCAGGCACTCACCGACTATCTGGTGACAGGGCTGCGGCGGGTGCCGGGCCTGCGCCTCATCGGTGAACCGGCACAACGGGCAGGGGCGGTCTCCTTCCTGCTGGAGGACATCCATCCCCAGGATGCCGCCACCCTGCTCGACATGCAGGGCATAGCGCTACGGGTCGGCCATCACTGCGCCATGCCGCTGATGGAGAGCTTAAGGATCGGCGGCACCATGAGGGCCTCGCTGGCCTGCTACAACAATCGGGATGATGTGGATGCCCTGCTGGCAGCCCTGCACAGACTGGAGGATTTCTTTTAAGGTATGACGGACATGAAGACTCTCGAAAGCTATAGCCCCATCGGCCGGGAGCCGAACGCCGACAGCATCCGCCAGCAGTTTGCTGCGGCGCACGGCTGGGAGAACCAGTACCGCCTCATCATCCAGCTCGGCAAGCTGTTGCCCGCGCTGCCCACTGAATGGCAACAGGAGGCATTTCGCCTCAAGGGGTGTGAAAGCCAGGCCTGGCTGAAGGGAGAAAAAAACGAAGATGGCTGCTGGCACTTTGCCTGCGACTCTGACGCCCGTATCGTGCGTGGCCTCATCGTCATAGTGCTGGCGGCGCTCAACCACCAACCGGCAGCGGCGATCCAGGCGTTTGATATGGATGCCTATTTCAGCGAGCTGGGGCTGGAGAAACACCTGAGCCCGTCGCGGGGCAACGGGCTCAGGGCAATCGTGTTGGCGATCCGGGAACAAGCAGTCTAACCCGCCTTGTTCAGTGGTCGATCAGGCTTCGCCAATCGACCCTGCGTCTTCATTCCCGGCCTCTTTCTCGGCACGGGCCCCACGCTCGGCAATCTTCTTCAATACCCGGGACGCGGCAACCAGACCGAAGGTTGCCGTCACCGGTGTCACGGCGCCAAAGCCGGAGGCACAATCCATCTTCATATTGCCGTCGCTGGCCGCCTTGGCCTGACAGGTGCCGCCATTGCCATCCGGGTAGCTCAGCTGCTCGGTCGAGAAGACACACTCCACCCCGAACTTGCGCGCCGGATTCTTGCTGAAGTTGTGCAGCCGGCGCAGATCGGAGCGCACCTTGGCGGCCAGCGGATCTTGAATGGTCTTGGCCAGATCCGCCACTGTGATCTGGGTCGGGTCCATCTGCCCACCCGCCCCACCGGCCACTATCACCGGGATCTTGTTGCGCTTGCAGAAGGCAATCAGCGCCACCTTGGCCTTGACCGAATCGATGGCATCCACCACATAGTCAAACTCCCGCTTGATATGCTCGGCCAGATTGTCGGCGGTGACGAAGTCATCCACCTCGATCACCTCGCAATCGGGGTTGATGGTGCGGATGCGCTCGGCCATGACTTCTGTCTTGAGGCGACCGACCGTGCCCTGCATGGCGTGGATCTGGCGATTGGTGTTGGTGATGCAGATATCGTCCATGTCGATCAGGGTGATCTGGTTGATGCCGGCACGGGCCAGTGCCTCGGCCGCCCAGGAGCCGACGCCGCCTATCCCCACCACGCAGACCTTGGCCTGACTGAAGGAGCGCAGCGCGTTTTGACCATAAAGACGGGCAATGCCCCCGAATCGCTGTAGATATTCTGCTTTCATACCACCACCTTGCTTGAGGGCGGCCATTATAGCGGCAACCACTCCCAGGGGCGATGATCGGATGGATCGGAGAGCACAAGGGTATGGAAAGTGGAGAAAAACAAAACGAAAAAAGCCCAGTCTTTCGACTGGGCTTCTTGTTAGTGGCACAGCGGACGGGGAGACGGATAGAGTCCGGCTCAAGCACAGGGGCTACAGGCAGGGACCGGGTTGCCAGTGACAAGTCACAACACTGTCTGTTGTCTCTTGTTTTCTCGTCCCGCTCGCAAATGTCAGATAGCAAAAAGGCCTTCCCAATCGGGAAGGCCTTTCAATTTAGTGGCGGAGCGGACGGGACTCGAACCCGCGACCCCCGGCGTGACAGGCCGGTATTCTAACCGACTGAACTACCGCTCCGCATTCGGTTAGCTTGCGCTAAATCTTCTGCCGTCTCAACGAGGTGTCATCCTCTCGGCCAGTCATGCAATGTGTGCACAACTGTTTAATTGGGTGCCTGGCAGTGTCCTACTCTCGCATGGCGAATGCCACACTACCATCGGCGCTACCGCGTTTCACTTCTGAGTTCGGCATGGGATCAGGTGGTTCCACGGCGCTATGGCCGCCA
>NZ_JBKISU010000030.1:0-61869 GCF_050266975.1 Aeromonas sobria
ATGTGGACTGGCTGATCGCCGAGCGCCCCGGCAAGGTAAGAACCTTGAAACAGCATCCACGCAAGAACAAAACGGCCATCAACATCGAATACATGAAAGCCAGCATCCGGGCCAAGGTGGAGCACCCGTTTCGCATCATCAAGCGGCAGTTCGGCTTCGTGAAAGCCAGATACAAGGGGTTGCTGAAAAACGATAACCAACTGGCGATGTTATTCACGCTGGCCAACCTGTTTCGGGCGGACCAAATGATACGTCAGTGGGAGAGATCTCACTAAAAACTGGGAATAACGCCTTAAATGGCGAAGAAACGGTCTAAGTAGGCTGATTCAAGGCATGTACGGGAGAAAAAATCGGCTCAAACATGAAGAAATGAAATGACTGAGTCAGCCGAGAAGAATTTCCCCGCTTATTCGCACCTTCCCTAACAATTTAACTCCCCTGTTTTTGACCAGTAGACCTTAGGGACTGTCGTCCTCCTCGCCATTTCTCTCGCAAAACCGGCGTTTTTTACGCCGATTTTACGCCTGTCCCCGGGCGCTTTATGGCGCCTTTACGCCGGTTTTACATACCCTTTTCAGCGTCAATGACACCTTCGGGATCGACACGGATTTGCATCGATCCCTGACGCTAATTACCTCAACGGAGTCGTTATGAATTGGCTATATCTGCTGCTGGTCCTCGCCCTGATGGGCTATCTGCTGCGCGCACTCACGCGCACCCATGAGTGAGGGACCTGAAAATGCGGCAAGTAATTATCCATCCGGTGGCCTGTGAGCAGCCGGGCCTCGCGGGCTATCCAATGCGTGCACTGATGCACTGCGACCACGAGCGAGGGATCTGACATGTGGCAAGAAATCCTCTATCCGGCAGCCTTTGTGCTGCTGGTACTGCTGCCGGCGCCCCTGCTTGGCAACTACCTGTACCGGGTGTTTGAGGGGCAGACCCGCTGGCTCGCGCCGGTCGAGCGCGCCACCCTGGCCTGTTGCGGCACCGATGGTCGGGAGCAGGACTGGAAGAGCTATGCCCTCAGCCTGCTGGCCTTCAACGGCGCCGGACTGGGACTGCTGTTCCTGATCCTGATGGCGCAGGGACTGTTGCCCCTCAACCCGCAGCAACTGCCCGGGCTGAACTGGCAACTGGCCTTCAACACCGCCGTCAGCTTCATGACCAACACCAACTGGCAGGCCTATTCCGGCGAGGCCAGCCTCTCCTACTTCAGCCAGATGGTGGGACTCACCACCCAGAACTTCGTCTCCGCCGGGACGGGGGCGACCGTGGCCATCGCCCTGTTTCGCGGCCTCTCCCGCCAGCAGACCCATCACATCGGCAACTTCTGGCGCGACCTGGTGCGTTTCTGCCTCTATGTGCTGTTGCCCATGGCGCTGGTAATGGCCCTGCTGCTGGTGTGGCAAGGGGTGCCTCAGAGCCTCGCCGCCTACCTGCCGTTCCAGGGCCTGGAAGGCCAGGATCAGCTGCTGCCGCTGGGCCCTGCCGCGTCGCAGATCGCCATCAAGCAGCTCGGCTCCAACGGCGGTGGCTTCTTCGGCGTCAACTCGGCCCATCCGTTCGAAAACCCGACCGCCTTCAGCAACTGGCTGGAGATGGTGGCCCTGCTGCTGCTGCCCGCCGCCCTGGTCTGCACCCTGGGCCGTTACGTGAAGGATGCGGGCCACGGCCGCGCCATCCTGGCGGCCATGACACTGCTGCTGGTGCTGGGGCTCGCCGTCACCATCAGCCAGGAGCTGAAGGCGGATCCGAACCTGGCCCAGCTCAGTGATCAGGCTGGCAACTGGGAGGGCAAGGAGAGCCGCTTCGGCCCCGTGCTGTCCGGCATCTGGGCGGTGGCGACCACGGCCGCCTCCAACGGATCGGTCAACGCCATGCACGACAGCTTCACCCCGCTGGGTGGCATGGTGGCCATGGTCAACATGCTGCTGGGCGAGGTGGTGTTCGGCGGCGTCGGCGCCGGCATCTACGGCATGATGCTGTTCGTGCTGCTGACCGTATTCCTGTGCGGCCTGATGGTGGGGCGCACCCCGACCTATCTCGGCAAGCGCCTCGGCATCACCGAGATGAAGTGGGTGGTTGCCAGCATGCTGGTCATGCCGGTCGGGGTATTGGTGATCGGCGGCCTCACCCTGCTGTTGCCCGGCGCGCAAGCCGTGATCGGCCACGAGGGGCCCCACGGCCTGTCCCGGCTGATCTATGCCTATGCCTCGGCGGCGGGCAACAACGGTTCCGCCTTCGCCGGCTTCGGCGCCGGTGACAACTGGCAGTGCATCGCCATCGCCCTGGCCATGCTGCTGGGCCGCTTCGGCTACATCATTCCTGTGCTCGCCATCGCCGGTCAGCTCGCCCGCGCGCCTCGCCTGGATGCCGGAGAGAGCGAGTTTCCGATCCGCGGCCCGCTCTTCATCACGTTGCTGATCATCACAGTCCTGCTGATGGGGGGTCTCTCCTTCCTGCCCGCGCTGGCACTGGGCCCCCTCGCCGAGCAGCTGAGCCTGGCTCAGGGGGGCTTCTGATGAACGCCCTCTCCAATACCTTGCAGATGCCAACGGCCAACCTTTTGATACCGGGAGCTTTTCAATGAGCAAGTCCGTCTCGATGACAACCCACACCGACAAGGTGAAGGGTAAAAAACCAGCCTCGCAGACAGCGCAGGCCATGGTGGAAGCCCTCTACCGCTTCAATCCCAGGGCGTTGATCGGCAGCCCCATACTGTTCACCCTCTGGCTGGCCGCCATGATGGCTACAATAGAGTCCCTTCTGGGCCAACCCCTGTCCGGGGTCGCCCCCGGTCTGGCCTGGCAGCTGACCGCCTGGCTCTGGCTGACTCTCTGGTTTGCCAACTTCGCCGAGACCCTGGCCGAAGGCCGTGGCAAGGCCAGAGCCGACAGCCTGAAGGCGGGCATGAGCCAGCTCAAGGCGCGCCGGGTTGCCGATAGCAGAGACGATCAGGGGGAATGGGTGCCCGCCACCAGCCTGCGCAAGGGGGACCTGGTGCTGGTGCGCAGCGGCGAGATGATCCCGGCTGACGGCGAGGTGATCGCCGGCATCGCCTCGGTCAACGAGGCCGCCATCACCGGGGAGTCCGCCCCCGTCATCCGCGAGTCCGGCACGGACCGCAGCGGCGTGACCGGCAACACCACTGTGGTCTCCGACGAGATCTGGGTGCGGGTGACCAACAACCCAGGGGAGAGCACCCTCGACAGAATGATCGCGCTGGTGGAAGGAGCCAAACGCCAGAAGACCCCCAACGAGATGGCGCTGGACGCCCTGCTGGTGGGACTGACCCTGATCTTCCTGCTGGTGGTGGCCACCCTGCCCTGGTTCCTCACCTACAACGGCAGCCAGGTGCCTAGGCTCTATCTGATTGCGCTGTTCATCACCCTGATCCCGACCACCATAGGCGGCCTGCTCTCCGCCATCGGCATCGCCGGCATGGACCGGCTGGTCAAGCTCAACGTGATCGCCAAGTCGGGCCGCGCGGTGGAGGCCGCCGGCGACGTGCGCACCCTGCTGCTGGACAAGACGGGCACCATCACCTTCGGCAACCGCATGGCGGACGAGCTGATCCCGGCCCCCGGGGTCGATCCGACCCTGCTGGCCCAGGCCGCCATGCTGGCGTCGCTGGGTGACAATACCCCAGAGGGCAAGTCCATCCTGACCCTGGCCGGCAAGAGCCTGATCCAGCCGAGCCAACTGGAGAGCGATGAGCTGATCCCCTTCAGCGCCGAGACCCGGCTGAGCGGCCTGAACCGCAACGGTCATCAATATCGCAAGGGGGCGGTGGATGCGGTGCTCGCCTATCTCGCCCTCGACGGCAAGGGGCTGCCCGAACCCATTCGTCAGGCGGTGGACAGGATTGCCCGCCAGGGCGGCACCCCGCTGCTGGTCTGCACCCAGGATCGGCTGCTGGGCGCCGCCTACCTCAAGGACATCATCAAGCCCGGCATCAAGGCCCGTTTCCAGGTGCTGCGCCACATGGGGATCCGCACCGTGATGATCACCGGGGACAACCCGCTGACCGCCGCCGCCATCGCCGCCGAGGCCGGGGTGGATGACTTCATCGCCGAGGCGACCCCGGAGAAGAAGCTGGCCTACATCCGCCAGGAGCAGGCGGACGGTCGCCTGGTCGCCATGTGCGGTGACGGCGCCAACGACGCCCCGGCCCTGGCCCAGGCGGACGTGGGCCTAGCCATGAACGAAGGCACCCAGGCCGCCAAGGAGGCGGGCAACCTGGTGGATCTGGACTCCAACCCCACCAAGCTGCTGGATGTGGTGTTGGTGGGCAAGCAGCTGCTGGTGACCCGGGGCGCCCTGACCACCTTCTCCATCGCCAACGATCTGGCCAAGTATTTCGCCATACTGCCGGCCCTGTTCGTCGCGGCCTATCCCCAGCTCGATGCCCTCAACCTGATGGGCCTCGCCAGTCCAGAGAGCGCCATACTGTCGGCCATCATCTTCAACGCCCTCATCATAGTGGCCCTGGTGCCCCTGGCCCTGCGCGGGGTGGACGTGAAGGGCACGGCGGCCCGCCTGCTGCGCCGCAACCTGCTGATCTACGGGCTCGGTGGCCTGCTGGTGCCCTTTGTCGGCATCAAGATCATCGACCTCGCCATCACGGGCTTCGGCCTGGTGTGACGCCATGACAAGGATGCAAGGGCGCGCACGGCGCCGAAGCGAGCAGGCGCCCCTTTGCATCCCATCCCCCTTCAGCCGTAAGGAAATACCATGATTGCGATTAGAACCCTGCTGACCCTGACCCTGCTGCTCGGCGTCGGCTACCCCCTGGCAGTGACCGGGCTGGCCCAGCTGCTCTTCCCCTGGCAGGCCAACGGCAGCCAGCTCGTCGACAAGGACAACAGGGCCCTGGGCAGCGCCCTGCTGGCCCAGTCGTTCGAGCGAGCGGACTACTTCCACTCCCGCCCCTCCGCCAGCGACTTCACCACGGTCGGCGGTGGCGGCAGCAACCTGGGGGTGAGCTCGCCCCAGCGTCACGACTTTGCCGGGCAGCAGGCCGGGACGGCCAGGGAACTCTCCCCCAGCCTGCTGACCCGCTCCGGCTCCGGGCTGGATCCCCACCTGCCGCTGGATGCGGTGCTGAGTCAGGTGAGCCGGGTCGCCCAGGCCAGGGCGCTGGATCCCGCCCGTTTGACGGCCCTGGTCAAGTCCCGGGTGGAAGCTGGTATCCTAGGGCCGCAGGTGATCAATATTCTCGAGCTGAACCTGGCACTCGATAAGGAAAAGGATGCGTGATGAGCAGCGGGCCGACGCCCTGTTGGCCAGCCTGGCAGAAGGCAGCAAGGGCAGGCTGAAGGTCTTCCTCGGCGCGGCCCCCGGCGTAGGCAAGACCTACGCCATGTTGCAGGCGGTACGGGAGCAGGCCAGGGAGGGGGCCGACATCCTGATCGGCGTGGTGGAGACCCATGGCCGCCAGGAGACCCTGGCCCTGCTCGACAAGCTGGCCATACAGCCGCGCAAGACCCACCTGCATCGCCAGCAGCGGCTCGACGAGATGGATCTGGATGGCCTGCTCGCCCGCAGGCCCGCCATCGCCGTGGTGGACGAGCTGGCCCACAGCAATGCCCCCGGCAGCCGCCACGAGAAGCGCTGGCAGGATGTGCGGGAGCTGCTCGATGCCGGTATCGACGTCTACACCACCCTCAACGTGCAGCACCTGGAGAGCCTCAACGACCTGGTGTGGCAGCTGACCGGGGTCAGGGTCAGGGAGACCCTGCCCGATCGGGTGCTGCTGGAGGCGGACAGCCTGGTGCTGATAGACCTGCCCCCCAAGGAGCTGCTCGATCGGCTGCGCGAGGGCAAGGTCTATGTGCCGCAGCAGGCCATGGCCGCCCTGCACTCCTTCTTCTCCCTCAACAATCTGACCGCATTGCGTGAGCTGGCGATGCAGACCGCCGCCAGCCATGTGGAGGGGGATCTGCAACTGCAGTGGCAGGCGGCGGGCAAGAGCACCCAGCCCCTGCGGGGCAAGCTGATGGTCTGCCTGGGCGAGCAGCATGGCTCGGCCCTGGTCCGCCACGGCCACCGCCTCGCCCAGCGCCGCCAGCTGCCCTGGCTGGTGGTCCATGTGGACAGCCGCGGCCAGCGATCCGCCGAGCTGGAACAGGCCCTGGCCCTGGCCGCCCAGCTGGGGGCCAAGGTGCTGACCCTCTCCAGCCCGGCGGTGGCCGATACCCTGCTGGAGACCGCCGCCCAGCAGCAAGCCTCGCAACTGCTGCTGGGCAAGCCCCACAAGGCGCCCTGGCGCCGCTCCCTGGTGCAGCACCTGATGCAGCGGGCCCGGGGGCTGGAGATCAGCCTGGTGGACACAGGCCCCCGGCAGCCAGGCCCCCTGCTGCGCCCATCGCCCCGGGGTCAGCTCAGCCAGAGCCTGCTGGCGGTCGCCATCATGGCGGTCACCTCCGCCATCGCCTGGGGACTCTCCCACTGGCTGCCCGCGGCCTCACTGCCGCTGCTGTTCGTGCTCGGGGTGCTGGCCACGGCGCTCTCCACCAGCCAGCTGCCGGCGATCCTGGCTGCCATCCTCGGCTTTCTCGCCCACAATCTGCTGTTCACCGTGCCCTACTTCTCCCTCACGGTACACAGCCACAGCGACCTCTTGACCCTGCTGGTGCTGCTCATCGTCGGCATGGCCGCCGGGCGGCTCGCCTCCCGTCAGCGCCAGCAGCTGATAGGGCTGCGCGAGACCCAGCAGCTCGGCACGGCCCTGCTCTCCCTCAGCCAGGAGCTGGCCAGCGCCAACAGCCCGGAGGAGGTGCTAAGGCAGGGGGCCCAGGCCATCTCCCTGGCCCTGGCCCAGCCCGCCTTCGCCATCGACAGCCTCTATCAGGGACGCGCCGGCCCGGCCCCCTCTCCGCCGGGCCAGACCGACAAGGCCGCCATCGACTGGAGCCTCTCCCGCCAGCAGAGCGCCGGGGCCCACACCGCCACCCTCAATGCCGCCCTGGCCCAGTATCACCCCCTCACCGGCGAGCTGGCCCTCGGCATCCTGCTGGCTCAGCCCCTCAGCGCCTCGGCCGAGCACCAGTTGCAGGCCCTGCTCACCGACATCCGCGCCGCCCTGGCCCGCATCGAGCTGAACGAGCGGCTGGCCCAGAGCCAGTGGCAGGCGGAGACGGACAGGATGCGGGCCGCCCTGCTCTCCTCTGTCTCCCACGATCTGAAGACGCCGCTGGCCGCCATCATGGGTGCGGGCAGCACACTGCTCGAATACGGGGACCGGATTGGCCGGGAGGACAGGGACGAGCTGCTCCACTCGGTGCAGGAGGAGGCCCAGCGCCTGCACAGCTATGTGCAGAACCTGCTGGACATGACCCGGATCGGCTCCCCCGACTTCCAGCTGAAGCGGGAGTGGGTGGATCTGACCGAGCTGGTGGAGAGCGCCCGCCGCCGGCTGGATGCCTCCTGGCGCCAGCACAGCCTGCTGATCCACCTGGACCAGGCGCCGCCCCGCCTCTATGTCCACGGCGCCCTGCTCGAACAGGTGCTGGTCAATATCCTCGACAACGCCTCCCGCTATTCGCCGGCGGGCACCCCCATCGAATTTCGCGTCATGCTGGCCGAACCGGATCTCATCATGGATGTGATCGACATAGGGGTCGGCATCGCCGCCGCGGACAGGGACAAGATCTTCAACCTCTTCTATACCCAACCTGTCGGGGATAGCGGCAGCCGTGGCACCGGCCTTGGCCTCGCCATCTCCCGCGCCATGGTGGAGGCCCATGGCGGCCGCATCTGGGCCTTCGCCGGCCCCAATGGCAACGGCACCTGCATGCGCATCTCCCTGCCGCTGGCCCTCAATGCACCGGACCCGGAGGAAGAGACAGAGACGAGCGGCTCGGACCCGAGCCCCAGGAGGCCAGATGGCTCATATATTGGTCATTGATGACGAGATCCCGATCCGGCGCTTCCTGCGCATCAGCCTGGTGGCCGAGGGGCATCAGGTGAGCGAGGCGGCCAGCGTGCAGGAGGGGCTCAGCCAGTATCGCCACCTCAATCCCGACCTGGTCATCCTCGACCTCGGCCTGCCCGACGGCGATGGTCTGGCCGTGTTGCAGGCCATACGGGCCCACCACCCTCACCCGGTGCTGATCCTGTCGGCGCGGGATTCCGAGCAGGAGAAGGTACGCCTGCTGGACGCGGGAGCCAACGACTACATGAGCAAGCCATTCGGCATCGGGGAGATGATGGCCCGCATCCGGGTGCTCTTGCGCCAGCGGGCCGGGGTCAGCAGCGGCGACCGCCGCCACTTCCCCCACTGCGGCCTCACCCTGGAGATTGGCAGCCACAAGGTGAGTCTGGCAGGAGAGGATATCTCCCTGTCCCGCAAGGAGTTCGCCCTGTTGCAGGCCCTGGTGTGTCACCCCGGCAAGCTGGTGATGCAGACCCAGCTGCTCACCGAGATCTGGGGCCCCAGTCACAAGGAGGATACCCACTACCTGCGCATCGTCATCGCCAGCCTGCGCAAGAAGCTGGGAGATAACCCCCAGCAACCCTTCCTGATCGAAACGGAACCCGGTATCGGGTATCGCTTTATCGGCAGTTGATGTTGCACAAAGAAGCTGGGCGGCAACATTCCCAGCAACCCTTCCTGATCGAGACGGAGCCCGGTATCGGTTATCGCTTTATCGGCAGTTGATGTTGCACAAAGAAGCTGGGCGGCAACATTCCCAGCAACCCTTCCTGATCGAGACGGAACCCGGCATCGGTTATCGCTTTATCGGTAGTTGATGTTGCACAAAGAAGCTGGGCGGCAACATTCCCAGCAACCCTTGCTGATCGAAACGGAACCCGGTATCGGGTATCGCTTTATCGGCAGTTGATGTTGCACAAAGAAGCTGGGCGGCAACATTCCCAGCAACCCTTCCTGATTGAAACGGAACCCGGTATCGGTTATCGCTTTATCGGCAGTTGATGTTTCACGTGGAACGGCGCCGACTGCACCAGAGTGCCAACAGGCCGCAGCCCGTGATCAGCACACCGAGATCCTGCAAGTCGGCCGCCACGGCCAGCCCCAGGCCGAGCAGCAGGTAATAGGCCAGCCCGAACAAGGCACCGGCGCTGCCCGCCACCTCCCGATAGGCCTGCAGGGCCTGGCTGAGCACATCGGGAATGGCGATGCCGAACGCGGTGCCAGTGAAGACATAGACCACATCCTCATGAAGGAGACCGGCATGGGCTATCAAGCCTGGCGTCAGCAGTGGTGCCCGCTGCGGGTCATGGAGTTGCTGGCAGAAAGCGAGCCCATCAGCCGGGTGGCCGCTGCCCTGGCGTTCTCCAGCGACAGCGCCTTCATCGGCGTCTTCAAGCAGCATACGGGGCAGACGCCCCTGCGCCATCTCAACTCTCGGGATGAGTCGCCACGGCGGGACTCGCCTCCACCACCAGGGTATCCAGGGCCAGCGGCCTGAGGTTGCGGATGGCCTCGCGCACCAGCTCCCGGGACGCTTGCAACTGCTGCGCCCGGATCTGCTGGTGCAGGCTGGCCAGATCCAGCTCGGGTCGGCTGACCTCATCGGCCATGGCGGTCAGACTCAGGGTGCTCAATATCAGGGTGGCGATCAGGCTCTTCATCTTGCATTCTCCGGTGGTGGTCCCTATAGACTCCCTGACTATTCCAATAGTCATGCCATAATCACAACACACTGATATAAAACACATTTATGTAAAACCGCGATAAGAATAGCCAAGCGAGACTCGACATCGATACGGCTTTACGCCAACAAATGGTGAATTTTGCCATGGCATCCATGAGGGGCTCGTTCCACGTGGAACAGGGGATATTTTTCATCGACACCCGCTTTTGAACTGAGCTAAGGTGCTACATCCCCGTTACAGACTCTGGATGCATTACCGAATGGAATTTTCCTTGTTCGGCGAGAAGTTCACTCGCCACGCCGGCATTACCCAACTCATGGATGACCTCAATCAGGGGCTGCTCAATCCGGACGCCATCATGCTGGGCGGCGGCAATCCGGCCCCCATCCCCGCCATGCTGGAACGCTTTCAGGCCGAGGCCAGGCAGCTGCTCGACAACGGGGAACTGATCAAGGCCATGGCCAACTACGATGGCCCGCAAGGCAAGGACAGGTTCACCAAGGCCCTGGCAGCCCTGCTCAGCAAGGAGCTGGGCTGGGACATCTCGGCCCGCAACATCGCCCTGACCAACGGCAGCCAGAACGCCTTCTTCTATCTGTTCAACCTGCTGGCCGGCGAGTTCGCCGATGGCCGCAAGAAGAAGGTGCTCTTCCCCCTGGCCCCCGAATACATCGGCTATGCCGACTCGGCCCTGGCCGAGGATCACTTCGTCGCCTACAAGCCCACCATAGAGAAGCTGCCCGACGGCCAGTTCAAATACCATGTGGATTTCGAGAGCCTGGAGGTGGGCGATGATATAGGGGTGATCTGCGTCTCCCGCCCCACCAACCCCACCGGCAACGTGCTGACCGATGAAGAGATAGACCACCTGGATCAGATCGCCCGCGACAAGAGGATCCCGCTGCTGATCGACAACGCCTATGGCGTGCCCTTCCCCGGCATCATCTTCAGCGAGGCCAAGCCGTTCTGGAATGCCAACACCATCCTCTGCATGAGCCTCTCCAAGCTGGGGCTGCCGGGCACCCGCTGCGGCATCGTCATCGCCGACGAGAAGATAGTCCAGGCCATCACCAACCTGAGCGGCATCATCAACCTGGCACCGGGCAGCCTGGGGCCGGCCATCACCATCCCCATGATAGAGAGCGGCGACATCATCGCCCTGAGCGAGCAGGTGGTGAAACCCTTCTACCAGCAGAAGGCCGACTTCGCCGTGCAGCTGCTGCGAGAAGCGATCCCTGACCCGCGCTTCCACATCCACAAGCCGGAGGGCGCCCTCTTCCTCTGGCTCTGGTTCGAAGGCTTGCCGATCCACTGCCAGGTGCTCTACGAGCGACTCAAGGAGAAGAACCTGCTGATCGTCCCGGGCCACTACTTCTTCCCCGGCATCGACGATCCCGAGTGGCGCCACAGCCAGGAGTGCATCCGCCTCAACTACGCCCAGAGCGAAGACCTGGTGCGGCGCGGCATCGCCATACTGGCGGACGAGATCAATGCCCTCTACGGAGCCGGCTAACCCAATCCGGCGATACAAAAACAGAAAGGCCTGCGATTGCAGGCCTTTCTCGTCTCTGTCAGGCACCCCGGCCTGACATTCCCGGCTTAGCTCGGCAGCGCCAGCTGATCGGGTTTGCCAATGGGGATGGCGCGGGGCTTGAGCGCCTCCGGCAACTCCCGAGCCAGATCTATGGTCAGCAGACCATGCTCCAGCCGGGCCCCCTGCACCTCCACGTGCTGGCTCAGCTTGAAGGCGAGCTCGAAATCGCGCTCGGCGATCCCCTGGTGGAGGAACTGGCGTTCACCGGCCGCAGCGGCCTTGCGCCCCTTCACCTTGAGGGTGCCGTTTTCGGTCTCCAGCTCCAGCTCTTCACGCTCGAAGCCAGCCACGGCGACCGTGATGCGGTAGCCGTCATGGTCCCGCTTCTCGATGTTGTACGGGGGGTAAGCGGCGGTCTTCTGATCGAACAGGCCTTCCAGCTCACGGGCCATCCGCTCGAAGCCGACGGCATTGGAAGAGAGGTGAGAAAAATCGAGGTTACGCATGATCCTATCCTTCTAACAAGCAACAGGTTTGACTCTCCACGGGCCCGTCATCGGCACCCGGGAAGCAGATAAAAACACTGAGAGTTCAGGCTATCAGCCGTTGATCGCAATCTTGCGCGGCTTCATCGCCTCGGGCACTTCACGGGCCAGTTCGATGTGCAGCAGGCCATTTTTGAGATCGGCCCCTTTCACCCGCACATAGTCGGCCAGCTGGAAGCGGCGCTCGAAGCCGCGTTCGGCTATGCCCTGATAGAGATAGTGACGCTCGGTGTCGGCCTGCTTGTTGCCCTTCACCGTCAGCAGATTTTCCTGGAAACTCAGCTCCAGCTCTTCCTGGGTAAAGCCCGCCACCGCCATGCTGATGCGGTAGTCGTTGTCACCCAGTTGCTCGATGTTGTAGGGGGGATAACCGGCATTGCCATTGCTGGCCGCAGATTCGATGAGATTGGCCAGACGATCGAAACCAATGGCAGAACGATAGAGCGGAGAAAAGTCGATAGAACGCATAGTATTACCCTCTTGTGAGCGATAACGGATTGTTTGCCCTCCTGATGGACGGGCGCCTGGTCGAAACCTCTGTCGAGCGTTCCGGCCTTGTTACCTATATAGGGGCTCACTTTTTCCTTTCAAGGGAAAAAATAGAAAGAAATTTTTGGTCACCCGTCAAAGCCGATGATGGCCCGATTGATGTGATATTCGGCCCGCGGGCCACTCATCCCCTGATCTGCTGCGCGCCATACTGGTTGCCCCCCAACCAGAAACCGGAGCACACCATGCAAGTTACCCAGGTTCCCTCAGGCTCAGCCAGGAGTTGCTGGAATCCAGCTCCCATACCATGGAGTGCATCACCGAACTGGTGGGCCTCAGGTCTGCCGCCATACTGCGCCAACACTTTCGTGCCCGCTTCGGCGCATCGCCGAGTGAATGGCGCCGATCTTTTAGTGGCAACAGGGAGTGAGCCGCTCTTCTCACCCTGTTCCGGCTCGCCCAAACATGGCACCCTAACCGCAGATCCCAAGGAGCCATGCCATGTCCCGTTCCGAACGCCTGCTGGCCCTGCTCCAGCTGTTGCGCGGTCACCGTTACGCCATCACCGGCACAGAGCTGGCCAGCCAGCTTGGCATCAGTCTGCGCACCCTCTATCGGGATATCGCCACCCTGCAGGCTCAAGGCGCCCATATCGAAGGTGAGCCCGGTATCGGCTATGTGCTACGCCCTGGTTTCATGCTGCCCCCGCTGATGTTCAGCGAGGAAGAGCTGGAAGCCCTGGTGCTGGGTTCACGCTGGGTCGTCGCCCACGGTGACAGCGCCTTGAGTGCATCTGCCAGCAGTGCACTGGCCAAGATAGAGGCTATGCTGCCCGCCGAATACCGCCAACAGCTCCAGGCCAATGCCCTGCTGATCGGCACCTCCCGCAGCGACAGCCCAGTCGATGAGGCTCCCCTGCGCAGCGCCATCCGCCAGCAGCGCAAGGTGACCCTGAGCTATCGCGATCTGAAAGAGGAGCTATCTGAGCGCACCGTCTGGCCATTTGCTCTCGGCTACTTCGAGCAGGTGCGGGTACTGGTCGCCTGGTGCGAACTGCGCCAGGGCTTTCGTCACTTCCGGGTCGATCGCATCGCCTGGATGCAGCTGGAAGATAACCGCTATCCCAAGAGCAGAGAGAGCCTGCTGAGAGAGTGGCGTGCTACCCAGCAGATCCCGCAACCAAAATTCATTGCTGACAGAAACTGACAGCAGGTAGCGCCATGCTGACGGGGTCGGCGCAAATGCGCCCTCCCCGAATCAAGGAGCGTCACCATGTTGTCAGTCCCACCGTTCACCATTCTCTATGTCTCCAACCCAGCCCGTAGTGCCCTCTTCTATCGCGAGCTATTCGGTCACCCGCCGGTAGAGGCGTCCGCCACCTTCGCCATGTTCGTGTTCGAATCGGGGGCCAGGCTGGCGCTCTGGGCCAGCGCCACGGTCGAACCCGCCGTGACCCAGGTCGCCGGCGCCATGGAGCTGGCCTTCCCCCTGCCCGACGAGGCCAGCGTCGATTCCGGCCTGGTCGAGTGGCAGACCCGTGGCCTGACCATCATCCAGCAGCCCACCCGGATGGCGTTTGGATACACCGCCATGGCGCTGGATCCCGATGGCCACCGCCTGCGCCTCTACAACCTGGCACCCGAACTGGGCTGAGTCGCTACCATCAACATCAAGGCGGTTTCATGTTTCACGTGGAACGTGTCATTTCCCCGCCCCTGAAAACGAAGAAGCCGCTCACAAGGAGCGGCTTTTGACTGGCAATCAGAGGGTCTGATCAGACGTCGAGGTTGGCGACCCGCAGGGCGTTGGTCTCGATAAAGTCACGACGGGGTTCGACCGCATCACCCATCAGGGTGGAGAAGAGCTGGTCGGCGCCGACTGCATCTTCGATGGTGACCCGCAGCATGCGGCGCGCTTCCGGATCCATGGTGGTTTCCCACAGCTGATCCGGGTTCATCTCGCCCAGCCCTTTATAACGCTGGATGTAGATGCCGCGCTTGCCTTCGCCCATCAGCCAGTCCACCGCCTCGACGAAGCTGGCCACCGGCTTCACCTTCTCGCCACGCTTGATGTAGCCGCCTTCCTCGATCAGGTTGGCGATCTCCTTGCCCAGGGAGACCAGCTGGCGGTACTCATTGGACTGCAGGAAGTCGTAGCTGATCGGATACTCGCGATCGACACCGTGCTGGCGCACCACGGCGTGGGGCACGAACAGGCTACGTTCCTCGTCGCGGCGGATCTGGATCTGGTACTGGATGCCGTGGTTGCTCTCGTTGAGCACGGCCTCCATGCCATGACACCAGGCCTGCAGATCGCTCTCGCTGGCCAGCAGGGCTTCATTCAACTCGGGCTGATAGATCAGCTGGGTCAAGACGGCATCCGGGGCACGGCGGGACATTCGGGTGATCAGGTGAGACACGGCGCGGTGCTGGTTCACCAGACGCTCCAGGGCCTCGCCGCCGATGGCAGGAGCCGACTCGTTGACGTGCAGGGTGGCACCGTCCAGCGCCATTGCGGTCTGGTATTGCAGCAGCGCATCTTCGTCTTTCAGATACTGCTCCTGCTTGCCCTTCTTGACCTTGTAGAGCGGCGGCTGGGCGATGAAGACATAGCCACGCTCGATGATTTCCGGCATCTGACGGTAGAAGAAGGTCAGCAGCAGGGTGCGGATGTGCGCACCATCCACATCCGCATCCGTCATGATGATGATGTTGTGATAACGCAGCTTGTCCGGGTTGTACTCGTCGCGACCTATGCCGCAACCCAGGGCGGTGATCAGGGTGCCCACCTCTTGCGAGGAGATCATCTTGTCGAAACGGGCCTTCTCCACGTTCAGGATCTTGCCCTTGAGCGGCAGTATGGCCTGGTTCTTGCGGTTGCGACCCTGCTTGGCGGAACCGCCAGCAGAGTCCCCTTCCACTATGTAGAGTTCGGACAGGGCCGGGTCTTTCTCCTGACAGTCCGCCAGCTTGCCGGGCAGACCGGCGATATCCAGCGCCCCCTTGCGGCGGGTCAGCTCGCGCGCCTTGCGGGCTGCCTCACGGGCACGGGCCGCGTCGATGATCTTGTTGACCACTATCTTGGCATCGCCCGGGTTTTCCAGCAGGAACTCACCCAGCTTCTCGCCCATGGCCTGTTCGACGGCGGTCTTCACTTCGGAAGAGACCAGCTTGTCTTTGGTCTGGGAGGAGAACTTGGGATCAGGTACCTTGACCGAGATCACCGCAATCAACCCCTCACGCACGTCGTCGCCGCTGGCGGCCGACTTGGCCTTCTTGCTGTAATCCTCTTTGTCCATATAGGTGTTGAGGGTACGGGTCAGCGCGGTACGGAAGCCCACCAGGTGGGTGCCGCCATCCCGCTGGGGGATGTTGTTGGTGAAGCAGTAGACCCCTTCCTGGTAGGCGTCGTTCCACTGCATCGCCACTTCAACGCCGATACCGTCCTGCTCCGTGGTGAAGTGGAACACCTTGGGATGGATCGGGGTCTTGTTCTGGTTCAGGTATTCAACGAACGCCTTGATGCCGCCCTCGTAGCAGAAATGCACCTCGCGGCCATCCCGCTCGTCTTCGAGACGAATGGAGACGCCGGAGTTGAGGAAGGAGAGCTCGCGCAGGCGCTTGGCCAGGATATCGTAGTGAAACAGGGTGTCACTGAAGATGGTCGAGCTCGGCCAGAAACGCACCTCTGTGCCTGTACCCGAACTGCTGTCGCCAATCTGCTTGAGGGGTGCCTGGGGTTCGCCCAGGTGATAGGTCTGCTCGTAGACATGGCCATTGCGACGAATGGTCAGCAGCAGCTTGTCAGACAGGGCATTCACCACAGAGACGCCCACGCCGTGCAGGCCGCCGGACACCTTGTAGGAGTTGTCGTCGAATTTGCCGCCGGCGTGCAACACCGTCATGATGACTTCGGCGGCGGAACGGCCCTCTTCCGGGTGAATGTCGACCGGAATGCCCCGGCCGTTGTCACGCACCGAGACGGAGCCGTCGGAATGGATCTTGACCTGGATATCGGAACAGTAGCCAGCCAGAGCCTCGTCAATGGAGTTATCGACGACCTCGAACACCATGTGGTGCAGACCCGAGCCATCATCCGTATCGCCGATATACATCCCCGGGCGCTTGCGGACCGCATCCAGCCCCTTCAGCACCTTGATATTCGAGGAGTCGTAACTATTTTCACTCATAGCTTACTCTCTGCCTTCTCTAGCGTTTCGGAGATCTTGCCTTGTTCCACGTGGAACAACTTGCAGTCATTCGCATCCATCATGTCTGCGAGCTGACCGGTATCGATGGCGGTGATGAACACCTGGGTCGCGCATTGTTTCAGCCGGTTGGCCAACAGGCGACGCTTGTCGATATCCAGTTCAGAGGCAAAATCGTCAATTAAAAAAATACAGCCACGGCTGCTCTGTTGATTCAAATAGAGCCCTTGGGCCAGTCGCATGGCACAGACCAGCAACTTCAATTGACCCCGGGACAGAATATCCTGTGCCGGCACACCGTTCGCCTTGAGGCGCACATCGGCCTTCTGGGGGCCGACGCCGGTATAACCCAGATTCTGATCCCGTTCGAACCCCGCCTCCAGCAAGTCGCCGAGAGGGGTGTCCTTCTCCCAGCCCCGGTAGAAACCGAGACTGATGTCGAATTCCGGTAGAAAATCCGCCGTCATCTCCTGAATGAGTGGCGTAATGGCCTGACAATACTTGGCGCGAAAGTCTGCCAATTCACCACCCAGCCTTGCCAGCTCCTGATCCCAGAACGCCAGCTGACGATACTGGGTCGCCGTGCGCAGCAAGGCATTGCGCTGTTTCAGCAGCCGCCGCACCCGCCCCCACAGGGAGAAGAAGGTCGGCTCCTGATGAAACACGCCCCAGTCGAGCCAGGCGCGACGCGGTTGGGGACCGCCGGTCAGCAGGTCGAAGCCATCGGGATGGATCAACTGCACCGGCAGCAGCTCGGCCAGATCCGCCAGACGCTGGGCCTGTGCCCCGGCAATCTTGAGCTGGGTGTCGCCATTCTTCTCCTTGGCGAGGCCGATGGGAACCGTACGCCCCTCAAGCTCGCACTGGGCGAACAGGACGAATCCCTTCTCGCCCTGGCGAACGACTCTCCCGGTAAGATGAGTGCGAAAGGAGCGGCCCAGGCCAAGGTAGTGAATGGCTTCCAGCACGCTGGTCTTGCCGCTGCCATTGCTGCCGACCAGGATATTGAGGCCGGGCGACAGTTGCAGGCTGGCGTGCTGGATGTTGCGAAAGTCGTTGAGCTGGAGTTTGACCAGGGACACGACTAGATCCGCATCGGCATGACCACGTATTGAGCGTCCTGACTGTCAAAATCCTCAATAATGGCACTGCTGATGGAATCGCTCAGGCTGACCCGGATCTGGTCACATTTTAACGTATTCAGCACGTCGAGCACATACGAGACGTTGAAGCCTATCTCCAGCTCGCTGGCGTCATATTGTACGTCAAGCAGCTCCTCGGCTTCTTCCTGTTCCGGGTTGTTGGCGGTGATCCGCAGTAAATTTTGCTGCAGATTGAGACGCACCCCACGGAATTTCTCGTTGGAGAGAATGGCGGCACGGGAGAACGCTTGACGCATGTCTTCCCGCCCGGCGATCAGCGCCTTGTCGCTGCCACGGGGGATGACGCGGCGCCAATCGGGGAAGCGACCGTCCACCAGTTTGGAGGTGAAGATGAAGCCATCGAGGGCGGCGCGCAGGTTGCTGCGGCCCACTTGCAGCCGCACCGGCTTGTCCTCCGCCTCCAGCAGGCGCACCAGCTCCAGCACCCCCTTACGGGGCAGGATGACCTGGTGATCCGGCAGCGAGTCCTGTACCACCTCCCGGCGGCAGGTGGCCAGGCGGTGGCCATCGGTCGCCACGGTACGCAGACCATGGCCTTCGCTCTCGAACAGCATGCCGTTCAGGTAATAGCGCACGTCCTGGCTGGCCATGGAGAACTGGGTCGCCTCGATGAGTTTTTTAAGCTCCAGCTGGCTGATGTCGAACTCGAGCACGGATTCCCAGTCTTCGATGTTCGGGTATTCGGTCGCCGGCAGGGTCGACAGGTTGAAGCGGGAGCGACCGGAGCGGATGATCAACCGCTCCCCCTCGGTGTTGAGGCGAATGTCGGCCCCTTCCGGCAGGCCACGACAGATATCCAGCAGCTTGCGTGCCGGCACCGTGGTGCGTCCGTCCTGGCTGGCGCCCTCGAGATGGACCTGGCCTATCATCTCCACTTCGAGATCGGTCCCGGTCAGCGACAGCAGGCCATGGTTCACATCGAGCAAGACGTTGCCGAGGATGGGCAGTGTCGGTCGGCCACCCAGGGCGCCCGACACCAGTTGCAAGGGACGTAACAGGGCCTCGCGGCTAATTTCGAGCTGCATCTGTGCTCTCCGTTGCTAGTAGGAGGAAAGGGTTGGCGTATTCGAGCTGCATCTGTGCACTCCGTTCCGTAATCAGGACGAAAGGGTACGGATCAGGTTGGAATAGTCTTCCTTGATGTCGTGACTCTCCTCCTTCAGCTGCTCTATCTTGCGACAGGCATGAAGAACGGTCGTGTGGTCACGGCCACCGAAGGCATCCCCTATTTCCGGCAAACTGTGGTTGGTCAGCTCCTTGGCCAGGGCCATGGCCAGCTGACGCGGGCGGGCAACGGAGCGGGAACGACGCTTGGACAGCAGGTCCGCCAGCTTGATCTTGTAGTACTCCGCCACCGTCTTCTGGATGTTGTCGATGGTGACCAGCTTCTCCTGCAAGGCCAAGAGGTCCCGCAGCGCCTCGCGCACGAAGTCGATGTTGATGGCACGACCGGTGAAGTTGGCGTTGGCGATGACCCGGTTGAGGGCCCCTTCCAGTTCACGGACGTTGGATCGCAGCCGCTTGGCGATGAAGAAGGCCACCTCGTCCGGCAGGTGGATCTGGTTCTCGTCCGCTTTGCGCATCAGGATGGCAACACGGGTCTCCAGCTCAGGCGGTTCGATCGCCACCGTCAGGCCCCAGCCGAAGCGGGACTTGAGGCGATCCTCGACACCGTTGATCTCCTTCGGGTAACGGTCCGAGGTCAGGATGATCTGCTGGTTGCCTTCAAGCAGGGCGTTGAAGGTATGGAAGAACTCCTCCTGGGAGCGCTCCTTGTTGGCGAAGAACTGGATGTCATCGATGAGCAGGGCATCGACGCTACGGTAATAACGCTTGAACTCTTCAATGGCGTTATTCTGCAGCGCCTTTACCATGTCTTGCACGAACCGTTCGGAGTGCATGTAGATGACCTTGGCGTCCTTCTTGCGATCCTTGATGGCATTGCCGACCGCATGGAGCAGGTGGGTCTTGCCCAGACCGGTACCGCCATAGAGGAACAGGGGGTTGTAGGCACCACCCGGATTGTCGGCCACCTGACGGGCCGCCGCACGAGCCAACTGGTTGGACTTGCCCTCGACGAAATTCTCGAAGGTATAGTTCACGTTGGTGTTGCTCTTGTGGTTCGGCTCCGGCTTGGCTTCGTCCTTGCTTTCCCAGCTCTTCTGCAAGTTATTCACAGGCGCGACGCCGCGCACCGGTGCTCTGGCAACGGCGACGGGGTGGGGACGATTTCCTATATCAAAACGCAAGGCGGGGCCATCAACGCCACAGATCTCGTTGATGATGCCGTTGACCCGGAGCAGGTACTTGTCACGTACCCAGTCCAGGACGAAGCGATTCGGTGCATACAGGGTCAGAGTATTGTCACTCAACTCCGCTTGAAGCGGCCGGATCCACATGCTGAATTCTGCCGAGGGCAATTCATCTTGCAGCCGGTTAAGGCACTGCTGCCATAGCGAAGCAGTCACTCTAGACTCCCGTTTATTGATTAGCTAAAGACCGGCTATTCTACGTTTTTAACCGCTGGATCTCTAGCCGCCAGCTCGTGGATCCAGCAAATAAGATCCTTGACTTTCAAGGATCCAACGGCTCAGGATCCCATTTCATCCCCAAACTTACCCACAGCATGAGCGCGGCTGGATCCGGGGTGATTCAGGGTTATTTGATATAACCAAATAAGATTTATTTTTCAGACTTTATTCCAATAAAATTCACCCAACGTCAGTCATTAAAACTAAAAGCACAGAACAACAGAGAGAGGTAACCCATGTCTTCATCCATCAAGCTGGTGTCCGGCGCCGCCATACTGCTGGCCATGCTCAGTGGCCAGGCCGTCGCCCAGGAGACCATCAAGGTCGGTATGTCTGGCAAATATTTCCCGTTCACCTTCGTCAAGCAGGACAAGCTGCAGGGCTTTGAGGTGGACATGTGGAACCAGATTGGCGAGCGCACCGGTTACAAGGTCGAGTTCGTCACCGCCAGCTTCTCCGGCCTGTTCGGCATGCTGGAAACGGGCCGGGTCGATACCATCTCCAACCAGATCACCATCACCGACGAGCGCAAGGCCAAGTACGACTTCTCCCAGCCCTACGTCTATGACGGTGCTCAGATAGTGGTGCGCAAGGGCAACAGCACCATCCATGGCATCAAGGACCTGGAAGGCAAGAAGGTCGCGGTGAACCTGGGTTCCAACTTCGAAGAGTTGCTGCGCAAGAACGATCCGGACAACAAGATGGACATCCGCACCTATGACTCCGCCTTCGAGCAGGATGTCGCCCTGGGTCGCATCGATGCCTTCGTGATGGACCGCGTCTCCACCGCCCAGCTGATCAAGGAATCCAAGCTGCCGCTGCAACAGGCAGGCAAGCCGTTCGAGACCATAGAGAACGCCCTGCCCTTCCTGAAGACCCCCAAGCAGCAGGCGCTGCTGGCCAAGGTTGACGAGGCGCTGACCGCCATGCGCGAGGACGGCTCTCTCAAGCAGATCTCCGAGAAGTGGTTCGCGGCGGACATCACCAGCAAATAAATGATGGAATTCGATCTCGCGTACACGCTGGGGCTGTTTCCGATCCTGCTCAAATACCTGGGCACGACCATGGAAATGGCCCTGTGGGGCTTCGTACTGGCACTCGTGCTGTCGCTGATGTTGGCGATAGTGCGGGTGTTTCGCGTTCCCGTCATTCACTGGCTGGCGATCCTCTATATCTCGTTCTTTCGAGGTACCCCGCTGCTCGTCCAGCTGTTCCTGCTCTATTACGGTCTGCCGCAACTCTTCCCCATCTTCGTGGGAATGGATGCCTTTACCGCCGCCATCGTCGGCCTGACCCTGCACTTCGCCGCCTACATGGCGGAATCCATCCGTGCCGCCATCCTGGGTATCCACAAGAGCCAGATGGAAGCGGCCCTCAGCATCGGCATGAGCAAGCTGCAGGCCATGCAGCGCATCATACTGCCCCAGGCAGCCCGCATCGCGACGCCGTCCCTGATGAACTACTTCATCGACATGATCAAGAGCACCTCCCTGGCGTTTACCCTGGGGGTGGCCGAGATCATGGGCAAGGCGCAGATGGAGGCCTCCTCCTCCTTCAAGTTCTTCGAGAGCTTCATGGCGGTGGCCCTGGTCTACTGGGTGGTGGTCATCTTCTTCACCCGCTTGCAGCACCTGCTGGAAGTCCGTCTCAATCGTGCCTACTGAGGAACAACTCATGATCAAACTGAGCGGCCTCACCAAGGCATTCGATGACAATGTTGTGCTCAACAACATAGATCTGGAGATAAAGAAGGGGGAGATTGTCGTCATCATAGGGCCGTCCGGTACCGGAAAATCGACCCTGTTGCGCTGCCTCAACCTGCTGGAAACCCCGGATGCGGGTCGGCTGGCCATCGACGATATCCAACTCGATCTGGCCAATGCCAGCGAACGGGAGGCCATTGAGTTGCGCAAGCGGGCCTCCTTCGTGTTCCAGAACTATGCCCTGTTCGCCAACAAGACGGCGCTGGACAACATCGCCGAGGGGCTGATCACCGTCTGGAAGCAGCCCAAGGCGGAGGCCCGCGCCACGGCGCTCGGCATCCTCAAGGACATAGGCCTCGCCGAGAAGCAGGATGCCTACCCGGCGTCCCTGTCCGGCGGCCAGCAGCAGCGGGTCGGCATCGGCCGAGCCATGGCGGCCCACTCCAAGGTGATCCTGTTCGACGAGCCCACCTCGGCCCTCGACCCCGAGTGGGTGGACGAGGTGCTGGGGCTGATGAAACAGCTCGCCCGCCAGCACCAGACCATGGTGGTGGTCACCCATGAGATCGAGTTCGCCCGCGACGTCGCGGATCGGGTGATCTTCATGGAGGGAGGCAGGATCGTGGAGCAGGGCCCGCCGGATCAGATACTGGTCAATCCGGTGGATCCTCGCACCCGGGC
This sequence comes from Aeromonas sobria, assembly GCF_050266975.1. Classification (GTDB taxonomy): domain Bacteria; phylum Pseudomonadota; class Gammaproteobacteria; order Enterobacterales; family Aeromonadaceae; genus Aeromonas; species Aeromonas sobria_B. Next base: position 22,478 of record NZ_JBKISU010000030.1, read on the forward strand.
GTTCCTGCGCAAGGTGCTGAAATCCTGAGATCTGGGCGGCCTGGCCGCCTTTTTTCATGGAGGATCCTTGTTAAACCCGGGCGGGCCAGTATAATCCGGAGCCCGCGATCCTCTGGATCCTGTGCCGGCCTTAGACTTATTTCACGGTCGATGACCGATACCGGCTTCGGCGGATTGACTAAAAGCCGAACTCTGTTTAGAATTCGGCCTCTTTTGCTAGTCGTCACACGCTATAGCTGGCGCGTCGGCTAAGTGTGACAATCAAAACTGTACAGTTATACGGAATCGAATCATGAAACGTACTTTTCAACCGTCCAACCTGAAGCGCAAGCGCTCTCACGGTTTCCGCGCCCGCATGGCTACTGCCAACGGTCGTAAAGTTCTGGCCGCTCGTCGTGCCAAGGGTCGTGCCCGTCTGGTAGTTTAATGCCAACGCCGCACACCTTCTCTCGGGAGTTACGTCTGTTAACTCCCGAACACTTCAAACGCGTTTTCGCCGAGCCTGTCCGGGCCGCTTCCCCGCAAATAACGCTTCTCGCCTGTCCCAATACCCTCGAACATCCCCGTCTCGGTCTCGCCGTGCCCAAAAAAGCACTCAAGCGTGCCGTCTGGCGTAATCGTGTCAAACGAGTGGTTCGGGAAAGTTTCCGCCTCAATCAAGCCAACCTGCCCGCTATCGACATCGTCGTGATCGCCAAGGCCGGCGTGAAGGAGATGGATAACGAGGAACTGTTCAAGTTACTGGAAAAGCTATGGCGCACTCTGTCACGCCGTTGCAATGGGTAGCTATCAAACTGATACGCCTGTATCAGCTAATCATTAGTCCCCTGCTCGGGCCACGCTGCCGTTTCACCCCGACTTGTTCCCAATTTGCGATAGAAGCAATCCGACTTCACGGTTTCATAAAAGGCGTTTGGTTAGCCAGCAAACGTCTATTAAAATGCCATCCCTTATCCGAGGGTGGTTATGACCCGGTTCCGCAACCAAAGCGAAGAAACTGAAGACTATGCAATCACAACGCAATCTACTCCTGATCGGTTTGCTGTTCGTGAGCTTCCTGCTCTGGCAACAGTGGGAGTCCGACAAGGCTCCGAAGCCGGCCCCAGTGGCCCAAACCGAACATTTCGTGCCTGAAGCCGGTCAGACCGGTGATATTCCTCAGGTTTCCGAGCAAGCCACCACTGCCAATGCCGCCCGCAAGCTGGTAACCGTCTCCTCCGACGTGCTCAAGCTGACCCTGGACACCCAGGGTGGCGACATCGTCTCTGCCGAACTGCTGTCCCACAAGCTGGTAGAAGGCAAGGAGCAGCCGTTCGTGCTGCTGACCAGCCAGCCCCAGCATATCTATGTCGCCCAGAGCGGTCTGGTGGGTCGCGATGGCCCGGACAGCCGTGCCGAAGGCCGTCCCACCTATGAAGCCGCCCAGACCAGCTATCAGCTGGCCGATGGTCAGGATCAAGTCGTCGTTCCGATGACCTGGACCGACAGCAAGGGTGTGGTCTTCACCAAGGAGTTCGTGCTCAAGCGCGGTGACTACGCCGTGGGCGTCGATTACAAGATCGACAACAAGTCTGCCGATCCGGTCCAGGTACAGTTCTACGGTCAGCTCAAGCAGACCATGACCACGCCCAAGGATCAGGAAGGTCATGCCATGGTGGCCAGTGCCTACCGCGGTGGCGCCTTCTCCAGCGAAGATACCCGCTACAAGAAGTACACCTTCGACGAGATGAAGGATGCCGACCTGAACAAGACCACCCAGGGTGGTTGGGTCGCCATGCTGCAACACTACTTCGTCTCCGCCTGGACCCCCAACGCCAACGAGGCCAACAGCTTCTACAGCCGCGTGATCCCGGGCAAGGACCAGGCCATCATCGGCTACAAGGCCCCCATGGTTGACGTGGCAGCCGGCCAGCAGGCCGAGGTGACCAGCAAGCTGTGGGTCGGTCCCAAGCTGCAGGATCAGATGGCCAAGGTGGCAAACCACCTGGACCTGACCGTCGACTACGGCTGGCTCTGGTTCATCGCCCAGCCGCTGCACTGGCTGCTGACCGTGTTCCACGGCTTCGTCGGCAACTGGGGTGTGGCCATCATCATGCTGACCCTGCTGGTGCGCGGCATCATGTTCCCGCTGACCAAGGCCCAGTACACCTCCATGGCCAAGATGCGCATGCTCCAGCCCAAGCTGGCCGCGCTCAAGGAACGCTTCGGCGACGATCGCCAGAAGATGTCCCAGGGTATGATGGAGCTGTACAAGAAGGAGAAGGTCAACCCGCTGGGTGGCTGCCTGCCGATCCTGGTGCAGATGCCTATCTTCATCGCCCTGTACTGGGCACTGATGGAGTCCGTCGAGCTGCGTCACGCGCCGTTCGCCCTGTGGATCACCGACCTGTCGGTGAAGGACCCCTTCTTCGTGCTGCCGATCCTCATGGGTGCCTCCATGTGGTATCTGCAGAAGATGAGCCCGACCACCATCACGGACCCCATGCAGCAGAAGGTGATGCAGTTCATGCCGATCATCTTCACCTTCATGTTCCTCTGGTTCCCGGCAGGCCTGACCCTGTACTGGCTGGTGAGCAACGTCATCTCCATTACCCAGCAGACCATCATCTATCGTCAGCTGGAGAAGAAAGGGCTGCACACTCGCACCTGATCTCCCCCTTGATGACAAAAGAGGCGGCCTTCGGGCCGCCTTTTTTATTACAATGTCCCCCAATTACCGCACAAGCGAGTCAAGCAAGATGACAACAGATACCATAGTGGCCCAGGCCACCGCCCCCGGCCGGGGTGGCGTCGGCATAGTCCGCGTCTCAGGCCCTGCCGCCGAACGGGTCGCCGAAATCGTGCTCGGCAAGCTCCCCAGGGTGCGTTATGCCGAATATCTGCCGTTCAAGGACGAACAGGACCAGCCCCTGGATCAGGGCATCGCCCTGCTGTTCAAGGCTCCCAACAGCTTCACCGGCGAGGATGTGCTGGAGCTGCAGGGCCACGGCGGTCCCGTCATCCTCGACATGCTGATCCGCCGTATCCTGCAGATAAAGGGGCTGCGCCCTGCCCGTCCCGGCGAGTTCAGCGAGCGCGCCTTCCTCAACGACAAGCTGGATCTGGCCCAGGCCGAGGCCATCGCCGATCTGATCGAAGCCTCCAGCGAGCAGGCCGCCCGCAGCGCCATGCACTCCCTGCAGGGCCAGTTCTCCGGCAAGATCCAGCAGCTGGTGGAGAGTCTCACCAGATTGAGGATCTATGTGGAAGCGGCCATCGACTTTCCGGACGAGGAGATCGACTTTCTCTCCGACGGCAAGGTGGCGGGGGATCTCTACGCCATCATGGCGGAGCTCGACGACGTACGTGGCGAGGCCAAACAGGGGGCCCTGCTGCGGGAGGGGATGAAGGTGGTGATCGCCGGCCGTCCCAACGCAGGCAAGTCCAGCCTGCTCAACGCCCTGGCCGGGCGCGAGTCCGCCATCGTCACCGAAATCGCCGGCACCACCCGCGACGTGCTGCGGGAACACATCCACCTGGACGGCATGCCGCTGCACATCATAGACACCGCCGGCCTGCGCGATACCCAGGACAAGGTGGAGCAGATCGGCATAGAGCGGGCCTGGGCCGAGATAGAGCAGGCTGATCGGGTGCTGTTCATGGTGGATGGCACCACCACGGATGCGGTCGACCCGCGGGAGATCTGGCCGGAATTCGTCGATCGGTTGCCAAAAAACATCGGCCTCACCGTCATTCGCAACAAGGCCGACCTGACAGGCGAGGATCTGGAACCTAGCCAGGAACTGGGCCACGCCGTCTACCGCATCTCCGCCAAGACGGAGCTGGGGCTGCCCGCCCTGCGCGAGCACCTGAAGGCCTGCATGGGCTTCCAGGGCAACACAGAGGGGGGCTTCATGGCCCGTCGCCGTCACCTGGATGCCTTGGAGTGCGCCGCCGAGCGGCTGCTGGTGGCCAGGGAGCAGCTGGAAGTCTATGTGGCCGGCGAGCTGGTGGCCGAGGAACTGCGCCTGGCGCAGGAGTCCCTCAGTGAGATCACCGGCGAGTTCAGCTCGGACGATCTACTGGGCCGCATCTTCTCGAGTTTTTGCATCGGCAAATAAACCTGCACGGCAGGCAATGAAAAACCCGGGATGATCCCGGGCTTTTTTTTGTGCATTTTTTCACCGCAAAGCTAGAGGCGGCGCAGGCACCATATGAAGTAAGCGCCCCCTAACAGGGTGGAGACCAGCCCGACCGGCACCTCCTGGGGGAACAGGACTTGCTGGCCGACCCAGTCCGCCGACACCATCAGCAGGGCTCCGCACCCCGCCGCGCCGAGCAGGTGCCAGCGGGCCCGCACCAGCCCCATCAGCTTGGCCATGTGGGGGGCCAGCAGGCCGGCGAAGGAGAGCGGCCCTATCACCATGGTGGCGCTGGCGGTGAGCACGGCCACCAGCAGCAGTATGATGAGCTGGGCCCGGCTCAGGCGAATGCCGAGCGCCGTCGCCACCGCAGGCCCCATGGGCATGAGATCGAGCCAGCGGCTCACCAGCAGGCAGGCCGCCAGCATCAGCAGCGCCAGCCCCGTCAGACCATAGGCCACCGGCAGGGTGACATAATAGGTGGAGCCGGACATCCAGGAGAGCAGCTGCTGCACTCGCAGATCGCCGTTGGCCAGGGCGATGGCCTGCAGCGGCTCGAACAGCGCAGTGATGGCGATACCGGAGAGCAGGATCCGCTCAGGCTGGAAGCCGTGCTTGCGGTTGACCAGCACCAGCAGCAGCAGGCAGCCGAAGGCGCCGATCACCCCCCCCAGCAGCAGCATGGGCAGCGGCAAAGCGGGCAGCAGCAGCGCAGTGGCAATCACCCCCATGAAGGTGCCGCCACTCACCCCCAGCAGCTCGGGGCTCGCCATGGGGTTGTTGCTGACCCGCTGCAGCAGGGTGCCCGCCAGGGCCAGCAAGACCCCGGCCGCCCCCGCCGCCAGGGTGCGCGGCAGGCGCCACTCCAGCTGGGCCTGCCACCTGAGCCAGCTCGGCCAGCTCCAGCCGTGTATCCCCTGCCCGACCAGCAGCGAGCCCAGGATGGCAATCCCCAACCCGAGCAGCAGCAGACTGATAAGGCGGGCAGGTGCGCCATGGCGTGCCACCGTCAGACCGCTGGCGGCCTTGGGAGCCCCCGACTTGAAGGCAAGTCGAGGGATCAGCCAGAGCAGCAGCGGCGCCCCCAGCAGTGCCGTCATGGCCCCGGTCGGGATCAGCACAGGCCAGAAGCGGCTCAGGGATTGCAGCAGCAGATCGGTGGCCGCCAGCAGCAGGGCGCCCAGGATCGGCGCCCACAGCAGGCGCTGGCCCAGCTTTCTGACCCCCAGCAGCCGCACCATGGCCGGCGCCGCCAGTCCGATAAAGCCTATCAGCCCCACCACGCTCACCACGCAGGCGGTGACGAAGACCGCAAGCCCCAGGCCCGCGAAGCGCAGCTGCTTGAGGGAGACCCCCAGGCTGCGGGCGCTGGCATCATCCAGCTCCAGCACGCCAAGGGGGCGAACCAGCAGGGCGGCCAGGGCCCCGGCCAGCAGCAGCCGCGGCAGCAGGTAGAGGACGCCGCTCCAACTGTTCTGGGCCAGGGAGCCGCTGCCCCACACCAGCAGGCCCTTGAGCTCCTCCTGAAAAAAGAGCAGCAGCCCCATGCTGACGGCCGCCAGATAGAGGTTGATCACCAGCCCGGCGAAGACGATGACCACGGGATTGAGCTGGCGACGCCAGGCCAGGGCAAACACCAGCCCCATGGCGAGGCTCCCCCCCGCCATGGCGATCCACTCGCGCCCGATCAACAGCCAGGAGGGGGCGAACAGGGTCACCATCATCAGCGCCAGCTGGGCGCCGGAGGCCACCCCGAGCGTGGTGGGGGATGCCAGGGGATTGCGCAGCACCTGTTGCATCAGGGTACCGGCCAGGCCGAGGGCGGCCCCGGCCAGCAGGCAGACCAACAGCCGCGGCAACCAGCTGAAGTGGACGACAGCCTGGCGGGCGTCGTCCAGCTGGGGGGAGAACAGGGCCTGCCACCAGAGGGCGCCCGGCAGCTGGCGCGCCAGCTCACCACAGGCCAGCACCAGGGTCAGCGCCAGCAGGCAGAGGCCCGGGCGCAGCAAGGGAGAGGAGACGAAACGGTTCATTGGGCTTCTCCCTTGAGGGCCACACTTGCCTGATCCTGCAGGGCCGCGCCGAGCAGGGTGGCGAAACGACGGGCGGCCAACATGCCACCGAAGCTCCAGGTCGCGGGCAGATGCAGCACGGGCGCGTTCTGTACCAACGGCAGGTGCTGCCAGAGCCCGGGCTCCTGCAGCTTCTCGCTCACCCCCACGGGAACGGGTTCCACCACCACCAGCCTGGCCTCGGAAATGGCCAAGAACTGCTCCAGGCTGGCCACCGAGAAGCCCCAGGCATTGGTCTCCCCCTGCCAGGCATTGCGCAGGCCGAGCCGCTGCATCACCGCCTCGAACAGGCTGTGGCGGCCAAACACCCGCACATGGCGCTCGTCGATGAACTGCACCACCAGCAAGGGGGGCAGAGAGGCGGGCAGCGCCCCCTTCATCTGCGCCAGATCCCGCTCCAGGGCGGCGAGCTGGCGCTCGGCCTCGGCGGTTCTGTTCACCAGCGCGGCTATGGTCAGGGTCGCCTCCCGCAGCCGCGGCCACAGCTCGGCATCGGGCTCATAGAGGGAGATGGACTGCACCGGCGCGATGCGGGACAGGGTTGGCTCAAGCGGCGCCGCCAGCGGGGAGATGAGGATGAGATCGGGTTTGAGCTCCGCCAGCAGCTCCCGGTTGGGCTGGGCCCGCAGGCCGATGTCGATCACCTCGGCGGGAAGCCTGGGCTCGCCGACCCAGGCGCGATAGGCGTTCACATCCCCCATGGCCAGCGGGGTCACGCCGAGGGCCAGCAAGGTCTCGGCTATGGTCCAGTCCACGGTGGCGATGCGGGGAACCGTGCCGCCGGCAGCAGGGGCTGCGGGCTGCGACTCTGCCTGCGCCACCAGGGGCAGCAGCAGACTGACGAGGCAGGAGGCAATCTTCAGTAGACGATTCAAGAGAGGACCCCGACTAGACGATGGCGATGGCGTGGTCATGAGCAGGGTGGCGAATGACCTCCATGGGGATGCCGTAGATGGCATGCAGGGTCTCGCTGGTCATGATGCGTGAAGGCTCGCCCTGGGTCAGCAGACGACCGCCGTGCAGCGCCACCAGCCGATCGCAGAAGCGAGACGCCATGTTGATGTCGTGGATGACGATGATGACCCCGAGGTTGAGCTGGCGGCTGAGCTGCTTGACGAGGGTGAGCACCTCCACCTGATGAGCCACGTCCAGGGCGGCCAGCGGCTCGTCCAGCAGGATGAAGCGGCTCTCCTGGGCCAGCAGCATGGCCAGCCAGACCCGGCCCCGCTCGCCGCCGGATAGGGTATCCACCAGCCGATCGGCGAAGCGTTCGGTATGGGTCAGGGCGATGGCCCGCGCCACCTGGCGGTGATCTTCCTCCCCCATGCGGCCCAGCAGGCCGCGCCAGGGATAGCGCCCCATCTCAACCAGCTCGCGGCCGAGCAGGTTCTCGGCGCTCGGCAGATGCTGGGGCAGATAGGCCACCTGACGGGCGAAGTCCCGGTTGCCCCACTCCTGCAACGGCTGATCATCGAACAGTATCTCCCCGCCGCTGTGGGGCTGCTGGCGTGCCAGCAGCTTGAGCAGGGTGGATTTGCCCGAGCCGTTGTGGCCGATGAGGCCGTAGACCCGGCCCTGCTCGAAGCGCAGGCTGGTGGGTTGCAGCAGCGTGCGGTCGTTGACCACGAAGCTGGCAGCTTTCATCTCAAACATCATCGGCTCCCGTGCAGGCTCGGCGAGCATTCACCATCAAGCCGGCAGATTTCCTCTCAGACATGATTCATTCCTGTGCTGAAGGGGTTGGCGCTCGCCTCCCCCTTGTGGCCGGCATCAGACCGGCACCTCGCTATCCAGATGGGCGACGGCATCCCGGCTCACCTGCTCGCGCCGCTCGCCGGTCAGCTCGGTGAGGCGGCCCTGACGCATCTCCAGCAGGCGATCCGCCAGGGAGAAATAGAGATCGTCGTGGCTGATGGCGATCACCGTCTTGCCCATCTCCTTGAGACGCGGCAACAGCACCTGATAGAAGATGCGGCGGAACTGGGGATCCTGATCCGCGGCCCACTCGTCAAACAGCATCACCTCGCGCTGCTCCGCCAGGGCCAGCAGCAGGGCGACCCGCTTGCGCTGGCCCTGGGAGAGGTCGATGTCGGCGATGAAGTTGTCCTCGATGGCGAGCTTGCTGCCCATCTGCAACCGCGCCAGCCACTCGGCGACCAGCGCCTCTTTCGGCTCTGGCCCCAGCAGGTGCTGGAACAGGTGATAGTCGGTGAAGATGGCGGAGAAGAGCGCCAGGTAGGCGTTGCGATCGGTGACGGGCTCACCATCCAGCAGGATCCGGCCAGAGACCGGCTGATAGAGCCCGGTCAGCAGCATGGCCAGGGTCGACTTGCCGGAGCCGTTGCCGCCGATGATGAAGACCTGCTCCCCCCGCTCGATCACCAGATTGATGGGGCCCACGGCGAAGCCGTCCTCCCCCTGATAGTGAAAGCTCACCTGCTCCAGCTCGATCCGCTGCCAGGCACTGGGGGCCGGCGGCAGCGGGAAGGCGGGATCCGGCGAGGCCAATGTCAGGGTCGCTATCTTGTCGAACGCCACCTGGGCGGCGATCAGGGTCGGCAGGGCGCCAATGCCCTGCAACAGCGGGGTGCGCAGGAACAACAGGGTCAGGGCGAAGGTGGCGGCCACATTGGTGTTGGCCCAGCCGAGGCCATTGGCCAGGAAGAAGACTAGGCCGATGGCCCCCAGCATCATGATGTTCGACCAGTTCACCGCGCTCAGGTGATAGGTATCGGCGCGGATGATCTGCTCCCGGTAATCCCGGGCGTTCTGCTCATAGAGCTGGTGGTAGACGAAGTGGGCCCGCTCGCGGTTGAGGGCCAGCTCCTTGCTGCCGGCGATGATGGACTGGTAGTTCTGATAGAGCCTGTCTTCGGCCTGACGCATGTGAGACAGGTGGCGATAGACATGGTTCACCAGCAGCCAGCCCACCACCATGGTGATGGTGACCCAGAGGGCGGTGACCCCGAGCAGGGCGGGAGAGAGCAGGCCGAGGTAGATGATGGAACCCAGGGTGAGCACCAGCCCCTGCACCAGCTCCGGCAGGCGCACGAAGGCGATGGTGATCTGGCCGATGTCGCTGGAGAGGGAGGCCAGCAGCGGCCCCTGCCCCAACTGGCGAATGCGGGCGACGTCGGTGTCCAGCAGTTGCTTGAGCAGGCGACCACGCAGGTGATAGACGAAATGGTGACCCAGGGTGGTCAGGGCCAGCTGGGATCCCAGCGTGATCACCAACAGCAGCAAGATGAGGCCGACCAGCTGGCCAAGCACGGGCAGTGGCTCGCCGACTGATTCGATAAGCGATTGATTGATAAAGGCAATAACGCCTATCCCGCTCACTGCGCTGAGCAGGCTGAGCAGGGTAATGGCGATGAAGGGCCAACGGTATTGGCGGTAAACCAGTGACAAGAGTTCCATGACAGGCCTGTATGCGAAAAGAAGGAGGGCGGGAGCTAATGCCCCCGCCCGGCCTGGTGCTTACCAGCGGTAGTTGACAGAGCCGACTATGCTGCGCGGCTCGCCGTAGTAGCAGTAGTAGTCACAGCTCGCCACATAGGTGTCGTTCAGCAGGTTGTTGACGTTGATCTGGGCTCGCCAGTTCTTGGCGAAGTCATACCCGATCATCGCATCCCATACGGTCTGGGCCGGCACCTGGGCGGAACCATAGATGGGGGTGTAGTCCGCATTCACCGCGCCTATGCCGACGCTGGAGCCGATATAGCGCACCCCGGTGCCCAGTTCCAGCCCGGAGACCGGCCCCTGCTGCACCTGGTAGTTGCCCCAGAAGGAGGCCTGGTGGCGCGGGATCAGGCTGGCACGACGATCGCCATCGCCGGTGTCGTTGGTCTTGGCATCGGTGTAGGTATAGGCAGCGGTCAGACGCAGCGCCTCGGTGGCCTGCACGCTCCCCTCCAGTTCCACGCCCCGGGAGGTCACTTCGCCGGCCTGGGTCTGCTGACCTGAGCCTGTAGAGACCAGCGAGTTGGTCTGCTCCAGATCGAACAGCGCCAGGTTGATGTAACCATCGAGGAAGCTGGGGGCGTACTTGATGCCGGTTTCGTACAGCTTGCCTTCCAGCGGCTTGTAGGAGTTTTTGGTGTTGGGATCTATGCCCGGCAGCACCTCGAACGACTCGGCATAGGCGAAGTAAGGGGAGAGGCCGTTGTCGGCCAGATACATCAGGCTGCCGGAGAGCGAGAGGTTGTCGTCGTACTGTTTCTCGTTCTTGGCGGTGGCTTCGCTGATGTTGTGGGTCTCCACATAGTCGAAGCGGCCCCCTGCGGTCAGCAGCCAGCGATCGTCCCAGCGGATCTGGTGCTGGGCATAGAAGCCGCTCTGACCCTTGGTGCTCTTCTGATGGGTGGTGGTGGACTCGTCGAAACCGGGAAAGCCGCCGTGATCCGGGTGCAGGGTATCGATGGATCCCATGCCGTAGTTGTCGGCTTCCTGACCTTCGTTCACGTGACGCTGCAGATCCATCCCCAGCAGCAGGGTCTGTTCGGTGCGGTCCGTGTTCCAGTAGCCCACCAGCTGGTTGTCCATGGTGCCACTCTTGGTGTCGCCATCACGATAGACCAGACCGCGGTAGGCGGTGGTGCCCTCATAGGTCGGGAAGATATAGGTCTGGCGCAGCAGCAGATCGTTGTAGTTGAAGCGGACGTTCTGCTTGAACTCCCAGGTCTCGTTGATCTGGTGGGCCAGCTCGTAACCGGCGGAGATCTGGGTGTTGCGGTTGCGATCATAGTCCGGCTGGCTCAGGTTGGTGGCGGGATCGATCTGGCCGCCGGAGGTGTTGAGGGTGCCATAGACAGGGAAGAAGCCGTTGGTGGGCACCCCTTCGTCGTGCAGGAAACTGGCCAGCAGGGTGAGGTTGGTGCGATCCGAGAGATCGAAGGTGACGCTCGGCGCCAGATAGGCGCGCTCGTTGTAGGTGCCATCCAGCACGCCGTCCCGCTCTTTATAGAGCGCCACCATACGGTAGCGGCTGTCATCGGTCAGGGCATCGGACACATCCACCCCGATCTGGCGATGATCCCGGCTGCCCAGTTGCAGATCCAGCAGGCCCTGAGGGGTGGCGGTCGGCTTCTTGCTGATGGCATTGATCACGCCACCGGGAGGCGCCTCGCCGTAGAGGATGGAGGCCGGGCCCTTGAGCACTTCCACGCTCTCGAGGCCGAAGGGCTCAGGGGTCCAGACGTAGTAACCGGTGCCGAACAGGCGGTTGCCGTCGAGGTAATCGGCGGCATTGAAGCCACGCACCTTGAACCAGTTGGTGTTGTTGTCGGAGCCATAGAAACCGGTGAGCACGCCGGAGCGGTAGCGCAGGGACTCGTCGAGCTGCTGCACCCCATGCTGATCCAGCTCCTCGCGGTTGACCACTGAGACGGCGCGGGGGGTCTCGGCCATGGGTACGTCCACCTTCATGGCGGTGCCGGTGACCACCATGGTCTCAGTCGCCTTGGGCAGGACATTCTCCTCGGCCAGGGCAGGCAGGGTACCCAGCAGGCACGCCAGAGGCACCAGACGCCCCAGCAGGGAGAGGGCCGGGGTGAATGAATCTTCTGTTTGAACTGTCATGTTTTAAGTCTCAATTCTTCAATGAGTTGGTTTTATGTTTTTATGAGACGGGCCAGGCCCGCCCGCCGAACGATGCGGCGAATAAAGCAGCGTCATGCTACTACAGGAGGGGATCTCAATCGATTTAATAATTGCCAATCATTCGCATCCGTATTGACAGAGAGCAAGGAGATCCCACTCAGCCGAAGAAAATAGACACAAAAGAGTCTTTCTGGCGGGCGGCCATATATAAGGAAGAGCAGAAGAGGAAAAAGAGTGAGGATCCGAGGCGGGATCTCGATCGCCGACAAGAGGCCGAATATCCCCAAGGCTTATCCATATTTATCCACATGCTTTGGCGGTAGAATCCGGATCCTCACCGCATCAGGAATCAGATAGCCATGGCCAAATTCAACCTCATCGTCGGCTCCATGCTGGGCGCCGCCGAGTATGTCGCCGACCACCTTGCCCAGCAGATCGAACAGGGCGGCCACCAGGCCGAGATCCATAATCCAGCCCGCCTGGCGACCATCATGGCCGAGCCTGACACCATACTGCTGATCGTCACCTCGACCCATGGCGCCGGGGACGTGCCGGACAATCTCCAGCCGTTCGCAAAAGATCTTTCCGAGCAAAAACCGGATCTTGCCGCGTTTCGTTACGGGGTGGTCGCCCTGGGGGACAGCAGCTACGACACCTTCTGCGCCGGCGGCAAGACCCTGGATCGCCTGTTGCACGAGTGCGGAGCCAGCCGGATCGGTGAGCGACTGGAGATAGATGTCACCCGCTACGAGATCCCGGAAGATGCCGCCGAGGCCTGGATCCACCCCTGGCTCGCCTCGATCGCCTGATCAAGAGGGGAGATCCCCGGCCAGGAGACGATCTCCCCTTCCCCGCCTCGATTGACTATCCACCAGGTTATTCACAATTCGATCCGGCAGACTTGTTCTACATGCTTACCCACAGCAATCGGGGGTGATGTGGATAACTACAGCTCAAACCTCTGTAAAACCTATAGTTATCCTATGCACCAGTAATCTACAGATCCGGTGCTGTGTATAAACACCCTGGTTGTCCCCCGGTTCCCCGGGCCAGGATCCAAGCTTTTCCACAGGCTGGGATCGTATTTAAGATAATGATCTTTATGATCAAAAAGTGCTTATCAACAGAAATCCTGGATCCTAATAAAAGATCCAGTAAAAGATCGATCTAAAGATCCTTAAGATCTACTAACGGATCCTGATCTCCCAAAGGCGATCAACTAGACGTTTCACTGAGCACCCGAAACAGATAGAATGTTTGCCCCCTTGATACGGGGTTCTAGACGGCAAACAAAACGATCTCAGGCGTGCAGATCAAGGTGATCCCAATGCAATACCATGAACAATTTGATGTGATCGTCGTCGGTGGCGGTCATGCAGGAACCGAGGCGGCGGCGGCTTCTGCCCGCATGGGCATGAATACCCTGCTGCTGACACACAACATCGATACCCTGGGCCACATGTCGTGCAACCCGGCGATCGGTGGGATCGGTAAGGGACACCTGGTCAAGGAAATCGATGCCCTCGGCGGGATCATGGCGCGTGCCATCGATCTTGGCGGGATCCAGTTCCGCACCCTCAACTCCTCCAAGGGCCCGGCAGTGCGTGCCACCCGCGCCCAGGCGGATCGTCTGCTCTACAAGGCGGCGGTGCGGGAGATGCTGGAGAACCAGCCGAACCTGAAGATCTTCCAGCAGGCCTGTGACGATCTCATCATGGACGGGGATCGCGTCGCCGGTGTCGTGACCCAGAGCGGGATCCGCTTTCACGGCAAGACGGTGGTACTGACCGTCGGCACCTTCCTCAATGGCCTGATCCACATCGGCATGGACAACTACAAGGGCGGCCGCGCCGGGGATCCTCCCTCGATCGCCCTCGCCCAGCGTCTGCGGGAACTGCCCCTGCGCATCGACAGGCTCAAGACGGGCACGCCGCCGCGGATCGATGCTCGCAGCGTCGATTTTTCCGTGATGCAGGCCCAGGCGGGTGACACCCCGACCCCGGTATTCTCCTTCATCGGCGATGCCAGCCAGCATCCGCGCCAGATCTCCTGCTTCGTGACCCATACCAACGAGCAGACCCATGAGGTGATCCGCAACAACCTGGATCGCAGCCCCATGTACGCCGGGGTGATCGAGGGGATCGGGCCCCGTTACTGCCCGTCGATCGAGGACAAGATCACCCGTTTTGCCGACAAGACGGCGCACCAGATCTTCGTGGAGCCGGAAGGGCTGACCACCCACGAGCTCTACCCGAACGGGATCTCCACCAGCCTGCCATTCGACGTGCAGGTGCAGATCGTCCGTTCGATCCGCGGCTTCGAGCATGCCCACATCACCCGTCCCGGCTATGCCATCGAATACGACTTCTTCGATCCGCGGGATCTCAAGGCGAATATGGAGAGCAAGTGCATCCCCAATCTGTTCTTCGCCGGCCAGATCAACGGCACCACCGGCTACGAAGAGGCCGGAGCCCAGGGCCTGCTGGCGGGGCTGAACGCCGCCCTGCGCGCCCAGGACAAGGATCCCTGGCATCCCCGTCGGGATCAGGCCTACATGGGGGTGATGATGGACGATCTCTCCACACTGGGTACCCGTGAGCCCTATCGCATGTTCACCAGCCGTGCTGAATATCGTCTGCTGCTGCGTGAAGACAACGCCGATCTGCGTCTGACGCCGGCCGGCCGCGAGCTGGGTCTGGTGGACGATGAGCGCTGGGCCAGGTTCAACAGCAAGCTGGAGTCGGTGGAGCAGGAGCGTCAGCGTCTGCGCAGCACCTGGATCCATCCCCAGCATGTGGCCGTGCCCGGCATCAATGCCCTGGTCAACACCCCCATCAGCCGCGAACACAGCCTGGAAGAGCTGATGCGTCGCCCGGAAGTGACCTATGACGCCCTGATGGCCATCGAGGGGGTGGGTCCGGCCCTCGCGGATCCGGCCGCCGCCGATCAGGTGGAGATCCAGATCAAGTACGCCGGTTACATCGATCGTCAGCAGGACGAGGTGGAGAAGCAGCTGCGCAACGAAAACACCCTGTTGCCGCTGGATATGGACTATCGCGACGTCAACGGTCTCTCCAACGAGGTGATCGCCAAGCTCAACGATGCCAAGCCCCAGACCATAGGTCAGGCGTCCCGCATCTCCGGTATCACCCCGGCGGCCATCTCCATCCTGCTGGTTCACCTGAAGAAACACGGTTTGCTGCGTAAAACCGCCTGAGGATCCTTGCCCTTGGAAAACATGCTGGAAAGATTGAACGGCCTGCTCGCGCAGGCCGATATCGTTATAACTGAGACTCAAAAGACCCAACTTATCAAGCTGGTCGAGTTGCTGCACAAGTGGAACAAGGCTTACAATCTCACCTCGGTGCGCGAGCCTGACGCCATGCTGGTCAAGCATATCCTCGACAGCCTGGTGGTGAGCCCTCACCTGCGCGGTGAGCGTTTCATCGACGTGGGGACAGGCCCCGGTCTGCCGGGCCTGCCGCTGGCCATCATCAACCCGGACAAGCAGTTCGTGCTGCTCGACAGCCTGGGCAAGCGGATCAGCTTCATCCGCCAGGTGATCCAGGAGCTGGGTCTCACCAACGTGACCCCTGTGCTGAGCCGGGTGGAAGCCTATCAGCCCGAACAGGGCTTCGATGGCGTGCTGAGCCGGGCCTTCGCCTCCCTGGAGGACATGCTGACCTGGTGTCACCACCTGCCGTCTGCCCAGGGCAGCTTCCTGGCGCTCAAGGGACAATACCCGGCGCAGGAACTGGCCCAGTTGCCGGCCAACATCCGCCTGGTGGCCTCCCATCCCCTGGTGGTGCCCGAGCTGGAAGGCGAGCGTCACCTGCTGGAGTTTAAAACCATCTAGCCCGCTTGGGCTGCCGTTTCATTGAGGGGATAGTGTGGGAAAAGTCATCGCCATAGCCAACCAGAAGGGTGGGGTCGGAAAAACCACCACCTGCGTGAACCTGGCGGCCTCCATGGCGGCTACTCGCCGCAAGGTGCTGGTGATCGATCTGGATCCCCAGGGCAATGCCACCATGGGCAGCGGCGTCGACAAGTATGACGTCGAGCGTACCGCCTACGAGCTGCTGATCGAAGATATCCCGGTGCGGGAGGTGATCGTCACCGACACCTCCGGCGGCTATCACCTGATCGCCGCCAACGCCGACGTGACCGCGGCCGAAATCCGTCTCATGGAGTTCTTCGCCCGGGAGATCCGGCTGCGCAACGCCATCGCCTCGGTGCGCGACAAATACGATTACATCTTCATCGACTGCCCCCCCTCCCTCAACATGTTGACCGTCAACGCCATGGCCGCCGCCGACTCTGTGCTGGTGCCCATGCAGTGCGAATACTATGCCCTGGAGGGGCTGACGGCCCTGGTCGACACCATCAGCAAGCTGGCCGCCGTGGTCAATCCGGATCTCAAGATCGAGGGGGTGCTGCGCACCATGTTCGATCACCGCAACCGGCTGGCCAATGATGTGTCCGATCAGCTTAAACAGCACTTCGGGGACAAGGTCTATCGCACCATCATCCCCCGCAACGTGCGGCTGGCGGAGGCGCCGAGCTTCGGAGCCCCGGCCATGCACTATGACAAATCATCGGTGGGTGCCAAGGCCTATCTGGCTCTGGCTGGCGAGATACTGCGCCGCCAGGAGCAGGCGCCACAGGCGGCCATCGCAGATCGAGAGAGCATATGACCCCGAAAAAACGTGGTCTGGGCAAGGGGCTGGATGCCCTGCTCAGCACCAGCACGGCCGCGCGCCAGAAACAGGTGATGAGCGATCAGCGCACCGAAGAGGCCATGGCCCCTGCCCCCCAGGGGGAGCTGCGCAAGCTGCCGGTGGAGTGGCTGCGTTCGGGCAAGTACCAGCCGCGCAAGGATATGTCCCAGGACGCGCTGGACGATCTCGCCAACTCCATTCGCGCCCAGGGGGTGATCCAGCCCATAGTGGTGCGTCCCCTCGGCGAGCAATCGTTTGAGATCATCGCCGGCGAGCGGCGCTGGCGCGCCTCCCAGCTCGCCCGGCTCGAGGTGGTGCCCTGCATCGTCAAGGATGTGCCCGACGAGGCCGCCGTGGCCATCGCCCTGATCGAGAACATCCAGCGCGAAGATCTCAATGCCATCGAGGAAGCCGTCGCCCTGCAGCGGCTGCTGACCGAGTTTGAGCTGACCCACCAGCAGGTGGCCGAGGCGGTGGGCAAGTCTCGCACCACGGTCACCAACCTGCTGCGCCTCAATCAGCTCAACGACGACGTGAAGCGCTTCGTGGAGCATGGCGACCTCGACATGGGTCATGCCCGCGCCCTGCTGGCCCTGAGCGGCCCGGCCCAGTCCGAGCTGGCCAAGCTGGTGGCCCAGAAGGGCTTGACCGTGCGAGATACCGAGCGCTTGGTGCAAAAAACATTGGAACCGGCAAAAACCAGGGTTGAACCGGTTCGGGATCCGCAATTTGCTTACCTCGAGCGTCAGATTTCCGAAAAAATTGGCAATCAGGTGCAATTGCAGCAAGGCAAACAGGATAGTGGCAAGTTAGTAATAAGTTACGAGAACTTGGCCGATTTGGATCGGGTTTTGGGCTATTTTGGCCTGTCAGAATCGTGATTTTTACGCTTTGTGTAGTAATAAAACATCCATTCCTTTCGATATGAACCTAACCTTAATTTTGTGCGGAAAGCCGCAAAATTTAAGGGTTTTTGCCATGTTGCAATAGCTGTCTTCAAGGGTATAATTTGACCGGCTTTTGGGGCTGTAAATTCGTACATGCCAACATGTCGTTTTTTACAGTTCTGTAATGTTCAGGGGGCGTAGGTGAAGCAGAAATTGGCCTGGAAAGGTTTGACACTGGCCCTGGCGATGATTGCTTGCCAACTCACCCTGATCCTGGCTGTGAGTGCCGCTTGGGTTCACCTTAGGGGCATTTCGGCTGGATATGCGTCCCTCTATGGGGGAGGCATATACCTGATTCCACAACTCCTGTTCAGTCTGTTTACGCTGAACCGGAACCTCGGCCCCGGGAGTGCGGGCTGGGTATTGTGGGATTTTTATGTTGGAGCAGGGATCAAGCTGGTAAGTACCGTCGCACTCTTCGTGGCAGTGCTCTCGTACGTCGAGGTGGATCACCTTCCCCTCTATGTCACCTATTCGCTCTCCCTGTTTTTCCAATGGGTCATCACGATCGTTCTCAATAACCGCTACTAGGAAAACTCATGGCTGCAACCGGAGAAGCCCTGACTACTCAGGGATACATCTCCCACCACCTGCACCATCTGCAAGTGGGTTCGGGGTTCTGGACGGTAAATATCGACTCCATGATATTTTCCGTTATCCTCGGCGCTCTGTTTATCTGGATATTCCGCAAGGTGGCTGCTACGGCGACCAGCGGTGTACCTGGCAAGCTTCAGTGTTTTGTAGAAATGGTTGTCGAGTTTGTGGATGACACCGTCAAGGGTATCTTCCACGGTAAGAGCAAGCTGATCGCTCCGCTGGCACTGACCGTGTTCATCTGGGTTTTCCTGATGAACTTGATGGATCTCATCCCGGTTGACTACCTGCCCTACACGGCACAAGTGCTGGGCATCCCCTACTTGCGAGTAGTTCCTTCCGCCGATGTTAACATCACCATGTCCATGGCCCTGGGTGTCTTCGCCTTGATCATCATCTACAGCATCAAGATGAAGGGCGTCTCGGGTTTTGTGAAAGAGTTGACCCTCAACCCTTTCAATCACTGGGCACTGATCCCTGTTAACCTCGCGTTGGAGTTGGTTACCCTGCTGTCCAAGCCCATCTCTCTGGGTCTGCGTCTGTTTGGTAACATGTATGCCGGTGAACTGGTGTTTATCCTGATCGCTGGTCTGCTACCGTGGTGGTCCCAATGGCTCCTTAGTGTGCCCTGGGCGCTGTTCCACATTCTGGTAATTACTCTGCAAGCCTTTATCTTCATGGTATTGACCATTGTCTATTTGTCGATGGCCAGTGAAGACCATTAATCCTGTTACGTTTACTAGCTCTGTTTGGAGAATATAAAGATGGAAATGATTTACTTCGCCGCTGCAATCATGCTGGGTATGGCCGCTGTTGGTGCCGCTATCGGTATCTCTCTGCTGGGTGGCAAGTTCCTGGAAGGCGCCGCTCGTCAACCTGACCTGATGCCCATCCTGCGTACCAACTTCTTCATCGTAATGGGTCTGGTCGACGCAATCCCGATGATCGTGGTCGGTATGGCTCTGTACCTGATCTTCGGGGTTGCTGCCTGATAAGTGATGCGGTTGTTATCACTTTCTTTTTAAATTTCATATAGAGAGGTCTTGGTTGTGAGTATCAATGCCACCCTCCTCGGTCAGACACTTGCTTTCATCATTTTTGTCTGGTGCTGCATGAAGTTCGTATGGCCGCCGCTGATGGCTGCCATCGAAGCCCGTCAGAAAGCTATCTCTGACGGACTCTCTTCTGCAGAGCGTGCCAAAAAAGATCTGGACTTGGCCAAGGCCAACGCCACCGATCAGCTGAAAGAAGCCAAGCGTCAGGCTGCCGAAATCATTGAACAGGCCAACAAACGCAAGGCCCAGATCATCGATGAGGCGGCAACCGGTGCCCAGGCTGAGCGGGAGAAAATCCTGGCTCAAGGCCGTGCCGAGATCGACGCTGAACGTCATCGTGCCAAAGAAGAACTGCGCAAGCAGGTTGCTGCTCTTGCCATTGCGGGCGCAGAGAAGATCCTGGCGCGCCACATCGACCAGGCTGCCAACAGCGACATCGTCGACAAACTGGTAGCAGAACTGTAACGGGAACGGGGCCATGTCTGAACTGACTACTATCGCTCGCCCCTACGCCAAGGCTGCTTTCGAGTTTGCCGTTGAGCACAAGGCGGTTGACCAATGGCTGGAGATGCTCGATTTCGCGGCGCAAGTCGTCGAAAACGAGACCATCCACTCCATGGTACACGGCTCTGTGGCTGCCGAGTCCCTCGCAAACCTGTTTGTGAGTGTCTGCGGTGAACAACTCGACGCGCATGGCCAGAACCTGATCCGGGTGATGGCTGAGAATGGTCGCTTGGGTGTGCTGCCGGCTGTCGTGACCGAATATATATTGCTCAAGGCTGAACTCGACAAAGAAGTTCAGGCTGACGTGATTTCGGCACACGAACTGACCGACCAGCAGAAGGCCGCTATTCAGGCTTCTCTGGAGCAACGTCTCGCACGCAAAGTGAAGCTGAATTGCAGCATGGATGCGTCCTTGATGGCCGGAGTGCTCATCAAGGCCGGAGATCTGGTTATCGACGGCACCGTCCGCGGTAAGCTGGATCGCATGGCCGACGCGCTGCAATCTTGATTGGGGTATTAGAGCATGCAACTGAATTCCACTGAAATCGCCGAGCTTATCAAGCAGCGCATCGCGCAGTTTGATGTCAAGAGCGAAGCGCGCAACGAAGGTACCATCGTCTCCGTAAGCGACGGTATCATTCGTATCCACGGTCTGGCCGATGCCATGCAGGGTGAAATGATCGAGCTGCCGGGCAACCGCTTCGCTCTGGCATTGAACCTGGAGCGTGACTCCGTCGGTGCCGTGGTCATGGGTCCCTACGCCGATCTGGCCGAAGGGATGAAAGTAAAAGGGACTGGCCGCATTCTGGAAGTGCCGGTCGGTCGTGGTCTGTTGGGCCGGGTGGTCAACACCCTGGGTCAGCCTATCGACGGTAAGGGTCCCATCGACAACGACGGCTTCTCGCCGATCGAAGTGATCGCACCGGGAGTTATCGAGCGTAAGTCTGTTGACCAGCCTGTCCAGACCGGCCTGAAAGCCATCGATGCCATGATCCCCATCGGTCGTGGCCAGCGTGAGCTGATCATCGGTGACCGTCAGGTGGGCAAGACCGCCATCGCCATCGACACCATCATCAACCAGAAAGACTCTGGGATTAAGTGTGTGTACGTCGCGATCGGCCAGAAGGCTTCCACCATCGCCAACGTGGTGCGCAAGCTGGAAGAGCATGGCGCCCTGGCCAACACCATAGTCGTGGTTGCCTCCGCGTCCGAAGCCGCTGCCCTGCAGTACCTGGCGCCCTATGCCGGTTGCTCCATGGGTGAGTACTTCCGTGACCGCGGCGAAGACGCGCTCATCATCTATGATGACCTGTCCAAGCAAGCCGTGGCCTACCGCCAGATCTCCCTGCTGCTGCGCCGTCCGCCAGGACGCGAAGCTTACCCGGGTGACGTCTTCTATCTGCACTCCCGTCTGCTCGAGCGCGCTTCCCGCGTCAACGTCGAGTACGTCGAGAAGTTCACCAAGGGTGCCGTGACTGGCCAGACCGGTTCGCTGACCGCGCTGCCGATCATCGAAACCCAGGCCGGTGACGTGTCTGCGTTCGTTCCGACCAACGTGATCTCCATCACCGATGGTCAGATCTTCCTGACCACTCAGCTGTTCAACTCCGGTATTCGTCCGGCGGTTGACCCGGGTATCTCCGTATCCCGGGTAGGTGGCGCGGCCCAGACCAAGATCGTCAAGAAGCTGTCCGGTGGTATCCGTACCGCCCTGGCCCAGTACCGCGAGCTGGCGGCCTTCGCCCAGTTCTCTTCCGATCTGGACGAGGCGACCCGCAAGCAGCTGGACCACGGTCAGAAAGTGACCGAGCTGATGAAGCAGAAACAGTACTCTCCGATGAGCGTGGCCCAGCAATCCCTGGTGCTGTTCGCCGCCGAGAAGGGTTACCTCTCCGATGTCGAAATCGCCAAGATCGTCGACTTCGAAGCCGCTCTGCTCTCTTACGCCAATACCCAGCATGGCGAGCTGATGGCTGAGATCAATGCCAAGGCCGACTACAACGATGACATCGTTGGCAAGCTGACTGCGTTGCTCGATACCTTCAAGGCAACCCAGACCTGGTAAGCGTGTGTGGCAGCGCAAGCTGCCACCTGATGGAGAGAAGAGATGGCCGGCGCAAAAGAGATACGTAACAAGATCGGGAGTGTGAAGAACACTCAGAAGATCACCGGCGCTATGGAAATGGTGGCAGCAAGCAAGATGCGCCGTGCGCAGGAACGCATGTCTGCCAGCCGTCCGTACGCTGAAACCATGCGCAAGGTGATCGGCCATATCGCCCAGGGGAACTTGGAATACAAGCACCCCTACCTCATGGAACGTGAGGTCAAGCGAGTGGGTTACATCGTCGTCTCCACCGACCGTGGCCTGTGTGGCGGCCTGAACATCAACCTGTTCAAGGCAGCCCTCAATGATATGAAGCAATGGAGCGCGAAAGGAGCCAAGGTTGACCTGGCTCTGATCGGCAACAAGGCCTCCGGCTTCTTTCAGCGGCACGGTGCCAAGGTGCAAGCCCATGTCTCCGGACTGGGTGACAACCCGAGCATCAATGACCTGATCGGTTCAGTGAAGGTCATGCTGAAGGCGTACGACAACGGTGAGATAGACAAGCTGTATCTGGTGTACAACAAGTTCGTGAACACCATGGTGCAGCAACCCCGAGTCGATCAATTGCTGCCTTTGCCCGTAACAGAAGACAGCAAGCTCGCCAAGAAGCACCACTGGGATTACCTCTATGAGCCGGATCCCAAGAAGCTGCTGGATACCCTGCTGATTCGCTATGTCGAGTCCCAGGTGTACCAGGGCGTGGTGGAAAACTTGGCCAGCGAACAGGCAGCCCGAATGGTTGCCATGCAAGCCGCGACTGACAACGCCGGCAACCTGATTAACGATCTGCAACTGGTATACAACAAGGCCCGTCAGGCCAGTATCACCCAGGAGCTGACAGAGATCGTTTCCGGTGCTGCTGCGGTGTAAGGCAAGGGTTATCAAAGGTTTAGAGGATTTGACATGAGTAATGGTTTCATCGTCCAAATCATCGGCGCTGTGGTGGACATCGAGTTCCCGCAGAATGCCGTGCCCAAGGTGTACGATGCTCTGAGCGTCGTCAGCGAAGGTCAAGGCCAGGGTCTGGTGCTGGAAGTGCAGCAGCAGATCGGTGGCGGTGTCGTACGCTGCATCACCATGGGTTCCTCCGACGGTCTGCGTCGTGGGTTGGAAGTAGTTAATACCGGCAAGGCAATCCAGGTACCGGTCGGTACCTCGACCCTGGGCCGCATCATGAACGTACTGGGCGAGCCCATCGACGAGAAGGGTCCGATCGGCGAAGAAGAGCGTTGGTCCATCCACCGCGAAGCCCCCAGCTACGAAGATCAGTCCAACAGCAACGACCTGCTGGAGACCGGCATCAAGGTTATCGACCTGGTATGCCCGTTCGCCAAGGGTGGTAAGGTCGGTCTGTTCGGCGGCGCCGGTGTCGGCAAGACCGTCAACATGATGGAACTGATCCGTAACATCGCCATCGAGCACAGCGGTTACTCCGTGTTCGCCGGTGTCGGTGAGCGTACCCGTGAGGGTAACGACTTCTACCACGAGATGATGGAGTCCAACGTACTGGACAAGGTATCTCTGGTTTACGGTCAGATGAACGAGCCGCCCGGAAACCGTCTGCGCGTGGCGCTGACCGGCCTGACCATGGCCGAGAAGTTCCGTGACGAGGGCCGTGACGTCTTGTTCTTCGTGGACAACATCTACCGTTACACCCTGGCGGGTACCGAAGTATCCGCACTGCTGGGCCGTATGCCCTCCGCAGTAGGTTACCAGCCGACCCTGGCCGAGGAGATGGGCGTTCTGCAGGAACGTATCACCTCCACCAAGACAGGTTCCATCACCTCAGTCCAGGCCGTTTACGTGCCTGCGGATGACTTGACCGACCCGTCTCCGGCGACCACCTTCGCCCACCTGGATGCGACCGTGGTACTGTCCCGTCAGATCGCGGCACTGGGTATCTACCCGGCCGTTGACCCGCTGGACTCCACCTCCCGTCAGCTGGATCCGCTGGTGGTTGGCAAGGAGCACTACGAGACTGCTCGTGGCGTTCAGACCGTGCTGCAGCGCTACAAGGAGCTGAAGGACATCATCGCCATCCTGGGTATGGATGAACTGTCAGAAGAAGACAAACTGACCGTCGCCCGTGCCCGTAAGATCGAGCGTTTCCTGTCCCAGCCGTTCTTCGTGGCCGAAGTATTTACCGGTTCTCCGGGCAAATACGTGCCGCTGAAAGAGACCATCCGTGGTTTCCAGGGCATCCTGAAAGGCGAGTATGACGATCTGCCCGAGCAGGCGTTCTACATGGTTGGCGGTATCGACGAAGTCGTCGAGAAAGCCAAGAAACTGTAAGCCTCGATAGGAGGGCCCATGGCTGAGATATCCTTTCACCTGGACGTGGTGAGCGCCGAAGGAAAGCTGTTTTCCGGTCGCGTACAATCTGCCCAGGTATCAGGCTCCGAGGGTGAGCTGGGTCTCCGCCACGGTCATGCACCGCTGCTGACGTCCATCAAGCCGGGCCTGGTCCGCTTGGTGAAGCAGAACGGTGATGAAGAGGTGATGTACATCTCCGGCGGCATGCTGGAAGTACAACCCGAAGCCGTGACTGTGCTGGCCGATACCGCGATCCGTGCCGATGACCTGGATGAGGCGAAAGCCCAGGAAGCCAAGCGTCGTGCCGAGGAGCGGATCCACAGCTCCCATGGTGACATCGATTACGCCCAGGCCGCCACCGAGCTGGCCAAGGCGATGGCCCAACTGCGGGTTATCGATATCGTCAAAAAGAATTACCGTTAATAGCGGTACTATCAAAAGCGACCTTCGGGTCGCTTTTTTTTTGCCCGTTCGATAGACTCCGCCGAGCATTTCTTCATGTTTCAAAGGCTGGCTATGTCTCTCAACGTCGTGATCCTGGCTGCGGGTAAAGGTACCCGCATGCGCTCCGTACTGCCCAAGGTGCTGCACCCTGTCGCCAACAAACCCATGGTGTCCCATGTGATCGACACCGCCCGCCAGATAGGGGCCGAGCAACTGCACCTGGTCTATGGCCACGGCGCCGAGCTGCTGAAAGAGCGGATCGCCGCCCCGGATCTGAACTGGGTGTTGCAGGCCCAGCAGCTGGGGACCGGCCATGCCGTCGCCCAGGCGATCCCGTTCTGGAAAGATGAAGACGACGTGCTGGTGCTCTACGGCGACACCCCGCTGATCCAGCCAGAGACACTGCAACGGCTGCTGGCCGCCAAGACCGACGACGGCATGGCGCTGCTGACCGTGGTGCTGGACAACCCCACCGGCTACGGCCGCATCGTCCGTGAAAACGGCCAAGTGGTCGGCATCGTAGAGCAGAAGGATGCCAATGCCGAACAGCTCGCCATCCGCGAGGTGAATACCGGCGTGCTGGTGGCCAAGGGCGCCGATTTGCGTGGCTGGCTGTCCCGTCTGGACAACAAGAACGCCCAGGGGGAGTTCTATCTCACCGACGTCATCGCCATGGCCCATGGGGATGGTTGCCCCATCGCCGCGGTCCATCCGGACAGCGCCATGGAGGTGGAAGGGGCCAACAACCGGGTCCAACTGGCGGCCCTCGAGCGCAGCTATCAGCAGATGCAGGCCGAGAGGCTGATGATCGCCGGCGCTACCCTGATAGACCCCGCCCGCTTCGATCTGCGCGGCACGCTCGAGATCGGTGAAGAGGTGGTGATCGACGTCAACGTCATCATCGAGGGCAGGGTCAAGCTCGGCAACCATGTGCGCATCGGCGCCGGCAGCGTCCTCAAGGATTGCGAGATTGGCGATCACAGCGAGGTGAAGCCCTACTCCGTCATCGAGGGTGCCCTGGTGGCGGATCAGTGCTCGGTCGGCCCCTTCGCCCGCCTGCGCCCGGGGGCCGTGCTGGAGCAGGATGCCCACGTCGGCAACTTCGTCGAGATGAAGAAATCCCGGCTCGGTGTGGGCTCCAAGTGTGGTCATCTGACCTATCTGGGGGATGCGGACATTGGCGCCAAGGTGAACATAGGGGCCGGTACCATCACCTGCAACTACGATGGGGTGAACAAGTTCCAGACCATCATTGAGGATGACGTCTTCGTCGGCTCAGATACCCAGTTGGTGGCGCCGGTGCGCATCGGCAAGGGGGCGACCCTGGGGGCCGGCTCCACCATCACCAAGGATGTGGCCGAGCACGAGCTGGTGATCACCCGGGTGCCCCAGCGCCACATCAAGCACTGGGTCCGTCCGGTCAAGAAGAAGTGATACCCGATCAATAAAATGAAACCGGCGCCCTCAGGGCGCCGGTTTCGTTTTCAGCCCTCCTGGCTCGGGGCAGAGGAAGGGGGCGGGTTGCCCATCACCCCATACCAGTCCAGCTTGCGGGTCAGCCCCATGACCAGCGCCAGGATGGCGAACAGCAGCAGGGCGCCGAGCAACAGGGCTGTCTCCTCGGCCTGCAGCAGGCCGAACAGGATGGCGTAGACAAGCCCCAGCAGGGCGGCGAATCCCACTCCCTGTTTCGGGCCGCCCAGCACATGGCTCAGGTAGAAGCCGTTGAGCGATACGCTGGCGAGGCTGGCGACCAGATAGGCCCAACCAAAGCCCAGGTGCTCGGTCAGCGCCAGCAGCACCAGATAGAAGATGGCCAGCCCCATGCCCACCAGGGCGTACTGGATAGGGTGCACCCTCAGTCCCTTGAGCAGCTCGAACATAAAGAAGCTGAGGAAGGTGAGGCCGATGAACAGCAGGGCATACTTGGCCGCCCGCTCGTTCAGCTGATAGTGATCCACCGGCTGCACCAGGCTGACGCTGAAGCTGGGCAGACGTTCCGAGTCCCTCTGGATCATCTCGTGGAACTTGTTTTCCATGTCTGTGGCAAACCAGCTGGTCTGCCAATCGGCATTGAAACCTTGCTCGTTTACGGTGCGGATGGCTGGCAGGAAATCACCGAGGAAGTTGGGGTGGGGCCAGTTACCAGACAAGACCAGCTTGCTGTCACGACCGACCGGGATCAGGGTGAATTTCTCCATGCCCTGCAGGGAAATCCTGACATCGAATTTCCCTCCTTGCAGTTGTCTGGTCGTCAGCGGGACATGCACGCCGGGCAGGGTGCCAAGCCGGGATCCGGGGGTGACGGTCAGTGGCTCGTTGTTGAGGGTGATGGTCGGGATCTGAGTAATGCCGCGCGCATCTGAGACGGTCAGGCTGAGATAGGGTTGGCCGGGAACGCTGTTGCGTGGGGGCTGCCAATCAGGGAGTGCTGGCAATTGGCCGGTGAGAGTGACGTTGGCCTGATACACCTGGGCCTGGTAGATGCCAAGCTTGCGTGGCGTGACCTCCATGTTAGCCGTGGCAATGAGCTGTTCTGGCAACAGGTAGCGGTAGCGTGTCTCCACCTCCCTCCTGGTTTCCTTGCCATCGGTCAGGATCAGTTCGCGTGTGTAGGGGAGGACGATGACGGGGCCCGTTAGGCGCTGCGGTCCACTCGTACTGGCCATTATCTGTTTGATGGCTTGTGAGCGGTAAACTTGGCGCTCCCGGTTCAGCTCCATGATGGCGTGAACCGGGATCATCATCAGCAGGCTGAGCAACGGCAACAGCACTATCTTGTGGGTGAAAATCTGTTTGACCATGACGCCTCTCCTTGTTGTTGAACGGGAGTGTGCCGGGGTCGGGTGAAGGGAAGATGGGGCCCTGTGAAGTGGCGGTGAAGGGGGACAAAAAAACCGGCGCCAGGCGCCGGTGGGAGCAATCACATCTTCTTGAGCTGCGCCGGCAGTGCGGCAAAGACCTCTTCCTTCGCCTTGAGGGACGCGAACTGCTTGCCGGGTTTTTGCACGACCGTGTGGACGAAGATGAGCGTCTTGTCCTGCTTGCTGGCCCAGCCAATGAACCAGCCGATCTGCTGATCCTGATTGAGGCTGCCATCCAGCAGCTTGGGGTAGCCCATGCCGGTCTTGCCGTGGATCTGCCAGCCATCGATGTCGGGTTGACGCAGGATATTGGCCGTGTGCTGCAGCGTCTGGGCGGAGACCGGCAACTTGCCATTCACCATCTTGCCGAGGAAGCGGGCCTGCTCCTGGGGGCTGATGGCGAGGCTGGTGCTGAGCCAGGCCTGGGTCAGACCGTCGTGCTTGCCCGGGTTGCCCGAGAGATCCCGGTTGCCGTAGTCGAAGCTGTCCACGTAGCGCTGGAAGCGCTCCATCCCCAGCCACTCGGTGAGGCGCTGGGAGTACCAGACCACAGAGTAGGTTAGCCAGCGGCTCGGGGTGGTGGTCTCGCGCCAGGCTGGCAACCAGTCATCGTCGCCGGGTTTGAATGGCAGGGCGGGCAGCTGCTCATCCACCAGGAAGCCGCTGTCATAGCCCATCAGGGCCAGGGGGATCTTGAAGGTGGAGGCAGGGGGCAGCTGGGCGGCGCACTCCCCCTGGCTACTGAAGGGTTTGCCGCTGCCATCGGCAAACAGCATGCAGCCGGACGCGGCGCTGGCGGGCAATGAACAGAGCAGACCGGCGGCAAGCAGGCCGGACAACAGCAGACGGGGCATATCTATCTCCTTGATTCATGGGAATGCGCATCGACGGGGAAGGTCGGCATCGAGGAGGCGCAGCTTAGTCCGGTTCTGTGTGCTTGGTGTGAAGTGCCCTCAACTGCCGGGCAGCCAGAGTTCGGCCAGCACGCCGCCTCCTGGCTGGTTGGCAAGGGTCAGTCGGCCGCCGTGCTGGCGCGCCACCTCCATGGCAAAGCTGAGCCCGAGGCCGCTGCTCTTGCCCTTGTCGGGTCTGGGCAGGGAGTAGAAGCGCTCGAAAATTCTGGGCAGCGCATAGTCGGGAATGCCTGGCCCCTGATCCCACACCCGGAAGCAGTAACCCCCTTGCTCCACGGCGCCGCTCAGCGCCAGGGTGCTGCCGATGGGAGAGAAATCGAGGGCGTTGTCCAGCAGGTTGCCGAGCGCCTGCTCCACCAGCAGGGGGTCCCACTTCTGCCTCTGGCCCTCCCCCAGCTCGGCGTGCAGGGTGATCTGGCGGCGCTGGGCCTGGATCTGGCGGGCATCGAGCACCCGTCTGCCCAGCCGGGCCGGCTCGACGGATTGCCTGTCCAGCCCCTGCCCCGATTCGAGGCGTGCCAGTTGCAGCATGCGTTCGATCAGCTGCTGCATGCGGGCCGTCTCCAGATTGATGTTGCCGATAAAGCGTTTCGCGGCGTCCGGCGGCGGCGCCTCGGCCAGGATCTCCCCCGCCCCGCGAATGGCGGCCAGCGGGCTCTTGAGCTCGTGGGTCAGGCTGTGGACATAGGCTTCGATATAGGCCTTGCCATCCAGCTGGCGACGCATGGTCTCGAGGGAGCGGCCGAGTCGGTCCAGCTCCGGGCTGTAGAGGCGCGGCAGGTTGGCGGGCTGCCCCTGGCTGACAGCATCGGCGTAGTGAACCAGCTTGCCGATGGCGCGGGTGAGCCACCACACCAGCAGGGCGCCGATGAGCAGCGAGATGAACAGCAGCAGGGCCGCCCCTTTCAGCAGCTGGTGTTCGCTGCGCTCTATCATGGGCAGCAGGGTACGGTTGGGCTTGGCGACGGTGAGGGAGCCCAGAATGTCCTTTCCTTCCCGCAAGGGGGCGGCCACGTGCATCACCGAGCTGGCGGGATCGTCGGGGTCACTGCGGGTGCTGCGGGCGCCATATTCGCCGCGCAGGGTGAGGTAGACGTCGTTCCAGCGGGAATAGTCCTTGCCCAGATCCACCCCGTCCGAGTCGTAGACCACCTTGCCCTTGGCGTCGACCACATAGATGCGGTACTCCGCCTGCTGCTTGAGGTGGCCGTCGATGAGGGCATTGATGGGGCTCTGGTTGAGGCGGGCGAAGGCGCTGGCCAGCCTGCCATCGGCCATTTTTCCTTCCTGCAGATCGTCCAGTGCCAGCGGTGCCAGCATCTGGGCCATGTCAACCAGGGTATCTTCGGTGGCGCTGCGCACCCCGGGTTTTATCTCCTCGA
Source organism: Aeromonas sobria (assembly GCF_050266975.1). GTDB lineage: Bacteria > Pseudomonadota > Gammaproteobacteria > Enterobacterales > Aeromonadaceae > Aeromonas > Aeromonas sobria_B. The sequence goes on from NZ_JBKISU010000030.1 coordinate 52,108, forward strand.
CGAAGATCTCCAGCACAAACCAGGCCGCCAGCGCGAAGATCAGCACCAGTCCGCACAGCAGTTGCAGTCCTATTCTCATACCAGTTCTATCCGTTTGTATCCGGGCACCAGACCATATGCTTGCTGCAGGCAGATCCTCATGCCAGTTCCAGACTGTAGCCCAGCCCGCGATGGGTCAGGATCAGGTTGGCGTCAGGGTCACGTTCCCGCAGCTTGGCGCGAATGGTCTTGATGTGGGTGTCGACGGTGCGATCCAGACTCTCTTCCGCCCCGCTCCACACCAGATCCATCAACTGCTGACGAGAGTAGACCCGTCCAGGTGCCTGCATCAGCGTCTTGAGCAGCAGGTACTCGTAACGGGTGAGGGCCAGCGGTTGGCCGTGAAAGCTGATGCGTGCCCGCTCCTCATCCAGTGCCAGCAACTGGCTCGGTTGGGTGGCGACCGGCTGGCTGCGGCGCAGTATCACTCGTACCCGGGCACACACCTCCCGTGGCGAGAACGGCTTGGCCACATAATCGTCGGCGCCAATTTCCAGCCCTATCAGCCTGTCTATCTCCTCGCTGCGGGCGGTGAGAAACATCAGGGGGGTGTCGCAGCGGCCTCGTACCTGCTTGCACAACTCGAAGCCGCTGATGTCCGGCAGCCCCACATCCAGGATCAGAAAATCGGGTCGCGTCTGTTCCAGTCGCGCCAGCAGCGGCTGGCCGAGGGGGAACCACTCCACCTCGAAGCCGTCGGTCTGCAGGGCGTAGATCAGGGTATCGGCAATGCTGGCCTCATCTTCCACCAGCCAGATGAGTCGTTTGTCCATGGCGTCCTCGTCACAAATTGGCCCTTCATTCTGGCATCGAACCACATCGGATCCTATTTGCCGTTTGATTTTTCCCGAAAAGGCATTAATATTTCGACATTCTTTCGAATCGAAACTTAAAGATGAACAAACGCAACACACAGCAGCGCCGTCACACCATAGTGAGCCTGGTGCAGGAGCAGGGGGAAGTCAGCGTCGATGCCCTGGCCAAGCACTTCTCCACCTCGGAAGTGACCATCCGCAAGGACCTGGCGGTGCTGGAGACCGGTGGCCTGCTGCTGCGTCGTTACGGTGGCGCCGTGCCGCTGCCGAGCGAGATGGTGGTGGACAGCAACCCGGATCAGGTTTCGAAACGAAAGCTGGCCATCGCCCGCGCCGCCGCCGAACGGATCCGCGATCACAACCGCATCATCATCGACAGCGGCAGCACCACCAGCGCCATGATCCCCATGCTGGGCAGCAAGCGCGGCCTCATCGTGATGACCAACTCCCTCAACGTGGCCGGTGCCCTGCGCGAGCTGGAGAACGAACCCACCCTGCTGATGACAGGCGGCACCTGGGATCCCCACTCCGAATCCTTCCAGGGTCAGGTGGCGGAGCAGGTGCTGCGCTCCTATGACTTCGACCAGCTGTTCATCGGCGCCGATGGCATAGATCCGGAGCGGGGCACCACCACCTTCAACGAGCTGGTGGGCCTCTCCAGGGTGATGGCCGAGGTGTCCCGCGAGGTCATCGTCATGGTGGAGTCGGAGAAGATAGGCCGCAAGATCCCCAATCTGGAGCTGCCCTGGTCGAGCATCCATACCCTGGTGACCGATGAAGGGCTGGCCACCTCGGCCAGAGAACAAATTCAAGCCAGGGGGATCACGCTGATCTGCGCCCCGGTTGCTGGCTGACAGGACTGGCTGACATTTTTATCTGAACCATCCAAATCAATTTCCGTTTATTACGTCTTGAGGAGAAGTCTATGTGTGGCATCGTCGGGGCCGTGGCCCAACGTGATGTGGCTGAAATTTTGGTAGAGGGCCTGCGCCGTCTGGAATACCGCGGCTATGACTCCGCCGGGGTGGCCGTGTTCAGCGCCAACCAGCCGCTGCAGCGGGTGCGTCGCCTCGGCAAGGTAGCCGAACTGGCCAAGGCGCTGGAAGAGCAGTCCGTCCACGGCGGCACCGGCATTGCCCACACCCGCTGGGCTACCCATGGCGAGCCGTCCGAGCGCAATGCCCACCCCCATGTCTCCGAGCATATAGTCGTGGTGCACAACGGCATTATCGAGAACCACGAAGCGCTGCGGGAAGAGTTGCAGGCGCTGGGCTATGTGTTCAGCTCCGACACCGACACCGAGGTGATCGCCCACCTGGTGCACCACGAGCTGAAATCCGCCCCCAGCCTGCTGGCGGCCATGCAGGTGGCGGTGAAGCAGCTGCGCGGCGCCTACGGCACAGTGGTGATGGACAGCCGTGACGACAGCCGCGTGGTGGTGGCCCGCTCCGGCTCCCCCCTGGTGATCGGCCGCGGCATCGGCGAGAACTTCATCGCCTCCGACCAGATGGCCCTGCTGCCGGTGACCCGCCGCTTCATCTTCCTGGAAGAGGGGGACGTGGCCGAGGTGACCCGTCGCGACGTGCACATCTTCGATACCGACGGGAATGCAGTGGTGCGCGAGGAGCTGGAGTCCGAGCTCTCCCACGATGCCGGTGACAAGGGTGAATATCGTCACTACATGCTCAAAGAGATCTACGAGCAGCCCAAGGCCATCACCAACACCCTGGAAGGCCGCCTGGGCAGCGATCACGTGGTGGTCGAGTCCTTCGGCAACGGCGCCCGTGCCATCTTCGACAAGGTCGAGCACGTCCAGATCGTGGCCTGCGGCACCTCCTACAACTCCGGCATGGTGGCCCGCTACTGGTTCGAGGAGATCGCCGGCGTCTCCTGCGACGTGGAGATCGCCTCCGAGTTCCGCTACCGCAAGTCGGTGGTGCGCCCCAACAGCCTGCTGGTGACCCTCTCCCAGAGCGGCGAGACCGCCGATACCCTGGCGGCCCTGCGTCTGGCCAAGGAGTCCGGTTACATGAGCTCGCTCGCCATCTGCAACGTGCCGGGCTCCTCCCTGGTGCGCGAATCGGATCTCGCCTTTATGACCCGCGCGGGGGCAGAAATCGGGGTGGCCTCCACCAAGGCATTCACCACCCAGTTGGCCGGCCTGCTGATGCTGGTGGCCTCCGTCGGTCACTGCCGTGGCCACCTGAGCGCCGCCGCCGAGGCCGAACTGGTCAAGGCGCTGCAAGCCCTGCCACTGCGCATCAAGGAGAGCCTGGCTCTGGCCAAGCAGATCGAGACCCTGGCCGAAGAGTTTGCCGACAAGCACCACAGCCTGTTCCTCGGTCGTGGCAGCCAGTACCCCATCGCCATGGAGGGGGCGCTCAAACTCAAGGAGATCTCCTACATCCACGCCGAGGCCTATGCCGCCGGTGAGCTCAAGCATGGCCCGCTGGCGCTGATCGATGCCGAGATGCCCATCATAGTGGTGGCGCCGAACAACGACCTGCTGGAGAAGCTCAAGTCCAACGTGGAAGAGGTGCGTGCCCGCGGCGGCATCCTCTACGTGTTCGCGGATGCCGACGCCGGCTTCAAGAGCGACGAGACCATGCGGGTGATGAGCCTGAACCACGTGGAAGAGATGATTGCGCCCATCGTCTATACCGTGCCGTTGCAGCTGCTCTCCTACCACGTGGCCCTGATCAAGGGCACAGATGTGGATCAGCCGCGCAACCTGGCGAAATCCGTAACCGTGGAATAATGCTGTCTTGAACAACAAAAAGAGCCGCATTTGCGGCTCTTTTTGTTTTGGCAAACCGGGCTATGACAGCCGCAGGTTGGTGATGGTCACGTCGGTCAGGGAGGGCACTATGATGCCGCTGGAGATCCCCTTGGCGATGGCCTGGCTGCGATTCTTGGAATCCGTCTTGTTGGTCACCTGGTTGAGGTGGAAGTTCACGGTGCGCTCGCTGATGCCGAGTATGGTGGCTATCTCCCAGGAGGTCTTGCCCTCGCTGGCCCAGAACAGGCACTCCTTCTCCCGATCCGACAGCTCGGTCAGGTACTTCATCAGGTCCGGCCTGGCCTTGATCAGGGTCAGGGCCGAATTGAAGATGTAGCTGGCGCAGAACGACAGCAAGGGAACGTTTTCAAACATCAGTTCGGAGTCGGAGCGCTCCTTGGTGATGAAGGAGAGGATGCCGTGTTCCCCTTGCGGGGTGTGCAGCGGAAAGGAGACGCCATTGCGCACGCCGAAGTCGGCGGCCAGGTTCATCACTTCCTGGCTGGCGCTGGGCAACCAGGGGGAGGTGCAGTCGAGCTGGTTCCAGAAGATGGGCTGGGTCTGTTTCAGGCCCAGATGCACCACGGGATCCTGGGTCAGGAACTGCTTCTCCGAATAGGCATTGAACCAGCTGGTGGGGCAGTTGTTGAACAGGGCGACGTGGGATTTCTGCATGCTGATGGGAAAAATAATCAGCAAGCGGAAGTAATCAAACCCCATCTGGTGGCTGAAACGCTCCAGAAGCTGCTGAATGTCGCTGGTTTTCTTGGCCCTGGCAAACCTGTCTATGTGTTCCCATATGGCGTCGTTAAACATTCTATTCTCCCGTTTCGACCGCTATCTCGCTGATCGAAAAGATATTTTTTAGTTATAAATTTGGTGTTGCTTATGCCAACGCCAGTAAATCCCGTATTTGTCTAAAAATTATCCTGCTTTTTTCCTCTCAGGCCAAGGGGGGATGTCGATTGATACTCGCGCCATCATTTGAAATAATGAGAATAGTTATCATTGTTAAGATTCATCCTATGAGCAAGTTATGGTGTCTGGCCCTGTTGCCATTATCGATCTCTCTCTCGGTTTGTGCCGACGATTTGGTCAAACCCAGCCTCAAGGCGAGCATTGCCGCCGGTCAGGCGTCTCAGCAGCGCGTTGAGAAGGCGGCTGATGCCGCCATGGCCGCACGGCAGGAGCTGCAAAATGCCGAGCTGCAGCTGCGCGATCTCGAAGCCTACAACAGCTACATGCGCTCTCTGGTCGAGGATCAGCGCGGCGAGCTGACTCGCCTCGAGAGTCAGCTCGGAGCGGTGGAGGAGACCCGTCAGGGCCTGATCCCGCTGATGCTGCAGATGCAGAGCGAACTGGCCGAGCTGGTGCAACGCGACGTGCCACTGCGTAAAGAGGAGCGGTTGGCCCGGGTCGAAGGGTTGAAAGCGACCCTTTCCCGCAGCGACGTGAGCGAGGCGGAGAAGTTTCGTCAGTTGCTGCAGGCCTATCAGATCGAGGCCGAATACGGCAATCGGCTCGATGCCTACTCGGCCGAGCTGACCCTGGATGGCGCGCCGCGCCGGGTAGAGGTGCTGGCCGTGGGCCGGGTGGCTCTGCTGGCCATGACGGCGGATCACAGCCTGGCCTGGCGCTGGTCGGCACAGGAAAAGACTTGGCAGCCGCTGGATAGCCAATGGCTCAGCCCGCTCTCCGACGCCTTTGCCATGGCAAAAGACAAGGGGGTACCCCAGTTGTTGCAACTGCCGCTCTCCGTGGCCCTGCAGGAGACCCAGTCATGAAACAGCTTCCCCTCATCATTGCCCTGATGCTGGCTCAACCCGCCCTGGCCAGCGAGAACTGGCAGGCCCAGGAACAACTCAGGGAGCAAGAGGCCAGCCAGGAGCTCGGCGACGTCAGCAAGAGCCTGGCCAGTGCCCGCGCCAGGCTCAATGCCGCCCAGCAACAGAGCAAGCAGCTGGCGAGCGAATTTGCCGACAACGAGAAACGGCTGGGTGAGCTGAAGGCCCAGTGGCAGCAGGCGGCCAGCGACATGGATCAGGTCTTTGCCGTCGCGCGTCAGGGGGCCGGCGATGCGGTCAAGCTGCTCGGCGGCTCGGCCATGCAGGGACAGTTTGCCGATCGCCTGCTGCCGCTGCAGCAGATGAGCAAGGAGCAGGATGTGCCGGATCGCGCCGCCCTGGCTCAATTGCCTGCCCTGCTGATGCAGGAGATAGAAGGATCTGCCCAGGTGACCCGCTTCGAGGCGGATGTACTCAATGGTCAGGGGGCGAGTGCCACCCAGCAGGTGACCCGCATCGGCAGCTTCATGCTGGTGGGGCAGGATGGTTTGCTGCAAGCCGGGGCCGATGGCCTGGCCCCTGTGCTCGGCCTGCCGGCCAGCCTGAACGGTGCCGCCCTCGCCTATGGCGGCGCTGAGGGAGAGGCTGCCGTGATCGACCCCTCCCATGGGGTCTTGCTCGCCATGCAGACCCAGGCCCCCAGCCTCTGGCAGCAGATCCAGCAGGGTGGCAAGGTGGGCGCCATCATAGTGTTGCTGGCCGTGATTGGCCTTGGCATCGCTGCGGTGCGGCTCTGGAGCCTCTCTCGCGAGCTGGGCAGGGTGCGTCGTCAGCTTGCCAGCGGTGACTATCATACCGACAACGCCCTCGGGCGGGTGCTGCTGGTGGCGGACAAGCATCCCGAGATCCCCATGGAGACCCTGGAACTGAGGCTGGATGAGGCCATCCTGCAAGAGACGCCACGGCTGGAACGAGGCCTTGGCATGGTCAAGGTGATCGCCGCCCTGGCGCCCATGCTGGGGCTGCTCGGCACCGTGACCGGCATGATAGGCACCTTCCAGTCCATCACCCTGTTTGGTACGGGCGATCCCAAGATCATGGCCGGCGGCATCTCGATGGCGCTGATCACCACCGTCATGGGGTTGGTGGCGGCGATCCCGCTCATCCTCTCCCATAGCCTGTTGCAGTCGCGCTTCGTCGAGCTCTCCAACGTGCTGGAACAGCAGGTGGCCGGCATTCTGGCTGAGCGTGCGGAAGGCAAGGTTCGCACGGAGCGGGCGGCATGATGCTGGATGTCTGGCACCAGGTGCAGAGCTTCATGGGCCGAGGCGGTCCCGTGCTCTGGGTCATCCTGGCCATGCTGGCGCTGATGTGGATCCTGATCATCGAGCGCTTGCTCTATCTCAACCTGGGTTACGGCGCCCTTCGCCGCCGGCTGCAGGCGGACTGGCAGGCCAGGGCGGAACACGGCAGTTGGCATGCCCGCGCCATTCGCGGCCGCTGGCTGGCTCAGGCCGAGCTGGAGCTGGGTCGCCACCTGATCCTGATCCGCACCCTGGTGGTGCTCTGCCCCATGCTGGGGTTGCTGGGCACTGTGACCGGCATGATCGGCGTATTCGATGCATTGGCCGCGGCCAATCGTTTTAATCCCGAGAGCATGGCGGGGGGGATCTCCCGCGCCACCATTCCCACCATGGCGGGCATGGTGGTCGCCCTGCTCGGCGTATTGTTACTCAGTCGTCTCGACAGCCAGGCCAAACGCGCCCTGGCTGGCACCCGGGACGGGCTGCGCGAAGAGAAGGTATTACCATGAGACGCCAACCCAAGCGCGTGCGTGATGAAGTGCAGATCGACATGACCCCCATGCTCGACATCGTCTTCATCATGTTGATCTTCTTTATTGTGACCACCTCCTTCGTGCGCGAGGCCGGGCTCGAGGTCAACAGACCCCAGGCGAGCCAGGCCAAGGCGCAGAAGTCCTCCAGCATCATGCTGGCCATCGGCGAGCAGGGGCAGATCTTCCTCGATCGCAAGCAGATCGACATCGAGAGGGTGCAGGCCAGCCTGGCACGCATGCTGGCGGAACAGCCCGAATCCAGTCTGGTGATCCAGGCCGACGAGCGGGTGCCCCATGGCAAGGTGGTGCGGGTGATGGACGAGGCCAAGGCCGCCGGCGTCGCCAACATAGCGGTGGCGGTGTCCGCGCCATGAAGTGGAAGCTGATGAGCCTGGCCCTGGGTCTGCTGTTGAGCCTGGGCATACTGCTGTTCATGGCTGCGCTGGTCGAACCGCCCAGGGAGCGGGCCCAGAGCAGCGAGCAGGACCCCATCGTCATCCGGATGCAGGCCGAGCAGAGCGAGGTGGCGCAGCGCGAGCGCCCCATCCCGCCCAAGCCGGAGCCCCTGCCCGAGCCTCCGGCTGCCCTCTCCCTGAGCCCCATGCCGACGCCGCCAACCCCGGCCTTGCCCACGGTTCAGCCCAGCCTGGATCTGGTCGCCGACCTGAGCCCGGTGCAGGTGGCGGCCCCCGGGGTGATGGCGGCGCCAACCCCGGCCCCCGTCGCCGCGGGCAATCCCCATGGCCAGCTAGGGGGGGTCGGCAGCAGCGATATCCTGACCCCGTTGCAACGGATCGAACCCAGCTACCCCTATCGGGCGCAGCAGGCGGGCATCGAAGGATTCGTCACCTTGAGCTTCAGCGTGGATGCCGAGGGGCGAGTGCAGGATGTGACCGTGGTCGACGCCAAGCCAAGACGCCAGTTCGAGCGCGCCGCCATTCAGGCGGTGAGCAAGTGGCGCTACCAACCCAGGCCGGGGGCGAGCGACAAGCTGTCCCAGGTGATCACCCTCAAGTTCAAGTTGGAGTCATGATTATGTTGCGGATCTGGATCTGCCTGTTGGCCCTGATGAGTGCGAGCAGCTGGGCCATGGAGGTGAGCCCGCTCTTCTCTCGTCAACTGGCACCCGTGCTCAAGCTTTATCAGTCCGGCCAGTTCCAGCAGGCCCAGAGCCGGGCCCGCGAACTCAAACCGGGTTCCGAGTCGGAACGTGCCTGGCTGGCGCAGCTCAATGCCTCCCTGGCTGCCAACTTGCAGCAGACGGCCCAGGCGAGCCGCCATGTGGAACAGGCGCTCTCCTATAAAGAGTGGCCAGAGGCGCAACTGCTTCAGCTGCTGCGCCTGAAGGGGGATATCCAGGCCCAGCAGTCGGACTGGCGTGGCGCCATCAGCAGCTATCGCGCCGTATTGGCCAAGCAGCCGAGCAACGAACTCAGGCTGCGTCTGGCGGGCCTCTACTACCATGACAAGCAGTACGACGAAGCCATCCGCCAGAGCGATCAGCTGCTCAAGCAGGGTTGGCAGAAGCCGGTGGCGCTGATCCGTCTCTCGGCCCTGACCTCCCTGCAGCGCTATGCCCAAGCCGCCGATCAGGCGGGGGAGCAGATCCGCCGTGAACCGAACGAGAGCCGCTGGTGGCAACAGGCCGTCGCATTGAACATCTCGGCCAAGCGGGGCGATCAGGCCCTGGCTCTGCTGCAGACTGCCCTCGATCGCGGCCTGATGGACGAAGCGTCGACCCGCACTCAGCTCATTCGCCTCTATGGTTGGCAAGGCTTGCCTTATCGCGGAGCCCGCCTGCTGGAAAATGCCATGGCGAAAGGGCAATTGAAGCAGAATGTGGAAAACCAGCGTCTGTTGGCCCAGCTGTGGGAAGGGGCGAGGGAGTGGCCCAAGGCCATCGTCAGCTGGCAGACCCTGGCCAGGCAGGCAGCCCAGACAGATGCCGGATTGCGGGCGGCCGAACTGCTGCTGCTGCGGGGGGAAACCGAGGCGGCCATGACGCAATTGGCGGCGACGGGGCAACATCGCAGCGAGCAGGGGCGCAGGGTCAAGGGACAGCTGGTGCAAGCCCTGCTCAACCAGCAGCAATATCAGAAAGCCATGGTGCTGGCCCGTGAACTGAAAGCGGAAGGGGGAAGCGTCTGGCAGGAGCGCGCAGACCGCTGGCTCAGCTATATAGACGCGCGCCAGCAGGAATCGAACAAAAAGTCGGCGTAACAGGGGCTAATCAGGTTGTTTTGGTGGTTTGAGGGCAAAAAGTGAGCGGTCGCACCGTTTTGGCTAAAAATCCCTTGTCATCCCGGCCCGGCTCCCTATAATGCGCCCCTACCAGCACGGCGGAACACGCCGCACTGATGAGCCAGCTTCCTAGCGAGGTGGGCGCCGAAAGAAAAGCGAAAACAACCGCTTGACTTTCGAAGTGAGGAGCGTAAGATGCGCCTCCTCAACGCGATAAGCGTGACGCTCTTTAACAATTTGAATCAAGCAATCTGTGTGGGCACTCAC
>NZ_JBKISU010000031.1:0-60160 GCF_050266975.1 Aeromonas sobria
AACTCAAACAGGCTGTAGCCTTTCTGGAATTGGATTTTGCTTTTGGCCATGATCTCGCACCTCGATAACTGTACGTAAGATCAGTATAGTTCGTGGTAACTGACTGCTAATCATGGGTAATCAGGTTCCATTTTGTTCAATGGGAAAAGATATTGGTACCGTCATTGCACAAAGCACGATGTGAATATCACATGAACAACACCGCGTATTTCAAATAAAAGTTGCCTTGGCATCAATAAGACAAGGGTGATAAATTTGGCCCTAAAAATAGAGGTTTGTTATCTGATGGACATTTTTCAATCCGTCTTCCTGGCCTTGATCCAGGGATTGACAGAGTTCCTGCCCATCTCCAGCTCTGCGCACTTGATATTACCCTCCAGGATCTTCGGCTGGCAGGATCAGGGCCTGGCGTTTGATGTCGCCGTCCATGTCGGCACCCTGTCTGCGGTCGTCATCTATTTTCGGCGCGATGTCGGCGCCCTCATCCAGGGTTGGCGGCGCTCATTGCGCGGCCAGCGCACGGAGCAGGGCCGTCTCGCCTGGCTGTTGATCCTGGCCACCATACCAGCGGCCGTCATGGGCCTTGTCGGCAAGGGATTCATTGAAGGCAGCGCACGCTCGACCCTGGTGATATCCATCAGCACCCTCCTCTTTGGCCTGTTGCTCTGGTATGCGGACCGCAAGTCCACGCTCGCCAGGGAGATGAAAGATATCGGGGTCAAGGACGCATTGAAAATCGGCCTGGCGCAGGCCATCGCCCTGATCCCTGGTACTTCCCGTTCCGGTATCACGATGACAATGGCACTCTTGCTGGGTTTCGATCGCCGTACGGCCGCGACATTCTCCTTTCTGCTGTCCATTCCCATCATCACCCTTGCCGGTCTATATCTGGGCTGGCAATTGATGACGAGTCCAGCAGACATAGACATGGGTGAATTATTGGTCGGTATTGTCGTCAGCTTTGTCGCCGCCTATGCCTGCATTCATTATTTCTTGAAAATAATAGAGCGCATGGGGATGCTGCCATTTGTCATTTATCGCCTGGCACTCGGCGTACTGCTGCTTGTCTTCAGCCTGCAATAATCAGGAGACTGAATCATGATTGCATCATTGGAAAATAGATCCTTCATGCTTGCCCTGGCCATCATCAGTGGCTTTTTCATCTGGATGCTGATGCCATTTTTCTCTGCTATTTTCTGGGCCTGCATGATTGGTGTTCTCTTCCTGCCCATCAATGAGAAAATCCGGCATCAATTCAAGTTGGGGAAAAATGGGGCATCACTGCTGACCCTGTTGCTGTGCGTGGTGGTGCTGATAGTGCCCGTTCTCTTTCTTGGTTGGTCCTTCATGAAAGAGATCAATGGTCTTTATCAGACCATGCAGGCGGGAAAGATTAATTTTGGTGAATATCTGGACACCATCAAGGCCTCCTTTCCCGCGCTGCACGACATCATGAGTTCCCTTGGGATAGATTATGGTGAGGTCAGGAATCAGTTGACCAATGCGGCGGTATTTATTACGCGCTACATAGCGCAGCACGCCTTCAGCGTGGGGCAAGGGGCATTCAGCCTGATACTCGATATCTGCATCATGCTGTATGTCGCCTTCTTCATGATCAGAGACGGCCAACATCTGGTCGAGAAGATCATTGATGCCCTCCCCCTGGGCAATCGCCGGGAAAGGTTGATGCTTGCCAAGTTTTCCGAAGTGGCCAGGGCCACCATGAAGGGGAATTTTGCCGTCGCCATCTTGCAGGGTCTGCTGGGCGGGATCATCTTTGCGGTCCTGGGCATCCAGGGCCCGATAATATGGGGCGTGGTCATGACGCTGTTATCCATGATCCCCGTCGTGGGGGCTGGCCTTATCTGGGGGCCGGTCGCCGTCTATCTGTTCGCGTCCGGCAACCTGGTGGATGCGGTCATACTGACCCTCTTTGGCGCCTTAGTGATCGGCCTGGTCGACAACATCCTCAGGCCCATCCTGGTGGGCAGAGACACCAAGATGCCCGATTATCTGATCCTGCTCTCCACTTTGGGAGGCATCATTGTATTTGGTATCAATGGCTTTGTGCTGGGGCCCATCATTGCCGCACTCTTCATCACCACCTGGTTGATCTTTGCCGATGAATTGGGCCGTGACAGCCAAGTCAATGAGCATAATGCTCATGAATAATATCGGGCAGAGAGGGATATGGACTAGGTGCCTATTTGATGAGCAGAGGCATGCCAGATCTATTGCCTCTCCCCCGCCTTAGGTCATGGTGGCGATACTCGCCACCCTCTATTTAACCAGTTTTGATATATAGGGAATATTTCTCATCCTGTCTTGCCAGGGCAAGCCATAGCCGACGAGCAACGCGTCATCTTTCATCTCAAACGCATAATGCTGTGGTACTGGAATATCTATTCGGCCTGGCTTGACCAGGAGTGTCGCGATCGAGAGGGACTTGACCCCATAGTGACCACGGATATGCTCCACCAGGCGCTTCATGGTCCCGCCTGATTCGATGGCATCATCGATCATGATGACATCCCTGCCCTCAATGCCGATATTGTCATGAAATACGATATCAGACTGGTTATGCCTCTCCCCCGGTATATGGGGGCAAGAGATATAGTCCATGCATATATCAAAATCAAGCTGCCTGACCAGATCGGCGGTAAACAATATGCCACCTGGGACTATGGTGATGATGACGGCATCCCTATAATGTTCGTTCAATTTTTCAGCCACTATGGTCACGCCTTGCCGGATCTGCTGCTCACTCAGTACCAGCTCACCAATATTGCTATTTCTCATGATAACCTCTACCGGAAATGGATATTTCTTCTGCGAACGATGCGTGACACTGCCCGTGCTCTCAAGGCGATTGTCCGAGATGGCGTGTATGATTTTATTCTAAATCAAACATGATTCTCGCCTCATTGGGCAACCAGTGAAGTGAGTCAGAGAGCCACCGTTTGGTTCGTGGACTGGCCTTGGCCAAGGTGACAACCGTCTCGGCATCTCGCTCACCCGATATCAGAATGTCACAGCCTGGCTGGCTGGTGTTACCCGTCGATCTCTTCACCTGTATGGAGACCCCCTGGCGGGGAGCTATCTCCGTATCGAACACACGTATGATGTTCTCTGATGTATTTCTTGCGATGATATCAACATCCTTGAGAACGCCGCCCATATAGGATGGAACAAAGCAGCCGGACTCTTCAAAGATCTTTGCCGTCAGGGTTTCCAGTTCGGTACTGCTCAAACAACGAATAATATCTTGCGCTGTTGTCACCGGCATAGCATCGATACCAACCAGGTGTTGCAATGCAAGAACATTTCCATAGTCGGTAATCTCCCTGAAAGTCCCCATATAATAATAGGCGTTTGCCGACATGCTGGATAATATCAAGGGGATCTCACTGAAGGGATATTTCCTCATCGCTTCGACCGGCAGAAATTTCACATAATCGCCAGCATCAGCATATCCGAACTTTTTCGAGCATCGAAAAAATTGAGCCTCTGCCACTGGACGCAATATATGCAATTCAGCCTGATGCAGCACTATGATGAAGGCATTCTCTGGATGATCAGAGCACCAGAAAAAATTTCTTCCTTGTTCTTTGGCCGATCCTTCACGTTCAAATTGTGCTCTTGTGTCTGCCCTGAGATCAAAAAAGATCGGGACCGCCATACACCCTATGGGGGTGTCGCCATTGAGGCATCTCTCTGCCAGGGTATTTGCCCTGCCCAACTTGGCATAAAAGAAGCGATGACGCTTCGGGTCTCTCATGGTCGCACATCCTCTCGCTACACCCGATACCAGGCGATGGGCAGGCAGGGCAGATGTTGCCGCCATCACCGCAAACCGGATGTCCAGGCGACAGGAGGCGCCCGGTTTCCCCTCCTGAAAACCACTCACAGTGGCGCATCAAGCCGCCACTGGCCCGCTTGTCTATGGCGGTGTCAGCCGATGGCCATCATAACCGGCCAGACGGCGGAAGGAAGTCGAGAGCGGGGAAAAACGAACGCAGATCACGTCATGAGTGCCGCTCATTGTGGGGGACAAAGCGGCATACCATGGCTCAACGGTCCCTGAAAAACGGGTGTCACGGGCGATGCAAGGCCCCATTTGCCACCGGGGGCGCTGACGGCAGGGGGGGTGGGCGATCCCCTTTAAGACCTCCTGATTCAGTCCCGATACAGGCACGCCTGCTAGGATGCTGATTGACTCTCCCCGATATAAATTCTCTAATTGACAGCCTGGAACCCCATGATCGTGCACCTTATGAAAATATTGTTGGTCGAAGACGACAAGCTGCTCAATCACCATCTCACCACCCTGCTGACCGAGGCACAGAATCAGGTGCATGGCACCGACAGCGCCCAGGTGGCGCTGCACTATGCCGAGGACTACCCCATAGACGTGGCCATCATCGACCTCGGCCTGCCGGACATGGATGGCCTGCAGCTCATCAGAGAGTTGCGAGAGCGGCAGATTGCCTTCCCCATCATAGTGCTGACCGCCCGCGGCAATTGGCAGGACAAGGTCGAAGGGCTGGAGGCGGGGGCCGATGACTATCTGGTCAAGCCGTTCCAGAAAGACGAGCTGCTGGCCCGTCTCAATGCCCTGGTGCGGCGCAGCGCCGGCTTCATTTCCCCCAGGGTGCAGGCAGGGGACTATGTGCTGGATCTGTCGCGCAAGGAGCTGACCATCGCCGATGAGGTGGTGGTGCTGACCAGTTTCGAATACCTGATCCTGGAATACCTGATGCGCAACGCCCGCCAGGTGGTCTCCAAACAGCAGCTGCTCGATCAGCTCTATGGGGATGGTGAAGGGGACCCCAACACCATAGAGGTGATGGTGAGCCGGCTGCGCAAGAAACTGGATCCGGAAGGGACCATACTGCCCATCTCCACCATCCGTCGTCAGGGTTACATCTTCAACCTGTCATGCAGCTGACGCGGGCGCGGCCCCAAACATGGCGGGACCTTGCCCCGCCCCCATCGAGGTGACCGGAGCCATGATGCTCATTCGCCGCTCACTGCTGGCCAAGATGATGCTGAGCACCATGCTGGTCGTCGCCCTCATCCTGGCCTTCTCCGTCTATGCCCTCTACCTGGCCAAACAGGAGGAGCTGGCCAAGCGGACCAGCACCCAGATGCAGGAGAATCTCTCCAAGCTGTTCTCCGCCAAGCTCCCCAACCAGCCCGGGCAGGCCGGATTCGACGACCTCAGTCCGATGGCGGTCGATCCCTCCCTCGATACCCTGATCTGCCGTGCCGATGGCCAGATGAGCTGGTCCAGCCTGCACAAGCCGGAGGTGATCGAGAACAAGCCCACCCTCTGTCCGGATCTGATGCGCTACCTCGGCAAGATGGACCACGACTACGTCTTCAAGCAGATCACCGTAGAGAGCGGCAACAGCTACTTCATCTACAGCCTGCGCTTCATGCGCAACCTGGGTCAGGGCCCCGTCACCTATTACGTAGTGATGATAGATTCCGCCAACCAGTACCAGCAGCAAATACGGGTCTACCTCTATCAGCGGATCCGCATCGCCCTGATCGCCTACCTCCTGCTCGGCGCCCTCTTGCTGCTCACCAGTTTCTGGAGCCTCTCCTCCCTGCGCACCATGGCGCGCCAGATAGACGAGATCCGGGCGGGCAAGCGCGACGCCCTCTCCCAGGACTACGAGCGCGAGCTGACCCCCCTGACCGGATCGGTCAACCAGCTGTTGGAGAACGAGCGTCAGCAGACCCAGCGTTACCAGCATGCCTTGAACGATCTGGCCCACAGCTTGAAAACCCGGCTGGCGCTCATTCAGATGACGACCCGGGACATCCCGCTGGGGCGGGAGCTGCACGACAACATCAACGAGCAGATCCTGACCATGGATCAGATGATCCAGTACCAGCTGCGCCGCGCCGTGACCGGGCGTAAACGCCTCGCCGGCAAGGGGACCGAGCCCGTCCCCCTCATCGAGAAGCTGCTGGCCAGCCTCGCCAAGGTCTATCGCCACAAAAAGCTGCAAACCCGCTTCCAATTCGATGATGACGTCTTCTTCGCCGGTGAGCAGGGGGATCTGATGGAGCTGATGGGCAACCTGCTCGACAACGCCTGCAAGTTCGCCATCGGCGAGATCCGGGTGCAGGTACGCCGCCAGGGCTCGGGCCTGCTGATCGAGGTGGAAGACGATGGGCCCGGCATCGATCCCGCCAAGTCGCAACAGATCTTCCAGCGCGGGGTGCGCGCCGACAGCTCCCCCGGCCAGGGCATAGGTCTGGCGGTGGTCACCGAAATAGTCCACAGCTATGGCGGCGATATCCGGGTGGATGGCTCCCCTCTGGGCGGCGCCAGATTCACCCTGATGCTCCCCTGAGCCCGGACGGGGCAAGACGCCGTCGCGACCGGCAGCCGCCAGTCCAGCCAGCCCCCCTACCAGGAATCCCCTTCGCCAGCGTCCGCTGGCGAGCTCACCTGAAACCCGCAGTGGGAACCACGGACAAAAAAAACCGGCCCATGGGCCGGTCAAGCGAGTTCAGACTCTGTCAGGTGATACACACATTCAATGAGTGACCCGTTACACCACCTCCTGTGATGCCAACGAGTCTTGAATGCGTGGGAGCACTATAAGCGCCATCCCCTTAATCGAGACTGAATCAGAGGCTCATTCCCATGCTCTGGCGCAGATAGGCCCCGGCCCCCAGCAGACCCGGCCCCGGATGGGTGATGAGGAAGACGGGGATCTCCTTGAGATAGGACTTGAAACGGCCCTTGTCTTCAAACGCCACCCGAAAACCGGAGGCGAGGAAGAACTCCTGGAAGCGCGGCACTATGCCACCGGCGATATAGACGCCGCCGAAGGCCCCCAGATTGAGGGCCAGGTTGCCGGCAAAACGCCCCATCAACACGCAGAACAGGCTTAAGGTGCGGCGGCAATCGAGGCACTCCCCCGCCAGGGCTCGCTCGGTGATCTCCCGGGGCGCCAGCTCCGCCGGCTCGCGGCCGTCGGACTTGACCAGGCCACGGTAGAGATTGACCAGACCCGGACCGGAGAGGAAACGCTCGGCCGAGACATGGCCCAGCTCGCCGCGCATCACCTGCAGCACCGCATCCTCTTCCTCGGTGTTGGCGGCAAAATCCACATGGCCCCCCTCACCGGGCAGGCTCAGCCACTGCGCCCCCGCCTTGACCAGGTGGGCGACGCCAAGGCCGGTCCCCGCCCCATAGATGGCCACCGGCTTGTCCGCCTGGGGAGCCTCGCCCCCCAGCTGGATCTTGTCGGCATCCGACAGCACGGGCACCGCCATGGAGACGGCGGTGAAGTCGTTGATCACCAGCAGGCGTGCCAGACCCAGGCGGGCCTGCATCTCGCCGATGGAGAACTCCCAGCTGTGGTTGGTCATGGCGACCCAGTCGCCGTTGACCGGGCAGGCGATGGCGATGCAGGCCTCGCTCACCTGCGCCAGCTGCTCCGCCAGATAGAGGCGGATCACGGCCTCCAGGCTGGGATGCTCCAGCCCGGAATAGGTCTTGGCCTGGGAAATGGTGCCGGTGGCCAGCTCGCACAGGGCAAGCCTGGCATTGGTACCGCCGACGTCGCCGACCAGGGCATGGGTATGCTGCATAATCACTCCTTCGTTACGGGTCGGGGCGACGCTGCGTCCCGAGCTTATTATTTGGCACGGATTCTACCCGAGGCGCCGCCCGACGGGGCGGCCGGAGGCGACAAACGTGCGCGGGCTCACAGTGTTGTTGCTTTGCAACATTTGTAAGCGCTTTCAGGAAGTGAGTGGAAATTTGTAACTAAAATAACGAAATAATTAGACGTGAGTCATACTTTACATGGCCGAGATTAGTCCCGGTAAACGCTTGTCTTGTATAGTCATCATCCTGGTTTTGAACCCGCCCAGCCTGCTATTTAGTGCCAAGACACTGAAGCTAAATTACAAGAAATCCTGGTGGTAATAATGAATACCCTCGATAAGATTACGAACAATTTGGAAAGTTTCAGTAAATCGGAACGCAAAGTCGCCGAGGTGATCCTCGCCTCTCCCCAGACGGCCATCCACTCCAGCATCGCCGCCCTCGCCAAACTGGCCGATGTCAGCGAACCGACCGTCAACCGTTTCTGCCGCCGCCTCGACACCAAGGGTTTCCCGGACTTCAAACTGCACCTGGCCCAAAGCCTGGCCAACGGCACTCCCTATGTGAACCGCCACGTCGAGGCGGAAGATGGCCCCGAGATCTACACCGCCAAGATCTTCGAGTCCACCATGGCCTGCCTCGATGCCGCCAAGAACAGCCTGGATATCTCCGCCATCAACCGCTGCGTCGACATCCTGACCCAGTCCAAGAAGATCAGCTTCTTTGGCCTGGGCGCCTCCTCCGCCGTCGCCCGGGATGCCCAGAACAAGTTCTTCCGCTTCAACATTCCCGTGGTGAGCTTCGATGACATCGTCATGATGCGCATGAGCTGCATCAACAGCAGCGAAGGGGACGTGGTGGTGCTCATCTCCCACACGGGTCGCACCAAGGCCCTGGTGGAGATAGCCGCCCTGGCCCGGGAGAACGATGCCACCGTGATCGGCATGACCTCCAAGGACTCCCCCCTGGCCCGGGAGTGCAACCTGGTGCTCTCCATGGACGTGCCGGAAGACACCGACGTCTACATGCCCATGGCGTCACGCATCGCCCAGCTCGCCCTGGTGGATGTGCTGGCGACCGGTTTCACCCTGCGCCGCGGCATGAAATTTCGTGAAAACCTGAAGAAGGTCAAGGAAGGTTTGCGCGAATCCCGCTTTGATACACCCCACTCCTCCTGAGTCTGTGGGGGCCCCGGGCCCCCGCTAGGTGTGCCTGCCGCCATTGTGTAGTATTGTCGTTTAGCAACAAGATCCCCTCCGATGGCGATCGGGGCTCTGCCCGCCGGGACAGTATTTCAAGTCATATCAACTTCAAACTGGAGTCTTTCATGCCAAGACGTACAAAGATTGTGACCACACTCGGCCCTGCCACCGACCGCGAAGGCATCCTCGAGGGGATCATCCGCGCCGGGGCCGACATGGTGCGAATGAATTTCTCTCACGGCAGTGCAGAAGATCACATCCAGCGGGCCGAACAGGTTCGCACCATCGCCGCCAAGCTGGGCCGCCACGTGGCCATCATGGGTGACCTGCAGGGCCCCAAGATCCGGGTCTCCACCTTCAAGGATGGCAAGGTCTATCTCGCCATCGGCGACAGCTTCATCCTGGATGCCGCCCTCGGCAAGGGGGAAGGTTGCCAGGAGCAGGTCGGCATCGACTACAAGAGCCTGCCCGATGACGTGGTGGCGGGCGACATCCTGCTGCTCGATGACGGCCGGGTGCAGCTGAAAGTGGAGCGGGTCGAAGGCAGCCGCATTCACACCACGGTGACCGTGGCCGGGCCCCTCTCCAACAACAAGGGCATCAACAAGAAGGGGGGTGGTCTCTCCGCACCGGCCCTGACCGAGAAGGACAAGGAAGACATCAAGACCGCCGCCCGCATGAACGTGGACTACCTGGCCGTCTCCTTCCCCCGCTGCGGCGATGACCTGCGCTACGCCCGCGAGCTGGCCCGCGAGGCCGGCTCCAACGCCAAGATAGTGGCCAAGGTGGAACGCGCCGAGACCGTCGCCAGCGATGAGGCGATGGAAGACATCATCCTCGGCTCAGACGCCGTCATGGTGGCCCGGGGCGATCTGGGTGTCGAGATCGGCGACCCCGAGCTGGTGGGCGTGCAGAAGAAGCTCATTCGCCACTCCCGCCGCCTGAACCGGGTGGTGATCACCGCGACCCAGATGATGGAGTCCATGATCAACGCCCCGCTGCCGACCCGCGCCGAGGTGATGGACGTGGCCAACGCCGTGCTGGACGGTACCGATGCGGTCATGCTCTCCGCCGAGACCGCCGCCGGCCAGTTCCCCATCGAGACGGTCACCTCCATGGCCAGCGTCTGCGTGGGGGCCGAGAAGCACCCGAGCCTGAACGTCTCCAACCACCGCATGAACTACACCTTCACCTCGGTGGAAGAGGCGGTGGCCATGTCCACCATGTATGCGGCCAACCACCTGGAAGGGGTGCAGGCCATCGTCGCTCTGACCGAGTCGGGCACCACGCCGCTGCTGATGTCCCGCATCAGCTCGGGCCTGCCGATCTTCGCCATGTCCCCCCATGCCAAGACCCTCGCCTGGACCAACCTCTACCGGGGCGTCACCCCTGTGCTGTTCGATGCCGACGAGAGCCGCCCCGTCTACGAGGTGTGCCGCGAGGCCCTGGACGTGCTCAAGGCCAAGGGGCTGCTCCAGAGCGGCGACATGGTGTTGCTGACCCACGGCGACAAGATGGAAACCGTCGGCAGCACCAACACCTGCAAGGTGATGATGGTCGAGTGATCCCCGCCACCGGCAACCAGAACGGCTCCCTCGGGAGCCGTTTTTGCATGGGAATGACGCCGCTCAGCTACCGCGATAGAGTTCCACCTTGTCACCGTCGCTCAGGGCCCCGGCGCCGCGCACCACCACCCTGTCCCCCGGGGTCAGGGCGCCGCTGATGGCGACCTGGTGCTCGTCACCGAACAAGATGGTGACCGGCACCCGGCTCACCGTCAGGGCATCCCCCTCCCCCTCGACCCGGTACACCACGCTACCCTCGGTGTTGAGCACCAGGGCGTCCCTGGGCAGCAGCATGGCCTGCTGCCCCCCCAGGGGCAGGGCAACCCGCACCGGCGCCCCTATGATGTAGCTGCCCTGAGTCGGCTTGAGTCTCAGCTCGATGAGGCGGGAGACGGGGTCGGCACTGGCCGCCCGCTGGTAATAGCTAGCCTCTCCCTGCAAACCGGCCCCCTCGACCTTGAGCAGGGTGTCGGGGGCCAGGCGCAGGGCCCAGTCGATGGGGGCCTGCAAGCGGATGTCCGGCGCATCCGGGTTGACCAGCGCCAGTGCCTTCTCCCCCGCATCCACATGTTCCCCCGGCTGGATGAAGTGGTGGTTCACCACCCCGGCGAAGGGGGCATGGATCTGGCTGCGGCGGATCTGATCCTCTATCTGGCGCGCCGCTATCTCCGCCAGCTGCAGCGCCAGCTCCGCCTGCTCCATCTCCAGCCTGGCCTTGTCGAACTGGCTGAGGGAGGCATTGTGCTGCTTGCGCAGCTTGTCCTGGCGCTCGAACTCCGCCCTGGCAAAGCGCAGGCTGCTGGCCCACCTGGCCTGCTCGGCCCGGGCCTGCTCCAGGGAGAGGCGCAGCGCCGCGGCGTCGAGGCGCAGCAACACCTGACCCGCCTCGACCCGGCTGCCGAACTCGGCAATCCACTCCACCCGCCCGCTCTGCTCGGCGCTCAGCTCCGCCTGCTGGCGACTGGCGACAGTGCCACTGATCCAGAGGCTGGCTCCGGCATCGCCCCGGGTGACGTCGGCCAGGGTGACCGACTTGGCCCAGAGCGGCAGGCTCGCCATCAGGGCGAGCCCCGCAATCATCTTGTTCACATCTCTCTCCTTTCCATGGACGCGTTCGTTCATCAGGCGCGCTGGCGCAGCGCCACCGCTGCCGGCTCCCGCTCCCCCAGGCGCAGGAAGGCGGGCAGCAATATGAGGGTAAACAGGGTGCTGCAGCTCATGCCGCCGACGATGACGGTGGCCAGCCCCCGGTAGATCTCGCTGCCCGCACTCGGGCTCAGCATCAGGGGCAACATGCCGAAGATGCTGGTCAGGCTGGTCATGGCGATGGGGCGCATCCGGCTTTGCAGCGCATCCGCCACCGCCGCCGGGCGCGTCATCCCCTCCCGCTCGGCCAAGCGGGTCTGATGCACCAGCAAGATGGCGTTGTTGACCACCAGACCCAGCAGGATGACGAAGCCGATGATGGTCAGCAGATCCATGGGCAGCGGCGCCACCCGCCCGCTGATGACCAGCGCCAGCACGCCGCCCACGGTGGCGAGCGGCAGGGTCAGCAGCACCAGCAGGGCATCCCGGACCGAGGCAAACAGGCCCCACAGCAGCACCAGCAGGATCACCAGAGCGAACAGGAAGATGCCCCCCAGATTGCCGAGGGCCTGCTGCAGGCTGTCGGCGTTGCCAGACACCCGCAACTCGCCGCCGGCAGGGAGCAGGGGGCGGATGCGGGCGAAGCTCTTCTCCTTGAGGGTGTCGAGCACCTGCTCCATGCTCATCCCCTGTGCCGGGGTGATCTGCAGGCTCAGGCTGCGGCGCCCATCGGTGCGAAAGATGCCCGATGGCCCCAGATCATGCTCCACCTTCAGCAGCTCGCCGAGGGGCACTATGCCGCCCCTGGGGGTGGCCAGGGGCAGCGCCCGCAGATCGTCCGGGTTGCCCGAGGTCTGCCCCATCAGCAGGATGTCGAAGCGCTCGTCGCCGTCGAAGTATTCGCCGACCCTCAGGCCGTCCCCCAGGGTCTGGATGATGGTCGGCATGGGGGTGCGATCCCAGCCCACCTCCGCCAGGCGCCTGTCTTGCGGCACCAGCCGCAGCTCGGGGGCGGTGAAGTCCAGGGAGGGCTCCGGCCGCACCTGGGCCCCCGGCAGATCCTGTTTCACGATCGCCATGGCCGCCCGGGCCGCTTGATAGAGCTCGGGCAGATCCCCCCCCTGAAGCAGCAACTCGACCCCGTTCTCGCTGTCAAAGCCGCCAAACAGCGAGCCCTGGCCGCCGAAGGCCCGGGTATCCGGGATGCCCTGCAGCAGATCCTGCATCAGCAGGGTCTCCAGCTCCTTGATGCGCCCCTCCTCCCTGGCCCGCACCCCGATCTGGGCCCCGCCCGGGTAGCGCATGATGTAGTAGTTCTTGAGGGCCGGCTCCTTCTCTCCTTTCATGTAGGGATCGAGCCGGGCGATCAGGGTGTCTATCACCTCTTCCCGCTGGGCCTTGAGGTTGACCCCCGGGGTGAAGCTCATCCAGACGTCGATGGCGTCGCGCTTCACGTCCGGCAGATAGTTCATCTTGGGCAGCAGGGCCCAGGTCGCCAGCACAGGCAGGCTCATCATGGTGAGAATAATGGTCCAGCGCCGCGCCGGGGTGCGGGTCCAGTGGAGGATGCGCGCCGTGGCCCGGCGCCAGTGATCGCCATAGGGGTCCCTCAGCCCCTCTTGCCCCATCCAGCGCGACGCCACCGCCGGCAGCACAGAGACGGCCACCAGCATGGAGACGGTGACGGCGCAGGCGATGGTGAGCGCGAGGTCTGCGAACAGCTGCCCCTCCACGTCGTTGAGCAGGAGCACCGGCAAGAAGATGGCCACTGTGGTGAGGGTGGAGGCGACCAGGGCCGCCCACACCTGGCTGGTGCCCGCCAGGGCCGCCCCCGCCTTGTCGAGATCCCCCCGCTCGTGGCGCCGGTAGATGCTCTCCAGCACCACGATGGCGGCATCGAGCACCATGCCCACCGCGAACGCTATCCCGGCCAGGGAGATGACGTTGAGGGTCCTGTCCATCAGCTTGAGCAGGCAGAGGGTCAGCATGATGCTGATGGGAATGGCGAGCGCTATCATCAGGGTCGCCTTGAGCCGACGCAGGAAGACCCAGAGGATGGCGCAGGAGAGCAGCACCCCCAGCCCCAGGTTGGCGGTGACCATGTGAATGGCGCGGTTGATGTAGAGGGAGGCATCGAACGACTGCGCCATGTGCAGCCCGACGGGCTCGAGCACCTCGCGGTTGAGCTCGCCCACCCTGGCCTTGATCGCCTCCAGGGCCGCCAGGGCATTGGCGCCGTTCTCCTTGTAGATCTGGGCCGAGATGGCCTGGTTGCCATTCTGGATGCGCAGCACAGGGTTCTGCTCCCGGGTCAACCGCACCTCGGCCACGTCCCGCAGGTAGATGGGCAGGCCATCGCGCCAGTCCACCACCTTGTCCTTGAGGCTCTCCACGTCGTAGCGACCGGCGAAGCGCAGCTTGTACTCCCAGCGCCCTATGTCGAGGGTGCCAGCGGAGACATCCCAGCCGGTGGCGGCCCGGCTCGCCAGCTCGGGGATCTCCACCCCCAGCTCGGCGGCGCGGTAAGGGTCGAAGCGGATCTGGATCTGGCGGGCATTGATGCCGTCTATCTCCACGGTGGAGACCCCGGGGATGCGCTCCAACTCCGGCTTGACCCTGGACTCAATCAGCGGCTGCTGCTCATCCAGGCTCCCCACGGTCCCCGGCAGCTGCTGGATGAAGAAGAAGGTGAGGGTATCGTTGCTGCTGTAGTTGTTGAGGTAGGGGCCCTCTATGTTGTCCGGCAGGCTGGAGACCCGGTTCAGCCGCGAGATGATCTCCAGTTGGACCCGCTGCATGTCGGTGCCGATGGCAAACGCCAGATCCATCTCGACGAAGCCGGGGTAGCTGTTGCTGGTGAGGCTCTTGAGCCCCTGCACCCCCTGCAGCTCCTGCTCGATGGGATCCGTTATCTCGGACTCCATCTCTTGCGGCGAGGCGGATCGCCAGGAGACGAAGATATTGAGATGGGGGCGCTCTATGTCCGGGAACAGCTGCACCGGCAGGCTGCGCATGCTGAGCAGGCCGGCAAAAAAGATGAGCACGATCGAGACCGCCACCCAGATGGGGCGTTCGATCGCCGTCTTGGCGAGGTTCATTTCATCTTCCTGATGTTGTTGTTATCGGCTCGCTCCGCGAGCCTGCTTCCTGCCCCAAGGGTGAGGGGACAAATCATTAAACTGGAAATCCCATCCCTTGTAAACGCGCGAAATACAAACAAAAAAACCGGCCATCACGGCCGGTTTTCAACAGCAGGCATGGCGGGATCAGGCGGCGTCGTCCACCCGGGCGGGTTGGCCCATGGCCTCCAGTTCGCCGGGGGCAAAGTTGTCCACCTGGATAGCCTCGCTACGCAGGGCATCGGCGGCGAGCAGCTGGTCGGCCTCTTCCTGGGTCAGCAGGGCGATCGCCAGGGCCTGGCTCACCAGTTCGGGCAGGGCCAGCTTGCGGGGCAGGCGCCCCTCTTTCTGGGCCTGGGCAAGCTTCTTCTCCAGAGGCTGCACCGAGACCATGGCGAGGAAGGCCCTCTCCATCTGGCCGATGGCATCCTGTTCATCCTGGCCCACGTAGCACAGGGCGGTGAGGCGGTCACGGAACTCGCCCGGCGTCATCATGGCCTGGCAGATGGCGTGGCAGCGATCATCGGCCGGCATCTGGTAGTGGATGCCGAACGGGAAGACCACCCGCTTGAGCAGGGCGCCAACGACCCGATTCGGGAAGTTCTGGAAGAAGCCGTCGAACGCCTTGCCGATGAGGTGCAGGTTACGCTCCAGGGCATACTGGACGAAGGGCAGGTCGGAGACCATGCGCCCCTGATCCTCGTAGTGCTTGAGGGTCGAGGAGGCCAGGTAGAGGTGGCTGAGCACGTCGCCAAGACGGGCGGAGATCATCTCCTTGCGCTTGAGATCGCCGCCCAACATCAGCATGGAGACGTCGGCGCACAGGGCCAGCCCCTTGCTCATACGAGCCAGCTGCCGGTAATAACGGGCAGTTTCCCCGCTCACGGGGGCGCCGTTGAAGCGGCCCAGGGTCAGCCCCTGGAACAGGGCGCCGAAGAAGTTGCCCGTGCCAAATGCCAGGTGCTTCATCAGCAGGCCGTCAAACTTCTCGAGGCCGCGCTCGGCATCCGGATCGGCCGCCGCTTCCAGCTCGGCGAACACATAAGGGTGACAGCGGGTCGCCCCCTGGCCGAAGATCATCAGGTTGCGGGTCAGGATGTTGGCCCCCTCCACCGTGATGGCGACCGGGATCCCCATGTAGGCGTAGCCGGTGTAGTTCTTCGGGCCCAGCTGGATGGCGCGACCGGCGTGGATATCCATGGAGTCATCCATGATCTGGCGCGCCATCTCTGTCATGTGGTACTTGGAAATCGCGGTGACGATGGCCGGCGCCTGACCCAAGTCCAGGGAACCGGCGGTCATGCGACGGGCCCCTTCCAGCTGATAGGTCAAACCGCCGATGCGTGCCATGGCTTCCTGCACCCCTTCGAACTTGCCGATGGACATGCCGAACTGCTTGCGCACATAGGCGTAGGCACTGACGGTGCGGCTCGCCATGTGGCCACAGGCGGTGCCCAGCGCCGGCAGGGAGATGCCGCGACCGGCGGAGAGGCACTCCACCAGCATGCGCCAGCCGCGACCGGCGTACTCCGGACCACCAATGATCCAGTCGATGGGGATGAACACATCCTTGCCAAAGGTCGGACCATTGAGGAAGGCCAGCCCCATGGGGTAGTGGCGATCGCCGACCCGCACCCCGGGGTGGCTGGTGGGGATCAGGGCGCAGGTGATGCCGAGATCCTCCTTGTCCCCCAGCAGTTGCTCGGGATCATGCAGCTTGAAGGCCAGGCCCAGCACGGTGGCGCGCGGCGCCAGGGTGATGTAGCGCTTGTTCCAGTTCAGGCGAATGCCGAGCACCTCCTCCCCCTTGTACTGACCCTTGCAGACGATCCCCTTGTCCGGGATGGCGCCCGCATCTGAACCCGCTTCCGGACCGGTCAGGGCGAAGCAGGGCACCTCCTTGCCATTGGCCAGACCCGGCAGCCAGAAATCCTTCTGGGCCTGGGTGCCATAGTGCATCAGCAACTCGCCCGGCCCGAGCGAGTTCGGCACCATGACGGTGACCGCCACGCTCAGGCTCTTGGTGGCGATGCGGGTCACTATGGTGGAGTTGGCGATCGCCGAGAACTCGCGGCCACCGTAGGATTTCGGAATGATGAGGGCGAAGAAGCCCTCCTTCTTCAGATAATCCCAGACCGGCTCGGGCAGATCCTTGGTCTCGTTGACTATCTTGAAGTCGTCGATCATGGCGAGCAGAGTCTCGACCTGATTGTCGATGAAGCTCTGCTCATCGGCGCTCAGGGTCGCCTTGCCGTAGCCATGGAGTTTCTGCCAGTCGGGATTGCCACGAAACAGCTCGCCATCCCACCAGACGGAGCCCGCCTCCATGGCCTCCCGTTCGGTCGCAGACAAGGGGGGCAGTATTCTCTTGAAGATGGCAAACACCGGACGGGTTACCCACTTCTTGCGGATAGCCGGGACGCCGAGCACGACGGCGACGGTCACCACCAGCAGGACAAGCAATGTGATCATGGTTCAGTTCCCTCTATTTCACAGTTCCGTTAAGTTATTGTTTTGATTAAACGGCCAGGGATAACCTGGTCGATTCCGTCGGCGCGCCTACCCCGGCCGCCAGATAAGGAATAACGTTGCGCACCAGCCCTTCCACATCCAGGTGCTGACCAAAATCGGCCTGGGCGATATCCCGCAGCGCATCGGCGGAAGCCATGGTGAACACGACAGTGCCCAGGGTGAAGTGCAGCCGCCAGAAGAGATCCGCCGGCGTCAGCGCCGGATTGGCCTGGGAGATGGCCTGGGTGATCCGCTGCAGGGTCGCCCCATAATAGCTGGTGATGAAGCGACGCAGGTGGCCCTGACTGTCGATGTAACCGCGCCCCAGCAGCTGCATGAAGAGGGCCGGGCCGTTGGCTCGCACGGCGGCCAGCTTCATCAGGGGGTCGACAAAACTCTCGAATACCTGGAGCAGGGTCAGCTCGTCTCGCGCCATCAGGGCGGCCAGTCTGGTGTCCAGCTCCGGCATGAACAGGGAGAGATAGCGGTCCAGCACCGCCTGGATCAGCTCTTTCTTGGAGCCGAAGTGATAGTTCACCGACGCCAGGTTCACATCGGCCTCGCTGGTGATCAGACGCAAAGAGGTATCAGCGAACCCCCGCTCGGCAAACAACACCTCGGCAGCATCGAGAATACGGTTCTTGGTATCAATCTTGCTCACTGTGCACCTCACTTAAACGAATGTTTAAAAAGTACGTTTCATAGCCTGAGGTGTCAAGAGAATGTGAATCCAGGTTAGGGAAATGTTTTATTAAAAAGCGGGGAACTTTGACCAAAAAACAGACTCTATATCTATGCCACTGCAATTAAACATTAAGTCTCGCCCAACCAGCCCTGTGCTGATTGGGCATTTTTTTATGGCGAAACACCCATCTCATCGAGCTGCCGGATGCCCGTTTCGGCTTGCAAAACAAATGGAAGGCAAAAAAAACCGCCGCAGAGCGACGGTGGGGAAAGAAGGTTGCGTCATCCTGACCCAACCCATCGATGGAAGTTCAGGCTGCACATCGATGAACACATCTTACCCAAGCCTCCCGGATAAACTTTGTCAGAGTTGCAGGCATTTGTGACAGAGTATGACAACCCCTCTGCGTGGCCCCCTCTCCCCCTTTTTGCTATGCTGGCGCTTCGCTCATCTGGCTCTGCTCACCCAGGGGAAACGCCATGAAGTACACCGTCGACACCCATACCCACACGGTCGCCAGCACCCACGCCTACAGCACCATCCATGACTACATCCCCATCGCCAAGGCCAAGGGGATCAAGCTGTTTGCCACCACGGACCATGGCCCGGACATGGCCGATGCCCCGCATTTCTGGCATTTCGTCAATCTGCACGTCTTGCCCAGGGTCGTGGACGGCGTGGGCATACTGCGCGGCATAGAGGCCAACATCAAGAATCTGGACGGGGAGATAGACTTCCCCGAACGCTACGAATCCCGCCTCGACATGATCATGGCGGGCTTCCACGAGCCCGTGTTCCCGCCCTGTGACAGGGCCACCCATACCCAGGCGATGATCAACGCCATCAGGAGCGGTCGGGTCGACATGATAAGCCACCCGGGCAACCCCGCCTTCCCCATCGACATCGAGGCCGTGGTGCATGCCGCCGCGCAGTACAGGGTCGCCCTTGAGGTCAACAACTCCTCGTTCAGCCACTCCCGGGCCGGCAGTGAAGACAACTGCCGCGCCATCGTCGAGGCGGCGCGGGATCTGGGGGCCTATCTCACCTTCGGATCCGACTCCCATGTCGCCTTCAGTGTCGGCGACTTCGAACACTGCCATCGCCTGGTCACGGCAGTCGGCTTCCCCGAAGAGCGGATCCTCGCCCGCTCCCCCCGCGCCCTGCTCGCGTTTCTCGAAAGCCGGGGCCGGGCCCATATCCCGGAATTTTCAGATCTCTGATCCGCTCCGTAACACCATGAGCCGGCTCATAAAAATAATTCAGGCACATTGACTTGCCAGGACATTTTCGGGAATCTAGGCCGACGCCGATATAGCTCAGTTGGTAGAGCAGCGCATTCGTAATGCGAAGGTCAGGAGTTCGATTCCCCTTATCGGCACCATATAAAACAAAGGGTTAGCTTCTCAGCGAAGCCAACCCTTTGTGCTTTTTTGCTCCATCCCCCTCCTTTGCGGTTTGCTACCCCTCCCGTTTGAGCCACAAGAAAGCCCATCAGGCAGGGGGGCTTGTATCGTTTGAGCTTTTGAAGCACGCCAAGGCCAGGATTGGCCCAAACATCTTCTCATCACAGAAGATTCAAATTCATTTACCGGCTCTGATTTAGCTTGGCCTTGATGTCGTGCTCAACTCAATTCGGACACGCTGTCAGGCTGATGTTCAGTCACAGCTGGCGACGATAATTCCTCGCATTCATGCGAACACCACTAGCTGTCGTCATCCAATCGGGTCGCTACGGTTCACGCCAATGGACTCATATGCTTTCTACCGCTGGAGCCATTGCCTCTCCACCGCCCTGAACCGTCTCTTCTTGAGCGCCAGCTCCCGATATTGACTGCGTCGACTCATGTATTGGGGAGGCTGGAATGAGATCAAGGTAGACAACCAAATCTTGAAATCGAAACCAAACAGCACAACCCACATCAGTCGACACCGCATACCACTCCACAATTCCCCACCCCCTAAGCGCCAAGACAAGCTCACCGAGCGCCCTAGCGACACCGAAAGGAGCACTCATTGAAAAAAACCATAAATTAAAGCCTTAAATCAATAAGTTAACATCAATCATAATATAATCAGCACAAGTAAAGAGTGATGTATCAATACGAATTGTTTTGTGATTTGCAACACAAACTTCGATCATCATGAGAGATAAAGATTGTATTGGAAATCGATTTCAAGAAAATGAGCTCAGCATGATTTGTCTTGGCATCGATTGCACAGAAGCTGTTTGAGTCTCGACGGTTCATCGCGGTGGATATTTTTCCCATTGATTGGAGTGGTCAGTATGAATGCAACAAAAAAAGGACTTTTGGCATCCTTGATCGCCGCAGCCTTGCTCGGCGGATGCGGTGGTGACGAGAACATTTCTGCTAGCAACGGCGGTGAAACGCCTCCGGGCGAAACGCCACCTGGTGAGACGCCGCCAGACAGTGGCGATGGTGCATTGCTGCTATTCGGTGTTGGGGCGAGCGCAAACGTCACCCCCAGCATTCAATCGGAGAAAGACAATTGGGATGTTCAGTCGGTAACGGCCTCCCCCGTCGCCATGACCAGCATCAGCGCCGTACTCATCAACAATGCCGGCACCGATGACACCGCCGATGTGCAGGTACCCGGCGATGGTGATGGCACCTTCATGCTCAAATCCACCACCCCGCTGAATCTGAGCAAGTATGCTTCCGGTTTCATCGAGTTTCAGCTGCGGACCAAGAGTGCGGTCCCGGAGGCACTCTCCGTCTCCATCGACAACGAATACCCCAACCGCAGCAGCCTGCCCATTTCCGGCGCCCTGGCCGGTACCGGCGACTGGGAAACGCTCACCCTGCCCATCAACTGCATGAAGCCCTTCCCCGGTGCCACGGCGATCAACCTCGCCACCGTGGGCACGCCATTCCATCTGGCCACCAAGGATGCCTTCAGCTACGAAATCACCAACATCAAGTACCTGCTCACCACCTCGGCCAAGCCCGTTGTCGACCCGGTCACCTGTGAAGCACCGGGCAACGGCACCGATCCTGGCACCGACCCAGGCACAGATCCGGGAACCGATCCCGGCACCGATCCGGACACAGGCTCCGGCGTCAACAACGCCCCCGCGCTGGTGGTCACCGACACCGCACTCTACTACTCCGGTGACAAGAGCCTGGCCCAGGACCTCAGCGCCGATTACCCGGCAGCCAGCTTCGGCGGCACCCTGACCGATGAAAACCAGGTCATCACCATGGATCTGCCGGACAATGGCGCCGCCTTCCTCGGGACCGACAGCGCCAATGGGGATCTCTCCGCCTATCAAAACGGCGCCATGCTGCTCGACCTGAAAGTCTCCAGCTACGGCGACTCCCCCAACATCCAGATCCGGATGGACGGCACCGCCGGCCCCGATTTTGGCACCTTCTTCACCATGGACAGCAACATAGTGCCCGATGACGACACCTGGTATCGCTGCACCCTGCCGGTCACCTCTCTCATCCCGGCGGCCAACACAGGCTCGGTGCAAAAGGCGCTCTACCTGAGTGGGGCATGGGATGCCATGGCCGGTCTGCGCTTCGCCTTCACCAACGTGGCCCTGAAAACGGCCATCCCAACAGACTTTGACAGCAATCAGCCTTGCCAGAAGATCAATTGATAAGGCATTGAATCTTCAAGAGAGATCGCTTGAAAACACTTTTCTACGGATTGGAGCAATAAGATGAAATTGAAGTCGCTAGCCTTGTTTGTCGGGGCATGTTGCGGGCTCGCATTGCCCGCTGTATCAAATGCAGCCGAAAGTTTTGGTTTTCATGGATATATTCGTGCCGGCTCACTATTTGACGCCAAAGACAACTTTTCCAAAGCGGGTTACGAATATGAGATGGATAAAACCATGGGGCGCCTTGGCTCCGAGTTGGATAATAGCTGGGAAGCTGGACTGAATAAGCTGTGGGATATTGGCAGTGGAAAATCCGTCAACATTCACTTCAAGGTTGAATCCGATGCCGATGGTTTGCAAACTCGAACTGCACCACGGGAAAGCGGCGTATCAGAAACCTATGTGGAACTCGGTGGCATCACGCCAACAGGAATCATGTGGGGTGGGTTACGTTACTACGATCGTGAGAACTATATCTGGACCACTGACTTTTTTTACACTGACTACTCAGGCACCGGCGCCGGTATAAAAGGCATGGAGATGGCGGGAGGGAAGTGGGATTTTGCTTACATCAACAGCAATGATACCGACCACTCCGATCGCGCCAATGGCACCGATGCCACCATGCATACCCTCCATACCAGCGCCTTGTATGGCGCCTGGGATATGGAAATCGCCCTGAAACAGATGCCCGACAATGAATTTGACGGGGACAGTAAAAAATATGCGACCAAGGGGGCAGAAGGCACCGTCATCTATTCCCGCGATGACTTCTTCTTCATGCCGGGCGGCTTCTCCAAGTTCATCGCCCAGGCGGGCCGTGGACTGGGTTCCGGCGATTTGCTGGGGGCGAACCTGACCAATACCGCCATGTATCGCAAGGGTTCCCTGTACCAGAAAACGCTGCAGGATGCGGCCGATGGTTACAAACCCTATCAATCCAAGGTGATGGATGGCGATCAATCCTATCGGGTATTTATCTGGGGCGGCTGGTATGGCGCCAACGTACACCTGCTGCCAACCCTGTCGTATCAGTACAACGACTATGAGATGGGTGGCCATGACTCCTGGTATGCCGCTTCACTGCGCCCGGTGTTTCCGGTCAATGAGTTCTTCTCCGTCCAGACCGAACTGGGTTATGTAAAAAATAACCTGATGATTGACAACATTGACCGTGGAAGTACCTCCCACAAGATCAGTGTGGTTCCCACCTTCACCGTCAATACCGGCATGGGTCCCTCGCCCGAGATCCGTCTCCTGGCGACCTATGTCGATCACAATAATGAGACCCCCTGGCAAGAAGATCGGGAAGATTTCCTGGTCGGAGTGCAAGCGGATATGTGGTGGTAAGCTAGGTTGGAACACTGTTCTGCACTATAATCTCGGGTCCCTTGGGGGCCCGCATTTTATAAGGAAACAATATGAAGAAAAGTAAGCAGTACCTGCCTTTTCTTGCCAGCTTGCTGGTGGCAGGATGTGCCAGCATGGGCTCCGACCAACCGCCGAGGTCTGCAGCAGCGGCCCTGCAGCAACAGGTTCAAGATGACAGGATGCAATTGTCAAACAAGGTGGCGGTTGAAACATTCAGGGGTCTTACCTTCCAGCCACTTGGGCAGGAGAGCAGATGGGTTAATATTGGCGCTGACAATCAGGTTTACGCATTTGATTCGGGAAAAAGCTATGTGATGGCCTTTTCGTTGCCCACCTTCACCCAG
This sequence comes from Aeromonas sobria, assembly GCF_050266975.1. Taxonomy (GTDB): domain Bacteria; phylum Pseudomonadota; class Gammaproteobacteria; order Enterobacterales; family Aeromonadaceae; genus Aeromonas; species Aeromonas sobria_B. Next base: position 23,148 of record NZ_JBKISU010000031.1, read on the forward strand.
GCCGCCCGCGTCAAAATAACCATACCGGTCGACGCGACTGTGTTTCTGCCAAGCATCTTGTTGCTGGATGAAAACTATATGGCAGTTCAAGCGATTCCCAGTTCGACCTTTACATATGATGGTCGTTCATTAATTACTGGGCAGAGCATCCAGGGGGAATTTACGATCCCGGCTCCCATTGGCGGTGCACGAGCAGCCTATATGGTGATATATACCACTGCACAGGACATGCAAGGCCATACCAGGATCAATCCTGACGATCTCCAGCGTGCCATGCAATATGATCGCACCACGGATGTCGCTCGGCTAATCAATGTTGAAGTACCCCATATGGCCACTGGACGCCTATATTTGTCGCTGGACGCAGAGACTGCCAAAAACGAGATATTGGTCACAAAAACCATATCACCCGTGATGGTCACATCGGATAAATCACTGGGTGAATTGGATTATTACCAGCATATTCGCACGGCAGTCGAAAGCAAAGACTATGAACAAGCCCTCGCCTGGGTCAAAGCCGCAGAAAAGGCAGGCTTCACCAAGGCAAGAGAGGTCTTTTTTGCCGCGCAGCAGTAGTGCATCTTCCCCTTGGCGACTCGTATCATTGCTTGTCACCACGAAGGGAAAAGAGTATCCTAACTCGCTGATTTATTAGCAAGATATTTACTTTATACTGGCCACCACCAGTCATTTTACAGTCGAATACGGAGGGGGGATGTCGAAGTCAGCTCAGGAAAAAAAAGCCACTGTCTATGATATCGCCCGTCGAGCTGGCGTCTCGGCAAGCACTGTATCCAGGATATTGAACGGCTCGGCCAAAGTCGCCGCGGATAAACGCCAGGCCGTGGAAGATGCGATTCAAGCATTGAATTTTCGCCCCAACCTGATGGCGCAATATCTGAAAACGGGTCAGTCCATGACCCTGGGAGTATTGACTCAACATGTTGAGAGTCCATTTTCCAACGAAATGTTGCGTGGTGTTGAACATACCCTGCAGGGTATGGAATATGTACCGCTGATTGTCAGTGGCCACTGGAATGCGGAAGAAGAGGTCGAACGGCTGCGACTACTGGTGGCGCGACGGGTCGATGGTCTTATTATTTTGACCGGCCACGTCAATCAGCAAACACTGCTCGAGTTTTCACAGCAAATACCTATTGTTGCCACCGGTCACAATATCATGACCGAACGGGTACACTCCTTCAGTATCAATAATCGACTGGGTGGCTATATGGCAACCCGTTATTTATTGGATCTGGGTCATCGTGATATCGCCCATATTGTCGGCTTGCCGGATCAAAACGATGCCATCGAGCGTCACCATGGTTATCGTCAGGCCCTGGTCAGCGCGGGCATCGAATATGATCCCTCCCTGGTCATCCAGGGAGATTTCGCCGAGGTCGGCGGACTCAATGCCGTCAAGAAACTCGTGGAGAGTGGCCGGAAATTCTCCGCCATCTTCTGCGCCAACGATCAGACCTGCTACGGAGCCATCCTGGGGCTCAAGCAGTGCGGCTTGCGCGTGCCCGAAGATGTCTCCCTCATCGGTTTTGACGACCTGCCCTTCTCCACCTACTCCAACCCGCCATTGACCACGGTGCGCCAACCCATCTACGAGATGGGGGTCAAGATGGCCAAGACCCTGCTGGGATTGATCGAGAATACGGAGCCGAACTCGGACGAATTGCCCGAGTTGAGCATAGTGGTGCGTGATACCACACTGCCGTACAAGGGATGAACGCTGACGGGGGCTGTGCTCCGCCCGACATGAGATGAAAGCGGCCTGCGGGCCGCTTTCCTTTTTCCACACCCCCTCGACACCGCCCTGCCCTGCCCAGCAAGGGGGAAGTGCTTTTCATATCGTCCCTCCCCCCTCGTCTGTCTTGGGTCCGCACAAGTACATGACGCGGCCGGGCTTTCCATCTCTTTGAATGCTGCCAACCCCGGCAGGTACCCTCCCCAATCTGGATTGGCCAGAACCAGAGACATCATGTTTTCCCCCGCACCACGCGCTATCCCATGAAGGTGAAATAACCAGCCCGCGGCGGCCTGGAACCCTCACCCTGATGGAAAAAGGCGCCTAAAGGCGCCTTGGGAAGTATGCAGATCACCGCCGGGCGGTGCCTTTCCCGGTGGGCGCGGCCACCGTCAAGGGGTGGCGAAGGGAGTCTCCGCCCCGGTGGCCGCACTGGCCACCGTCGTGGGGAGGGGCTCGTCCGCTTCGCACAGACGGGATCTTCTTGCCGCCTTCTGGGGGGGATACCAGCTTGCCAGCCCCTGCTGTATGCGTGCGGCGGCCGCTTCCGGCGTCATGGCACCCAGCACCACGGATTGCGATACCTCCGAGAGCTCAGTGGTGAGCGATGGCTCACCCCGGGTGAGGAACTGGGCACCCAGACGCAGGGTGGAATCACAGGTATCCCGCCAGCCCATCATGGTGCTCGCCACCGGGTCTTTGAGCTCGAAGAAGTGGTTGGAGAGGGAGAAGAAACCCGGCACCGAGTTGGAGAAGCGCTCGGCGAAGTCGGCGCTCGCCATCCACTCCACCAGCTTCATGGCCGCCTCCTTGTTGGGGCTGGCCGCATTGATGCCGATCCCCATGTCGGTGTGATCGGTGAAGTAGCAGGTGTCCCCCTCCCGTGCGACGGGGGGCGGGAAGGCGCCAAAGTTGACCTTGCCGGTGAACTGGGCAAGAGACCAGGATCCCGCCACTATCATGGCCGCCTTGCCGGCGGCAAAGGCATCCACCGCTTGCGCCTCGGTGGTATCGGCCGGGTGCTCACCTAGGTAGGGTCGCCAACTCGCCAACTCGCGAAACGCCGCCACATAAGGGGCATCGGTCACCCGTGCCTGACCGTTGATCAGCGCCAGGCGGCCATCTTCCCCCTGCCAGTAGTTGGGGCCGATATTCTGATAGCCAAGCTCGGAGACCACCCAGCTGTCGTGGGCCGCCAGCGCCAGCGGCAGATAGCGGCCATCCTGCTTCACCTTCTCCAGCACGGCGAAGAAGTCGGCACGGGTCCGGGGCGGCGTCAGCCCAAGGGTGTTGAAGATATCGACATTGAAGTAGAAACCCTGGATCACGGAGGCAATGGGCAGGCAGAAGGTCTGGGCCCCGGAGTCGGTCTGCCAGGCCGCCTTGGCAAAGCTCGGGAAGTTCTCCATGCCGGGCAGGTCCGTCAGATCCAGCAGATACCCCTGCTGGAAAAGTCGCAGGGACTGATCATAGGGACGGCAGGTGATGAGATCTCCCGCCTTCCCCGCCGCCAGCCGCTCGGCAAGCCCCTGATCGTAATCGGCCGAGCGCTGCGAATGCAGCTTGAGGCTGATCTCGGGATGGCGCGCCTGAAAACGGGGCAGAAACTGCGCCTTCCACAGCGGCTCGTCATCCACGCGCCAGGTTTCCAACACCAGCTCCTGGGACACCGCCGCAGTACTCAGCCCACAGACCAACAGGGCACTCACTGATTTCCACATTGCCTCTCTCCTACACCTTGAAACGGGCCACCAGACTCTGCTGCTGGCTGGCCAGCCCCGACAACAGCTCGCCACTGCTCGCCGAGACCCTGGAGGCCTGCTCGGTCTCGTGGGCCACGTCGGCGATGGCGGCCACGTGCTGGGCCACTCCCTGACTCACCGAAATCTGCTCCGCAGCGGCATAGGCCATGTGATCCGCAATCTCCTTGATGGCCTCCATACGCGAGGCGATCCCCGCCAGGGCGCTCTCCACGCCCCGGGTCTGCTGCACGCTCTGCTGGGTCTGCCCATGGCTCTGGGCCATCACGCTCGCCACATCGCGGGCGCACCCTTGCAGGTTGTCGATCATCACCTGGATCTCCTGGGTCGCCCCTTGCGATCGGGTGGCCAGCGCCCGTACCTCTTCGGCCACCACGGCAAAGCCCCGCCCGGCCTCCCCGGCACGGGCGGCTTCGATGGCCGCATTGAGGGCCAGCAGGTTGGTCTGCTCCGCCATGCCACGGATCACTTCCAAGATGTTGCCGATATTGCTGCTGTAGCCTTCCAGCTTGCGGGTGAGCGCCATGGCCCCGGCGATGCCGGTTGCCAGCTGTTCGATGCCATCCCGGTTTGCCTGCATCAGATGGCGCCCACGCTGGCTCTCGTCATTGGCTTCACCCACCTCCCGGCGCACATGGTCGCTCGAGCGCGCCACCTCGGTGGCACTGGTTTCCAGCTCGAAGATGGCGGCCGCCACCTGATCGGTCTGGGCCTTCTGCTCCTGTACCCGCGACACCACCTGCTCGCCGATCTCGGCAGTCTTGCGCGTCTCGCTCACCAGATGCTCAGACCCGGTCTGGACCTCCATCAAGAGCGCCTTGGTGTGGTGGGCCAGCTGATCGATGGAGTTCGCCACCTCGCCGAGCTCGTTCCTGGCCGGGTAGTGCACCCGCAGCGTCATGTCCCCTTGCGCCATCAGGGCGAGGACGCGATTGATCCGCACCAGAGGCACCTGGATGCTGCGGGCCGTACTCCAGGCGACAATGAGCGCGATGAGCACGGAACACAGGGCCACCGCCACTATCCAGGTGCGGGCGCTGTCGACCGCGGCGTCGGCACTCTGCCTGTCCTCCCGCATGCTCTGGTTGCTGATGGCGATGAGCCTGTCCAGGGCTTCCCCCAGTTGCTGGCTCTGCGCCTCCTGCTGCTCACGCAAGCTGTGCAGCTGTTGATTGATCTGCTGGTGGCGCACCAGGGTGGCGATCAGCCCCTTGTCGCCGAATACCAGCTGGGGAATGCGCGCCACATGGCGGGTGAACCTGGCCTTGACGTCATCGGGCACGACAATCCGCACCAGACGCTGGTTTGCGATGTCGATGTCTTTGGCCAGCACCGCCTGCAGCGCCACGAGATCCGTGTTGCCATCGGCGCGCAGGATCAGCTTGAGATCCCGGGCGATGCCGCTGGTGATGAGCTCCGCCTTGTTTTGCAAAGAGCGTCGCCCCGCCGCATAACGCACCAGCAGCTCCGCCGCCGAGCGGTAGTTGTCGTCCAGGCGCAGCAGGTCGCCACGCATCCGGGAGAGCACCCGCTCCAGCTCGACCGACTCTTCGTGCAGGCTCATCAACTGCTCCGAGATGGTAAACAGCCGAGGGACCTGGCCGGTGACCTGGGCGAGTTGCCGCTCACTCTCGGCATCGAGCGTCAGGGCCTCGAACGCCTTGACGTACTGCTGATAACGGGCCTTGTCATGGGCAAAACGCTGGCGGGACTGGGGAAACGTCGAGGCCTCCCGGATGGCGAGATGCGCCAGGCTGTCCCTGTCCGCCATCAGCAAGGCGGCGCGCAGCCGACTGGCGGTCAGGGCCAGGGGCGTCGCCTCCTCGGTCACCTGCTGGAAACGGCCGTGAATGGAGGCCGTCTTCAGGTAACTGATGGCCCCGAGCAGCAGCAACAACACCAACAGCAGCGTAAAACCCAATCTGATCCGCTGTACGATCGACATCCTTCTCTCCCACCTCTCCCTCCGCACATGGGCGGAGCCGGTTATCAAGGCACCAGGAGCCCGGCAGGCATCCTGGTGCGTTTACCTGACGGGGTTATCGGGTCAGCTGTCCCTGGCAATCGAGCCTGGACACCTCCCCTGTCGCCCCCAGCAGGGAAGCTGGCACCCAGCGTACGGTCGCCACGTCGATGCGCGCCTGTCCACTGGTGCCCAAGATGAAGGGGGTATTGACCTTCGCGAAGTCCATGCCCTCTTCGAGGCAGCGCAGGGGCAGACTCAGGGTCACCCACTGCTGCGGGGGCAACTGGCGCAAGGCCGGTGCGATCTCGATGGACTTGCCACAGGGCCAGCCACACTGCATCCCCAGCGTCATGTCGCCCGCTGGCGCCTGCTGCACCCGCAGCGTCACCTGCAGCTCGCTCTCCCCCTTCAAGTAGGTGCGACGATCCGCCCCCTTGACCTGGGTGGTCTGCAACTGGATCGTGGCTCCGGAGTCGACACCCGGCTTGTCCGTCCCAAGGAAGGTGACGGCGCGCGCATCCTGCTGGCGCAGGTAGTCGATGGGCTGAACCTTGATGAAGCTCATCTCGGTCACGCTGTTGCCGGAGACTTCAGTCCCCGTCCAGTTGCTGGCATCGCCCATGCGCAGACGGTGCTCTTCACCCGCCTTGGGCCCGAACAGCTCGAGCACCTTGTCGGCGGCGCTCAGTTTGGCGGGGTCGCTCTCGTTGCAACCGAAGGTACGGTTATCCAAGGTCAGGGTATTGAGGTTGCTAACCCGAGCCGCCACAGGGGAAGGCTTGCCGTAGCTGAGCCCGTAGCCATAGGGGAAGAGCGGTGCATTCTCCCCTTCGAGGGATTGCTCGAAGGTAGGGCGCTGCCAGCCCGGGATATGGGTGGGCGTGCGATTGATGGTGGTGGCGCACTTGCCAAAGGGCCAGGAGAAGGAGAGGCGTCCCTGGAAGTCGTGGGCCACCTTGCCCTTCGCATCCTTAAACAGGAGATCGGTGATCCCCTCCCCCTCAGTGCCCGGCAACCAGGCGGCGACAAAGGCGGAAGAGAGATTGAGCTCCTCATTGACATAAAGCGGGCGCCCGGAAAACAGCACGGTCACCACGGGGATACCGGCCGCCTTCAGCCGCTTGAGGGTCAACAGATCCTCGTGATAGCTGCGCTTGAGATCCCCATAGGCGAGGGTCTTGTTGTCAGGAATGTCGCCGAACCACTCGGCATAGGGATCCTCCCCCATGACCAGGATGGCGACATCGGGCTTGGCTCCCGTCAGATCCCCGGCCCCGGTACTCACCTGCACATGATCCGCACCGACGGTGGCGGTCACCGCATCCAGCACGCTCTGGGCTCCGGGGAAATCACCGTGCCCGTTCTCGCTGCCTTGCCAGGTCAGGCTCCAGCCCCCCACCTGCTTGCCCAGATCGTTGGCGGCGCTGCCCGCCACCAGCACCCGGCTCTGCCGGCTCAGGGGCAGGATCCCGCCTTCGTTTTTGAGCAGCACCAGCGACTTGCGCACCGCCTCCCGGGCCAGCGCCTTGTGCGTCGCGGCGCCAAGTTCACCCTGTTTGCCCGCCAGCTCACGGGCCGACGGCATGGGTTTTTCCCACAGTCCGGCCCGCATCTTGACCCGCAGGATACGCGTCACGGCATCGTCAATGCGGTTCATCGGGATCTGCCGATTCGCCACGCCATCGAGCAGGCTCTGGCGAAACGCCATCCAGTCCTTGCGCGCCGTGACCATGAAGATGTCGACCCCGGCCAGCACCGCAGGCAGGCAGCTCCCCATGGTGCAACCGGCGATCTCACTGTGGCCATTCCAGTCCGAGACCACCAGGCCATCAAAGCCCATCTTGCCCTTGAGCACATCGGTCAGCAGATAGCGGCTGCCATGCAGCTTGCCGTTGTACTCAACCCCGTCCTCTGGCAGCACATCGCGGTTGAGCTCGTTGTGCCAGCTGTTGAACGACGCCATGACCACCTGGGCGCCGGCATCCAGCCCCGAGAAGTAGCCCACGGCGTGCAGGTTGCGCAGATCCGCTTCCGAATAGAAGTTCTGGCCCCGGTCGACCCCGTTCTGGGTTCCGCCGTCCCCCACGAAATGTTTCACGTTCGAGATGACATGGCGCTGGCCGCGCAGATCCACCGCCGACCCTTGCAGGCCGCGCACCATCTCGCCGGCATAGTGATAGACGATGGTGGGATCTTCGGAATAGCCCTCATAGGTCCGGCCCCAGCGATCATCCCTGGGCACCGCGACCGTCGGGGCGAAGGTCCAGTCCAGCCCGGTGGCGGCCACTTCCCGCGCCGTCACCTGGCCGATACGGTAGATGAGCCCCGGATCCCGCGCCGCCCCCAGGCCGATGTTGTGCGGGAACAGGGTCGCCGCGAAGACATTGTTGTGGCCGTGCACCGCATCGGTCGCCCACATGAAGGGGATGCGATAGCCCCTGCCCTCAAAGCCCGCCTCCGCCGCCAGCCAGTAGGTGTCGGCCTGGCGTGCCCAGTCCGATGCCGAGGCGTGTTTGTTGTTGCCGGGCCAGCCACCGCCCCCGTTGAGGACGGAACCAATCTTGTAGCGAGTGACCTCCTCTGGGGTCACTTCACGAAAGTCGGGCTGGATCATCTGGCCGACCTTCTCTTCCAGAGTCATCCGGGAGAGCAGAGCCTGGATCTGGCGCTCCATCCCCTCGTCCCTGGCAATGGCGCTGTGGATCTGCGGCCAGGTGGCAAAATAGGGCATGGTCGACAGCTCATCCGCCATCCCGGCACTCCAGATACCGCACCCCATGAATAGGCAGGTCATAGACCTGGTGAGACCTGTTGTTTTACGCATTTTCCTTATGACTCTCCGGATGTTCTCATTCATTACCTGACTCATCGATCATGGGAAGCCGCCTTGAAAAACAACCCAAACATGAAATCGATTGCAAGAATGTTTAATGGTAAACAGAAATCTCTGCACCATTCCAGCAGTATCTTTGCCCTGCCACGGTAAAAACCCCACCGAGATAGAAAATAGTGATGCAGCTCACAAAGCCCAGACTGTTTCACACCAGCGAAATATCCGGAGGGGGCGGGGAATATGGGAAGACATGCGGAGAGGTGCAAATAAAAAACAATAAAATCAACTAAATACGGTCAATCTATCACATCATATCGCTGCATGCTTTGCCAAGAATGGCACCGGCATGACCAAACTGGTGGAAAATGGAGGGGAATAAAAAGAACTCAAAAGAACCCCAGTTATGCACATAAATATATCAATAAACGAAAATTTGTAGCCCCCATCACAGTTCATAAAGGCAAACTTGATTTGCCGCAAAATTTACTGTTACCTGACTCGTGAAATCGATTTCCATTCAAGGGTTGTGTGTAAATTTTGACAGTGAAATGCGGACCGCTGGATGACTCGGTCATTTTCAGCGCGAGTGCAAAAATCGACGCCATTATTTCCGTCTGTGATCAAAGGGGTAACAATGAAAATATCTCGGCTTAATGCCCTGACGCTCGCCATGTCTTGCGTCATTGGCTTGCATGGCTGCTCCCTGCCCAGCGCAGGGGCATCGGGTGCCTCCTCGGCATCTGCCGGACCTGTGGGTGAATTGCTGACCAACGGGGGCTTCCAGGGAACCGATGGCTGGTGGGCGGCCGGGGGCACCCTGAACGCCGAGAACCAGATGGGCTGCCTCACCTTCACCGAGTCGGGCGCCAATCCCTGGGACGTCATCCTGGGCCAGTCCAACCTCGGCCTGGTGCAAGGACAGCCCTACAAGCTCCATTTCACTGCCATGGCCAAGAGCAACATCAACGTCAAGGCCCTGATCCAGCATGATGGCGCCCCCTACACCAACCACATGGTGCAGGACCTCGCCCTCAGCAGCACCCCCAAGCCTTTCGATATCCAGTTCACGCCCTCCGCCACGGACGAGAAGACCCAGTTCCAACTCCAGATGGGCACCCAGACACCGACCACCGTCTGCATCGGTGAAGCCTCCCTCTCGGGCCCCTCTCTGGTCAAGAAATCGGATCTGGCCAACGTGCGCGTCAACCAGGTCGGCTACCTGAGCAAGGCTCTGAAACGGGCGACCATCGCCACCGACAGCAAGGACTCGCTCCCCTGGATCCTGCGCAATGCCCAGGGTGAGGCCATCGCCGAAGGCAAGACCACGCCCTTTGGCCTGAATGCCGCCTCCGGGGAAAATGTGCAGATCGCCGACTTCAGTCAGGTCACCGCCCCGGCCACCGGCCTGGTGCTGGAGGTCGCAGGCCAGAAGAGCCACCCGTTCAGCATCGGTGATGACATCTATCACACCATGAAATTCGACGCCCTCTCCTTTTTCTATCAACAGCGCAGCGGCATCGACATCGAGGCCAAGTATGTCCAGCGCCCCGATCTCGCTCGCCCGGCAGGGCACAAACCTGAGAAGGTGACCTGCTTCAACAAACAGGATGCCAAGGGCAACCAGTGGCCAGGCTGTGACTTCACCCTGGATGTGACCGGCGGCTGGTACGACGCCGGCGATCAGGGCAAGTACGTGGTCAACGGGGGCATCTCGGTGTGGACCTTGATGAACCTCTATGAGCGGGAGCAACTGGCGAAAGAGGGTGACAAGAGCGCCTTTGCCGACGGCAAGGCCAAGATCCCGGAACAGCACAACGGCCACAACGATCTGCTGGACGAGTCCCGCTGGATGATGGAGTTCTTCCTCGCCATGCAGGTGCCTGAAGGCAAGAAGGTCTGGGCGCCGGTGGGAGATCAGTCCAGGCAGCTCGACAACCTGACACTGACCGAGATCGATGCCTCCGGCATGGCCTTCCACAAGGTCGCCGATGAAGCCTGGACCGGGATGCCGCTGCCTCCCCACAAAGATCCGCAGCCTCGCTTCCTGAGTCACCCCAGCACGGCCGCGACCCTGAACCTGGCGGCCACCGCCGCCCAGTCTGCCCGCGTCTGGAAAGATCTGGATCCGGCCTTCGCACAGCGCAGCCTGCAGGCAGCCGAACGGGCCTGGCAGGCGGCCAACCGTCATCCGGACGTCTATGCCTATGACAACTTCGTGGGATCCGGTCCCTACGATGACACCCAACTGAAGGACGAATTCTACTGGGCCGCCGCCGAGCTGCTTGCCACCACCGGCAAGGCCGAGTACAAGCAGGCCGTCCAGCAGTCCCCTCTCTATCTGGCCGCCCCCAAGGGGGATCGCAGCGCAAGCGGTGATCTCTACTGGCAGGATCTCAGCAGCGCAGGGACCATCACCCTGGCCATGGTGCCCAACACGCTGGGCAAACAGGACGTGGAGAAGGCGCGCGCCGCCATCATCGCCGCCGCTGACGGTTACCAGAAGAGCGTGGCGACAGAGGGTTACCTTATCCCCTATCAGGCTACCGAATACCCCTGGGGATCCAACTCCAACCTGATGAACCGCAGCATCTTCCTCGGGCTGGCGCACGATTTCACGGGAGAGCGCAAATACCTGCAGGCCATGTCTGACGCCATGGACTATGTGCTGGGCCGCAACCCGCTCGATCAGTCCTATGTCTCGGGTTACGGCAGCCGCCCACTGAAGAACCCGCACCACAGGTTCTGGGCTCACCCCATCGACCCAGCGTCCCCCTTGGTACCGCCGGGCGTGATGTCGGGAGGACCCAACTCCATCAACTTCAGCGATCCCGTTGCCTCCACCCTCAAGGGCAAGTGCACCGGCCAGACCTGCTGGAAGGATGAGATTGGCGCCTGGACCCTGAACGAGGTGACTATCAACTGGAATGCCCCCTTCCTCTGGACCCTCAGCGTACTGGATGAAGGCGGATTGACCCGCTAATCGCCCTCCCGATGCTCCGTCTCCGTGACGGAGCATTTTTTCACTCCCCTGCCGACCTTGCCCCAAGGCCGAGCCCGAGCCGGTATCCACCCTTGGCTCCCCGTTTCACGCCATCACGCCATCACGCCATCACGCCATCACGCCATCACGCCATCACGCAAAGGCTATCGAGCAGACAGAAAAGGGCCTCCTCGCTCTCTTGCCTTGCACCTGACCGCCCCGTCGTGACCTTCACGGCCAGGCCATGCCTCCTGCCTGCCCATCTCTTATCCACCTGTTTGCGCTTCGGTTTTCCTCCCGCCATGCCGGAAGAGTGCGCCGTATACCGTGCAGATAACCTGCCCGGCAGGGACGCTGGAGCGGCATGAAAACCACGACAAACTTGAAATCGATATTTCAACCAACCAAGTCTAATAAGAAAGTGATGAAACGCACCAATGAAAATCACACAAAGCATTGATATAAAACAAAATATAACTAACACAGAATTATGAAACTCACCTGCTAAGTGATCGTGATCACAATTGCAAACTCCAAATCATGAAATCGATTTCCTGTTTTGTTGCACCGATCTATAGTGAGCTCAACTTAATAACTGAGGAATGATCATGAAAAAAATCATGCTGTGCTGCTCTGCCGGGATGTCCACCAGCCTGCTGGTGAAAAAAATGCTGGTAGAAGCCGAGAAACGGGGTCTGGCTACCGAGATCAAGGCCTTTGGCGCATCGGAGTTCGATGACCAGATGCCTCATTACCAGGTGGTCTTGCTGGGGCCGCAGATCAAGTACATGCAACCCGAATTGCAGGCCAAGGCGGCAGCTCACGGGATCAAGGTACAACCTATCGACATGATGGATTACGGCATGCAGCGCGGCGACAAGGTGCTGGACTACGCCCTGTCCCTGATTGGTTAAACGCGCTGACAAGGAAGGACACACACTATGAGTTCACTCTATGGGATGCTGGTCAAGTTGATCGAACAACGGATCGGCCCATTGGCAGGAAAACTGGGCCAGCAACGCTATGTGCTGGCCATCCGTGACGGTTTCATTGCCGCGCTGCCATTCATGATCGTCGGCAGCTTCATGCTGGTCTTCATCTTCCCCCCCATCTCCAGCGAGACCACCTGGGGCTTCGCCAGAGCCTGGCTCGATTTTTCCAACACCTATCGGGCCGAACTCATGTTGCCCTTCAACATGAGCATGGGGCTGATGACGGTCTTTATCTCGGTAGGAGTCGCATCCAGCCTGGCCAAGCAGTACTCCCTGGACCCCATCACCACGGGCCTGCTGTCGTTGATGTCGTTCATGCTGGTGGCGGCGCAATATAAAGACGGCACCATCTCCACCGAGTATTTCTCTGGTCAGGGTATCTTTACCGCGCTCATCTGCGCCATCTATTCGACCGAGGTCTATGCCTGGCTCAAGCGCAACAACATCACCATCCGTCTGCCCGAGCAGGTGCCGATGGGGGTGGCGCGCTCCTTCGAGGTGCTGATCCCGGTACTGGCGATCATCCTGACCCTGCATCCCCTCAATATGTTGCTGCAGGAGACCACAGGCATGATCCTGCCCGAGGCGATCATGGCCATGCTCAAGCCTCTGGTGGCCGCCTCTGACAGTCTGCCTGCCGTGCTGCTGGCCGTGCTGCTGTGCCAGATCCTCTGGTTTGCCGGTATCCACGGCACCATGATCGTCACCGGCATCATGAACCCGTTCTGGATGGCCAACCTCGCCAGCAACCAGGCCGCCCTGGCCGCCGGCCAGGCCATTCCCCACACCTTCCTGCCCGGTTTCTGGGATCACTTCCTGTTTATCGGCGGTGTGGGCTCCACCTTGCCCCTGGCCTTCCTGCTGATGCGCAGCCGCGCCGTGCACCTGCGCACCATAGGGCGGATGGGCGTGGTCCCCGGGTTCTTCAACATCAACGAGCCGATCCTGTTTGGTGCCCCCATCATCATGAACCCGGTCTTCTTCCTGCCCTTCATCCTGGTGCCCGTGATCAACGCCATCCTGGCCTGGTTCGCCGTGGATCTGGGTCTGGTGGAGAAGGTCGTGATGCTGACCGCCTGGACCACGCCAGCCCCCATCGGCGCCTCCTGGGCGACCAACTGGGCCTTAAGTCCGGTCATTCTGTGCTTCATCTGCATGGGGATCTCCGCCCTGATGTACTACCCCTTCGTTCGGGCTTACGAGCGCACCCTGCTCAAGCAGGAGGCCGACGAGGCAGAAGCAGAAAAACCTGAAGAATCAACAGTGACTACACCGGTTCAGAGTCAAGCATAAACACCGGGGCTGCGGACGCAGTGACGCCCGCAGCCCGGTTTTCAAGAGGAAACAGCAATGCAATTCACATTTCCCGAAGGCTTTTGGTGGGGTAGCGCCTCGTCGGCCGCACAATCGGAAGGGGCTGCCAACGTCGGCGGCAAGGCACCGACCATCTGGGATCACTGGTTCGAGACCGAGCCGCACCGCTTTCACGGTCAGGTAGGCCCAGCCAATACCTCCACTTTCTACGAGCGCTATCGCGAAGATATCGCACTGATGGAACAGATTGGCCACAACAGCTTTCGCACCTCCATCTCCTGGGCCCGGCTGCTGCCGGATGGCCACACCGTCAACCAGGAAGCCGTCGACTTCTATAACAAGGTGATCGACGAACTGTTGGCCAAGGGGATCAAGCCCTTCATCGGCCTGTTCCACTTCGACATGCCGATGTACTGGCAAGAGCAAGGGGGCTGGGAGAGCCGCGAAACCGTGGCGGCTTTTGCCGAGTACGCAGAGCTCTGCTTCAAGCTGTTTGGTGATCGCGTCGCCTGCTGGATGACCTTCAACGAACCCGTGGTGGTGGTGGAAGGGGGCTATCTGTATGACTTCCACTACCCGAACCAGATGGACTTCAAGCGGGCAGCCCAGGTGGCCTATCACATGATGCTGGCCCACAGCCTGGCGGTGAAGCGCTATCGCGTACTCTCCCTGCCGGGCCAGATCGGCATCGTCCTGAACCTGACCCCCTCCTATCCGCGCTCTTCCAACCCGGCGGACTTGAAGGCCTCGTTCATTGCCGACCTGTTCTTCAACCGCGCCTTCCTCGATCCTGCGGTGAAGGGGGTCTATCCCCAGGAGCTGATCGACATCCTGCGCGAACACGATCAGATGCCCGTGGTGCAAAGCGGCGACTGCGAGCTGCTGGCCGCCGGCAAGATCGATCTGCTCGGCATCAACTACTACCAGCCGCGGCGAGTGAAGGCACGCATGACGGCCATCAACCCGGGCGCCCCTTTCCTGCCGGACTGGTTCTTCGAGAATTACGAAATGCCGGGCCGCAAAATGAACCCCTATCGCGGCTGGGAAATATATGAGCGCGGTATCTATGACATATTGATCAACCTGCGCGACAACTATGGAAATATCCCCAGCTATATTTCCGAGAATGGCATGGGCGTCGAGGGGGAACACAGATTCATTGGTGAAGATGGCCAGGTAAAAGACGATTATCGAATCGACTTCATTCGTGGTCACCTCCAGTGGATTCATACCGCCATTGACGAAGGAAGTAATTGCCGCGGCTATCACCTGTGGACCTTTATTGACAACTGGTCCTGGATGAATGCCTACAAGAACCGTTATGGATTCATCAGCCTTGATTTGGAAAGCCAGCAGCGCACCGTCAAGAAGAGTGGTGAATGGTTCGCCGACGTCTCTCGTAATAATGGATTTTAAGGAGTCATAAATGATGGATCTTGAAGAAGCAGTCATGGGCATCATCGTCAACGCTGGCCAATCTCGCAGTCTCTGTTTCGAAGCCCTGCGTCAGGCCCGCGCCGGCCAGTTCAGCGAGGCGGATGCCTTGCTGCTCCAGGCCACCGAAGCAGGCAAGGCCGCCCATGCCGTACAAACCAAACTGATTGAAGCCGATGAGGGCGAAGGCAAGACCAAGATGACGCTGGTCATGGTGCATGCCCAGGATCATTTGATGACCTCCATTCTGTGCCGTGAGCTGGCCACCGAACTGGTCGAGATCTATCGCCGCCAAGCCAGCTGATATGTAACTCATCGGATCGGGAGTCCGTGCTTTTGCCACCGTAATATTACGGTGGCTTTTTTATTCTGGTTATACCAGCCAGTCGTCATGTATTTCATATCCTTTGCAGGCAATTTCAAAAGCATGAAATTGTCATGACGCGATATCAGCATAAGTTTCCAGATTTGTTTATGGCTATTCTGATACTGCTTGTAGTCACCAATAAAAACACTCACCAATAAACACATAGGAATGTGGAAAATATGCAAAAACTTGGACTGATGTCAGCATTGCTGCTGGCGGGGGGATTATATTCCACTCAGGCATCGGCATGGTGGTGGAGCAATCAGGATTGGCAGGTCTCCGACGGCTGGCGTAACGGTGGATCGGAATTTGACTGCACCTGGCGCGCCGCCAACGTCTGGATGGAGTCCGGCATGGCGATCCTCCATGCGAAATCCGACCGGGGCAACAAGAGCTGCGCTGAGCTGCGAACCTACAACTACACCCGCAAGGGCCGTTATGAGGTGCAGATGCAGGCAGGATCGGTGCCCGGCACCATCAGCTCCTTCTTTACCTACACCGGGGATGCGGGCACCAGCTCTCACTATGAAGTCGATATCGAGCTGATGGGGGGCACCAACCTGCTCCATACCAACGTCTGGATCCAGGGGCATCAGTATCCCCAGGACATCGATCTGGGCAAGTACGGCATGTCCATCTGGAACATGGAGCGTTACGCCTTCAACATCGACGAGGCGGGAGTCACCTGGCAGGTCTTCAGCCGCACCCAGAACAAATGGGTGAGCGTGCGCCGCGAGAGCCGCCCCGTCACCAGTTGGATGCAGCTCTTTGTGAACAACTGGATCAGCGCCAATCCGAGCTTCCCGCCCAGCTCCTACAATGGCCAGCCCGTCTACGCCAAATACAAGTACGCCAATGTGACGCCCTGGGAGTGAGAGACAGAGTGGCTGCCTGCTGGGTCAGGCGGCCACCCTTGTCACCTCTTGTGAGGTGGATGGGAAGGCGCCACCCGAGCCGAATACCAAGGATGCCGAGCACAATCAGTGTCATGTCGCTCGCCTGCGCGACCCCGAGCAGGCGACCATAGGCCGCCCAGTCGGTGACGATCGCAACCAGTGGATAGATGAACGTCAGCCCCCCCAATGACCGGTGTTGTCAGCTTCGGATAGGCCATGAGCACATAGGCAATGCCGATGTGCAGGACACAGATGCCAAGCAGCCATCCCCATGACGCCGAGGGAACAGAGCGGCAAAGGGTTGGCGCCAAGACGAAGCCAACCCTTTGTGCCTTTCTGGTTTGATGCCCCTCCCCGTCCCCACCTTGGCGATGGCGCCCCTTCCCATAAGAGATAGCGCGAGACCGCCCCCGCGTTTCCAGACTCTCAGCGGTCTGTTCGATAGCTGCCGAGCATGAGAAAGACCAGCACGGCAAGTAGGCCAATCAGCCCGGCAGAGGTCACCAGCAGGGTCGAATGGGCCTCCCAGAAGGCCACTTTCGCCGCCTCGATGAACGCGCTTGCCCGAGGTTCTGCCAGCGTCTGGGCGACGACTGTCGCCTATTGAACGCACGGCTTGCACCTTGAGTGGCTCGGCGAGCGTGGAGGCCCCCCCCCGCAGTACCGACCATTCACCACAGGCCCAGCACCAGGGCACGATCACCCTCTTCGAAGGTGCGCCGAATGGTGCCAGGCACGCAGGGCATGATCATCGCCCCCCCAGGACCAGCCACCTCGCGCATCGGTCAGAATGATCGGCGCTGTGCTCGCCGGGCCCGCCAGACCTGAAAGCGCTCCTGGGTGCCGATGACGAAGACGAAGAAGACCGGCACGAAGAAGATGGCCAGCAGGGTGGCGCTGATCATGCCGCCGAACACGCCGGTGCCGATGGCATGCTGGGTCTCCGCGCTGGGCTTGGCCGTCGTCGCAGCCATCGCGCAGGCCCATGGCGGCAGCGCCGCCTGCCATGCCCGGGCAGCAAGGGGAAGACTGTTCGAGCTGAGTGGCCATGCCTGCCACCATGACGGTTCCATGGCCCCTTCCCCCCTGCACTATGACCCCGTCCCTGGGGAGTCCGGCTGAGCCGGGACGCATTGGACATATCACCCTGGCTCCTGGAGGCAGACGCCAACATGCCTCTTCAGGCCAAATCATATTAATAAAGGGCGCGCAGGATTCGATATGTGAACATCCTGGTGGGTGTGCACAGCTAGCGTTTCAATGCATCAATAACCGCTCTCAACGCCGGAGAGACATTCCGATGAGGATAATAAAGATGCAAACCGTCAAAGCGGTGACTAAACCTATTTAGCACTCGGATCAGCTTGCCGTGTTCTAGCTCGTCAACCACTAGTTCCTCCGGTACATAAGCCAGTCCCAGTCCCATTTTGGCTGCAGCCGCCTCCATGTAGCTGTCGGAAAAAACCCACTGCCCCTGGGGCCTATGCTTGACGAGCTTGCCCTCCTGCCACAGCTCCCACTGATAGAGGCTGCCATCGGCAAACTGGTAGGCAATGCAGGGATGCACCGCCAGATCGGCTGGCGTCTGCGGAAAGCCGTATTGCAGAAAATGATCCGGCGTCGCCACCATCACCATCTCCAGATCGGGGGTAATGCGCACGGCCACCATCCCCTCATCCACCTCGCCCCCCAGCCGTACGCCGGCATCGAAGCGCTCATCGATGATGTTCACGAAGCGACTCTCGCTGATGAGTTCCAGCCGGATATCCGGATAGTGCTGCCTGAAGAGGGCCAGCTTGGGCAGCAGCACCTTGTCGATGGCGTGCTGGCTGGCGTTGATCCGCACAGTGCCGGACGGGGTATCGCGAAAGTGGGCGAGGGTGGCCAGCCCCGCATCCAGGGACTGAAAGCCGCTCATTGCCGTGCGGTACAACTGCTCGCCAGCCTGGGTCAGTGACAGGCTGCGGGTGGTGCGCACCAGCAGTTGCACCCCGAGCCTGGCCTCGAGATCCCGGATGGTGCGGCTGATCCCGGACTGGGCCAGCCCCAGTCTGGCAGCCGCCCGGGTAAAGCTGCCTTCCCGGGCAACCAGCATGAAGACGTGGAGATCGTTGTAATTCTCGCGGCTTGTCATCTTGTTCCACCCTGATTTTTTCAGCCAGCCATGGCCTGTTCAACGGCCATTGGACGCACCAATTAAGAACAGATACGCATTAATGTTATCAAAAAACCCGGCCTAATCATCACCAATTGTTCTAACTAGAATGCAGCTCATGGTTCACAACACCATCAAGCCAGTACCACGGATCAGAAATCCGATTTCAAGGAGCTTTACCATGAATGTTATCCCCAAGAAGCTGACCGCTATCGCGTCTGCCCTGCTGCTGGGCGCCGCATTGACCGGAGTCTCCACCATGAGCCATGCCCAAACTGCGAACCCCACTGAACCCGTCTCCATGGTGACCCAATGGGACAAGACCTTCGCCCAGAGCGACAAGGTCGAGCATCGCAAGGTGACCTTCAAGAACCGTTATGGCATCACCCTGGTCGCTGACCTCTATCTGCCGAAGAACCGGGGAAACGCCAAGCTGGCGGCCATTGCCCTGGGCGGTCCCTTTGGCGCGGTGAAGGAGCAGTCGAGCGGTCTCTATGCCCAAACCCTGGCCGAGCGCGGGTTCGTCACCCTGGCGTTCGATCCCTCCTACACCGGCGAAAGCGGCGGCCAACCGCGCGATGTGGCCTCACCCGACATCAACACCGAAGATTTCAGTGCCGCCGTCGATTTCCTTGGTCTGCAAGGGGAGGTGGACCGTACCCGGATCGGTCTGCTGGGGATCTGCGGCTGGGGTGGCATGGCCCTCAATGCCGCCGCCGCCGATACTCGCGTCAAAGCCGTGGCGACCAGCGTGATGTATGACATGAGTCGAGCCATGGGGCATGGGGTCGGCGATGGCAAGGATCGTTACACCACGGCCGATCGCCGCGCCATATTGAAACACCTGAACGAACAACGCTGGCAAGACGCGGAAAGTGGCTCTTTTGCCCATAGCAATCACGATCTCTATGTCGACCAGAAGGGTAAGGTCACGGCAGCCAGCCGGACCCTGCCAGAGGCCCTGCCGGACAATCCGCATCCGGTCCTCAAGGAGTTCTTCGATTACTACCGTCTCCCGCGCGGCTTCCACTCTCGCTCGGTGAACTCTAACGGAGCCTGGACCACCACCATGCCGCTGTCGTTTATGAACATGCCGCTGCTGAGCTATGCCAGCGAGATCACGATTCCTACGCTTGTCGTCACCGGCGAGAACGCCCACTCGCGCTACTTTGCCGAAGATGCCTTCAAGGCCGTGGGCAGTCAGCAAAAAGAACTGGTCGTGGTACCGGGTGCCAACCATGTGGATCTCTACGATAACGAGGCCGGCAAGATCCCCTTTGCTCAGTTTGAGCAGTTCTTCAAGACCAACCTGAAGTAAAGGCCAAGCACGCGGCGGGCCATACCGCCGCGCGTTTTCCATCGGATGCGGTGTCACATGACGTGTCTGCTGCACGAAAGCTGATGTCGGGAGCTAAGCAATGACCACTGAAACACGCACCATACTGCCGGCCTTGCTGTTGATCGCGGCGGCACTGGTCGCCTCGGCCATGCTCTTTATTGGGCAACCGCAGATGGGGGCCATCCCTTCAGGCGCACGCCTTGATGCCATCACCCGATCACCCCATTACCGAGGCGGTGAATTTCAGAATCTAGAGCCCACATCTGTACTGACCGGTGACAGCAGTACCCTCTCGATCATCCTGTCGGGGTGGCTGAATCCTGCCAACGATCTGACTCCCACCACCCCCCTCGCTGCCGTCAAGACCGACCTTCACCGTCTCGACCGCCATGCGGATCTGGTGATCTGGCTCGGACACTCCTCCTATTACGTCCAGTTGGCGGGCAAGCGCATCCTGATTGATCCCGTCTTTAGTGACAATGCCGCCCCCCTGCCCTATGCCAATGAAGCTTTTGCAGGCAGTAATCCGTATAGCGCCGGGGATGTCCCCGACATTGACTACCTGCTGATCAGCCACGATCACTGGGATCATCTCGACTATCCAACCCTGAAGGCACTGCTGCCCAGGGTCAAGGCGGTGGTCAGCGGGCTCGGTGTCGGCGCTCATCTGGAGCTCTTTGGCTACCCACAGGCCCGCATACATGAGGCGGATTGGAACAGCACCCTGCAACTGGATCCCGAACTGACCATCCATCTCTTGCCTGCACGCCATTACTCCGGGCGACTGTTTAAGAAGAACCAGACGCTCTGGGTCGCCTTCGCCCTGAAGAGTGCCCGGCAAACCCTGTTCTTCAGCGGTGACAGCGGCTACGGTCGCCACTTTGCCGATATCGGCCGGCGCCTGGGACCAATCGATCTGGCCGTGCTGGACATGGGGCAATACGACCCGCGCTGGCCACTGATCCACATGACACCGGAGGAAGCTGCCAAGGCCGCAGAGGATCTGCAAGCCCGTGCCCTGATGCCGGCTCATCTGGGCAAGTTTGCCCTGGCCAACCACCCCTGGATGGCGCCACTGGAGCGGATCAGCCGTGCCAATGACGGCAAGCCCTATCGCTTGCTGACACCACGGATCGGCCAGCCCCTCGCCATGGCGAGCCTCCCCGCCACCACGGCCTGGTGGCAGCAGGAGTTCGCTCAAAACGTCACCCTCAGCCTCAACGGACAAGACAACATGCGCATCAAGATGACCATCAATGGCCGCACGGCCGTGGCGACGCTCGACGATACGCCGAGCGCCCGGGACTTTTTCTCCCAGCTCCCCCTCACCCTGGCACTGGAGGAGTACGCACAGACGGAGAAAATTGCCTACCTGCCGCGCAAGCTGACGACTCAGGCGGCGCCAGAGGGGATAGACCCGCAAGTCGGAGACATCGCCTACTACGCCCCCTGGGGCAATCTGGCGATCTACTACCGGGACTTCGGTTACTCGAGCGGCCTCATCCGCCTGGGACGCCTTGTATCGGGTCTGGATGCCTTGACTGCCCAGCCTTCGGGCACCCTCACCATTGAAGCCGTCAAATGACGCACCTCCATCCTTCAATATCAGGTCGTGAAATGAATACTGAACATCCATCTATTGCACCCGCTGAATACTCGCCCGTGGTACAGGAGCATTGGGGGGCCGTGGGGGCCATGTCCCTCTGCGTGGCCCTGCTGATCGCCGCCGAGTTTATGCCGGTCAGCCTGCTGACCCCGATCGCCCGCGATCTCGGTGCCAGCGATGGCCAGGCAGGCCTTGCCATCTCCATCTCGGGTCTCTTCGCCGTCGTCGCCAGCCTGCTGGTCACCCGGATCTGCGCCCATCATGAGCGGCGTCATGTGCTGATGGTATTGGCACTGGTGATGCTGATCTCCCTCATCCTGATCGCGCTGAGCCCCAACTTTGCGCTGCTGATGCTGGCCCGGGCCCTGCTGGGCGTGGTGGTCGGTGGATTCTGGGCACTGGCCACCGCCACCATCATGAGGCTGGTGGCCCCCGACTCGGTGCCCAAGGCCCTCGGCCTCATGTACACCGGCAATGCCGTCGCGACCGCCTTTGCCGCTCCGCTCGGCAGTTATCTGGGGGGCATCATCGGCTGGCGGGGCGTGTTCTGGCTGCTTACCCCGCTGGTGGTGCTGAATCTGCTGTGGATGGCCGTCAGCCTGCCCTCGATGCGAAGCGAGCGCCGCGTGGCACAAGTGCTGGGGCTGCTCAAGCGACCCAATGTGGCGATGGCCATGCTCGGCGTCATGCTCACCTTTGCCGGCGCCTTCTGTGCGTTTACCTACTTCCGACCGTTTCTGGAGACGCGTACCCAAACCAGCCTGCCGGAACTCTCCTCCCTGCTGCTGGCACTGGGAATGGCCGGATTCGTGGGCACCACTGTGGCCAGCGCCACCCTGCATCGTCACCTCTATCGGCTGCTGCGATGGCTGCCTCTGATGCTTGCACTCATCACCCTTGGCCTGCTCGCCATGCA
This sequence comes from Aeromonas sobria, assembly GCF_050266975.1. GTDB lineage: Bacteria > Pseudomonadota > Gammaproteobacteria > Enterobacterales > Aeromonadaceae > Aeromonas > Aeromonas sobria_B. The sequence goes on from NZ_JBKISU010000031.1 coordinate 45,462, forward strand.
GCACTCCTTCTGGGGCGTCGCGCTGATGCTGACCCTGTGGGGTGCCATCAATGCCGCCATTCCGGTTGCCTGGTCAGCCTGGATAGCCCGGGGGATCCACGATGCCCCCGAGAGTGGCGGCGGCCTCATCGTTGCCGCCATCCAGCTCTCCATCATGCTGGGGGCTGGCATCGGTGGCTGGCTGCTCGATCACTACACCATAGGCGCCACCTTGATTGGCAGCGCCGCCCTGTTGATGGTGGCCACGCTGGTGGTCGGCAATGGCAGGCGGCTGCACACCGCCCAGGTGAACGGATGATGCTCCAATCCCGTGACTCAACCCGCTCAAGACGCCGTGCAGCCCCTGCGTTGCACAGAGATACCCCGGCAACTGATGTCACCTCATCGTCGATACCGTGCCCTATGTGCACGATCTTAATGCCTGCGTTTCAAGGGGTCCCTGGTGCTGGTGGGTTATCTTGGCCCGCTCGAACCGGCCCTGGACAGCATGCCCATGGTGATCGGCGGCAAGGCGGTAGCGGCGTCCATGATTGGTGGTATGGCTGCGACTCAGGAGATGCTCGATTTCTGCGGCCAACACGACATAGTGTCGGATGTGGAAGTGATTGCCATGCAAGATATCAACGCTGCCTATGAACGGATGCTCAAGAGCGATGTGAAGTACCGCTTCGTCATCGACATGGTCTCCCTCAAGGTGCCGATCTGATAACCTCGACCGGCCCGCTGGCCCGGCATCGGTATCGCATTAACCTCCTTGGTGGGATAGTACTTTTAACCTGTAGAGACTGGGTCTGCCCACTTCGTTGGGCATAGCACTGATATCAGCTGGGGTTATTGTGATGAACCCTTTCTCCAACGCCCTGCGAGCATGAGCGAATATCTGGGATGGCAAATCGTCTGCCCCGAGACGGGTAACAGCACGACCGGCTTAACTCTATGCCTACTGGTGTGGCCATTTCCATCACCTGCCTTTTCAGCCGCTATGCGGCTGTTTTTTGGCCTGTCGCGGTTGGCCGGGAAGTTCGCCTTCAACCTTGAGAAAGGATCCCCCGCAATTTCGGTCACCATATGCAAGCCACTTGATACCCCTTGTCCTGGACATTCTTTGCCCAAATCGATGCGGCTTTGCGGAAACTAACTGAAAACATGCACCGACAACCCGGGGCGATTTGCCCTTTCATGGCACGCCAGCAGCTGTTAACATGCCGCCCCTATGCCTATTTTGCGCTCTGGCGTGACCGTCACGCCGCCCTAACCCCGCCCTTCGCGGCGCCTGCCGCCTGACTCTGGTTGTCACAACCGGAGCGTGTTTGTTCATCCGTCATATACCAATACAACAATGTGATCCTGCCCGAACGCCACCTGACCCCGAGTCGGTGGATGCTCTGTGCTATGGCTCCTCAACAAGCGAGAAAATCCCCCCATGCTGGAACGTGCAAGACAAGAGTGGTTCTCCAACATACGCGGTGACCTGCTGGCCGGTATCGTGGTCGCCCTGGCGCTGATCCCGGAGGCCATCGCCTTCTCCATCATCGCCGGCGTCGACCCCAAGGTCGGCCTCTATGCCTCCTTCTGTATCGCCGTGGTCATCGCCTTCGTCGGCGGCCGTCCCGGCATGATCTCCGCCGCCACCGGTGCCATGGCGCTCTTGATGGTGACCCTGGTCAAAGATCATGGCCTGCAATATCTGCTGGCGGCCACCCTGCTCACCGGGGTACTGCAGATAGCGGCGGGCTACCTCAAGCTCGGCAGCCTGATGCGGTTTGTCTCCCGCTCCGTGGTCACCGGCTTCGTCAACGCCCTGGCCATCCTCATCTTCATGGCCCAGCTGCCGGAGCTCACCAACGTCACCTGGCAGGTCTACGCCATGACGGCGGCCGGCCTTGCCATCATCTATCTGTTCCCGCTCATCCCCGTGGTGGGCAAGCTGGTGCCCTCTCCGCTGCTGTGCATCGTCATCCTGACGGCGGTGGCCATCACCATGGGCATCGATATTCACACCGTGGGTGACATGGGCGAACTGCCCGATACCCTGCCCATCTTCCTCTGGCCCGAGGTGCCGCTCAATCTCGAGACCCTGGCGATCATCTTCCCCTACTCTGCGGGTCTGGCCGTGGTGGGTCTGCTCGAATCCATGATGACGGCGGCCATCGTCGACGACCTGACCGATACCCCAAGCGATCGCAATCGCGAGTGCAAGGGCCAGGGGATCGCCAATATCGGCGCCGGCCTGATGGGGGGCATGGCGGGGTGCGCCATGATTGGCCAGTCCATCATCAACATCAAATCCGGTGGCCGCGGTCGCCTCTCCACCTTTGTGGCGGGCACCCTGCTCATCCTGATGGTGGTGTTCATGGATGAGTGGATCCGCCAGATCCCCATGGCAGCCCTGGTGGCCGTGATGATCATGGTCTCTATCGGAACATTTTCCTGGGAGTCGGTGCGCAACCTAAAAACCCACCCCCTCTCCACCAGTATCGTGATGCTGGCCACAGTCGCCGTGGTGGTGGCTACCCATAACCTGGCACTCGGGGTATTTGTCGGGGTGCTGCTCGCCTCCCTGTTCTTCGCCAACAAGGTCGCCCGCTTCATGCTGGTCAAGAGCGACAGCGAGCGCAGCGGCGTGGTGCGCACCTATCGGGTGAGGGGCCAGGTGTTCTTCGCCAGCGCCGAGCAGTTCTTCGCCGGCTTCGATTTCAAGGAGGTGGTGGAGAAGGTGGTGATCGACCTCACCTATGCCCACTTCTGGGACATCACCGCCGTCACGGCGCTGGACAAGGTGGTCATCAAGTTCCGCCGCGAGGGCACCGAGGTGGAGATCATCGGTCTGAACGAGGCCAGTGCCACCATAGTCGATCGCTTCGGGGTACACGACAAACCGGAAGAAGTGGAAAAGCTGCTGGCTGGCCACTGATCACAACAAGGAGTCCATCATGACCCATATTTTTGCCTGTATCGACGGCTCCCCTGCCCAGGCGGCGGTGTGCGACGCCGCCGCCTGGGCCTCGACCGGCACAGGGCTGCCGGTCACCCTGCTGCACGTACTGGAAAAAAACGCGTTTGAGGGGGAGAGCGATCTCTCCGGCGCCATCGGTCTGGGCAGCCGTGAGCTGCTGCTCGAGGAGCTGGCCGAGCTGGATCATCGGCGCAGCCGCCTGGCCCAGGAGCAGGGTCGCCTGCTGCTCGAGAGCGCCCAAGGCTACTTGACTGGTTTGGGGGTGACCCAGGTCGAAAGCTTGCAACGCCACGGCCAGCTGGTGGAGGCAACCCAGGCACTCTCATCCAACATGCGGATGATGATCATGGGCAAGCGGGGCACTGCCCACGACGGAGACCACGCGCTCATCGGCAGCCATATCGAGAACGTCATCCGCACCCTGGCCAACCCCATCATGGTGGTGCAGCCGGGCTTTGAGGCGCCGCGCCGCTTCCTGTTTGCCTATGACGCCAGCCCGACCGCGAAGAGGGTGCTGGCGCTGGTCGCCGGCAGCCCGCTGCTCAAGGGGCTGGCGTGCGAGCTGGTGATGGTCGGCGAGCCCAGTGACGAGCACGAGCGCCAGCTGGCGCAGGCCAGGCAGGTGTTGAAGAGTGCGGGGGTCGAGGTCGATGCCCGTCTGCTTCAGGGGGAGGTTGCCCCGAGCATTTGCCAGCATGCCACCGAGGCGGGGATCAACCTCATCGTGATGGGGGCTTACGGCCACTCACGGATCAGGCAATTTATCGTGGGCAGCACCACCACGGGGATACTGAAAATGACCAACGCCTCTCTGTTGTTGCTGAGATAATCAATCATCAGGGGCGGGATAGCCCGCCCCTGCGTGTGTCAGAACCAGCTTTGTACCGCCTCTCTGGCCGGGATCCCGCCTGCATGGACTACCTTGTCATCGATGACGACGGCCGGCGTCGACATCACCTTGTACTTCATGATGTCAGGCAAGGACTCCACCTTCTCAAGCTCAATTGAGACACCCAGTTCATCCACCACCTGCTGGATAAGCTGGACGGTGTGCTTGCAATTGGCGCAGCCCATGCCTAGCACTTTTACATGTTTCATCTCACACTCCTCATCAAGAAATCAACGGCGATACGACGTTAAACACCCAGCCAACCAGGGTGAAGGAGACCAGCAGCACCAGCAGCAAGGTGCCCAGCAGCGGCCACTTCATCACTTGCTTGAGCAGAATGAATTCAGGAAAACTGGCCGCCACCGTGCTCATGCAAAACGCCAGTGTGGTACCGATGGGCAAGCCATTGACGATCAAGCTCTCCATGACCGGGATCACACCGGTCGCATTCGAATAGAGGGGAATGCCGATCAGCACGGCAGCCGGAACTGACCACCATTGACCGGCACCAAGGTGTGAGGCAATCCAGCCATCAGGCACAAAGCCATGAAGCGCAGCGCCAAGCCCCACACCGACAATGACCCAGATCCATACCCGTTTGAAGATGGTTAGGGTTTCATCTTTGGCAAAGCCATGGCGCTTGGCCAGTGAGAGGCTAGGAGTATCTACGTGCTGTTGGGCAATATTGCCTTGCTGATGCTGCCCCTGCCTGAGGGCCTCAGCGGCAAAATCGGCCAGCCAGCGTTCGGCCTTGATCTTGTCCAGAAATACCCCACCCAGGATGCCAACCGCCATGCCGACCACCACGTAAATCAGGGTGAACTTCCAGCCAAGCAGACTGACCAGCAACAGGACGGCCACTTCGTTGATAAGGGGTGAGGTGATGAGGAAGGCCATGGTGATCCCGAGGGGGATACCGGCTGAAGTGAAGCCCAGGAACACAGGAATACTCGAGCAAGAACAAAAAGGGGTGATGGCACCAAAGCCGGATCCCAGGAGATAGCCCACGCCTCTGTGCCTGCCCGCCAGATAGTCCCTCACCCGTTCGACGTTCAGGGAGGCCCGCAGCATGGCCACTATGTAGATCATGACCAGCAGCAGCGCAAAGATCTTGCTCACATCCTCCACGAAGAAATGGAGCGCATCCCCCAGCTTGGTTTGCGGGCTCAGGCCCCATTGCTGGTAGACCAGCCAGCTGGCAAAGTCGGTGAAAATCTGAAACATAATGGCTCCATCAACATCGCGGTTATCCAGAAGACGTTGCATGTCAGCAAAGGATGCTCATAGTTTTCGTTTTTTTGCTTGCGCCGCGATCTCATGATCTGCACCCAGCCCCTTCCATCAATCGCTGAATACCAGCGAGTCAAGGACACCTTGCCCGCTATGAACGCCTCCCTCTGTCGCTTCGGCCGATTTGCTACGGAGCAGATATCCAGCGAAGCTCTGCTCGGCAGAGCCAGGATTGCCATCTATCTGAACGGTGAACATGCCTAGTTCACCGATCAAATCCGTCACCCGATGCAGCTCTCCTCTGCGCACTATCCAGGCAGGCATGGCTCTGGGAACGGGATGTAAGCGGCCCATCAGCGACCAGGCCTGATATTGGAGTGGGTCAAGGGTTGCCAATTTTGCCAGGATGTCAGCCCCAAACAGACAATGCCCACCCCCTTCACCCTGATTTTTAAGCACCCAACTATCGGCGGGCGCAGCTTCTACAAAGTGGGCGCTATCTGGGGTAACAGGGTGCATCTCCCCCAGAACATCTCTCACTGTGTCAGCCTCTTGCGGGGTCAAGCCAAATGAAGCGAATCCCTCTTCGCCCAAACGCGACAGCAGCATCTGTACTCGTTTGCTGGTCGCCAATTGCTGGGCGACCGTGGCATTGACGGCGACTCTGTGTCGCTCAATCAACACACGGGTCGCCATCAGCGCCTGGCAACATCGCTGCTCTTTGAGAGCAGTCGCCTCATAATCCGAATATTGGTATCCGGCCCGCAGATAGACGGTATCGAGGGAGCCGACCCCATCGAGGAGCAACCTGTCGTTGGCGCCCGTACTCAGTCGATGATGCAGTTCACGAAAGGTTCTGCGCTGGGTCTCAATCCCTTTGCGCTGGAGTGCCCGCTCAAGCAGGTGTTGATCAAACACATTGTTCTCATGCTCCTGCACTATCATCAGAAACCTTGCCGGGCCGGGGTCACCAAACTCACGCTTGATCTTGAAGGTGGCCTCGGCAATGCCTGCCGACAATCCTTCAATGGCATGATTGCCGACGAGCTCCCCCATCGCCTCGGGTGACAACTGCGCATATTCAGCAGGCCATTGCCGTTGCAGATAGTGGTGCAGTTCATGTATTCGCTGACCAAATGGCCCCATACCTGCGGCGATGCCATTGAACTCTACCAGCTTGTGGCCATCTCGTTTGTCGTCCATAAAGTCGCTGCGCATGATGAGCAATGGCAGCCGGGGGGCCTTGGTGGCTGATGCGTGTATCTGTTGATGCATGCTGAGCAGGGCTGAAAAGAAGGGATCGCCCGCCGTGATGGGATGAATGGCATCGTATAAAAAACCATGATCCTCAGAGACGGCATAGATCAGCTTGCTCAACGTCTGCGCCGCACCTTTCAAATGCTGGTAGCTCGCTCTGCTGATCGGGGTCGGCGTCAGGGTAAATGGGGTATGCACGGCAGAATGCAGCGACGCTTTAAAGGCGACACCCTGGGTTAATGCCCACTCGACAGCATCATCTTTGATTTTATGGATGCCAAGAGAACTCATCATAAGCTCCTGATTGTTTGCTCACTGACCTGAAAGAACCGTCTATCCAGCGCTGGCATGGCTGTAGCCCCGCTTCTTTGGCCGAAACCAAGAAAAAACAAAGAAAAGGCCGAGGAGAACACCTTGGCCTTCTGCTGAACATGGGTCATGGCTTACTTCACCACTGGGGTGAAGCAACAGACCCGGCCCGTGTCATCCAACCTGACCTGACAGTCCAGAGAGAGCCGCTGACGCAGACGCTCCCTGGCCCGCAGCAATCGGGACTTGGTGGCGGCAAGGGTCAGGCCGTATTGGGCGGCAAAATCTGCCTGCTTCATCCCCTCCAAATCGCAGCACCTCAGAATATCCCGGTCAGCCTGGGCCAGCTTCTCCAGCGCTCTGGGCAAGCAGCCAGCCAGCGAATCCACCGCATCAGGCTCACTCTGCTGCATGACCAACCCGTCAGGAAGTTGCAGCAGAGGGCGTTGCCTGCGGCTTCTATCAATCACCAGATGTCTGGCGACGTCAAACAGCCAAGCCCTGGCATTCTCGATGGCGCAGAATTTCCCCTGCTGGCGGATCGCCCGCAAGAAGGTCTCTTGCAGCAGATCATCGGCATCCATCGGGCTGCCAGATTGCTTGAGCAGCCACCCATAGATCTCATGTTCGTGCTGCTGCCACGCCGTCATCAGGCAAGGTGGCGCGCCCGTTGGCCCGGTCACTTGATACGTTTTCCTTGTGCATCCACCACCCGCTCCCCGTCTTCCTTGCTGAAGGCCCCTTGCTGGGGGCTCGGCAAAATATCCAGCACCACCTCTGACGGACGGCACAGCCGGGTGCCAAGCGGGGTGACCACTATGGGACGATTGATCAGGATGGGATGAGCCAGCATGGCGTCGATCAACTCATCATCGCTGAACTTCTCCTCCGCCAGCCCCAGCGCCTCAAAAGGCGGCACATTCGTGCGCAGCAACCCGCGCGCCGGCATCCCCATGGCGGCAATCAGGGCGATCAGGGTCTCGCGGCTCGGCGGTGTCTCCAGATAGTGGATAACGGTCGGCTCAACCCCTGAATTGCGGATAAGTGCCAGCGTATTGCGTGAGGTGCCACACGCCGGGTTGTGGTAGATGGTGATCTTGGGGTCACTCATGCCTGGACCTCCGCTTTGCCATAGTGGCCCTTCATGCGCAGGGCCACGTTGACCAGGGCGATCAGCACGGGCACCTCCACCAGCGGGCCTATCACGCCGGCGAAGGCCTGATCCGAGCTCAAGCCAAACACGGCGATGGAGACCGCAATGGCCAGCTCGAAGTTATTGCCGGTGGCGGTAAAGGCGATGGAGGCGTTCTTGTCATAGGGAATGCCCAGCTTCTTGCCCACCAGGAAGCTGGTGAAGAACATCAGCACAAAGTAGATCACCAGGGGCACGGCGACCCGCAGCACATCCATGGGCAGCTCGACGATCATCTCCCCCTTGAGGCTGAACATCAGCACTATGGTGGCCAGCAGGGCGATCAGAGTGATGGGTGAAATAGCCGGGATGAAGCGCTCGCTGTACCACTTCTCCCCCTTGGCCTTGATCAGGTAATGGCGGCTCAGGAAACCTGCCAGGAAGGGAATGCCGAGATAGATGAGCACGCTCTCGGCAATATCCAGCATGGTGATGTCCACCGCGAAGCCCTGCAGGCCAAACAGCGGCGGCAGTACGGTAATGAACAGCCAGGCCATGAAGCTGTAGGTGAGGATCTGGAAACCGCTGTTGAGGGCCACCAGGCCCGCACCGTACTCCTTGCTGCCGCCACCAAGATCGTTCCACACCAGCACCATGGCGATGCAGCGCGCCAGGCCGATCAGGATGAGGCCCACCATGTAGCCAGGCTCGTCATGCAAGAACACCAGGGCGATGACGAACATCAGAATGGGGCCCACCAGCCAGTTCATCACCAAGGAGAGGGTAATTGCCTTACGGTCGCGGGTCATGGTGCCCATGGTTGCGTAGTTCACCTTGGCGAGCGGCGGGTACATCATCAGGATGAGGCCTATGGCGAGCGGCACATTGGTGGTGCCGACCGACATCGCCTCATTCCACTGGGCCACCTGGGGGAACAGGTAACCAATGCCCACCCCGATGGCCATGGCGACGAAGATCCAGAGGGTGAGATTGCGGTCGAGAAAACTCATTTTTTTGCTGACGGGCAGATCGCAGCAGGCTGTAGTACTCATCACGAGACTCCATGAGGATTGGATGAAACGGGCGGCTGATGGCGGGGCAAACCGATTGAAATGAGCGCCGCCAACAGAATAAAGAGGGTGGAGATCCAGAGGCAGGCCTCGAGACCATAGAGCTGGAACACCAGCCCGGAGAGCAGGGTGCCGAGCAGGCGCCCCAGGGCATTGGCCATGTAGTAGAAGCCCACATCCAGCGATACCCCGTCAGAGCCGGCATAACTGACAATCAGGTAGCTGTGCAGGGAGGAGTTGATGGCAAACAGAGCGCCAAACACCATCAGCCCGCCCACCAGGCTGATGGCCGGATGCAGATCGAAATGCAGCGCCAGGGCGATCAGGGCCGGGATCAGGGCCAGCACCAGGGCCCAGCCCATGGCCGCCTTGCCATCGGGTACCCGCCCCTCCCGCTTGCCGGTAAAGCGGGGCGCCTGGGTCTGAACCACGCCGTAGGCAATGATCCAGAGCGCCAGGAATCCCCCCACATACCAGTGGTCCCAGCCAAAGCTGGAGGCGAGATACACAGGCAGCGCCACCACGAACCAGACATCCCGGGCACCAAACAGGAAGAGGCGGGCCGCCGACAGGGTGTTGATGGCCCGGCTCTTGGAGAAGATCTCCCTGAACTTGGGCTTGTTCTTGGCTTTGCCGAGATCCCGTTTCAGGGTCAGCACGCTGACGCACCACACCAGCGCCAACGCCAGCGCCATGACCAGCACGGTCCCCTGAAACCCGAGCAGGGTCAACAGGGCGCCGCCGAGGAAAAAGCCCATCCCTTTCAAGGCATTCTTCGAGCCGGTCAGGAGGGCCACCCACTGGTAGAGCTGACCCTGGGCCTCTCCCGGCACCAGCGACTTGATGGCGCCCTTGGCGCTCATCTTGTTGAGGTCTTTGGCTACTCCCGAGAGCGCCTGCGCCCCCATCACCCAGGGCACCGTCAGCCAGAGCGGCGGCACCAGCAGCATGCCGAGCGCCAGCACCTGGAGGGCGAGGCCGATGTTCATGGTGCGGTTGAGCCCGAGGCGAGCCCCGAGCCAGCCCCCCACCAGATTGGTCACCACCCCGAAGATCTCGTAAAAGAGAAACAGGGAGGCGATGGCCAGCGGGCTGTAACCCAGCCCGTGGAAGTAGAGCACCACCAGCATACGCAGGGCGCCGTCGGTCAGGGTAAAGGCCCAGTAGTTGCCGGTCACCAGCAGATACTGGCGGATCTCAGGGGAGAGTCGGGTCAGTGCCATGGCGGGTTATCCTTGCGCCTTGTCCATCTGACCGACCATGCGCATCAGCTCGGCGGTGCGGTTGGCATAGCCCCACTCGTTGTCATACCAGGCGTAGATCTTCACCTGGGTGTCGTTGACTACCATGGTGGAGAGCGCATCTATGGTGCAGGAGCGCGGATCCGTCTTGTAATCCACCGACACCAGGGGGCGCTCTTCATAGCCCATGATCCCCTCGAGCTCACTCATGGCGGCGGCCTTGAGCAGGCCATTGACCTCGGCTTCGGTGGTGGGGCGATTGACCTCGAACACGCAGTCGGTGAGGGAGGCGTTGGCCAGCGGTACCCGCACCGCATGACCGTTCAGCTTGCCCTTGAGCTCGGGGAAGATGTGGGTGATGGCGGTGGCAGACCCCGTGGTGGTGGGGATCAGGCTCAGACCGCAGGCGCGGGCACGGCGCAGATCGGCATGGGGGGCATCCAGTATGGTCTGGGTGTTGGTGATGTCGTGAATGGTGGTCATGGAGCCGTGCCTGATGCCGAGCCGCTCGTGGATCACCTTCACCACGGGCGCCAGGCAGTTGGTGGTGCAAGACGCCGCCGTCACTATGGGGTGCTGCGCCTTGTCGTAGAGCTGGTGGTTGACCCCCATCACTACGTTGAGCACCCCCTCCTCCTTGACCGGAGCTGTCACCACAACACGCTTCACCCCTTGCGCCAGATAGGCATTGAGCAGGGCCTTGGTTTTCATCTTGCCGGAAGCCTCGATCACCACATCACAACCGGACCAGTCGGTCTGACCGATCTCCTTGTTGCGAGTGCAGAGGATGCGATGGTTGCCTATCACCATCTGGTCCCCCTCGGCGCTCGCTTCATGATGCCAGCGGCCATGGACCGAATCGAAGGTGATGAGGTGTGCCAGGGAGGCGGCATCGCCAGCCGGGTCATTGATGCGCACAAACTCCACATCCGCCCAGTCGAAGGCGGCGCGAAAGGAGAGACGGCCCATGCGGCCAAAGCCGTTGATACCCACTTTGATGGTCATGCTGTTTTCCTTAATCGGCGAATGAATAGTGGCTGTTGAGGTAGTCGACGTGGGGCGCCAATGTCAGCGCCTTGGGACGCAGCCCTTGCACCAGCGACTTGACCCTGGCGGGGGCATAGCCCGCCTCCAGCAGCAAGATGGCTGCCATCAGCCCGGTACGACCCGAGCCGCCACGGCAATGAATGGCCAGGGTCTGGCCCGCCGCCAGTCGCGCCAGCAGCGCCGTCTTGTGGCTGGCAAAGGCGGCGGCAAAGGGCGCCTCGGGGGCGCAATCATCCTCCACCGGCAGCTGGTACCAGGCCAGCCCCAACGCCTCGCACTCGGCGGGCAAGCTATCGGCCTTGAATTCGCTAAGCTCGGCATCGGGCATCATGGTGACTACCGCATCTGCCCCAGCGGCTTGCAATGTCTTGAGGGACGCTTGCAGGGAAGCCTCCCTGGTGCCGGGGCAGGGGGTGAAGACAAGGCGGGCGCCATTGTCCAGGTTCAGGATGTCAAAGGGGTGCATGTTAAAACGACTCCATGTCTCGTCAGGATGGGGGTAAAAGTGGGACTCAGCACGCGGTGATACCGGGCAGGGTCAGCGCGGCTCGTCGCAACAGGAGGCGTGCGACTGGCTGTTGGCTGCCTGGGGACGGCTCTCAGCCAGACCGCAGGCCTCCGGATGACCGGCGCAGCACTCCTCGGTGAGGTAGCCGATAAGGCCCAGCATCAGGGGGATGTTGGCGCGGTAGCGCAAGAAGCGTCCCTCCTGCTCCACCGAGAGCAGGCCCGCGTGCAGCATGGCCTTCAGATGAAACGAGAGGGTGTTGGGGGCTAGGTCCAACTCGCTGGCCAGCTGGCCGGCGACCTGGCCTTCCAGTCCGGCCTTGACCAGCAGGCGCCACACATCGAGGCGAATGCCGGATGCAAGGGACTCGAATACCTTGGTGGCGATCTCTTTGTTCATTTGGAACCTCTCCAATCACTTCATGATTTCAACTATACAAGAGTAATTGAAATGATCAAGCCATCCTCCCCAGGTTCCAATTTACAAGGGGGGGCATGATTGCCATCATGCCCCCTTCCGACACCCCAGCGAGCGGCATCCATCATGTTCAATCACCTCTCCCTCTCCACCTTCAACGAGCTGGAGCTGATGGTCTACCACTATGTCATCAAGCACAGAGAGCAGGTCCCCTTCATGCGGATCCGCGAGCTGGCAGAGGCGGCCGGGGTCTCGACCACCACGGTGCTGCGCTTTTGCAAGAAGCTGGGCTGCGAGGGTTTCTCCGAGTTTCGGATCCGCTTCAAGCTCTCCCTGGAGCAGGAAGCCCAATCGGTCGCCCGCTTCGGGGTCAACGAGCTGATGAGCTTCTTCAAGAGCATCAACAATCCCGAATTCGAGACCCTGGTCGACCAGGCTGCCGCCCTGGTCGCACAGGCCGACCGGGTCTTGTTCGTCGGGGCGGGCACCTCGGGCTCCCTCGGCAAATACGGGGCCCGTTTCTTCTCCAACGTCGGCAAATTCAGCAACCATATCGACGATCCCTATTACCCCATCAGCACGGACACCTTCAACAATGCGGTCGCCATTATTCTTTCTGTCTCGGGGGAAACGCCGGATATTTTAAAGCTGGCGCAAAATTTCAGTTTTCATAAATGCAAACTCATCAGCATCACCAATAGCGAGACCTGTTCCCTGGCCAAGATTGCCGATTTCAATCTCTCCTACCATATGCCGCAGTTATTGATTGGCCAGCAGCACGATATAACGACCCAGGTGCCGGTCCTGTATATTCTCGAGGCCATCGGCAGGCGTTTGACGGCCCATTCCGCCCCCTGAAAACAGGCTGTTTTTTCGGTGTAACAGGTCACGAAACACCTGTTTCGTTATATCGTGACTTTCGTATTTGCTTTGCTAACCTCTTGCCATCGCACCTCGTCCCCAGCCCGGGCCCGTCCCGGTATCTCGCGGCGAGGGATGGCCAGACGACGCCATATTGGCGCCTTTGAGGAGAGCAACCAATGACACGGCAAGGGTTACCGAAAGAGTTTCTGTGGGGGGGCGCGGTCGCGGCCCATCAGGTGGAAGGCGCCTGGGATCAGGGTGGCAAGGGTCCCAGCATAGTGGACGTGCTGACCAGCGGCGCCCACGGCGTCGACCGTATCATCACGGACGGCATACTGCCCGGCCACCACTACGGCAACCACGAGGCGGTGGATTTCTATCACCACTACCCCCAGGATGTGGCTCTGCTGGCCGAAATGGGCTTCAAATGTTTCCGTACCTCCATCGCCTGGTCGCGCATCTTCCCCAAGGGGGACGAGCTCACCCCCAACGAGCAGGGTCTGCAATTTTATGACGACCTGTTCGACGAGCTGCTCAAACACGGCATAGCGCCCGTCATCACCCTGTCCCACTTCGAGATGCCCTGGCACCTGGTCAAGGAGTACGGCGGCTGGAAGCATCGCAAGCTGGTCGAATGCTTCGTGCGCTTTAGCGAGGTGGTGATGCGCCGCTACCGCCACAAGGTCAAATACTGGATGACCTTCAACGAGATCAACAACCAGCGCAACTGGCGCTCCCCCCTGTTCGGCTACTGCTGCTCCGGCGTCGTCTATACCCAGGAGCCGAACCCGGAGGAGTGCATGTACCAGGTACTGCACCACCAGTTCGTGGCCAGTGCCCAGGTGGTCAAGCTGGGCCACGAGATCAACCCCGATTTCCAGATCGGCTGCATGATCGCCATGGTGCCCCTCTACCCCTACTCCTGCCACCCGGATGACGTCATGTACGCCCAGGAGGCGATGCGCGAGCGCTTCCTGTTCAGCGACGTCCACGTGCGCGGCGCCTACCCCGCCTACATCCGAAAGGAGTGGGAACGCAAGGGTTACCAGATAGTGATGGAACCCGGCGACGAGCAGATACTGCGGGAGGGCTGCGTCGACTACATCGGCCTGAGCTACTACATGAGCAACGCGGTGCGTGCCCATCATCAGGGCAGCGGCAACGCCCTCTCGGGCTTTGAGGGCAGCGTGCCCAACCCCCACGTCAAGGCCTCCGACTGGGGCTGGCAGATAGATCCGGTCGGCCTGCGCTACAGCCTGAACATCCTCTATGAGCGCTACAACAAGCCCCTGTTCATTGTCGAGAACGGCTTCGGCGCCCTGGATAAGCCGGGGGATCAGGGCGAGGTGCAGGATGACTATCGCATCGACTACCTCAGATCCCACATAGAGCAGATGAAAAAAGCCGTCATCGAGGATGGGGTCGAGCTGATGGGTTACACCCCCTGGGGCTGCATCGATTGCGTCTCCTTCACCACGGGGGAGTATCGCAAACGCTACGGCTTCATCTATGTGGACAAGCACGACGATGGCAGCGGCAGCCAGGCCCGCAGCAAGAAGAAGAGCTTCCATTGGTACAAGGCGGTGATCGCCAGCAACGGCGAGACCCTCTGAAGCCAGGCCCCGACCTGCAAAAAGGGTTACCCTCGGGTATAATGCCGATCAGTTAAGGATCCATTGACCGATCCTCCTGATGTGTAAAAATCCGAAACCTGTTGATTTGGTTTCGGATTTTTTATGCGTATCGAACAGGCTCTCGACTTCCTTCACGCCCGCAATA
>NZ_JBKISU010000032.1:0-58505 GCF_050266975.1 Aeromonas sobria
CTGAGTCAGGATCACCCCTTCCGCCAGCGCCAGTACCTGCACCGACTCGCCGCTGCTCCCCACCTCATGGTCGTGGGTCTCAAACGTCATGCCCTCTGGCTTCACCGTCGAGTCGACCACGGTCACCGTCAGCGTCGCCTCGTCGCTATCGCCATCCGTGTCGGTAATGGAGAAGGTGAACTCCTCGGTGCCACTGGCATTCGGGTTGGCCTGGTAGTCGTAGCGGCCGTCAGCGTGCACCGTCAGCGTGCCGTATTGCCCACGTATCGCCAGTGATGTCCCCGGCGCCAACGTCAGCGTCTCACCGTTGATGGTGATGCTCGCCACCTCCGGCAGGTCGGCACCGAAACTGTGGCTCCAACTGCCCTCGGCGTATGAGGTACCCGAATCTACCGAGTCATCAGAACCAATGACACCTACGCTCGGCACGTCATCGACTATGGTGACGTCCAGGCTGCCGCTGGCGGACTCGCCACGGCTGTCGGTGACGGTCAGTGGGATCGCTTCTAGCAGGGTGTTGTTACCCTCGCCGGGGGCATGGCTCTGGGCTTCGTTGAGTTGGTATGAGTAGGTAAAAACGCCATCGCGAATGGCGGTGATATGCAAGACACCGGCCCCCGTCTCGATATGAACCCCTCCCTCTGGCAGGATGGCATTGCCGCCCGCATCCAGGGTGAAGCGCTGATCCAGGATCTGTACCTCGCCCCCCAGGCCATGGAGATCGACGCTAAAGGCACCACGTGTGGCTGCGCCCTCAGGTTGATGCGCACTCCCCCCCGCCAGCGCGGCCTCATAAACGGTATGGGTGACACTGCCAATGGTGGGGGAGGCGAAATCGGGCTCGGGATCCTCCCCTCCGTCCAGGCTATCCTGATAGCCCAGCCACTCTGGCCTCTCCTCCTCGGCGGCGCTCGCGTAAGCCGTATCAAACCCGGCTTCTGCCAGGGTTGCGGCGCCATCACGCATCAGATTGATATAACCGCCGTTCGATGTACCGTCGGCACCGTCGTCCGCCATCTCTTCCCCGGCCGCCGTTGCTTCGAATATCTGGGTCGGATCCGCGCCGTCGACGATCGACTGCTGAAGTGCCGAGATCTCATCGTCCAGAGCAGTTTCGGCACCATCTTGTAGAGTCAGAGTCTGAAGGGGGGGGATCTCCTGGGTGTGACCCTCTTCGAGGGAGAGACCCAATCGCCCATTCTCCCCTGTGGTCAGTTGGCCGTATTCTGGCAATGTCATGCCAACATCCAATGGCACCTCTGTCCCATCGACTATCAGATTGACTTGTCCCTCGATCGCCGTGATGACGGCGCCCTGTATCTGAAATATCTTATCCATAATAGAAACCCTTTTGTTACTCGCTATGGATAAAAGTATCAAAAATGGAGGTGAAGGGCATGGCCCTCTCCCGCCCCAGGTCACAAATAAAGGATCTATATGATAGGCCACTGTTATTTATCGATCTGGATCACAAATGTTTTTTATCTCTCGTTCAGCGCCAGTACTGGATATTTTAAATAACACCCCGCGCTACCCCTTTGCTGCCTCGGTAGAAGGACTGCAAACGCAAATGGAGTGATGCTCAATAAAATCATTTGTTTATGCGTATTTTCCCATGGGTGTCCTGATGTCAAATTGCGTGTCACCAGCTATCGGTCATTAATGATTTTATGTGGTGAGGTATATTTGCATTACGTCTTTTTCAGATGGCCTTATTTATTCAATGGCAGTCTATTAAAATGGCGGGGACACGCTGTTACGTACTGATTGATATAGTTTACTATCCATCCCCATAAAGGATAAATATCCATGTTGCCGCCTTAATATGCCGAAATATATTGTACAAGGTATATTTCAAGCCATCATCTTCGTCAGACCGGATTGATATAGGGGAATATGAGCGGGTTGAGCATCCCGCACTCCATATCAGTGCAGCCTTGCTTTTCTCCTCTGGTTTCCTGGTCATGCTGGCGCGCACTGGGCCCGGTGTCGGCCTCATCCCACTCCGCATGAGGAGGCATGGCGCATCGCCGCCAAGTTCAATGCCCGGCAGGGATGGGATGCCGGGGGACCTTGAACGGTGCGCCCTCTTGTCCCCGGGGGCGAGAGATCGCTTGGGTGAACTTGCGATGAGATCTGAGGGAGAGGGGAGAAGGGGCGGGGGATAGGGTGCCCGCCGGGCGGATATAAAAAAATCCGAAACCCAATCAAAGGTTTCGGATCTTTGCACATCAGGGACAATGGCTACTGGATCCTGGATCGATCCGCATCAGGCCATTGGCTCATCGTTCAAGAGTCTATCAGGAGAGACGACGCTTGAATTCACCGGTGCGGCTGTCGATCTCGATCTTGTCACCGATCTCGACGAAGGCGGCAACGGCCAGCTCGTAGCCAGTGCCTTTCAGGCGGGCAGGCTTGGTCACTTTACCTGAGGTGTCGCCACGGGCGGCCGGCTCGGTGTACTCGATTTCGCGCACGATAGTGGTCGGCAGCTCGACGGAGATGGCTTTCTCGTTGTAGAAAGTCACTTCGCAGATGTCTTCCATGCCGTCTACCAGGTAGTTCAGCACGTCACCCAGGTTGTCCTTCTCGACGTCGTACTGGTTGTACTCGGTGTCCATGAAGACATACAGGGGATCGGAGAAGTAGGAGTAGGTGCACTCTTTACGCTCCAGTTGAACCACTTCCAGCTTGTCGTCAGCCTTGAAGACGGTCTCGGTGGCGCTGCCGTTCAGCAGGCCTTTCAGCTTCATCTTGACCACGGCGGAGTTACGGCCGGATTTGTTGAACTCAGCCTTCTGCACCACCATCGGCTCGGTGCCGATCATGACTACGTTACCAGCGCGGATTTCCTGTGCGGTTTTCATGTCAAAATTCCTGTTCGTGAAACGGACGAATAAAAAACTGCCAGATTATATACGGCTTTCCAGAAATTTCACCAATCGTGTGACGAGATCCCCATCCCGGTGCAGCTTATGTGACCAGTCTCGCCCATATTGGCGCCAACCCGCGCAGTGACGGGGCCATTGCCCCCAGAGCTCGCGGGTATTCTCCCCCTGGTTGAGGGCGTGATTGAAGGCCCGCAGCCAGCTGGCCGTCTCCTGGGGCAGGCCGGCCAGGTAGTGGTCGAGGAAGCTGTCGAGCTTGACCATGTGGGCCTGTTCTTCCTGGGGATAGATGTGCCACAGGAAGGGCCTTGCCGCCCACTGGGCCCGCACGAAGGAGTCTTCGCCGCGCACCAGATTGAGGTCGCAGCTCCACAGCAGGCGGTCGTAGCCTGCCTGACTGGTCATCGGCAGCAGCTTGACGGCGAGGCTGCCGGCGCGCAGCAGATCCCCGGGTTGCACCCTCTCTCCCTCCAGGCCCAGGCCTCGCAGCACATCCGGCACGGCGCGCCCCAGGGGCAGCAGCAGGGTGATGGGGATGGGGCTGGCCTGCCAGTCGATCACCAGAGAGCGGATCGCCTCGCTCTCGTAGGCAAACAGGCTGATCCTCAGCTCGCTCTCCTCCTTCGGCGGCAGGCCGAGGCTCGCCCAGTAGGCGGCAAGCCCCGCCTCGTCCTGCTGCCAGCGATCTCGCTCGGCGATGAGGCCGCGCTCGCACAGCAGACCACCGGTTTTGGCCGTGAAGCCCGGGAAGAAGAAGTACTTGTCGAGGCGCTTGCTGCCGACCCGCCGGGGGGAGGCGAGGCCGTGGCAATCCTCGACCCAGGCTTCGGCACAGAGGTACTCCAGGTTGATCCAGCAGGGGGGCGTGGTCTGCTCGGCCATGCACGCGATAAAGGGGGCGGGCAGCTCGCAGGCAAACGCCTCGATCACCACCCTGGCCGGGGTCATGTCGGCGGGGAGGCGATCGTGCCAGTGCTGGACATAGATGTCGTCGACCCACTGGCCATCTTGTGCGGGATCCAGCCCCGGGCAGATGCGGGCGAAGCTGGCCAGATCGTCCACCCAGAGCCGCACCTGTCCATGCCCCTCCTGCTTCAGCTGGCGGGCCAGCCGCCAGGTGACGCCGATGTCGCCGAAGTTGTCCACCACGGTGCAGAAGATGTCCCAGTCGAATGGGGGCAGGGGGCTGGTCATGGCTCGGGGTTCCAGATGCAAAAAACCGGTGCGCAGGGTAGCACACCGGTGGATTGGCTTCTAACCGTCAGCGCGTGACAGGGTCTGCGACAGGTTACTCCTTGCCGTAGACACTGTTCTCCTGCTCGCGCACCCGGATGAAGGTGGTGCGTTTGGTCAGATCCTTGAGCTGGCTGGCACTGACCACATGGATGCAGGTGGAGCGAACACAACGGGAGCTGGCTTACTCCTTGCCGTAGACGTTGTTCTCCTGCTCGCGCACCCGGATAAAGGTGGTGCGCTTGGTCAGCTCCTTGAGTTGGCTGGCACCGACCACATGGATGCAGGTGGAGCGAACACAACGGGAGCTGGCTTACTCCTTGCCGTAGACGTTGTTCTCCTGCTCGCGCACCCAGATAAAGGTGGTGCGCTTGGTCAGCTCCTTGAGTTGGCTGGCACCGACCACATGGATGCAGGTGGAGCGAACACAACGGGAGCTGGCTTACTCCTTGCCGTAGACATTGTTCTCCTGCTCGCGTACCCGGATGAAGGTGGTGCGTTTGGTGAGTTCTTTCAACTGGCTGGCACCGACGTAAGTGCAGGTGGAGCGCACGCCGCCGAGGATGTCGCGCACCGTGTTCTCCACCGGGCCGCGATAGGGCAGCAGCACGGTTTTGCCCTCGGAGGCGCGATAATCGGCGACTCCGCCGGCGTGCTTGTCCATGGCGCTCGACGAGCTCATGCCGTAGAACTTCATGAAGGGGGCACCATCGACGTCCACCACCTCGCCGCCGCACTCCTCGTGGGCCGCCAGCATGCCGCCCAGCATCACGAAGTCGGCGCCGCCGCCAAACGCCTTGGCCACGTCGCCCGGGCAGGTGCAGCCGCCGTCACCGACGATCTGGCCGCCCAGACCGTGGGCCGCATCGGCGCACTCTATGATGGCGGAGAGCTGGGGGTAGCCGACGCCGGTCTTGACCCTTGTGGTGCAGACCGAACCCGGGCCTATGCCCACCTTGACGATGTCGGCGCCGGAGAGGATCAGCTCCTCCACCATCTCGCCGGTGACCACGTTGCCCGCCAGGATGACGTGGTTCGGGCAGGCCTCACGAATTTTGCGCAGGAACTCGACGAAGTGCTGGGAGTAGCCGTTGGCCACATCCACGCAGATGAAGCGCAGGGCCTCTGACATGGCGAGGATCTGGCGGGTCTTGGTGAAGTCCTCCTCGGAGGTGCCGGTGGAGACCATCACATGGCCGAGCAGGGCCGGGTCGGTGTCGCTGACGAAAGTTTGCCACTGGGCGAGGCTGTAGTGCTTGTGCACTGCGGTCATCATCTCGAAGCCGGCCAGGGTTTTGGCCATGGCGAAGCTGCCGACGGTATCCATGTTGGCGGCGATGATGGGGGTGCCCTGCCACTGGGTTTGGGTGTGCTTGAAGGTGAACTGACGGGTCAGGCTGACCTGGGCGCGGCTCTTGAGGGTAGAGCGCTTGGGGCGAAACAGCACATCCTTGAAACCGAGCTTCAGGTCTTCTTCGATACGCATTGCAAATTCCTTATTGAGCCTTGTTTGAACGTCACTTTGCAGTGGCAACTTTTCGGCAGGCGCAAAAAAACCGCAGGTTTTCGAGGCCTCCGGTTTACAACAGTCTAGCCAGAAATCCCGCCAGAACAAGACTGATAATTCACGCTGCGCTGTGGTAGCCTTTGGCGTCACAACCTGAGCGCAGCCCAGGCTCTTGTTCCCCGGCTCTGCCCCCCTTGGCGCCAGCCAGAAATCTCCCCCTATGAGTCTCTTTTTTCGTCCCCGGCCCGGATCCTGACGCGGGCGGCGCGAGGGGCGCCATCCTGCCCAGGACGTCGCCTCTCGCCGGTTGACAGCTGGCCGTTCCATCCCCACTCTTGACCGCTGGGGTCAGCGTCGGCCCTGCCTTGCTCAGGAGTAAACGTGCTTGCATTGCGAACCATGACCTTGCTGCTACTGACCTGCCTCTCCCTGCCCGGGATGGCGGCGTCCCCTACCGTCTATGGCTGGATCGAGAAGGGATTGATCATGCCCGGCGCCGTGGCGGTCAAGATGAAACTCGATACCGGCGCCCTCACCTCTTCGATGGATGCGCGGGATCTGCACCACTTCAAGCGTGACGGCAAGCCCTGGGTGCGCTTCACCCTGGAGCTGACCGATGCCGACACCGACAAGGTGGTGCGCCAGACTCTGGAGCGGCCGGTGGAGCGCAGCGTGACGGTGCGCGGCGCCGGTGGCATGGAGCAGCGCCCGACGGTGACCCTGTCCGTTTGCGTCGGTGACAAGGTCTACAAGGAGTGGTTCACCCTGCGGGATCGCAGCGACATGCTCTATCCCGTGCTGCTCGGGCGCCGCCTGCTGGCGGAGCTGGGGCCGGTGGACTCCGCCCGCACCTTCACGGTACAGCCCAGCTGCGGTTAGGGAACCCTCCCTGGGGGCATGAGTCGCGCGCGGGGGCCTTGGCCCCCGCGTTTTGTCGTCCATGGTGCCCCGATCAGGTCGGCGGCGCGGGCAGCAGCAGGCTCACCTCCAGCCCCCCTTCGGGCCGGTTGCGGATGTTCATGTCCGCGCCGTGCAGCTCGGCAATGCGGCGCACTATGGCCATGCCCAGACCCACGCCATCCCCCTGCTGGGGATTGACCCGAAAGAAGCGCTCGCACAGGCGCGCCATCGCCTCGGCGGGGATGCCGGGGCCATTGTCGCTGACCGTCACCCGCACCCGGTTGCCCGACGGCTCGACGGCGACCTCTATCACGCCTCCGGCCGGGGTGTAGCGCAGCGCATTGTCGATGAGGTTGCCAAACATCAGCTCCAGCAGGGTGGGCTGACCCATGACCTGTACCCGGCCGCTGCGCTCGAGGGAGATCTGCTGCTCCTTGTTCAGTGCCAGGGGGGTGAGGGCGGCGAGGCAGCCTTGCAGCAACTGACCCAGATCGACGCGCTCCAGCACGGGATCCTGCTGGTTGTCGATGCGGGCCTGGGTCAGCAGCTGGCGCAGCAGGCGGTCGCTGCGATCGAGGGCCAGCAGCATCTTGCCCAGGGACTGGCGTCGACTCGTTTCATCTGCTGCCGCCATGGCATTCTCGCTGTGGATCCTCAGCACCGCCAGCGGGGTGCGCAGCTCGTGGGCCGCCTCGTTGGTGAACTGTTTCTCCCGCTCCAGGGTATCGGCCAGGGCGTGCATCAGCCGGTTGATCTCCCCCACCAGGGGCGTCAGCTCCTCGGCCTTGATGGCGAGATTGAGGGGGCTCAGGTTGGCGGGGTGGCGCTCGCCGATGGCCTGGGTCAGCTGGCGCAGCGGTGCCAGGCCGCGGGTCACCAGCCACCACAGCAGGCCGAGCAGGAAGGGCAGGGTGATGAAGAGCGGCAGCATGGTGAGGGTGGCCATCTTGCTGGCCAGCTCCCCTCGCTCGTCATCCCGCTCCGCGACGATGAGCCAGGTCTGCTCATCCTGGTTGTAGAGGGTGAAGGTGCGCCAGTCATGGCCATCTCGGCGCACCGTATCAAAGCCGATGGTCAGCTTGCCGAGCAGCCGGGGCGGCGCGCTGGGGGAGCGCAGCAGCAGCCGGCCCTCGCCATCGGCCAGCTGGAAGGTGAGATTGCGTTCAAATTCATGGCCGTAGGGGGTCAGCTCCCTGTCCTCGCCACCGAGATTGAGCCCCCGCTCCTCGGGGTGGCTGCCGGGGTTTTGCCGGGTCCAGTCCTGGTAGAGGGCGCCATCGGCGGGCAGTGTCTTGCTCTGCTTGAGGTAGTTGGCCAGCAGCTGGTTGGTGATGCGGGACGACTGGGCGAGCCGGGCATCGAACAGCTCCTCCATCTCGTGGCTCGCCTCCAGATAACCGATGAGGGCGCTGACGGCCAGGCTGACGCCGACCAGGGTCAGGATGCCGGTGAGCAGGAAGCGGCGGATGGAGCGAACGCGACTCATCGGGCGGGCATCCCTCTGCTGCCCTGGGTATCTGGCTGCGGCACTATGTAGCCGACACCGCGGATGTTGCGGATGAGCTCGGGGAAGAACTTCTTGCGCAGGTGGTGAATGTGCACCTCCACCGCGTTGCTCTCGGCCCCCTCGTCCCAGCCATAGAGGCTCTGTTGCAGCTGATCGCGGCTCAGCACCCGGCCGCTCTGGCTGATGAGCTCCTGCAGCAGCTTGTACTCGTGGGGGGTGAGCCTGACCGGCTCGCCCCGATAGGTGACCTGCTGGGATTCGGGGTAGATGAGGATGTCGCCATACTCCAGCACCGCCTGGGCCTGGCCCTTGCTGCGGCGCACCAGGGCGCGCAGCCGGGCGTTGAGCTCCTGCAGGGCGAAGGGCTTGACCATGTAGTCATCGGAGCCCGCATCCAGCCCCAGCACCCGATCGTCCAGGGCATCCCGGGCGGTGAGGATGAGCACCGGCAGGGTCTGTCCCTCCCGGCGCAGCTTGCGCAGCAGGCTGATGCCGTCGATGTCCGGCAGATTGAGATCCAGGATGAGGGCGGCGAACTCCTCGCTCTTGAGCGCCGACAGGGCGGGCAACCCCTGCTGCAGCCAGTCCACTGTGTAACCGCTGCCGCGCAGGGCATCCACCATGCCGTCTCCCAGCATCACATCATCTTCCACCAACAGGACTCGCATTCTTCTCTCCCTCAAACGATGCTGCCCACCAGTATGCAAGCCGGTGGGCAGAGTTGAAATAGCGCACTGATCTGCTTGTGTTTATAGCTTGGCGAGACGCTCGCGAATTTCCGCCCTGCGCCCCTCGTCCGCCAGCTCGCGGCCAGGGCGGGCCGGGGCGGCCAGGGCCTTGTCCAGATAGCGCTTCGCCTGGGCCTTGTCCCCCTGATCCAGCAGGAAGTCGCCGTAGAAGAAGTTGGGGTCGATGCCGGTGGGGTTGATGGCGAGCGCCTGCTTGAGCAACTGCTCGGCCTTGTCGTCGTCACCAAACCCCACCGGCCAGCCCGGCACCTGGTAGTAGAGGGAGCCCAGACTGGTATAGGCGGAGCCCTCCAGTGCCTTGGGATCCTGCTTGATGGCGATCTCCAGCTTGGCCTTGGCCTCCTTCACCAGACTGAGGGCCCCGAGGCCGCCCTTGGCGCCGGCCCAGGTGCTCTTGACGATGGCGGACCAGATCAGCAGATCGGTGCGAAAGGCCTCCTTGGCGCTCGCCTGCTCCGCCTGGGCGCTCAGGGTCTCCAGGCAGCGCTCCTTGGCCTTGCCGGTCTCTTGATACTGACAGTGGGCCCACTGCTGCTGAATGGTGGGCAGGGCATCGGCGGCCTGAACCAGGCTGCTTGTCAACGTGCCTCCCAGGGCGAGCAGCAGGAGACTGTGACCAAATCGGGGGCGGAAAGTGGCGTGTTTCATCTCAATGTTCCTTTTTGTGCGTGGCACAGACGGGGTTGTCCCCGTGATCTGTGGCCAGGGGGACAGGGTGGCGGGCATGACGTTCTATGATGGGCAGTTGTCTGGCCAGCGCCTTGTCGACCAGGGCGGGCAGCAGGGCATTGAGCCGCACGAACAGCTTCTCCGGCCAGCCGAGCCAGTTGCGGCGCGTCTCGTTGCACAGGGCGATGACGGCCTCCTCGGCCACGTCCTGGGGGCTGTCGGTCCGGGTGCCGAGCTCGGCATTCATGGCATAGGCCGCCTGGGAGTTGAGGTGAGTGCGGGTGGCGCGGGGGGCAAAGTGCAGCACCTTGATGCCGGTGCCCTCCAATTCCCGCCCCAGAGACTCGCTAAAGCCCCGCAGGGCGAACTTGCTGGCGCAATAGACGCTGTAACCGGCATAGCCGATGGCCCCGAGGCTGGAGCCTATGTTCATGATGACGGCGGGCTTGCGCAGCCGGGGCAGCAGGGCGCGGGTGAGCTGGATGGGCGCCTCTATGTTGAGCAGCAACTGGCGCGTCACCTGCTCGCCGCTCTGGTCTTCCAGCCAGGCAAACTGGTTGCAGCCAGCGCTGTTGATGAGCACATCCAGCCCCTGCTCCAGCGCCGGGTGCTGCAACAGCCTGGCCCGCTCCTGGGGCGAGCCGAGATCGGCGGTCACCGTCTGGTGGCGTTCGGAATGAGGCAGCTCCTTGCGCAGGCGCTCCAGGGCGCTGGCCCGGCGTCCGTGCAGCAGCAGGTGCGCCCCCTGGGCCGCCAGTTCATGGGCCAGGGCTTCCCCTATGCCGCCACTGGCGCCGGTGAGCAGTATGCGTTTCCCTTCAAGCTTCATTGGCAGGATCCCGTGAGCCGATGGAGCATGTCGCCATAGAGGCGGTAGACCACCTTGGCCGAATGAATGATGGCGGCCTGATCCGCCGGGTCTTCCACCCGGTTCATCAGGGACTCGAAGAACTTGAGGTGCTCCTGATCCAGGGCGCCGTGGGAGCTCAGGTAGCTCATCGCCTGGGGCGGCAGGCCCAGACCGCTCTTGAGCTGGTCCGCCACCGTCAGGGCGATGGCGACGCTGGTGCCTTCCAGCACCTGCACCATGCCGAAGAAGCCCATGGGGTTGCCGCGCTGGATCTGGTCGTAGAGGAAGGCCACCATCAGCTCGATGGGCAGACCCGGCTGGCCGTGGCGCACCGCCTCGGCGTCACCGCCGCAGGCGCGGATGTCGTTCAGGATCCACTCCTGATGACCGTACTCCTCGTCTATGTACTCCCGGATGGCGCCGCGCACCCACTCATACGCCTGTCCCAGCTTGCCGCCGGTGGCCATCAGCAGCGGCACCGTGTGGCGCACGTGGTAGTAAGCCTCTGCCAGGAAGGCGAGGTAGGTCTCCCGGCTGATGTCGCCGCGGCGGCAGGCCTCGATGATGGGGGCATTGAACAGGTGCTCGCGCTCGCAGGCGGTGGCGTGTTGCAGGGTCTGGTAGAAGCTCATGAGGTCTCTCCTGTGAGGCCTTGGGTCAGGCATTGGTCGATCTGCCGGGAAAAGTGGTGATAAATCTCGTTGCGACGGGGGCGGCCGTTGGCCGTCAGCAGGCCTGGGTGCTGATCCAGCGCCACCGGCAGCCAGTGATGGATGCGGGCGTAATCGGGCAGTTGCTGGTTGAGCCGGGCAATCTGCTCGGGTAATTGGGACTGGCTGCCCGGCAGCGGCTGGATCAGGGCGACGTTGGCGGGCTGGCCGTCACCGAAGATGACCATGCGGGCGATGGCCGGACAGAGCTGGGCCTGGGCTTCCACCCATTCGGGCGAAAAGTTGCGGCCAAAGGCGGTGATCTGGACGTTCTTCTTGCGCCCCGTGATGTGCAGGTAGCCCTCTGCGTCCAGGTGACCCAGATCCCCGGTGGCGATCTGCAGGTCAGCAGGCTCGCCTGCGGTGCTCTCTTCCCCCAGATATCCGAGCATGGCGCTGCCGCTCACCATGACTTCGCCATCGGCGGCCAGGGTGACCTGGCAGTGGGGCAGGGGGCGGCCGACGCTGCCCATCAGGTCGGCGTCCGGGCCATTGAGCGCCACGACAGAGCCGCATTCCGACAGGCCATAGCCCTCATAGACAGGGAGCCCCAAGGCGCGGGCATGGCGGATGAGATCGGGGGCGACCTTGCCGCCACCGACGGCGACGAAGCGCAGCCCCTTGAGCCGCTCGGCCAGGGCCGGGGTATTGGCGCACAGGGCCAGCAGCAGGCGCAGCAGCTCGGGCACCAGCACCAGGCTGTGGCTGGGCCAGCGTGCCAGGGCCTGGCCCAGCATGGCCGGGTCGAGGGTGCTGGAGCCGGTGAAGCCGAGCTCGCCGAGGGAGGGGATGCGGCTGCAGGCGCCGGTGAGCAGCGGCACATACAAGCCGGTCAGATTCTCCAGCAGGGTGGCCAGGGGCAGCAGGGTCAGGTGCTGTTCGACCCCGGCAGGCGCGACCCGCAGGGCCAGGGACTCGCAGACCGCCGTCATCTGGGCAAGGGACAGGCAGACCCCCTTGGGCTGGCCCGTGGTGCCCGAGGTATAGGTGATCTTGGCGGTGCCCGCCGGCAGCTCGGGCAGGCTGGTTGGGGTGCGACGCCACAGGGGCTGCGCCTGCTCATCCGGTCTGCCCGTCATCAGGATGAGGGGGGCGGCGGCCTGCCAGCCCTCGTGCTCGGGGCCCACCAGGGCATCGGCCCCGCTGCTCTCCAGCAGCCAGGCCTGCTGGGCCGGGCTGAAGAAGTGGGGCACGGGAATGACCACTATCCCGGCCCGGGTGCAGGCCAGATCGATCAGCGCCCAGGGCAGACCGTTGTCGAGCTGCAGGGCCAGGCGGCGAATGCCGGCTTGCTGCAAGCGGTCGGCCAGGTGCTGGATCTGTTGCCACAGGGTCTGGTAATCCAGCTCTCCCTGGCTGCCTTGCAGTGCCGGTTGTTGCGGCGTCAGGCTGGCGTGGCGGGCGATGGCGTCGAACAGGCTCATTGGGCGCACCTCTTGTCATGGCCGGCATGGTTAAAAAGCATGGGCATGGGCCCCAGCAGGTTGAGCAGCAGGCTGCTCTGGGCGAGCACCTCGCGCCCCTGGTTGATGTCCCCGGCCATCACCTTGGGCTGGCAGCGGTAGTATTCCCCCCAGGCACTGGCGTCTTCCCCCACCTGATGGGCCTGGGCAGGGGCCAGCTCCACCGGGTTGAGGCGCAGCCGGGCAAAGCTGTTACGCAGCTTGGCGGTGCCGGTGAACACCACGTAGTCGAGGGCGTTGTCACACAGCAACCGGCACAGGGCGGCAAACATCAGGCGGGCATTGCCCGGCTCGCTGCAGGCGAGGTTGCCCACTTCGATGATGCGGCTGCGGGCCGGACGTACCCCGAGGCGGGTTTCGATGGCGGCCTCGATGGGCTGCTCCAGATACTGCTCCAGATAGAGGGGCTGCTCACGCTCCCCCGTGCTGGCGTGGTTGAGGCCACAGGCGCCGACCAGCACCCCATCGGCCCGGTAGAGCCCGAGCAGACAGGGCAGAAAATGGGGAATGCGGGCGTTGAATTCGAGGGTGTAGGCGGCCTGGATATAGGCTTGCAGCGCCATGACCTGCTGCGGGGACTGTGCCAGCAGCAATCTGTAGGGGGCTTGGATCTCTATGGTCATGGTTGGCTCCTTCTCTTGGGATGGCTTGAGAGTAAAAGGGCAAACTTAAGAAACCCTTAAGGAGTAAAAAAAGTTGTCAGCAAGGCGGCGGGCAGGCAATCTGCGCGGCTGTCACCCAGGAGGATCCGTCATGTCATCAAGCGCCAGCTGCCCCCTCTGCTCGGCTCGCCACAGCTACCCCCTGCCGGTGGCGGGCAAGGGCTATTACCGCTGCCAGGCGTGCGAGCTGGTCTGGCTGGATGAGGCGGACCACCTGGACGATCAGGCCGAGAAGGCGGTCTATGACGGGCACGACAACCGGGTGGATGATCCCCGTTACCGGACCTTTCTGATGCGCGCCTTCGGCGAGGTGCTCTCCCGGGTGAGCCCTCCTGCCAGCGGCCTCGATTTTGGCTGCGGCCCCGGGCCTGCCCTCATCGCCATGGGGCGGGAGGCGGGCTTCGAGATGGCGGGTTACGACAAGTTCTACGCCGACCAGCCTGAGCTGCTCACCCGTCGCTACGATTTCATCACCAGCACCGAGGTGATCGAGCACCTGGCCACCCCCCGCGCCGTGCTGGACGGGCTCTGGGCCTGCCTCAACCCCGGCGGTGTCCTGGTGTTGCAGACCCAGCGGGTGCTGGGTGACGAGCGCTTCAAGACGTGGCGCTACCGCCACGATCCGACCCACATCGTCTTCTTCGCCGAGACGTCATTCCGCGCCCTGGCGGCCCGCTGGCAGGCGCAGGTCGAGTTTCCCCATGCGGATGTAGCCGTGTTCACCAAACCCTGAACGGGGCATTTTCATTTGGCGGCGGCTTGGGCATGCTGGTGGCTTGAAACCCAGGAACGGATGCCCCTATTTCCATGTCGATCCCCCATTTGTCATTGCAAGATGCCCGCCACCTGCAACTTGCAGCCCAGGGGCTGCTGACCCCGCGCCGCGCCAAGGCTGCTCCCTCCGATCTGCTGGCCTGCATCCGCCGCATGGCGCTGCTGCAGATAGACACCATCTCTGTGGTGGCCCGCAGCCCCTATCTGGTGCTGTTCAGCCGGCTCGGCCACTACGATCCGCGCTGGCTGGAACAACTGCTGGCCGAGGGGGATCTCTTCGAATACTGGGCCCACGAGGCCTGCTTCGTCCCTCGCGAGGATTACCGGCTGCTGCGCCATCGCATGCTGGATCCCGCCGCCATGGGCTGGAAGTTCTCCGCCCAGTGGCTCAAGACCCACGGCGGCGAGATAGCGCAGATAGTCGAGCGGATTCGCCGGGATGGCCCGGTGCGGGCCGCCGACTTTGAGCGCAAGGAGGGCAAGGGCAACGGCTGGTGGGACTGGAAGCCCGAGAAGCGCCATCTGGAGGTGCTGTTCACCGCAGGGCGCCTGATGGTGCGCGAGCGGCGCAACTTCCAGCGGGTCTACGATCTCGCCGAGCGGGTCATGCCCGAGTGGGACGATGGGCGGGATCTGCCGAGCCCTGAGCTCGCCCGGCGGGACATGGTGCGCGCCAGCTGCCGGGCGCTGGGGCTGGTCAAGACCGGCTGGGTGGCGGATTACTACCGCCTGCGGCGCGGCAAATACGACGCCCTGCTCCACCAGCTGGCGGACGAGGGGGAGCTGTTGCCGGTGCGCGTGGAGGGCTGGCAGCACGGCGCCTTCGTGCACGTTTCCTTGGCCGATGAGCTTGCCCGGGCAGAGGCGGGCAGCCTCAAGGCGACCCACACCGCGGTGCTCTCGCCGTTCGATCCCCTGGTGTGGGATCGCAAGCGGGCCAGCGAGCTCTTTGGCTTTGATTATCGCATCGAGTGCTACACCCCGGCCCCCAAACGCCAGTACGGCTACTTCGTGCTGCCGTTGCTGCGCCGGGGCCAGCTGGTGGGCAGAATGGATGCCAAGGCCCATCGCAAGGAGGGGGTGTTCGAGGTCAAGAGCCTCTATCTGGAGCAGGGAGTCAGGGTGACCCGCACCCTGGCGCAGGATCTGGAGAAGGCGCTGCAAAAACTGGCGCACTGGCACCAGACCCCGCTGCTTCGCCTCGGCGCCATGCCGGCGCCCCTGCGGGCCCTGTGGCCAACGCCGCGCCCTTAGCCCGCCCGCTGCATATCAGCCAAACAAAAACCGGGCACTGGGCCCGGTTTTATCATCTGTTGCTGGCAACCTAAGGATTACTGGAACACCAGCACCATCAGCAGACCGACCGTGATGGCGGACACCAGGAAGGCGAAGCCATAGAACACATAGTGGTGCAGCTTGGTGGTGTGGATCCCCAGATCGTGCAGGCCGTGGTAGATGCGGTGCATGCCGTGCCAGATGGGCAGGGCGATGATGACCAGCAGGATGCAGGCACCCCACCAGGAGCTGGCAAAATCATGCACGCGCTCAAAGCTCATGGTCTCCACGTCCATGATGCCCATGGGCACCAGCAGACCCGTGATGAGGACAATCACCGGCAGCAGCATGGCGACCACCATGCCACCGGCACCAAAGAGTCCCCAATATATAGGCTCGTCAGAACGTCTCATATTTTTTCCTCAAATCATGATTGAGAGATCGTGGCCAACGTTTCTGAGTGACAGCCCGGCACCAATAACCGGGTGCGTCAGAACGTCTCATCATTGATTGCCTCAAGCCACGATAAACAGGATCAGCAGGGATACCGCCGCCAGTGCCACATACTGGGCGATGACGATCGGCTTCTCCGGCACCAGGTCTTCGCCACGGAAGATGCGCATGGCCTTGGGGGCCAGGGCGAACCAGGTCTTGGCGTGGAACAGGCAGGCGGCCAGGGCGATGACGTGGAACAGGATGGCAATGGGGCTTTGCAGGGATTCCAGCCAGCCGTTGAACGCCTCCTGACCCTGCACCAGTCGCAGCAGACCCCACATCAGCACCACGGCGTAGATGGAGACGAAGAGGCTGGTGCCTTCGCGGATCATGTAACCGGTGTAGAAGGCATTCTTCAGCCACCAGTCTTTCTTCATCTCGCGCACGTAGGGCTTACGTTTGCTCTGGGTGTTGTTCATGGTCTCACTCCTCAATCCGGCTTGAACATGGCGATCATGTAGTCCTTGGCGCTCTCGACCTTGCCAAGCTGGATGGCGGCGGCCGGATCCACCCCTTTCGGGCACACTTCGGAGCAGTAGCCCACGAAGGTACAGCCCCAGACGCCCTCGTCCTGGCTGATGATCTTCATCCGCTCCTTGGACGCGCTGTCGCGGTTGTCGGCATTGTAGCGATAGGCCAGTGCCAGGGCCGCCGGGCCGGTGAACTTCTTGTTGATGCCGTATTGCGGGCAGGCCGCGTAGCACAGACCGCAGTTGATGCACATGGAGAACTGGTGATACTTCGCCATGTCAGCCGGGGTCTGGGTGTACTCGCCATCGCACAGGCTGCGGGGCTCGGACGGGATGATGTAGGGCTTGATGCTCTCCAGCTTCTCGATGAAGTCGGACATGTCCACCACCAGATCGCGCTCGATGGGGAAGTTGTTGAGGGGCTCTATGGTCATCTTGCCCGGCAGGTAATCCCGCAGGAAGGTCTTGCAGCCCAGCTTCGGAATGCCGTTGACCATCATGCCGCAGGAGCCGCAGATTGCCATCCGGCAGGACCAGCGGAAGCTCAGGGTGGAGTCCAGCTGATCCTTGATGTATTGCAGGGCGTCCAGCAGGGACATCTCTTTGAGGTAGGGCACCTGGAAGGTCTGCATCCAGGGCTCGTTATCCTGCTCCGGACGGTAGCGCAGGATTTCAATTTCGATCATCTCAGCCATGCTTCTTAGCCTCGTCTTGTTTCTCACCCTCGGAGCCGTATACGCGCTTCGCCGGTTGGGATTTAGTGATCTTCACATCCGAGTAGTCGATGGTCGGGGTGCCTTCCTGGTTGTAGAAGGAGAGGGTGTGCTTGAGGAAGTTGACGTCGTCACGCTCCTCGAAACCGTCCAGCCGCTGGTGGGAGCCACGAGACTCTTTGCGGTTGATGGCGGAGTGGGCCATGGCTTCCGCCACGTCCAGCATGTAGCCCAGCTCGATGGCGTACAGCAGGTCGGTGTTGAAGACAGAGGACTTGTCGTTGATCTTGATCTTCTTGTAACGGGCCTTGAGCTCGTTGATCTTGTCGATGGTGCCCTGCATCAGCTCTTCGGTGCGGTAGATACCGACACCCGCTTCCATGGAGAGGCCCAGTTCGTTGCGGATATCCGCCGGGTTTTCGGTGCCGTCGATGTCGAGCAGGGAGAGGTGCTGCTTGATGAGCGCCTCGGCCTTGGCGGCCAGGGCCTGGGTGTTGCCGTGCTGCTGGGTCTTGGCGAACTCGCCGGCATGCTCACCGGCCACCTTGCCGAACACCACTATCTCGGACAGGGAGTTGGAGCCCAGGCGGTTGGCGCCGTGCAGACCGACGGAGGCACACTCGCCCAGGGCATAGAGGCCCGGCATGCGGGTGGCGCACTGGCCGTTGGTCTCGATGCCGCCCATGGTGTAGTGGGCGGTCGGGCGCACCGGGATCGGTTCTTTCACCGGATCCACACCCACGTAGGCCTTGGCCAGCTCGCAGATGAAGGGCAGGCGTTCTTTCAGGTACTTCTCGCCGAGGTGGCGCAGGTCGAGGTGAACCACGTCGCCCATGGGGCCTGGGATGGTGCGGCCTTTTTGCTGCTCCTGCCAGAAGGCCTGGGAGAGACGATCCCGCGGGCCCAGCTCCATGTACTTGTTCTTGGCCTCGCCGACCGGGGTTTCCGGGCCCAGACCGTAGTCTTGCAGATAGCGGTAGCCATCCTTGTTGACCAGGATGCCGCCCTCACCACGACAGCCTTCGGTCATCAGTATGCCGGTGCCCGGCAGACCGGTCGGGTGATACTGGACGAACTCCATGTCCCGCAGGGGCACGCCGTGACGGTAGGCCAGGGCCATGCCGTCACCGGTGACGATGCCGCCGTTGGTGTTGTAGCGATAGACGCGACCGGCGCCACCTGTGGCCAGAATGACGGACTTGGCCTGGATGAAGCGGGTGATGCCGTTCTGGATGTCGAAGGTCAGCACCCCCTGGACGCGGCCCTCTTCCACGATGAGATCCAGGCAGAAGTGCTCGTCGAAGCGCTTGATGCTCGGGTACTTGATGGAGGTCTGGAACAGGGTGTGCAGGATGTGGAAGCCGGACTTGTCGGCGGCGAACCAGGTACGGGGGATCTTCATGCCGCCGAAACGGCGCACGTTGGCCTTGCCGTCCGGTTTGCGGCTCCAGGGGCAACCCCAATGCTCCAGCTGGATCATCTCGCTGGTGCAGTTCTCGACGAAGTAGTCGACCACGTCCTGCTCGCACAACCAGTCGCCACCGGAGACGGTGTCGTTGAAGTGGTTCTCGAGGGAGTCGTCGTCACGGACCACACCGGCGGCACCACCTTCGGCGGCGACGGTATGGCTGCGCATCGGGTAGACCTTGGAGATCAGGGCGATCTCGAGGTCGGGATGGGCTTCTGCTATGGCGATAGCGGCACGCAGGCCACCACCACCGGCACCGATGATGGCGACATCGGTCTTGATAATATCCACATCTGCCTCCTTAGGGATAGATTTGCTGGGCACGATTTTGCTCTATCAAAAAAATTCAGGCTTGATGCAAGTCAAACTGCTTTGTTTTAGTGCTTGGCAATGGTGACTTTTATTAGAGTCACCCCATTCCTTGGATGAAAACACCAGAATTATCGCCATCCATCAGTGATCAGGATCAGCCACACGCCTTGCTTTGGTTATTTTAACCCCAGAATTGTACGTAGTTTTATGTCAGTAAAACGAGAAATACCTCTCTTTTTAGGTATTAACCCTAAAGTTTTTAAGTTTTTTATTAAAATTGTTTAATAAGAATTATTCTCTGATGGGCACGCTCGGTATTGGCTTTAAAAAACTAATTCGAAATCGGCAATAGCATGCTGTTTTATAACAGAAAGCTCCCCATATGAGGATGCTTGTTTCGTGCCCGGATGGGGGGAAGAGGTGAGGGGGCGCCTGTGCCCATGGATGGCGTGCCCATAACAGAAAGGGGCCGTGCGGCCCCTTTATCATGGTTGCTGGCGAGCGCCATGGCGAGATCAGATGCGGAACATGCCGACCTGGTTGCTCAGCTCGCCCGAGATGTTCTTGAGCTGGGCAGAGAGGTCGCGGGAGCTGTCCGCATCCCCGGCCAGCTCGTCCGAGACATCCTTCACCGCCTGGATGTTGCGGCTCACCTCGTCGGTGACGGCCCGCTGCTCCTCGGCGGCGCTGGAGATCTGGGTCGCCATGTCGGAGATCTGGTTGATGGAGGCGGTGATCTGCTCCAGGGCCAGGGTGGCGTTGCTGGCATCGTCCACGCTGTTCTGGGCCAGCAGCTGCCCCTCGTGCATGGTGCTGACCGCGCCCTGGGTGTTGCGTTGCAGTGTCTCTATCATGCTGCGGATCTCGACGGTGGAGCTGTGGGTGCGCTGGGACAGCACCCGCACCTCGTCGGCCACCACGGCGAAGCCGCGGCCCTGCTCGCCGGCCCGGGCCGCCTCGATGGCGGCGTTGAGGGCCAGCAGGTTGGTCTGCTCGGCGATCCCCTGGATGGTGGAGAGGATGGTGTTGATCTCCTGGGCGTTCTTCTCCAGCTCCTGGATGATGTTGGAGGCCTGCTCCACCTGACCCGCCAGATCCGTGATGGATCTCTGGTTGCGGGCGATCACCTGCTTGCCGTGTTCACAGCTCTCGGAGGAGGTGCGGGCCGCGTCTGCGGTCTGCTCGGCATTGCTGGCCACCTCGACCGCGGTGGCGGACATCTCGTGCACCGCGGTGGCAATCTGGGAGATCTCGTTCTGCTGGCGCGCCAGACCCTGGCTCGATTTCTCCGCCATGTCGTGGGAGGA
This sequence comes from Aeromonas sobria, assembly GCF_050266975.1. Classification (GTDB taxonomy): domain Bacteria; phylum Pseudomonadota; class Gammaproteobacteria; order Enterobacterales; family Aeromonadaceae; genus Aeromonas; species Aeromonas sobria_B. The sequence goes on from NZ_JBKISU010000032.1 coordinate 19,953, forward strand.
GCGGGCCTGCAGGTTGAGCTGGCCGGAGGAGTTGGAGATGTCCTGCACCATGACGTGGATGCGCTCGATGAAGGTGTTGACGTGCTTGGCCACGGCGCCGACCTCGTCTTCCCGCTCGATCTTGATGCGGCGGGTCAGGTCGCCGTTGCCGCGGGAGAGATCGGCGATGGCGTCACCCAGGGCCTGCAACGGGGAGAGGGCACGGCTGATGGCCAGGTAGGAGAAGCCCGCCACGATGAGGATGGTCAGCAGCCCTTGCAGCAGGGTGGAGGTGACCATGCGCGAGACCGACTGATAGGCCACCGCCTCGTCCACCACTATGCCGAAGTACCAGCTGGAGTTGGGGATCTCGGTGAGATCGAACACGCTCGCCTTGCCGCCGATCACCATGTCGGAAATCATGCCGTCATGGGCCAGCTCGTTGATCCTGGCCGCCGTCAGCTCGGGGGAGATCTCGGTGGCGGGCTTGAGGGCCAGCGTCTTGTCCGGGTGGGCGATAACGGTGCCATTCTTGTCCACCAGCATGGCGTAGGTGCCCTCCTGGCTCATGGCCAGAATGTCGCGGACCAGGCTGTCGATGGAGACGTCACCGGCGATCACCCCCTGGGTGTTGCCCCGGGTGAAGGGCTCGGCGATGGTGACGATGAGCTGGCCTGTGGTGATGTCCGCATAGGGCTCGGTGACGATGAGCTTGCCGGCGGCGATGGCCGCCTTGTACCAGGGGCGCTGGCGCGGATCATAGTCGGCGGGCAGGTTGGTGGGCTTGCTCTGGATCATCTTGCCGTCCTGGGTGCCGGCATAGACCAGATCGAAGTTGCCCGCATTCATGGCCTGGGCCAGGTGGCTGATGGGGGCATCCTGGTCGGTGAAGGCCTCCTTGGCGGAGGTGACCATGCCGATGCGCGAGTCGAGCCAGCGGGAGATCCCCTTGACGTTGGAGCTGGAGCTCTCGTCAATGATGTTCCAGACCAGGCGCTGGGTTTCCCCCTTGAGCTGGGTGGTGTTGTACCAGACCTGCAGCCCGGTGATGATCAGGATGATCAGGCCGACGGCCAGTACCAGCTTGTTCTTGATGGATAGGTTCATATCTACGTCCTTGTGAGCGTCAGTCTGCGTTAGTCATGGGGATGTATTTTATTGTTTTGGTCCCCTAGGTTATCGGCCGATTTCCGGCTTCTTTATCCCCTGCGAGCCTTTATTTTCGCGGTCTGGGCCGTTTTGACCCATTTGGATTGCTTTGAGCATTTGCTCAGGATGGTTGGTGAAGATGCCATCGACTCCCCACTCGGCGAGCTGGCGGGCATCGTCCAGCCCATCGACCGTATAGACCAGGATCTTGAGACCGCGGTCATGGGTCTCGCGCACCATGGCCTGATCAACGAAGTCGAGGTCGCAGTTGAGGGACCAGGGGGCGAGGGCATCGGTTGCCGGGGCGAGCGCTAGGGGGCGGTGGGCGATGAGGACGCCGCGCCGGACCTCCGGGCGCAACCGGCCGAAACGGGCCAGCTCGGGGTGATGAAAGGAGGAAACCAGCCACTGGGCCGGGGTGAAGCCGAGATCGCGCTCGGCCCGCCGGGTCAGGGCCGCCACCCCGTCGGCCGTGTCGCTCCCCTTGAGCTCTATGTGCAGCTCGCAGCGGCCCGCGATGGCGGCCATCACCTGCCACAGGGTCGGGATGGACTCCCCCTCACCAGCATCCAGACCCCGCAGGTAGTCGGCGCTCTGCCGGGTCAGCACCCCGTGGCCATCGGTGCAGCGCTCCAGGCGACGGTCGTGGAACACCCAGAGCTCGCCGTCGGCCTGCTGCACGTCGATCTCGATGGCGGGGGCCCCCAGGGTCAGGGCGAGGCGGATGGCCTTGAGGGTATTCTCCGGGGCCAGGCCACTGGCCCCGCGGTGGGCGATGATCTGCATGATTGGCTCCTGTTGTTGGTGTTGGTGCACGGCGCTGCGCTTGTTGCACCCTGCCAGCCCTGCATCATGGGCTCATGTTGTTGGTGTTGGTGTTGGTGTTGGTGTTGGTGTTGGTGTTGGTGTTGGTGTTGGTGTTGGTGTTGGTGTTGGTGCACGGCGCTGCGCTTGTTGCACCCTGCCAGCCCCGTAGGCTGCGATGAACAACGTGAATTGCACCGCTATCCATATCATCCCCGGCTCATCCTGATGTCGATCTGCTGGTGGGGCAGGTGCATGCCCAGGGCATGGAGTTTCTCCAGGATGGCGGAGTGCACCTCGTGGGTGATGGGCATCCTGTGGTCCATGTTGTTGACGTAGAGGCGGATCTCGTAGATCAGCGCCGAATCGGTGAATTCGATCAGGAACACCTCAGGGGTCGGGGTATCCAGCACCAGGCTGGACTCCTGCACGCACTGTTCCAGCAGTTGCTGCACCCGTTTCGGATCCTGGGTCAGGCCGATGCGGATGCGCAGCTTGACCCGGGTGATGGCGTCTGAGAGGGACCAGTTGATGAACTGCTCGGTGATGAAGGCCTTGTTGGGGACGATGATCTCCTTCCTGTCCCAGTCCACTATGGTGGTGGCCCGGGTCTTGATCTTGGAGACGGTGCCGGTCAGATCGCGAATGGTGACGGTATCGCCGAGCCGGATCGGTTTTTCGAACAGTATGATGAGGCCGGAGACGAAGTTGGCGAAGATCTCCTGCAAACCGAAGCCCAGCCCCACCGACAGGGCCGCCACCAGCCACTGGGTCTTGGACCAGTCGATGCCGAGCATGGAGAAGCCGGTGAGGGCGCCGATGAGGATCACCAGGTACTTGCTGACCGTGGTCAGCGCGAAGCCGGTGCCGGGGGAGAGGCTGAGGTGCTGGAGCAGGGTCAGCTCCATCAGGCCCGGCAGGTTGCGCGCCGTCATCACCGTCAGGATGAAGACGAACAGGGTCAGCATCAGATCCTGCAAGGTGATGGCCGAGAGCTGCTCTATCCCCGCCACCTTGCTGCTCACCTGCCACACCTCTATGTTGCTGAGGAAGCTGAAGGCGGAGTTGAGATCGGACCACTGCACCACCAGCAGCATGGTGAAGCCCAGCATCAGAAGGGTTCGGATGAGGCCCAGTGACTGGGCGCTGATGGTGTCCAGATCCAGCTCCTGCTCCTCCACCACGTCCGGGATCTCCGAGCTGAGATCATCTTGCTCCTCGCGTCCCCGCTGGGCCAGGATCTCGGCCCGTCGGCTCTTGGCACGTTCGAAGGCGAGGCGACGACGCTGGATCAGCATCCAGCGCCGCGCCAGGTAGTAGACCAGCAGGCAGCCCAGCCCCATCAGCAGGCTCACCTCCAGCTGGCGCAGCAGGGTGCGGGAGGTGTAGAAGTAGCCGAGCAGGGCTCCCACCACCGCCACCAGGGGGGCCAGCATGAGGGCGTTCCAGATGAAGTGGTGCAGCAGGTGGGGCTTGTTCATGTCCGCCTGACCCCAGGTGAGCGGCAGGCGCTCCCGGTTGAGGCGCACGAAGAACAGCAGCAGCCAGAGCGCCCCCACCATGAAGGCGAGTCGGCCCAGGGTGTCGTAGAAGGCGTGTTCCTGGTAGCTGTCGGCCATGCCCTGCACGAAGAAGCTGGGGATGAGGATCAGCAGCAGGGTGCGAAACTGGCTCCAGACCCGGGCGACCCGGGCGCCGTTCCAGCCGAAATGGTGGATGAGGATCCCCTTCTCCAGGGTGAGGTGGCGCACCAGCAGCAGCGCCAGCAGCAGGAACCAGATCTCCCCCAGCCCCTTGGCGATGGCGATGGCGAAGGGATATTGCCAGGCCCCTTCCAGCTGATAGCGCAGCAGCAGCGCCATGGCGGGCAGCGGCAGGGCAGCCATCAGGGAGCGCAGCAGCAGGCGGCTGGTGAGGCTGAACTTGTCTTGGGTCACCTTGCCGACCCTGGGGGCTATCTGCTGGCTGAAGTGGCTCAGGTGGCGGGCCAGCCGGATCCAGGTCACGAACAGCAGCAGCAGGGCGAGCACGGTGAAGGTGAGTCGGGTAGTGCCCCCCTCGGACAGGGCCAGGGGCAGCTGCCACCAGTTGGCGGGATCGAGGGCCAGCCCCAGGGCGGCCGGTACCCCGAGCAGGACGGCCGGGGTCAGAGGCGGCACGTCGGGCAGCCAGAACAGGTGACTGGCGCTGAGCTCGCGGATCTCGTCTATCTTGCTGTTCTGGCGGATATAGAGCAGCTTGAGCCGGGTCTGCTCCTGGATCAGGGTGTCGGCGGCATCATTGAGCCGGGTCAGCAGCAGGCGGCGGGTCTTGAGCAGGTTGTCGAGCACGGTGAGCTGGGCTCTATCCAGCTTGTCCTCCTCCTTGAGCAGTTGATCCCGCACCTTGGCCGGATCCTTGAGCGCCTCCTGCTCTCCCTCATACCTGTACTTGGCGATGCGCGACTGCACTATGGCCGATTCGAGCTTGTCGAGGGGGAAGAGGGCGGGCAGGTCGGCCAGCTTGCTGCGCAGGTTCTCGCCATAGGCGTTGCTGATTTGCAGCCATTCAAGCTGCTCGCGTACCGAGTTCACCAGATCGTTGAGGTGGGAGAGGCTGTTGTCCACATCCCGCTGCTCGTCTTGCACCCCCTCGATCCGCTCCTCCAGGGCGCCGAGCTGGATGGAGAGGGTCTGGTTCTGTTGCTGCTGCTCTTGCAGCAGCGGCATGTCGGCGGTGAGCTGGGCCTGGAGGCGCTCGCTCTCGGCCAGGGTCCGCTCCGTGTTCTTGCGCCTGAGCTGATTCTGCTGATTGACGAGGGCGTTTTGCCACTCATCCTCGTCGGTGATGGCGAGGTTGAGCCCCTGCACCTCGAGCTTGGCGAGATCGCTGCGCTGCTGGGCGGAGAGCTGCTCCAGCTCCAGCATCTGGATCCTGTCCGACAGGGACTGCTCCTTGAGGCGGGTCATCAGCTGCTGGGCCTCGTGCAGGCGATCCGATTCGCCACTGAAGCTCATGCGATCGAGCTGGGCCCGGGTCTGCTGCAACTGCTTGCGCAGCTCATCGATGCGCAGGTGAAACTCCTGGCCGGTGATCTCCTGCTGATTGAGGCCGTCGAGCAGCGCCTGGCGCTCCTTGCGCAGGTTGAGCTGGCGGCTGCTGCTCAACCCCAGCGCCTGGCGCAGGGCATCCTCGCTCAGGCTGGCGAGGGCCACCCGGTTGACGGGCTGGTAGTTGTGCAGGGCATCCTTGAGCCGGGCCGACTCCTTGGGGTAGTCGATCATCAGCTGCTGATAGGCCTTGCCCTGGGCCCGATAGCGCTCGGCATCCCGGGCAAATTGCAGCGCCTGCTGGTAACTCTCCCTCAGCTTCTGATTCTCCGGGGTCTCGCCCTTGGGCACGCTCTGGAGCAGTTCCTCTATCTGGCTGGTGGCATCATCGGCCTGGGCGAGCAGGGGAAGGCAGAGGAAAAGCAGGGGGAGCAGGCGGTGCAACATGAGGCGCGTTTCCGTTCGGGAGAAGAGCCCTAGCCTAAAGCAGGGCCCTGGGTGGGTAAAGTTTTACATATTAATGATTCACAACATAAATAACGGGTGAGAACGGCGTTGTTTGGCTATTATTCTGCCCCTTTCTCCGCCTCGTTGAGCACCCTATGTCGCCCCTGGATCTGGGTACGGCCCCCCTCGGCCGCTTGTTTCTGCGCTATGTCACGCCGACGGTGGCCGCCATGCTGGTCACCGGCGTCTATGTCACCATAGACGGCATCTTCGTCGGGCATCTCCTGGGTCAGGACGGCCTGGCGGGCATGATGCTGGCCTATCCCATCTGCGCCGTGCTCTATGCGGTGGGGGCGCTGATCGGCATGGGATCCTCCTCCCTGGTCTCCTTCTGCCTGGGCAAGGGGGAGCAGGCCAGGGCGCGCCACATCGTCGGCAATGCGCTGGTGATGGTGCTCATCGCCTCGGCCGCGCTCACCTTCATCGGCATTCGTCATGGTGCCGCCATGCTGGCCTGGATGGGGGCAGAGGGGGATATCTTCACGGCCGGGGCCGCCTACTTGCGCTGGTACGCCTGGCTCGGGGTCTTCGCCGTGCTCTCCATGGCGTTTACCGCCCTGCTGCGCAACGACGGCCGCCCCGGGCTCACCACCTGGATCCTGGTGGGGGGCGGCGTGCTCAACGTGCTGCTCGATTACCTGTTGATGGCGGTGATCCCCTGGGGGCTGGCGGGGGCGGCCATCGCCACCATGATCTCCCAGGCGATGACGGGGGGATTGTGCCTGTGGCACTTCCTCGGCAAGGGCAGCGAGCTGCGCATCCGCTGGGACAGTCTGCGTCCCGATTGGCGGCAGATTGGCCAAGTCCTGCGTCTGGGGGCCTCCAGCTTCCTGATGTATCTCTATCTGTCCGTGGTGCTCTCCATGCACAACAAGGCTCTGCTGGCGGTGGGCACCTCGCTCCATGTCGCCGCCTACGGGGTGGTGAGCTACACCGAGGCCTTCTTCTATCTCATCTTCGAGGGGATCGCCATGGGCATCCAGCCCATCGCCAGCTTCAACGCCGGGGCCGGGCTGTGGCAGCGGGTCATCCGGGTGCGCAACCTGGCCCTTGGCACCACCCTGGCCATCGCCCTGGTGGCGCTGTTGCCGCTCTATCTCTGGCCCGAGGGGGCCGTCTACCTGTTTGCCGGCGACAACCCGGCCCTGCTGCCGGTGGCGACCCTGGGGATCTGGCTCTACTTCTGGGGCCTGCCGCTGGAGGGGCTGCTGCTGGTGGGGTCGACCCACTTTCAGGCCATCGGCCGGGCCAGGATGGCCTCCCTGCTCACCGGGGGCAAGCTGGTGCTGATCGGCGGCTTCCTGTGGATCTTTTCCACCCTGTGGGGGGTGGCCGGGGTCTGGCTGGCCCTGCCCAGTTGCAGCGCCCTGCTGGTGATCATCATGGTGTGGGCCATGGGGCAGGAGTCGGCTCGCCATGGCGCGGCCCGGCCATGACAGGGCGAGCTCATCCCACGATGGAATAGCAGGAGGGCAGCCGATGGGCTGCCCTCCTGGTTTTCACGCCCCGTTCAGGGCTTGAAGGCCCCGATGAAGATGGCGGGATCGACGCGGGCATCGTTGAGGCTGACGTTCCAGTGCAGGTGGGGGCCGGTGGCGCGTCCGGTGGAACCGACCCGGCCGAGGACGGCGCCCCTTTGCAGGGTCTGGCCCTGGGTGACCTCCGTCTTGGAGAGGTGGCAGAACATGCTGATGAGCCCCTGGCCATGGTCGACGAACACCGTATTGCCGTTGAAGAAGTAGTTGCCGATCAGGATCACCTTGCCGGCGGCGGGGGACTTGATGGGGGTGCCGGCACCGACCGCGAAGTCGAGGCCGGAGTGGGGGTTGCGCTCCTCGCCATTGAAGAAGCGGCGCAGGCCGAAGGGGCTGGAGAGCGGGCCCTGCACCGGCTTGTCGAATAGCAGGTTGCTCGGCTGGGTCTGGCTGAAGGTCTGATAGGCCTGGGTCTGCTCCGCCAGCTCGCGCTGGATCCGGGCGAGATCATCCGGATCGGGATTGACCTGACGCTTGTTCTTGAGCTTGATGCGCTGCTCGCGGTAGTGCTTGTCGGTGACGGTGAACCCCAGGGTGCGGCCATCGGCCAGGCTGAGCTGGTGACGCCCCGGCTTGCTCTTGAGCGGTATGCCGACGATGGCGATCCACCGTTTCTCCTCCTCCTTGACCACCAGCACCGGCTTGTCCTGATAGCGGGGAGCGGGAGACTGGCCCCCCTCGTCGAGGGGGATGACGGCGACACCGCCGGGTACCGGCTGGTTGAGCAGGCGGCTGATGAAGCCGGATTCGGCATGGAGGCTGGCGCTGCACAGCAGCAGACACAGAGAGAACAAGAGGCGCATGGGGGCTCCGGCATGGGTCATTGAGGGGGCGATGATGCCACATTGTCATCCGGCTGTCTGGCGTCGGCGCTCGGCACTGCGGTCCGGGGGAGGCGTCATGGCGGCTTGCGTCATGTTCAGACGGTGCAAGCGCATTTCATTGGCGTGTGCTATTTACTTATGGGTCAGTAGTAGTTGGGGCGCTGAATGACCCCAACAGTCCGGTACTGGGTGGCAAGTGGTTCAGTCACAGTACATGGAGCGTACCTACCTCAATGGATTGGCTGGAGGCTGTGATGAAAATGACCCCACTAGTAACGATTGGCGCCGCGACCGGCCTGCTGGTGTCGGGCGCCGCCCTGGCGTTCAACGGCACCATCACCATCACGGGAGAAGTCACCGCGGGCACCTGTGACATCTCGGTCAACGGTGGCAACTCGTCGGCGTTCGTGACCCTGCCCACCGTCAGCACCAATGCCCTCTCCGGTCTTGGGCAGACCGCCGGCACCACGGGCTTCAAACTGGATCTCACCAGCTGCCCCACCACGGGTTCGGTGCGCGCCTACTTCGAGAACATAGGGGTCGAGCAGAGTACCGGGAACCTGAGCAACAAGGCGGTGGCCTCCGGCGGCAAGAACCCCGCCGCCAACGTCGAGGTGCAGATCCTCTCGGCCAACAGCACGGCCATCGATCTGAGGGACAACACGGGCAACGATGTGCTGGTCGACTTCAGCGCCACCGGGGATGCCACCCTCTACTACAGCGCCCGCTACATCGCCACGGGGACGGTGGGAGCCGGTCTGGTATCGGCGGATCTCATCTACTCCCTCGATTATCACTGAGTGAGCGCCCATGACCCCGCTGGCGAGTCAGGCCCTTGGCGTCAGGTGGTGGGGCCGTCTGCTGATAGGCACCCTGGCCCTGCTTCCCATGCTGGTCTGGGCCCAGGTCCAGATATCCGGCACCCGGGTCATCTACCCCGCCACGGCCCGTGAGGTGACGCTGGAGCTGACCAACAAGGGCATGGCGCCGGCGCTGGTGCAAGTCTGGATGGATGCCGGCGATCGCCGGATCCGGCCTGGGGCCGACCAGCTGCCCTTTCTCATCACTCCTCCCATCACCCGCATCGAGGCGCAGCGGGGTCAATCCCTTCGCGTCGCCTATGTGGGGCAGGGCTTGCCGGCCGACAAGGAGTCCGTGCTCTGGCTCAATGTGCTGGAGGTACCCCCCAGTGCCAAGGCGGCCATGGCGGGCCAGAACCTGGTGCAGCTGGCCTTTCGCTCCCGGATCAAGCTGTTCTACCGGCCCCAGGGGTTGCCCGGCGATATCCAGCAGTCGGCCAATCGCTTGCGCTGGCAGCTGGTGCCCCGGGCCGAGGGCTATGTGCTGCGGGCCAGCAATCCGGGCCGTTTTCACGTCAGCATCAGCCATCTCCAGTTGCAGACAGCCGAGGCCAGGGCGTTCAGCAACCGCAGCGGCGGCATGGTGGCGCCGGGGGACAGCTTCGATTTTCCGCTGGAACAGTTGCGGGGCGCCGTGAAGGCCAAGGCGGTGAACTTCTACTGGCTCAATGACTACGGGGCCCGGGAGAGGGGCCGCTTTTCGTTCAACTGACGCGCAAGGGGCCGGCGTTTTCGGTCCCCTATCCGGCCCTTGTTCGTCCCTGGAAGGAGGTGAGCCCTGATAGCCCGTGAGCGTCCTGCCATGCCTCCCCCCGGCTTTTCGCTTTCCGGCCTCCGCGCGCTGTGGCGGGGTGCTCATCTCGGGTGGTTGCCGCTCTTGCTGCTCATCGGCCAGGGGGCCATGGCCGCCGAACCGGCCGCGGCGCCCGCCGCCGAGGTGGAGTTTGACAGCCAGCTGCTGAGCAGTCTCGGCATGGAGATAGACTTGACCCGTTTTTCCCGCCCCGACTTCGTCCCCCCCGGACTCTATCAGCTCGACATCATCATCAATGGCAAGGAGAAGCTGAGCCAGCGACTGGAGATACGGGCGGGGGAGACCACCGACGCCCCCCGCTTCTGTTTCAAGGCCAGCCAGGTCGAGCAGTGGGGCCTGCTGGTCGAGCGCCTCCCCCGTCAGCGGACGGTGAAGACACTGCTCAAGAGCGACTGCATCGAGGTGGCGGCCCTGGTGCCCGAGGCCAGCTTCACCCTGGACTTGCCCAGCCTGACCGGCGCCCTCAGCCTGCCCCAGGCCTATGTCGGGCGGGTGCGCCGCAACCATGTGGGGCCGGATCAGTGGGTCGAGGGGATCAACGCCGCCTTCGTCGGGTATAACGCCAACCTCTATTACAGCGACCAGCGTGGCGCCTCCGAGCGGCTCAGCGGCAACGTCAACCTCAATGGCGGGCTCAATCTGGCGGGCTGGCGTTTGCGCCACAACGGATCCTTCGAGGGCCATGGGGACTATCGGGCGCTCAACAGCTATGTCCAGCGGGATGTCACGGCAACGCGGGCCCAGCTCACCCTGGGGGAGTATTTCACCCCGGGGGACAGCTTTGACAGCGTCCCCTTCACCGGCATCCAGCTCGCCAGCGATGATGCCATGCTGCCGGATTTCGAACGGGGCTTCGCCCCCGTGGTGCGCGGCAGCGCCGACACCAATGCCAGGGTCACCATACGCCAGGGGGGCGACCTCATCTATGAGACCCAGGTCGCCCCGGGGGCCTTCGCCATCGATGATCTCTATGCCACCAGCTTCGCCGGGGATCTCGATGTCACCATCACGGAGGCGGATGGCCGCAGCCGCAGCTTCACCCTGCCTTTCTCCTCCGTGGTGCAGATGCTGCGCGCAGATGCGTCCCGCTTCAGCCTGACCCTGGGCCGCCATCGCGGCGACAACGGGGATCAGGGCCCCCATTTTCTGCAAGGCACCTACCGGCGCGGCCTCTCCAACACCCTGACCCTCTACGGCGGGCTCATCGGGGCCCAGGATTACGGTGCCCTGCTCGGCGGCCTGGCACTCGGATCCGACTATGGCGCCCTGGCCCTCGACGTCACCGGCTCCTGGGCGCGGGATCTGCCCGCTGAGTCGGGCCTTGCCGAGGCGCAGTCGGGTCAGAGTTATCGCCTGGCCTACAGCAAGCAGATGGATTACACCCGCACCTACGTCACCCTGGCCGCCTACCGTTTCTCGAGCGAGGGGTATCTGGATCTGAACGACATGGCGGTGCTGCAGGGGGAGAGCCCCAGCCTGGTGCAGCGGGAGCGCAACCGTTTCCAGCTGAACATCAGCCAGCCCGTGGGGGAGCTGGGGGATCTCTATCTGAGCGGCATCACCCGCAACTACTGGGGGGGAGAGGGGAACAACAGCAGCTTCCAGCTCGGCTACAACAAGGGGTTTGGCTGGGGCAGCCTCACCTTCTCCGCCAGTCACTCCCTCGACGATGACGGCGGGAACCAATACGTGCTGAGCCTCAGCATCCCCATAGGCGATAGCCTGGGCAGCCCCCGCCTTGGCAGCACCCTCTCCTATCAGGAGGGACAGGGCCATCTGATCCGGGCGGATCTCAATGGCGGAGCCCGTGATGGTCGCCTCTATTACGGCCTCTATGCCAGCCATGGCGGCGGGACGGCCAGCCATTATGGCTATGGCGGCAACCTGCAGTATCAGGGGGCCAAGACCCAGCTCGGCGTCAGCACCAGCCAGGGGGAGGATTACGCCCAGTACGTGGCATCGGCCAAGGGGACTCTGCTGATCCATGAGGAGGGCTGGGCCCTCGGCCAGAGTCAGGGGGAGACGATGGCGCTGGTGGAGGCCAGGGGCGCCCAGGGGGCCAGGATAAGCCAGGGGATCGGCAGCGAGGTGGATGGGGATGGCTACGCCGTCGTGGCCGGGCTCAATCCCTATCGCAACAACATCATCAGCCTGGATCCGAGCGGCCTGCCGGTGGACGTGGAGATAGACGGCAGCGCTCAGCTGGTGGCGCCCAGGCGCGGCGCCATCGTCAAGCTCGACTACCAGACCCGGATTGGCCAGCCCCTGCTGCTGCAGGCCAGCCTGGGGAGCCAGGAGCCGCTGCCCTTTGGCGCCGATGTGGTGGACGCCGTCGGTCGCTCCGTGGCCGTGGTGGGTCAGGGGGGCCTCATCTTCGTGCGCGGTGAACCGGGGCCGCTCCATGTGGAGTGGGGCAAGGGCGACCATCAACGCTGTCGCCTGGACTATCGGCAACCCGAGGTGGATCCCGCCATTCCCTATCAGCAGGTGGCGGCTCGCTGCCTGCGGGAGGAGGCGCGGTGATGGGGCAGAGAAAGGCGCCCTGCCGGGCGGGTCAGGCTGGCCGGGGAGGCACTATGACAAACGGGATTCGATATGCTCTGTTGTGCGGGTGCCTGCTGGCTCAGGGGGGCGCGCAGGGGGCCATCAATCTGCTGGCGACCCGTCTCATCTACCCGGCAGAGGCGACCGAGGCCAGCCTCATGGTGCGCAACGACGATGGGGCCCCCAGCCTGTTGCAGGCCTGGGTCGATGAGGGGGAGGCGAACCTGGGGCCAGGCCGGAGCGAGGCGCCCTTTCTGGTGACGCCGCCCGTGATGCGACTGGGGGCGGGCAAGGGGCAGGCGCTGCGGATCTACAGGGTGGCGAGTCGCCCCCTGGCCCGGGATCGGGAATCCCTGTTCTGGCTCAATGTGCTGGGATTGCCCCCCAAGGCGCAAGCGGCGGGGGCCAGGGTGCAGATCGCCTATCGCACCCGCATCAAGCTGTTCTATCGCCCCGCCGGCCTGGCGGGCACCCCCCGTCAGGCGGTGGCTCGCCTGGTCTGGCGGCTGGAGCCTGGACAGGGGCTGAGGGTGCGCAATGGCAGCCCTTTTCACATCAGCGTGAGCGAGGTGTTGCTGGAAGGGGGGCAGGGGCCGCAGGCCTGGCGCCAGGCGGCGCTGATCCCGCCCCTGGGGGAGTTGAGGCTGCCTATGGCGGGGCTCAAGAACGTCCGTCGTGGCCGGCTGCGCTGGATCGATGACGATGGCAATTACCATGAACAGGGCTTTGGGCTGGGAGGGGGATGATGGGGGAAGATCGCAAGGGACCGGGCCTGAGGGGGCTTGGCACAGTGCTCATCTTGCTGGTGGCGCTCAGTTACCTGCCCGGGGCCCATGCCGTCAACGGCCAGTGCATCAGTCCCTTCATGGCGACCGTGCCCCTGGCCAGCCCGTCGGCGCTCTACCAGCCAGGGGAGGAGACCGGCGGTACGTTTGCCACCACCAGCTCGGCCAGTTGCGACTGCACCGGCATCACCCTGGGTCTGCTGACGACGACCCATTATCAGGGCACCACCACGCTGCCCACCATTGCCGACCCGATGGGCACCCTGATCAGGCTCAATGACTACTTCGGGCTCAGGGTGGCGTTCAACGTGGGGGGGAGCTATCAGACCGTGCCATTCAATGCGACCACGTCAGGCGTGCTGCTGCTCTGTGTCGGCAATCTGCTCGACCTGGCGCTCGGCGGCATCCATGTCAATGGCGGCAGCTACACCCTCAAGCTGCTCAAGGGGATCACCGGCACCCAGACCTTCAGCGGCACGGTTGCCAGCCTGTTCGTGCGCCGGGTCAATGCGCCGGATACCGGGGTCGGCAACGAGTTCAGCCGGCTGGCCATGAACATCAGCGTCACCTCGACCCCGAGCTGCCAGTTCCCGGCGGGTAGCAGCATTCCCCTGGATCTCGGCGCCGTGGCCCAGAGCGCCTTCGTCGAGGGAGGCGTGCCCCAGGGCTATGCCCCGCGCAGCGTCAACGTGAGCGTGACCTGCAGTCAGGTGCCGAGCGACTATATTACTCCCCTCGATTACCGTTTCGGCGGTGCCCTCGCCAGCCAGGGCAACTTCATCACTACCTCTCTGGCGGGGGTGGGCCTAGGGCTGCTCGAGCAGGATGGGGACACACCTATTCCATTGGATACCGGCATCGCGGTACCCTATTCGCACATTACCCACAAGACAGATTACAGGGTGAGGGTGTACCCGACCAGGCTGCCGGGCCAACCGGTGCGAACCGGATCCTATACCGCCACCATCATGGTGACGGTGACGGTACCCTGAGCGCCCTCCTCCCCGACAACCGAACCGAGGCTTAATGATGAACAGTAACCGCGCCTTGCGCGTCGAGCCCCAGCGCCACCCCCTGGGTCGTGGCTGGTTGTGGATCCGAAGCGGATTCGACATCTTCAACAAGGGCATGGGGCCGAGTGTCGCCATGTTGCTGCTCTGGCTCGGCATCGGCCTGCTGATCGAGCAGCTGCCGGCGGGGGGCTTCATCTCCCAGCTGCTCTACATGGTGTGGATGGCGGGCTGGATGGTGGTGGCCAAGGGCGGTGACGAGCAGGGACGGCTGACCTTTTCCGATCTCTTCGCCGGTTTTCGTCACCGTTTGACGCTACTGGTGATGGGGGGCCTGCTCACCCTGGGTCTCTTCACCCTGGTGGTCATGCTCTGTCTGGGGCTGCTCTCCCTGTGGGGGCTGGAGGATATCTTCAGCCAGGATCCGGAGCAGCTCACCCTGACGGTGGAGCAGGCCAGGGGCGTGCTGCTCTGCCTGCTGGTGGGGATGGCGCTGCTGGTGCCCGTATTGATGGCGGTGACCTTCGCCCCGGCGCTGATCTATTTTCACGATGTCAGCGTCTGGCAGGCCGCCAGGCTGAGCTTTCAGGGGTGCCTGCGCAACATGTGGCCCTTCCTCTGGTGGGGCCTGCTGGGCTGCGCCATGTTGCTGCTTGGCACCCTGCTGATGCTGATCGGCCTGCTGGTGGTGCTGCCCGCCCTCAACTACTCCATCTACATGGCCTATCAGGATATTTTCCTCGCGCCCAGGGAGGAGGGGGAGCCACTCCCCATGACGGGCTTCGAAGCCTGATCCCGCGATTAATAAGGGGCCGTTCGGCCCCTTTTCATTGCCAGAGCGGATCCTCGGCCATCCGGGCCACCAGAAAGTCGAGGAAGCTGCGCAGCAGGGGAGACATCTGTCTGCGGGTGCCATAGACACCGTAGACCCCGAGCCGTTTGGGCTGCCACTCAGGCAGCAGGGCCACCAGCTCCCCGCGCGCCAGGTGCTGCTCCACCGAGTAGCGGGGTTGCAGGCTGATACCGGCGCCCGCCAGGGTGGCGCTCAGCAGCAGGTTGGAGATGTTGGCGCTGAGGTTGCCGCTGACCGGCACCGACTGTGGTCCGCTTGGCCCCTGAAACTCCCACAGACTCTTGCCGAAATAGGTGTAGGTGAGGCAGTTGTGCAGGGCGAGATCCTGGACGCTCTGCGGGATCGGGTGCCTGGCCAGATAGGCCGGGCTGGCGCAGACCACGGAGTGGCAGGTGCCGAGGCGGCGGGCCACCAGATTGGGATCCAGATCGTTGGTGATGCGCACGGCCAGATCGATGCGCTCCTCCACCAGGTTGACGGTTCTGTCCAGCAGCAGGATATCGATGGCGGTGCCGGGATACAGTGCCAGATACTCGTTGGCCGCCCCCACCAGCAGGGCATCCGAGAGAGAGTAGCTGCTGGTGATGCGCAGCTGGCCCTTGGGCGCCTCGTCACCGCGGATGGCGATCTGCTCCATCTCCTCCCCCAGTGCCAGCATGGCCCTGGCCCGGTTCAGCGCCTCTTCCCCCGGCCCGGTCAGGCTGAGGCGACGGGTGGTTCTGTGGAGCAGGCGGGCCCCCATCCAGCGCTCCAGCTCGGCCAGGTAGCGGGAAACCATGGCGCGCGACATCTCCAGCCTCTCTCCGGCGCCGCTCAGGCTGCCCTGTTCTACGACGCTGACGAAGACCCGCAACGCGGTGAGTCGATCCATCTTCAGACCTCTATATGATCGATATAAGCAACAGTGATGCGCTTTTTATGCGGTATTTGTACCTTAAGTGATCCAATACACTCTGTCCATCTGATGAACCCCGCTAACTTGTTGAGGAATACCGAATGAAGCGCACCCTGATCCACAATCTGACCCTGGCGACCACCCTGCTCAGTGGCGCCGCCATGGCGGTGCCGCTGAGCGTCACCGTCTACAACCCCGGCGAGAACGCCATCTTCCCCGTCTCCTCCTCCCTGGTGGCCGGTGACAAGGAAGCCATCCTGATCGATGCCCAGTTCGACGTGAAGAGTGGCCAGGCGCTGGTGGAGATGATCAAGCAGAGCGGCAAGCAGCTGACCACCGTCTACATCAGTGGTGGCGATCCCGACTTCTATTTCGGTCTGGAGCCCATCATGGCGGCCTTCCCGAACGTCAAGGTGCTGGCCGATCAGCACGTGGTCGATCACATCAACAAGACCAAGGATGCCAAGCTGGCGTACTGGGGGCCGATCCTGGGTGAGAGCGCGCCCAAGAGCCTGACCATTCCCCAGGTGATGACGGCGAGCCATCTGACCCTGGAGGGGGAGACGATCGAGGTCAAGGAGATGAACACCCCGACCGCCTACCTGTGGGCGCCGTCCATCAAGACCGCGTTCGGTGGCGTGCCTGTCTACAGCGGCGTGCATGTATGGATGGCCGACAGCCAGACCAAGGAAGCCCGCGCCCACTGGGTCAAGACCCTCAATGCGCTGCTGGCCATGAAACCCGAGCGCGTCGTGCCCGGCCACTTTCTGGGGGACGAGCCCAAGGGCGTGGATGCCGTCACCTTTACCCGTGACTATGTGCAGCGTTTCGAGCAGGCGCTGGCCAGGAGCAAGGGTTCTGTTGCGCTGATCGAAGGGTTGAAGCAGGCTTACCCGTCCCTGCCGGTCGATGACGGCCTGGCCATCGGTGCCAAGGTCAATACCGGCGAGATGAGCTGGTAAGACCAACGCCTGCTTCCCTGTGTTTTTTTACCGGGCCCTGGCCCGGTTTTTTTGTCATTGAACAAAGAGGCGAACAGCATGTCGATACCTCACAAGACACTGCATTATGTGTACGACCCCCTCTGTGGCTGGTGCTATGGCGCGGCGCCCCTGCTGGCCGCGGCGGCCACCCTGGCGACGGTGAGCATCCGGCTCCATCCGGGCGGGCTCTGGCTTGGGGAGCGGCGTCAACGGATGGGACCGGCGCTGCGGGACTACGTCAAACCTCACGACGAGCGGATCCAGGCGATGACGGGGCAACCTTTCGGTGAGGTCTACTTCAACCGCTTGCTGCTCGACGAGACGCTCATGCTCGATTCGGCGCCCCCCATTCGGGCCATCCTGGCGGCGGGTGCCCTGGGGGCGGACGAGCTGACCCTGCTGCAGCGGATCCAGAGTGCCCACTATCGGGACGGCGTCTGGGTCGGGGATCTCGCCACGCTGACCCGGTTGGCGACCGAGCTGGGGCTGGACGAGGCGGCCTTTCGCCACGCCTATGAACAGCAGGCGCTGGAGCCCGCCCTGAGGGAGAGTCAGGCCTGGCTGCGTCGCCTCGGGGGCCAGGGTTATCCGACCCTGGGGCTGGCGTGGGGGGATGAGCTGCAGCCCATCGCGGTCGGGGCCTACCTGGGGGATCCCGCCGCCTTCCTGGCCCGTCTGCAACAGGGCTGATGATCTGCGCGGGTGCCCAGGGGAGGCGAGGGCAGGCGGGCGCTGGCGTCGATCGCCTTGTTCCTCAAGCACTTATTGGGCATGCTAGGGGCCGATTTTATCGGCAAGCAGTGGAGATATATGAACCTTCGCGATCTCGAATACCTGGTGGCGCTGGAAGAGGAGAAGCATTTTCGCAAGGCGGCGGAGCGTTGCTTCGTCAGCCAGCCGACCCTGAGCGGTCAGTTGCGCAAGCTGGAGGACGAGCTGGGGGTGATCCTGATCGAGCGTACCTCCCGCAAGGTGCTGTTCACCCCCGCCGGTGACGCCATGGCCGAGCAGGCCCGCAAGGTGCTGCGGGAGGCGCGCGAGCTCAAGAGCATAGGCCAGCACTTCGCCGAACCCATGTCGGGGGAGATCCACATCGGCCTCATCCCCACGGTCGGCCCCTATCTGTTGCCCCACATCATCCAGGATCTGCGCGAACATTTTCCCAAACTCGAGTTCTACCTCTACGAGGAGCAGACCCAGCTGCTGATGAAGCGGCTGGAGGAGGGGGAGCTGGACTGCGTGATCCTGGCGGAACTGGACGGCATGGACGGTTTCGGCTCTCTGCCGCTCTATGAGGAGCCCATGTGGTTGGCGGTGCCCAGGCAGCACCCTGAGGCCCAGGCCAAGGCGGTGCCGCTTGGCAATCTCAAGGGCAAGAAGCTGCTGATGCTGCAAGACGGCCACTGCCTGCGGGATCAGGCCATGGGGTTCTGTTTCGCCGCCGGCGTGGGGGAGGACGTGCGCTTCAAGGGCACCAGCCTGGAGACGCTGCGCAACATGGTGGCGGCGGGCAGCGGCATGACCCTGATCCCCCGGCTGGCGGTGCCTGCCCAGCGTGACGAGGGCGGGGTCAGCTATAGGCCCGTGGTCGATCCCGTGCCGGGGCGGGCCATCTCGCTGCTCTATCGCCACTATTCGGTGCGTCGCCCCTGCTTCAATGAGCTGGCGGCCCGCATCCGCACCCTGATGAAGGCACATCTGGCTGCTTGACCCAGGAGTCTGACACAAAAAAACCGGCGCCAGTGCGCCGGTTTTTTCATGGGTTTTGTGAGGGAGAGCCGCATCATTCAGAACAGATCGTCGGTGGAGACGGGGCCCTCGCCATAGTAGCCGTCACCATAGACGCGATTGCCGTCCGAGCTCGGGGTCGCATAGCGGGTCGGCTCGGTCCCTTCCTTGAAATACTCGGTGGTGGTGGCGCCGCTGTGGGAGAGCAGCCCGGTCTCGCCATCGATCGGCAGCTTGATGATGCCCTCGGGCACCGGCATCGGCTGCTCGGGCACCTTGTCGAGGGCCACCTTCATGAAGTCGATCCAGATGGGTTGCGCCGCGTTGCCGCCAAACTCGCCTCCCGCGGTCTGATCGCGACCCATGTTCGGGTTGTAGGCGGCCCGGCCCAGGGCCCGCTGATGGTTGTCAAACCCGATCCAGGCGGTCGCTACCAGATTCGGGGTATAGCCGGAGAACCAGGCATCCCGGGATTCGTTGGTGGTCCCGGTCTTGCCCGAGATGTCGCGACGCTTGAGGTCGCGGGCCGCTCGCCAGCCGGTGCCCATCCAGCCCCGGCCACCCCAGATGGCGGTGGTCAGGGTGTCCGTGATGAGGAAGGCGCTCTGGGCGCTGATGGTCTGGGGCGCCAGATTGTTGGGCACCACGGGGTCGATGGCGCACTGGGCGCGCCAGTCACCGGCCACGTTGAGGTAGGCATCGGGGGCGTTCATGTCGGCGGTGGCCAGGGTGCCGCAACCACGACAGGCGGCGGCAGGGTTGGCGGAGAACAGCGTCTTGTCGAAGCTGTCTTTCACCTCGCTGATGAAGTAGGGGGTCACCTGATAGCCGCCATTGGCGAGCATGGCGAAGCCGCGTACCACCTCCAGCGGAGTGAACTCGGCGGCCCCGAGCGCGAGGGATTCATGGCGCTGTATGTGTTCGCGGGGGAAGCCGAACCGGGTCAGGCCGTCGATGTAGGTGTCGAGGCCGATGGCCCGCATCAGCCGCACCGACATCACGTTCTTGGACTTGGCCAGACCGATGCGCAGGGGGGTCGGGCCCTCATAGACGGCCGGGGAGTTCTTAGGTTGCCACATGGGGCCCTTGGCGGGATCCCACTGGTTGATCGGCGCATCGTTGATGATGGACGCCAGGGTATAGCCCTGCTCCAGGGCGGTGGCATAGAGGAAGGGCTTGATGTTGGAGCCGATCTGGCGGCGCGCCTGGTCGACCCGGTTGAACTTGGACAGCTCGAAGCTGAAGCCGCCCACCAGGCCCTCGATGGCACCATCGGCCGGGTTCATGGCGACCAGGGCCGCGTTGACGTCCGGGATCTGGGCCAGGATCAGGGTCTCACCCTGCTCTCGCACCCAGACCTGGGCGCCCACTCTCAGCACATCCCTGGCGCTCTTGGGGGCATTGCCCTGACGGGAGTCCGTGATGAAGGCGCGAGCCCACTTGATGCCATCCCAGTTCAGCTCGGCCTGCTTGCCGTTCTTGAGCACCAGGCTGGCGCTCTTGTCCCCCAGCTTGGTCACCACGGCGGGGATCAGGGGGGAGTAGGTGGGCGCCTTGTTGAGGTGTGCGACTATCTGGTTGTAGTCCCACTGGGGCTCCCCTTCCTTCCAGAGCTGGGCGCTCGGGCCACGGTAGCCGTGACGGGTGTCGTAGGCGATGATGCCTTCCAGCAGGGCCTCCTTGGCGGCGCGCTGGCGGTTGGCACTGACGGTGGTATAGACATGCAGCCCCATGGTGTAGGCATCTTCGCCGAACTGCTCCACCATCTTCTGGCGCACCATCTCGGCCAGATAGGGGGCGTGCAGTGTGGTCTCGGCACCATGGTAGCGAGCCTTGATGGGCATCTTGCTGGCTTCGTCATACTGGGCCTGGGTGATCTTGCCGGTATCGAGCATGCGACCCAGCACCACGTTGCGGCGGGCGAAGGCGCGCTCGGGAGAGCGAATGGGGTTGAGCATGGAGGGGGCCTTGGGCAGACCCGCGATGATGGCGATCTCGTCCAGGGTGAGCTCGCTCACCTCCTTGCCGAAGTAGACCTGGGCGGCGGCACCGACCCCGAATGAGCGATAGCCCAGGGGGATCTTGTTGAGATAGAGCGCCAGAATGTCGTCCTTGCTGAGATTCTGTTCGATGCGCCAGGCGAGGAAGACCTCCTTCACCTTGCGCACTATGGTCTTTTCATTGGTCAGGAAGAAGTTGCGAGCCACCTGCTGGGTGATGGTACTGGCCCCCTGCTGAGGACGGCCAGAGACGGCCCAGACCGTGGCGGCCCGCAGGATCCCGATGGGGTCTATACCGGGATGCTCGTAGAAACGGGCGTCTTCGGTGGCCAGCACCGCATCGATCATGGGCTGGGGGATCTCGCTCAACTGCAGCGGAATACGACGAATCTCGCCAAACTGGGCGATCAGTTCGCCGTCGCGGCTGTACACCTTCATGGGGGTGGCCAGTTTGACGTCGCGCAGGGCCGAGACATCCGGCAACTGGGGTTTGATGTAGAAATAGATGCCAATGAGGCTGGCGACACCCAGCACGGCACCCAGCATCATCACAATAAACAGGCGTACGAGCCATTTCAGCATGGAAGAACTACCAATCGTCTTAAAATTAACCAAAGGGCGCAGAGTATACCCTCACCGTCTGCGAAAACTCGATATTTTCTGGCAGGGGATCGCTGGCCAAAGAGCGCTCAGATTAGCATCCCGGGCCCTTTTCACCAAGCCGCGCCAGGATGACCATTGTACTGGCGATATGGTGAAGATGTGTTATGGCACTGATAATTCAACCATTCTAAATTGAGGTCTCCCTCAACATGGCGCCAGCTGTTCTACAATCAATGCCAAAACCAGCAACGCATGGATGTGTATATGGTTGGGCTATTCAAGAAAGGAACTCTGATCCCCCTGATAGGGGTGGATTTTGGCAGCCAGTCCATCAAGGCGGTCACCCTCAACGGCTCTGCGGCCAGGCCCAGGCTCGAATCGGTTGCCGATGTGCCCATGCCCAAGGGGGCCTTGATCGACTATCAGGTGCAGGACATCGAGCGGGCCGGCCAATCCCTCAAGGCTCTCAAGCGACAACTGGCCGGCAGCAATCAGCAGGTGGCGACCGCCGTGACCGGATCCAACGTGATTACCAAGGTGATACTGGTCGATGCCAGTCTCAGCGAGGGGGAGCTGGAGGATCAGGTTCAGCGGGAGGCTGAGCAACTCATCTCCTATCCCCTGGATGAAGTCAGCCTGGACTTCGAGGTGCTGGCTGACGCTGCCGAGACGGATCGCCAGCGGGTATTGCTCAGCGCCGCCCGCACCGAGAGCGTCAATGGTCGGGTCAGCGCCCTGGCCGAAGCCGAACTGGCCACCCGGGTGGTGGATGTCGGGGCCCATGCCCTGGTGCGTGCCGTGCTGGCCTGTCAGCCCGAGCTTGCCAGCCTGGAAAAACCGGTGGCGGTCATCGACATAGGGGCGAGCGCCATGACTTTTGCCGCCCTGCAAAGGGGCGAGGTCACCTATTTTCGACTGCAGAATTTTGGTGGCGACCAGTACAGCCAGGCCATCTCCTCCTTTTATAACCTCCCATTGGAAGAGGCCGAACTCGCCAAGACCCAGCAACAGTTGCCTGCCGACCATGAGATGGAGGTGCTGCAACCCTATCTGCAGAGCCTGTTGCAACAGGTGCGCCGCAACATCCAACTGTTTGCCAGCTCGTCGGGGCAGCGGGAGCTGGCCAAGCTGGTGCTGACCGGGGGAGGGAGCCTGGTCGTCGGCCTGGCCGACATGCTGCGCCAGGAGTTATCCCTGGAGGTATTGCATCCCGATCCCTTTGCCCTGTTTGGCCGTGGCGCCGATGACGCCCGTGGCCATGGCGCCAAGTACATGACGGCGTTTGGTTTGGCCCTGCGGAGCTTCACCCCATGTCAAATATAAACTTGCTGCCTTGGCGTGAAGCCAAGCAAAAGCGCGAGAAGACGCAATTCGGGATGCTGTTCGGGGTTTGCCTCGCGGTGACGGCCTCTCTGGGATTTGCGGTGGACTGGTTCGTCAACCAGCAGATAGCCCAGCAGCGCGGTCTGAATCAGCGTCTGGTACAGGAGATGGCCACCCTGGATGCCCAACTGGGCGAGATCCGGCTCATCAAGGAGAAACGCCAGAGTCTGCTCGACAGGATGCATCTCATCGAGCGGTTGCAGCAGCGGCGCAACTTGCCGGTGCGCCTGTTCAACCAGTTGCCACTCCTGGTGCCCAATGGCGTCTACCTCAACACGCTGGCGTTGAAAAATGATGCCATTGATGTGAACGGCAAGGCGGAAGCCTATGGCCGGGTGGCCAGCATGATGCGTCGCATCGACGGGGCCGGCTGGCTGGGAGCATCGCGAATAAGCACCATCTTCGCCTCGGATGTGGCCCCCGTCGCCCTCAGCCAGTTCTCCATGATGTTTCAGGTCACAGAGTCGCCGGTCGATGGCATGGGGGACAAATCATGAATCTGCAACAATTCAACGATCTGGATCTGAACAACATAGGTGGCTGGCCCAAGGCGGCCAAGCTGCTGCTGATCCTGTTCGGCTGTGCCCTGCTCGCTGCCGCCATCTATTACTATGTGGTTGCTAGTTCCCTGACCGCCTTGACCCAGGAGCGAGGCAAAGAGGGGGATCTCAAGGCGCAGTTCGAGAGCAAGGCCATGCTGGCCGCCAGCTTGCCCGCCTACAAGACGCAGTTGATCGAGCTGGAGCAGCTGGTCGAGACCCAGCTCAAGCAGTTGCCCAATACCCATGAGGTCGCCGGCCTGCTCGATGACATCAGCTTCATCGCGACCGACAATGGCCTCACCCTCAGGCGCATTCACTGGGAGCCTGAGACGCCCCATGAGTTCTCTACCGAACTGCCCATGCGCATCGAGGTGGCCGGTACTTATCATGAGATAGGCAAGTTCACCGCCGCCATGGCAGCCCTGCCGCGCATCGTCATCCTTGATTCCTTTACCCTGAGCCATGGCACCGGCAGCGACATCATCGCCATGTCCATGCTGGCCAAGACTTACAAATACAATGGCAATGCCGGAGGGCAGAAAAAATGAAACGGCTAACCGGATGCTGGCTCGTGCTCGTGCTGGCCGGTTGTAACAGTCAGGAGAACCTGGAGGGTTACATCAGTGAGGTCAGGGCCAGGCCACCAGTTGCCATAGCACCACTGCCCACCATCACGCCCTTCTCCCCCATGGGCTATGATTCGAGTGACAAACGAAGCCCATTTATCGCGCCCCAGCCGGAAAGCCGCGCCGGGGTGGAGCAAAAACCCAAGGCTGATTGTGCCCAGATCGTTGCCGACAGACCCAAGGAGGTGCTGGAGAACTATTCGCTGGCAAGCCTGGCCATGCAGGGCACCATGGGCCGACAGGGGCAGTTGTGGGCGCTCATTCGCACGCCGGATGGCCAGTCGATGCGCATGGGGCTGAATCATTACATGGGGCTGGATCAGGGGAGGATCATCCGGATCAGCAAGACGGCGGTCGATCTGCTGGAGACCATACCCGACGGCAAGGGGTGTTGGGTGACGCGAGAGACCCAGTTGGTGATGGCGGGTCTCGAGGCAAAAAGATAATCAGGGATGAGCATGAGGTTCGCGGCCGGTAATGACCCATCTTCTTGAAGCAACACGATAATCAGGGACGAGCGTCGATGAGAACAACAATAGCGATACTTTTCAGGGTGGCTGCGCTGTTACTGGGTAGTGGCTTGCAGCTGGCATGGGCGATCCCGACCCTGCAGGAGGTCAAGGTCAACCCCCTGTTGGCCGGTGAACTCCTGCTGGAGCTTGGCTTCAGCGAGCCCGTATCCGGGTTTACCGATCGCCTGGACTATCAACCGAACCAGCTGATGCTCAGCATCCCGGGGGCGGTCGGGGCGCTCAAGGTCAATCCGCTGCCCATCCAGCAGGAGGGGGTCGACAGCATCAAGGTCGATGGCAAGGGTACCGGGCTGGAGGTGCGGATCGCACTGGACAGATTGATGCCCTATCAGGTGCGTCAACAGGGCAACAAGCTGCTGGTCTCCCTCGGCGACAAGGCATCCAAGCCTGAGCCGGCCCCCGTCGCCAAGGCGCCCATGCTCTCGCCCGTCAGCAATGGTGCTCAGGGCGGTGCCTATTTCAATTCGGTCAAGGGGGTCGACTTTCGCCGGGGCAAGGATGGCCAGGGGGAATTTCTGGTGCGTCTGGACAACAGCTCGGCGGCCGTCGATGTCAGCAGTACCGGGCAGAAGGTGGTCGCCAAGTTTCATGGCACCCGGATCCCGGATGACCTGCTGAACATCATCAATGTGCTGGATTTTGCGACCCCGGTCTCCCAGATAGAGACGTTTCGCCAGGGCAATGACACCCGATTCGAACTGGCGGTGACCGGCCAGTTCGATTATCGCTACGATCAGGCGGACAAGCTGTTCATCATAGAGGTGAAGAAACGGGCACCGGTTGGCACGGTTGCCAAGCAGTACAAGGGCAAACCCATCTCCCTGAACTTCCAGGACATACCAGTACGCACCGTGTTACAGCTCATCGCGGATTTCAACAACCTCAACCTGGTGACCACGGATTCGGTTTCAGGCAACATCACCCTGCGTCTCGATGGGGTGCCCTGGGAGCAGGCGCTCGACATCATTCTCAAGGTACGGGGGCTGGACAAACGGCTCGATGACAACATATTGCTGGTGGCGCCGGCCGAAGAGATAGCCGCCCGCGAGAAGCAGCAGCTGGAGAGCCGCAATCAGGTGGCGGATCTCGCCCCCCTCTACACGGATTACCTGCAAATCAACTACGCCAAGGCGGCGGAAGTGGCGGCCCTGCTCTCCTCCGAGAGCACCAAGCTGCTCTCGACCAAGGGAGCCGTGAGCGTGGATGAACGCACCAATGTGCTGGTGGTGAAAGACACGGCTGAGGTCATCAGCAACATCAAGCGGATGCTGGACATCCTCGACATTCCGGTCAAGCAGGTGGTGATCGAGGCCAGGATGGTGACCATAGATGATGGCTTCGACGAGGCGCTCGGGGTGCGCTGGGGGGTGACCAAGAACGATGGTCACGGCAACAGCACCTCGGGCACCATAGAGGGCAATGACAGTTCCAATGGCACTGGGGTGGCGGGCAATATCGAAGACAGGCTCAACGTCAATCTGCCGGTAACCAATGCCGCCGGTACCCTGGCCTTCCAGGTGGCCCGTCTCGCCAACGGCACCCTGCTGGATCTCGAACTCTCCGCGCTGGAGAAAGAGAGCAAGGCGGAGATCATCGCGAGCCCTCGCGTCACCACGGCGAACCAGAAGCCGGCGTTGATCGAGCAGGGTACCGAGATCCCCTATGTGGAGTCCTCCTCCAGCGGCGCCACCTCGGTCACCTTCAAGAAGGCGGTGCTGAGCCTCAAGGTGACGCCGCAGATCACCCCGGACAACAGGGTCATCCTGGACTTGACCGTGACCCAGGATACCAAGGGGGAGACGGTACCGACCGGTACCGGGGATGCGGTCTCGATCAATGCCCAGTCCATCACCACCCAGGTGCTGGTCAACAACGGGGAGACTCTGGTGCTCGGCGGCATCTATCAGCAGACCATCAAGAACGATGTCAGCAAGGTGCCGCTGCTGGGGGATATCCCGGGTCTTGGCGCCCTGTTTCGCAAGACCACCAGCGAGAACAAGAAGCGGGAACTGCTGATTTTCGTGACCCCGAGGATAGTGACCGACAGCTTCTGAATGCTTTACATGTGAGGGTAAAACACATATAACCTTACGCCCCAATGAGGCTGGGGCGTAAGGGCTGCGGTTGCCAGTCCCGATTTCTATTGAGATAATCCCCCTCCTGATCCATCGAAAGATAAGGTTCATAGGTACCCCGATCCATAGTTCATCGGGGTCGTACAGTTTGTAATTACTAACGAAAAGACATGGCTGAGAAACGCAATATTTTCCTGATAGGTCCCATGGGTGCGGGCAAGAGCACCATAGGTAGACATCTGGCAGAACAACTGCATATGGAGTTTTTCGACTCAGATCATGAAATTGAGCGCCGCAGTGGTGCCGATATCAGCTGGGTGTTCGATGTTGAAGGCGAAGAAGGTTTCCGGATCCGCGAGGAGAAGGTGATCGGCGATCTGTCCGAGCAGCAAGGCATAGTGCTGGCAACGGGCGGCGGAGCAATCAAGAGCCGCGAGACCCGCAACAAGCTCTCTGCCCGCGGCATCGTCGTTTACCTCGAAACCACCATAGAGAAGCAACTGGCACGCACACAGAGAGACAAGCGTCGCCCGCTGCTGCAAACCGAAGAGCCGCCCCGCGAGGTACTGGAGCGTCTGGCGCAAGAGCGCAACGCCCTGTACGAGGAAGTGGCCGACTTTGTTATCCACACCGATGATCAGAGTGCTAAAGTCGTCGCCAATCAAATCGTCAAGCTGATCGGTATGTAATCTCGAGGACGTCCATGGAAAGGTTGAAGGTCGAACTGGGTGAGCGCTCTTACCCCATAGAAATTGCGGCTGGACTGTTGCAGCGCCCCGAGGCGCTGACTCAGGCCATCAAGGGCAAGCGGGTCATGATAGTGACCAACACTGTCGTGGCGCCCCTCTATCTCGAGCGGGTGAGCCAGCTGCTGACGGATTATCAGGTAGAACACCTGATCCTGCCGGATGGTGAGGCGCACAAGACCCTGGCGACCTTCGAGCGCATCATGTCTGCGCTGCTTGAGACCAACCATGGACGCGATACCACACTGATCGCCCTGGGTGGTGGTGTGATAGGGGATGTGGTGGGCTTCGCGGCCGCCAGTTTCCAGCGTGGCATCCCCTTCATTCAGGTGCCCACCACCCTCCTTTCCCAGGTCGACTCCTCCGTCGGCGGCAAGACCGCCGTCAACCATCCCCTCGGCAAGAACATGATAGGTGCCTTCTACCAGCCCAGGCTGGTGGTCATCGACACCGAGTGCCTGCAAACCCTGCCCGCGCGCGAGTTTGCCGCCGGCATGGCCGAGGTGATCAAGTACGGCATCATCTGGGATGCGGATTTCTTCCACTGGCTGGAACAGAACATGTCCCGGCTGCAACAGCTGGATCCGGCGGCGCTGGCCTATGCCATCAAGCGTTGCTGCGAGATCAAGGCGGAAGTGGTGGCCGAGGATGAGACGGAGCACGGCGTGCGGGCGCTGCTCAATCTGGGTCACACCTTCGGTCACGCCATCGAGGCGGAGCAGGGCTACGGCAACTGGCTGCACGGTGAGGCGGTTGCCGCAGGCATGATGCAGGCTGCTGCCACGGCCCGCTTGCGCGGCCAGCTCGATGGCGAGCAGGAGGAGCGGATCCGCGCCCTGCTGCTGGCCGCCGGACTGCCGGTGAAGGGCCCTGCCGGCATGGGGTTCGATGCTTACCTGCGCCACATGCGCCGCGACAAGAAGGTGCTGGCGGGCAAGCTGCGCCTGGTATTGCCGGTGGGGATTGGTCATGCCGAAGTGGTGGCCGATGTGTCTGATGCCCAACTGCAGTCGGTGATCGAGTCCGAATGTGAGTAAGTTACTCCAGTTTCCCTCCCAGCGGCAGCTGGTCGAACGGCTGCTGCATCTGATTGAATTCAATCACCCCTTCATTTTTCTTTCCGGTCCGGCCGGCAGCGGCCGTGCCACCCTCTGCGAGTCCTTGCTCAGCCGTCTGCCCGAGAAGGTGACCGTGGTGAGCCTCATCGGCCGCCCCGACATGAAGATGGCCGAGGTGCGCCAGTTACTGCTCGAGCAGGTGGTCGACAGGCCCCTGTTCAATCCTCAGGATGCCCTGGCCGACAGCTTCTTTCGCATGCTGGAGGGCAAACCCGCCACCCTGCTGCTGCTCATCGAGCGGGCCAGTGACCTGCCCACCGAGCTGCTTGGCGAGCTGTGGGCCCTGTGCCGCCACAACGATACCCTGACCAGACCCCATCAGCTGGCGATCCTGCTCAGCGGGGATGACGGCTGGTGTCGCAGGGGACGGGCGGGGCTGAAGGGGCGGGCCATGCCTGCCCTGGAGCTGGAAGTCGCGCCCCTGAGCGCCCCCGAACAGCGGATCTTCCTGTATGAAAAGGCGAAGGCACAGAAGATACCGGCCAGCCTCTTGCCCAAGAGCAAGGTAGAGGAGATCCTGAGCCAGGCGAAAGGCCACCCGTCCACCATCATGCAGGCCCTGGAGGATATCATGACCGACAGAAGACCCAAGAAGCCCCAACCCAAGCTGCCCATCAAGACGGTCGTGCTGGGGTTTGTCGCCGTCATCGGCATCTTGTTGGCGCTTACTTACCTGGTGCCGGCGCTGCTCGGGGACAAACCGGAAGGCGTGGCGGGAAATCAAGCCCTCGAGGCCCCGCTGCCACTGCCCATCCCAGGCGAACAGCCGCAAGGGTCCCTGACCCAGGAGGGATCAGCCCAGAGCGGAGCGATCGGCACCGGCAGTGGCAACCAGGACAGCGCGGCCCTGGTGCGTGACTGGCAGGCGGAGAGTCAGGACCTGCCCAAGGCGGTACAGAGCGAGACGGTGACAGCGGATGCCGGCAACTACGAGGGGCGCCGCCTGGTCATTTCCGATGACGTGGTCGAGAAGCTGATGACTCAGCCCGGCGTCAGCGGTGCCCTGCCGACCGAGGTGGTCAAGGAGCTGACCGGCGAGGCCGCCCCCGGCAAGCCCCAGAGTCAGGCCGCTCAACCCAGCCAGGGCGCAGCACCGGCCCAGCGCCAGACAAGCACAACCCAACTTGACCCGGGCAAGAGCCAGGAGCCGACCGTGGCCGCCCCCCGTGTCCCCCTGACGCCGGTCGCCACCTTGCAGAAGAAGGCGAGGACCCACTACAGCGTGCAGCTGATGGGGGCGAGCAATCGCCCGGCGGTCGACAAGTTCGTGGCCGAACACCGTCTGGCCGGCAAGATCTGGCTCTATCAGACCCAATTTCGCGGCAGTCCCTGGTTCGTGGTGTTGCAGGGGGATTACGGCAGTGCCCAGCAGGCGAAGGCGGCGATCCGCCAGTTGCCGCCGGCCCTGCTCAAGGGACAACCCTGGCCCAAGTCGTTCGCCCAGGTACAAAAAGAGCTGAAGCCATAGCAGCAGGTCGGATAAGGGGGTAGAATCGTCCCCCTTTTTGGGTTGCTGCCTCCTTAACGCCGGATTTCCATGAAGAAAACACGCGCTTTTTTAAAATGGGCCGGGGGAAAATACTCCCTGGTGGAAGAGATTGCCGAGCGGTTGCCAGCAGGGCGTGTGTTGCTTGAACCCTTCGTCGGCGCCGGATCCGTGTTTCTCAACACCGACTATGACGCCTATGTGCTCAATGACATCAATCCGGATCTGATTGCGCTCTACAACCATCTCAAGCAGAAGCCGGATCGGCTGATCGCCGAGGCGCGCAAGCTGTTCGTGGCCGACAACAACCACAAGGCGGCTTACTACCGGCTGCGTACCCAGTTCAATCAGACAGAGGGCAGCTTCGATCGCTCCCTGCTGTTCCTGTTCCTGAATCGCCATGGCTTCAATGGCCTGTGCCGCTACAACAAGAAGGGCGGCTTCAACGTGCCATTCGGTTCTTACAAGAAGCCCTACTTCCCCGAGAAGGAGCTGTGGGCCTTCGCCGAGAAGGCGCAAAAAGCCACCTTCATCTGTGAGAGCTATGCCGACGCCATCAAGCGGGCGGAGCCGGATTGGGTGATCTACTGCGATCCCCCCTATGCTCCCCTCTCCACCACCGCCAGCTTCACCACCTATTCCGCCGGGGGCTTCACCCTGGACGATCAGGCGATCCTGGCCCGGCTGGCCCGCCATACGGCCGCCGAGAAGGGGGTGCCCGTGCTCATCAGCAACCACGACATCGAGCTGACCCGCGAGCTGTATCGCGGCGCCAGGCTCGACGAGATCCTGGTCAAGCGCACCATCAGCCGCAATGGCGGCACCCGCAACAAGGTGGCCGAGCTGCTGGCGCTCTATCCACCCGGCATCGCCCCCGAGCAGGGCTGGTATCCCGGAGATCTGATCGAGAGCGAGGCGAGCGCCTGAGCAAGGCCTGCCTCATCCCAGTACCCAGCTCACCAGCAACCAGAGGCTGCCGACCAGGGCGGCGATAAGCAGCAGCCCCATCAGGATGAACAGAAGGGGCGAGCCGCCGGCAAAGTCCCGCTGGCGGTTGCGCTGGGATTGCACGCCAAACAGGGCCGCCAGGGTGCTGGTGAGGGTATGCCATAGGGAGAGTCGTTGGTTCATGAGGGCCTCCTGATGGTTATCAGCCTAGCCAGCTTTGGCCGCTTCCTCCCCTGCATTCCCCGTCTCTGGTCTGCCCGGCAGGTTCGCTCCCGCGTCTTCGGGCGGGGAGAGGCGGTGATCGGCCTCGTTTCCTGGCCCGCTTTGGGGTAAAATTGCGCCGCTTTTCGCCTAGCTGCCAATGGATGACGTGATGAAAGACTTTCTGATAGCCCCCTCGATCCTCTCCGCCGACTTCGCCCGCCTGGGTGACGATGTTGCCAAGGTGCTGGCCGCCGGGGCCGACGTGGTGCATTTCGATGTGATGGACAACCACTATGTGCCCAACCTGACCATAGGCCCCATGGTCTGTCAGGCGCTGCGCGACTTCGGCATCGAGGCGATGATAGACGTGCACCTCATGGTCAAGCCGGTGGATCGCATCGTGCCCGATTTCGCCAAGGCGGGTGCCAACCTCATTACCTTCCACCCGGAAGCCTCCGATCACGTGGATCGTACCCTGGGTCTCATCAAGGAGCAGGGTTGCCAGGCCGGTCTGGTGCTCAACCCGGCCACCCCGCTCACCTGCCTCGAGTACGTGATGGACAAGCTGGACGTGATCCTGCTGATGTCGGTCAACCCGGGCTTTGGTGGTCAGAGCTTCATCCCCGGCACCCTCGACAAGCTGCGTCAGGTGCGTCGCCTGATCGACGAGAGCGGCCGTGACATTCGCCTCGAAATCGACGGCGGCGTCAAGGTGGACAACATCCGCGAGATCGCCGAGGCCGGTGCCGACATGTTCGTGGCGGGCTCCGCCATCTTCAGCCAGCCGGACTACAAGGCGGTGATCGACCAGATGCGGGCGGAGCTGGCCCATGTCCGTTGAGCGTCCCTTCGACCTGGTGCTGTTCGATCTGGACGGCACCCTGATCGACAGCGCCGCCCAGCTGGCACTGGCGGTCAATCGCACCCTCGCCGACCTGGGACTGGCCGAGGTCGATGAGGCCGTGGTGCGTACCTGGGTCGGCAATGGCGCCGACAAGCTCATCAGCCGCGCCCTGGCGTATCGCGACGGCGACGAGCTGTTTGAGCGGGCGCGTCCCCTGTTTGATCGCCACTACCAGGCCTGCCTGCTGGAAGGGCTGGCCATGTATGAGGGGGTGGAGCGGAGCCTGCGTCGCCTGCAACGCCTGGGTTACCAGCAGGCGGTGGTGACCAACAAGCCCAGCCACTTCGTGGCGCCCATTCTCGATGCCCTCGGCATCGGCGACTGCTTCGCGCTCTGGCTCGGGGGCAACTGCCTGCCCGAGAAGAAACCCAGGCCAGAGCCGCTGCTGCACGCCTGCCACGAACTGGGGGTAAAGCCCTCCCGCACCCTGATGGTGGGCGACTCCGAGAATGATGTGCTGGCCGCCCAGGCCGCCAGCATGAAGGTGGTGGGTCTCACTTACGGTTACAACTATGGCCGTCCCATCGCCGACTCCAACCCTGACTGGGTGTGCGAGCGCTTCTGTGAACTCGACGCCCTGCTGGCCGAATAAGAACAAGGACTCCTCTCCATGGCTAAACCAATCGTACTGAGCGGCGCCCAGCCCTCCGGCCAACTCACCATAGGCAACTACATGGGCGCCCTGCGCCAATGGGTCAAGATGCAGGATGACTTCGATTGCCTGTACTGCATCGTCGACCTGCACGCCATCACCACCCGCCAGGATCCGGCGGCCCTGCGCAAGGCGTGTCTCGATGCCGCCGCCCTCTATCTGGCGGTGGGGGTCGATCCGGCCAAGAGCACCGTCTTCATCCAGTCCCACGTGCCCCAGCACGCCGAGCTCGGCTGGATCCTCAACTGCTACACCCAGATGGGCGAGCTGTCGCGCATGACCCAGTTCAAGGACAAGTCGGCGCGCTTTGAGAACAACGTCAACGTCGGCCTGTTTGGTTACCCCGTGCTGATGGCGGCGGATATCCTGCTCTACCAGGCCAATCAGGTACCGGTCGGCAACGATCAGAAGCAGCACCTGGAGCTGACCCGCGACATCTGCACCCGCTTCAACAACCTGCATGGGGAGGTGTTCACCCTGCCGGAGCCCTTCATTCCCGAAGAGGGTGCCCGGGTGATGAGCCTGCAGGATCCCACCAAGAAGATGTCCAAGTCCGACGACAACGAGGCGAACTTCATCGGCCTGCTGGAAGATCCCAAGCAGATCGTCAAGAAGATCAAGCGTGCCGTCACCGACTCCGACGATCCCGCCGTGGTGCGTTTCGATCCGGTGAACAAGCCCGGGGTGTCCAACCTGCTGACCCTGATGTCGGGTGTGACCGGTCGCACCATTCCTGAGCTGGAACAGCACTTCGAAGGCAAGATGTATGGTCATCTGAAGACGGAGACCGCCGAGGCCGTGGTCGCCCTGCTCGAGCCGCTGCAGGCCCGCTTCCACGCGCTGCGTCAGGATGAGTCCCACCTGAAGGCCATTCTCGCCGCCGGCGCAGAAAAGGCCAGGGAAAGGGCTGAAAAAACCCTGGCCAGCGTATATGATGTGGTCGGCTTCGTTCCAAGAGCCTGATATATCGGATTGTGGTGACACCGTAGGAAGCCGGGTATCGACCTGGCTTTCTTTGTTTTGCCCGCCGCTATGAGCGATCTCCGGATCCTGATTTGAGTGGACCTTGAGTCCCAAGAGTGAACATGTTGACCGAAGAAAAAACCGCCATTGAAGAGTTGGGTGACAAGGGCCACTGGCTGCGCAAGTTCCGCAAGGCCAAGAACCTCAATACCCTGCAACTGATGGTCTCCAACGCCATCGACCGGCACCATGCCACCCCCGCCATCGTCGCCGCCATCTACCTCGCCGAGTGCCAACGGGAGCGGGAGATGGAACAGGGCCGCTACCTGGACCGCTAAGCTTCCCGCTGCCCATGCTGTTACTGATCGACAACTACGACTCCTTTACCTGGAACCTGGTGCAGTATTTCGGCTCCCTGGGACAGGAGGTCGTGGTCAAGCGCAACGATGAACTGACCCTGGCCGACATCGAGGCCATGGCCCCCGATCACCTGGTGATCTCCCCCGGCCCCTGCACCCCCAATGAGGCAGGCATCTCGCTGGCCGCTATCGCCCATTTCGCCGGCCGGATCCCCATCCTCGGGGTCTGCCTCGGCCACCAGTCCCTGGCCCAGGCGTTTGGCGCCGAGGTGGTGCGTGCCCGCCGGGTGATGCACGGCAAGACCTCCCTGATCCGCCATGGGGGGGAGGGGGTCTTTGCCGGATTGCAGGATCCGCTGCGGGTGACCCGCTACCACTCCCTGGTGGTCCGGCGCGACACCCTGCCTGACTGCCTGGCGGTGACCGCCTGGAGCGAGCATGCCGATGGTTCGTTCGACGAGATCATGGGGCTGCGCCACAGGACGCTGGCGGTGGAAGGGGTGCAGTTTCATCCCGAGAGCATACTGAGCGAGCAGGGCCACGATCTGCTGGCCAACTTCCTGTCCCGGCGCTGATCCCTATTTTCTGCGCCGTTTCTCCCTTTAGCCGGATAATCCACCAAGCCCAGCGACCGGCGCTCTGCTCCCGTCCAGACGAGGCCGCCCCTGGGCGCAACGGTCGAAATGGTCATGGAGAAAGGGCTTCATTCGACTAGGTTTTTTGGCTCTCTGTCCCCGGGATCCCGGGGGGATTTCACCCCATTTCGGCCGAAAGTCGTGATCTGACTCTCGTTTTTCATATGTCGCCGAAAAAATTTTCCCTGACACTTTATTCACCCCGCTTCCTGCCCAAATTATCTCTTGCCAACACCCTCTGAGCCGTTATGCAATGGGGCTGCCTAAAATCTCATGAGCAATCGAACATTGTTCCTCGTAGGTCGTCAGGTTACAGACTTTTTACTTTTTTTCTGTGATAATCCCGTCACGTTTACACGGATTTAACTTTTAGGCGGTGGATTATTCTGTCGCCATCTGGAAGGAGAGCAAGTATGTCAGAGTTGTTGGCAGTGACACGTGAAGTGTTTGATGAAGTCATGGTTCCCAACTATGCACCCGCCAAGATCATCCCGGTGCGTGGTGAAGGGTCACGTGTCTGGGATCAGGAAGGGCGTGAGTATGTGGATTTCGCCGGCGGTATCGCGGTCAATGGCCTGGGTCATTGCCATCCCAAGCTGGTCGAGGCCCTGAAAACCCAGGGCGAGAAGTTGTGGCACCTCTCCAACGTGATGACCAACGAGCCGGCCCTGCGCCTGGCCAAGAAGCTGGTCGCCGCCACCTTCGCCGAGAAGGTCTATTTCTGCAACTCCGGCGCCGAGGCGAACGAAGCGGCCCTCAAGCTGGCTCGCCGCTATGCCATCGACAAGTTCGGTGCCCACAAGACCCAGATCATCGCCTTCCATCAGGGCTTCCATGGCCGCACCTTCTTCACCGTCAGCGTCGGCGGCCAGGCGGCCTACTCCGACGGCTTCGGTCCCAAGCCCGCCGACATCACCCATGTCACCTACAACGATCTGGCCGAGCTGGCCGCCGTCATCTCCGACAATACCTGCGCCGTGGTGATGGAGCCGCTGCAAGGGGAGGGTGGCATCATTCGTCCCACCGACGAGTTTGCCAAAGGGGTGCGCGAGCTGTGCGACAAGCACAATGCCCTGCTGGTCTATGACGAGGTGCAATCCGGGGTCGGCCGTACCGGCGAGCTGTTTGCCTACATGGGCCTGGGGGTCACCCCGGATATCCTCACCAGCGCCAAGGCGCTCGGCGGCGGCTTCCCCATCGGTGCCATGCTGACCACCACGGAGATCGCGGCTCACCTGAAAGTGGGGACTCACGGCTCCACCTACGGCGGCAACCCGCTGGCCTGCGCCGTGGCCGAGGCCGTGCTGGACGTGGTCAATACCCCGGAAGTGCTCAGCGGCATCAAGCAGCGCGAGCAGCTGTTCCGTGCCGGGCTCGACGCCATCAACGCCAAGTACCACTGCTTCAGCGAAGTCCGTGGCCAGGGCCTGCTGCTGGGCGCCGTGCTCAACGATGACTTCAAGGGCCGCTCCCGCGACTTCCTGCTGGCCTCCATCGATCAGGGGCTGATGGCCCTGGTGGCCGGTACCAATGTGGTGCGTTTTGCTCCCTCCCTGGTGATCCCGGAAGCGGACATCAAGGAAGGGCTGGCTCGCTTCGAGCTGGCCGTGGCTCAGGTCGTTAACGCCTGATCCCGAATTGAGGTGGGGGCCACTCCCGGCAGGAGCCGGGACCCCACCTGTCGTCAATGAAAGGGAGTTGTCATCTATGTTGTTAATTCGTCCCATCGAACAGAAAGATTTTGCCGGGCTCAAGACCTGTGCCATCGAATCCGGTACCGGCATGACCTCCTTGCCGGTCAATGATGAGCTGCTGCAGCGCAAGATCGATGCCTCCACCCAGACCTTTTCGGACAAACCCGCGGGAAAGGGCGACTGCCTCTATTTCTTCGTGGCCGAGGATCTGGAAAGCGGGGACATGGTCGGCACCTGTGCCATCGACGCGGCCGTGGGCCTGTCCCAGCCGTTTTACAACTATCACATCGGCAAGGTCGTCCACTCTTCCCCCAAGCTCGGCATCTACAACGTGGTCGAGACGCTGACCCTGTCCAACGACTACACCGGCAATTCCGAGCTCTGTACCCTGTTTTTGCGCGAATGTGCCCGCGAGGGGCTCAATGGCCGACTGCTCTCCAAGCACCGCTTCCTGTTCATGGCCGAGCACCCGGAGCTGTTTGACAAGACCGTCTTCGCCGAGATGCGCGGCGTCTCCGATGCCAATGGCCACAGCCCGTTTTACGAGTGGCTGCAAAAGCACTTCTTCTCGATGGATTTTCCCACCGTCGACTATCTCACCGGGATCGGCAAGAAGCGCTTCATCGCCGAGTTGATGCCCAAGTACCCCATCTACGTCAATCTGCTCAGCAATGAGGCGCGGGCCGTCATCGGCAAGACCCATGAGAAGACTCGCCCCGCCATCAAGATGCTGCAGGACGAAGGCTTCGTGAACCGCGGCTATGTGGATATCTTCGATGCCGGCCCCACCGTCGAATGCGACGTGAACAACATCCGCACCATACGCCGCAGCAAGCGCCTGACCGTGGTGGTGGGGGAGCCTCTGGGGGGCCACACCTATCTGCTGTGCAACACCCGCTTCGAACAGTATCGGGCCTGCCTTGGCAATATCCGGGTCGATCTGGACAAGCAGGAGGCCATAGTGCCGCCCAAGATGGCCGCCGCCCTCAAGGTGGAGAATGGCGATCTGGTGCGGGTCGTGGATCTGGACTGACAAGGGGGAGGGGATGCCCCTTCCCGCGAACATGACGACTGGGCGGCCGCAGGCTCGGACGCCAGGCAACGCAAGCAACAAGGATATGCAATGAGCGAATTAGTACAGCTGATCAACGGCCACTGGCTGGCGGGCGAGGGCAAGGGATTCGAGTCACGGGACCCGGCCAAGAACGAAGTGATCTGGCAGGGGCAGGCGGCGAGCCAGGCCCAGGTGAACGCCGCCGTCAAGGCGGCCCGCGCCGCCTTCTACCATTGGTCCGATCTGGCCCTCGAGGATCGTCTGGCCATAGTGCGCCGCTACGCCGACCTGCTTGGGGAACACAAGGAAGCCCTGGCGCTCACCATCGCCCGGGAAACCGGCAAGCCCCTGTGGGAGACCCGCACCGAAGTGGCCGCCATGCAGGGCAAGATCGCCATCTCCATCCGGGCCCATGACGAGCGCACCGGCACGGTGGAAAACCCCATGCCGGGTGCCAAGGCCTTCGTGCGCCACAAGCCCCATGGCGTGGTGGCCGTGTTCGGCCCCTACAACTTCCCGGGCCACCTGCCCAACGGCCACATAGTGCCCGCTATCATCGCCGGCAATACCGTGGTGTTCAAACCCTCCGAGCTGACCCCCATGGTGGCCGAGGCCATGCTCAAGGTGTGGCAGGAGGCGGGCCTGCCCGCCGGCGTCATCAACCTGGTGCAGGGGGAGGTGGAGACCGGCAAGGCCCTGGCGGGCAATC
The DNA here is from genome assembly GCF_050266975.1 of Aeromonas sobria. Classification (GTDB taxonomy): domain Bacteria; phylum Pseudomonadota; class Gammaproteobacteria; order Enterobacterales; family Aeromonadaceae; genus Aeromonas; species Aeromonas sobria_B. The sequence goes on from NZ_JBKISU010000032.1 coordinate 57,486, forward strand.
CGGACATCGACGGCCTCTTCTTCACCGGCTCGTCCCGTACCGGCCACTTCCTGCACCAGCAGTTCGCCGGCCAGCCGGGCAAGATCCTGGCCCTGGAGATGGGTGGCAACAACCCGCTCATCGTAAAAGACGTGAGCGACATCGACGGCGCGGTGCACGCGATAGTGCAATCCGCCTTTATCACCTCCGGTCAGCGCTGCACCTGCTCCCGTCGTCTGTTCGTGGAGCGCGGCGAGCGCGGCGATGCCCTGGTCAAGCGACTGGTGGCGGTGGTCGGCCAGATCAGGGTCGGCCTCTATGACGCCGCCGAGCAACCCTTTATGGGGGCCATGATCAGCGAGAAGGCGGCGCTCGGCATGGTCGAGGCCCAGGCCAACCTGCAGCGCCTCGGTGGCGAGAGTCTGCTCGCTCTCACGCATCTGGAAGCGGGCACCGGTTTCGTCTCCCCGGGCATCATAGACGTGACCAAGGTCGCTGCACTGCCGGATGAAGAGTACTTCGGCCCGCTGTTGCAGCTCATTCGCTACGACGACTTCGATGCCGCCATCGAGAAGGCGAATGCCACCAGCTTCGGCCTCTCGGCCGGCCTGCTGGGCGACAACGAGACGGACTGGCACCACTTCTTCAAGCGCATTCGCGCCGGCATCGTCAACTGGAACAAGCCCATCACCGGCGCCTCCAGCGCCGCGCCCTTCGGCGGCATCGGCGCCTCCGGCAACCACAGGGCGAGCGCCTACTACGCCGCCGACTACTGTGCCTACCCGGTCGCCTCGGTAGAAGACAGCAAGGCCGCCATGCCGGAGCAGCTGTCCCCGGGTTTGACGTTTTAATCGTTCATGGAGATATCGATGAAGAAGAGATGGCTCAATGCCGATGACTACTGTGTCATATATCCGGTCGCCTCGGTAGAAGACAGCAAGGCCGCCATGCCGGAGCAGCTGTCCCCGGGTTTGACGTTTTAATCGTTCATGGAGATATCGATGAAGAAGAGATGGCTCAATGCCGATGACTACTGTGTCA
>NZ_JBKISU010000033.1:0-54598 GCF_050266975.1 Aeromonas sobria
CTAAAATGAAAGAAACCAATGCGGTCTTGTTGATGGATAAATTTATCTACTACCTGAAGCAACACCGCTTATATACCCGCACACTTGGAATTATTTGAGTCTCTAAAAATGAGGGGATCTCTGAGGATCTACACCTTTGCCGGGCATGCCTTCAACTGGGTGGGTGTGACGCACATCGTTTTCTCGATTGTGTTTGCGGTAGGTTACTGTGTGGTGGCTGAACAGTTTCCGAAAATCAAGCTGTGGCAAGGTCTGTTGGCCGGGGCCTTGGCTCAACTCTTTGTCCACATGATCTCGTTCCCGCTTAAATAATCCTTCCCGGTCTCCTGCACAGGGCAGGAAACCATAGGGATATCTGCACAGGACCCGAGGGGCCGCTTATTATGCGCGGCCGTCAGGGTCCTGTTTAATGTGTGTGGTCAGGCTGACCATCACATTAAACAGTGTTCAAGACTGACGGTTTTTTGAGGCCTCTCAGGCGCGGCTCACATCATGGATCGGGTATGATTGCCCATCAAGGATCCGGATAGATGAGAGCAAGTCTGCCCTGTCGGTATTGATCATCAATCTGACCTTGCAAGACCCAGGCTGACCATAGATGTTATTGGAACATACCGTATTTTCAGGTTGTTCCTTTTAGCCAATGCTGTGGCGACCTGTCTCCACTCCTGCCTTATTCCCCCCTCTATCCTGTGCGTCGCGGTTCCTGTCATACCGGTCGGTTACTTGCCCCGCCATCTCATCTGGCAGGCAGCAAGGCCGCGCCATGGTCCGTCCGCTTCTCGCACCAGCCAATCATCCGGATGTCACATCGCGCCTTATTTTACGCTTGGCTCTGACGGGGGCTGGGCTGGATAAGCGTGCGTGGTTCTCCTGTCGTCATGGTGAACCGGTTGGCGAGTCGTCATCAGGGAGGGCGTCGTCGCGCGCTCTGGGAAGCGTAGCGATTAGCTCTGGGGGACTCTCATTCCCTTGTCGAGGTAGAGGCTGCTGTAGTGGGCGCGATGGGTGACGAACATCACCTGGTGGCGACTGCCGTCGGAGAGGATGACGAAATCCCCGGCCTGGGCCGGACTTTGCAGGCTGATCTCCTGCTCGGGGGCGGTCAGCTTGTCGACCTCCTCCCGAAAGTTGAGGGTGTAAGAATACATAGGGCGCTCCACTGCAGGACCGTATACAGACACGCACCACAAGGCTAGCCGCCATCCCCCGGATCCGCGGCGCCCAAGCGGCACCTGTGCGCCATTTAATTTAACGGGTAAGCTGGGTCCGTTCAGCCGATGGGCGCAGGCCCGGTATCAGGACGTCCACTTTATTTGCATGCAAGGAGCTCTCACATGGCAATCATCCCCGAGTTGGTGCGCATCGCCGCCTTTTCCGATGGCAGGCAAGGGGGCAACCCCGCCGGTGTCTGGATAGGGCCCGCCTTGCCAGAGGCGGCCGAGATGCAGCGGATCGCCGCCGAGGTCGGATTCTCGGAAACCGCCTTCGCCGCGCCGCTGCACAGCGAGGCGCAAGACGCAGAGGGGCGGCAATGGCGGGTACGTTACTTCTCCCCCGAGGCGGAAGTGCCGTTTTGCGGCCATGCCACCATCGCCCTCGGGGTGGCGTTGGCGCGCCGCTTCGGGGCAGGGGAGTATGAATTGAGCCTCAGTCAGACCCAGATCCGGGTCTCGGGCTGGCAGGATGAGACCGGGCAGTGGCAGGCGGCGCTGCAATCCCCGCCGACCCGCAGCAAACCGGCCCCCGCCAGCCTGGTGGCCGAGGCGCTGGCGCTGTTTGGCTACAACGCGGCCAGCCTGGATCCCCGCATCCCCCCAGCCCTCATTCATGGCGGCGCCGATCATTTGGTGCTGGCCCTGCACAGCCGGGCCGCGCTCTCGGCCATGGCATACGAGCTGGTCGAGGGGCGCACCCTGATGCGCCGCGAGGGCCTGGTGACCATTCTGCTGGTGCATGTGGCCGGGGAGAGGCTGTTCCATACCCGCAACGCCTTCGCCTACGGCGGCGTCTATGAGGACTCAGCCACCGGCGCCGCCACCGCGGCCTTCGCCGGCTATCTGCGCGATCTGCACTGGCCCCACGGCGGCGCCATCGACATAGTGCAGGGGGAAGACATGGGCATGCCGTCGCGGCTGCGCGCCGAGATCCCGGCGCAATCCGGCAGCTCAATCCGGGTGTCCGGTGGGGCGCGGCTGATGCCGGCCTGAGGGGAAACGTCGCCCGCAAGGAGAGGTGCACCATGACACTGTTTGAACGGGCCGAGATCCGCGCCCTGAGCGAGCGACTGCTGGGGTTGGCTGAGGGGCAGGGGATCCCGCTCACCAGCCGTGCAGGCCGGGAGTTGGATGAGTTTTTGACGGATATCGGCGGTGTGCGGCCGGTCGGACGAGGCGCCAACCGCCAGCTGACCGAACGTGGCCGTGATTTTCTGACGACTCGGCTGCGGGAGACTCACACCGAGGGCTGGTCGGGTGAAACCGTGCTGGCGTCCCTGGGAGGCCATCTGCCCAGCGCCATCAATGGCGCCACCCTGAGTGGCCTCTGGCTGCGGGACTGCAAGGCGGCCTTGTCCCAGGCACACCTGACCAGAGCCGATGAGCTGGGGATCCGGGTGTGGGGGGATGAGCTGATCCGGCTGCGCTGTGAGGGAGCCCTCTCCCTGCGATGGCAGAATGGCCGCCGTTACTGCGGGGATGAGAGCATGACGATGCTGGGGGAGCTGGCCTTGCCGGAGCGAAGCTTGGCCGGGTTGCAGGAGATCGAGTGGCAAGGGGCGCAGATAGTGACGGTGGAAAACAAGGGGGCGTTCGTGGATCTCCCCTTGCTGCCGGGAATGTTGCTTATCTACGTGCCCGGGCGTAACACCCGGTTGGCGAAGCAGGTGCTCCCAAGGCTGCCCTCTGCCGTACCTTGGGCCCATGCGGGGGACTTGGATCAGCGTGGCCTCGATATTGCCACTGAACTGGCCAGGGCCATCAGCCGTCCTCCAGCCCTTTGGTTGCCCACCCAGGTGACGGACTATGTTCGTCACTATGGCAAGCCTCTGACGCGCCGACTGCCGGGGGAGCAGGGCGGCAGAGGAAAGATCCCCTGGCGCCATAACCCGGTGGCATCTTGGCCCGACGCTAGGCTGGCCGAGGTGTTCGCCCACCTGGCCGTCGACAAGCTGTGGGTTGAACAAGAGGTGATGGTGACGGCCGGGGCTTGGCAGTCATGGCCGCTCGATGAGATGCCGGCATGAGAGCAAAATAAAAAACCGCCTTCAGGGGAAGGCGGTTTGTATCAGGCAGACAAGCGGTTATTTCAGGGCTTTCTTCAACTTCTTGATCTTGCCCTCGTGCTTGGCGATCTTCGCCTGGCGGGATTCAATCTTCTTCTTGATCTCTTTCTTGGATACCTTGGCCATGTGTTGCTCTTCCTGTTTTGGGGGGCTGGGCCCCTGGATTGTCTCTCCATCGACGACTGACTGATGGCAAGGGTTACTTATCGTCCTGCTGTGAGCGAAGGTACTGGCGAATGAAGCGGCGGATCTCTCGGGAGGCCGTGCTGTCTTGCTGCTCACACAGGTCGATAAACTGGTCCCGCTCCTCGCTCGAGAGGCGGATGATCAACTGGGCGTCCTTCTTGGGCTTGCTGGCCCGTTTGCGTGGCACCGGTTCCATCGGGTTTCTCGCGTATCGCCAACGTATATACACTGTAGTGCAATTTGCTCGAAACGCAAGCAGAGAAACTGCCCGGGATCCCCAAAGAGGGATCCCGGGCAGGTAATGGGCTGGCGCCATGGCGGCGGACAAGAGGGGGGGGAGCTATGGTCGCGGGCGCAGCCGAGGTGGCCATGGCTGGGGCGCCTGACCATAAACGGGAGGCGCCCCATGAAAAAAGCGCCCCGTGGGGCGCTTGATATGGCGAAGGCTATCAGGCTTTTTTCAGGTAGGCGGCGACCAGCACGATTTGCACGCCGTTGACCTTGCCCTCGATATGGAGCGGGTTGTTGGTCAGGCGAATGCCCTTGACCAGGGTGCCACGCTTGGCGGTGAAGCCGCCCCCCTTGACCTCGAGATCCTTGATCAGGGTGACGGAGTCCCCCTCCACCAGCACGGCGCCGTTGGAGTCTACGGTGGGCACGCTGTCGTCATCCTCGCTGGCGCTGCCCGCCTCGGCCCACGCCTTGGTCTCTTCTTCCATGTACATCATGTCGAGCAAGTCCTGGGCCCAGACCTCTCCCTGACCGACCAGGGATTTCAGCTGGCGCCAGGCCAGCACCTGCACCGCAGGCACCTGGCTCCACATGCTGTCACCCAGGCAGCGCCAGTGGTTGACGACCATGGTCTGCGGCTGTTCCAGCTGGCCGCGGCAGGTGTCACACAGGGCGGCGCTGTGGTCATCATCCTGGGATGCGGAGTGGGGAACCGGGTAGGCAGTCAGGGGCTGCTGGGCGCCGCACAGTTCACATTTGGCGTCTGCACGCGCCAGCAAGATGGCATTGATGGTCATAGCAAGGGTCCGGATTGTAGCAGGCCAGCGGGCCTGGCTGAGGATTCGAGGGGGCGGCCCATGGGCCGCCCGCCATAACAGGGGCGAGAATATAGCACAAAGTCCCTGCTGTTGTCAGGGTGAAACGAGGGGATGGGCGGCCCCCTATAGGGGGGAGATAAATGAAAAAATAAATGCAGAGGCACTGCGAGCTGGCCGCTGCTGAGTGTGAGTCCGCTCTCTTGCTTATTTTCTGCCCGGCTTCTCGGACGAGCAAAAAATAACGCAGCGGGCCCGGTCCTGCCGCGACCATATATATCGGGCCGCCCAGCCTTGGCCCGGGTCTCATTGGCTTGCGTCAGCTTCTGACCCTATTTCCGGGACTGGCTTTGGACCCAGAATAGGGCGAGGAAAGCGGCGACCACCCGAGGTGGGTACGCCATAGCTGATGGCAACACATTGTTAATATGGGATATTTCATCCTTGCGCACACATAGGTGCCGCGTCGCCTGCCTGGGGGGGCGGGCACTGCGCATCGAGACGCCGCTTATTTCCCGTCCCGTTTTCACCCCCTTGGGATAATGCCTGTCACCGGCGCGCAACAAATGTCTGTAAATGTTAACCAGCTCGCGGCGCGAATGGAACCGAACTGGCACATTAGCGCGGTATTTGGCTCGGCCAACTACCTCATGAAAAGCCGTGCGTCATGAGAAAAGGTGCTGCCCGCCTGGCGGGTCATAAATAACATTGTTAATAACAAGGAATACTGGCTTATGTCTGGACGACATTCACTGATAGCGGCGGCCGTTGGCCTGGCCCTGTCAGGGCAAACCCATGCCCAATTGCTCATCACCGAGTACCTGGAAGGATCCGGCAACAACAAGGCGGTGGAGCTGAGCAACCTGGGCACCACGGCGCTGAACCTCGCCGACTACCGACTCGCCCTCTATGCCAATGGCCGCACCCTGGCCCAGGGCCCCACCAACAGCCTGGCGCTGCAAGGCCAGCTCGCCCCGGGCGCCAGCCTGGTGCTGGCCCATCCCAGCGCCAGCGCCGACATTCTCGCCAAGGCCAATCAGACCAGTGGCAACCTCACCTTCAACGGTGACGACGGCCTGGTGCTCTACCGTGGCGATGAGGTGGCAGACAGTCTGGGCCAGATCGGGGTGGATCCCGGCGCGGCCTGGCAGTCGGGGTCGGTCAGCACCCTGGACATGACGCTGCGGCGCAAGGCCACGGTCAACCAGGGCCGTGTGGATGCCGGCTCCCCCTTCGATCCGGCGCTCGAATACCTGGCTGCCCCGAAAGATGATGCCAGCGGCCTTGGCTGCAACGGCGAGGCCCCCTGCGATGGCACGCCGCCCAGCGCCTTCGTCTGTCCGGTCGATGCCCTGATCCCCATCCCGGCCATCCAGGGGGATGGCGCCAGCAGCCCGCTGGTGCCGGCCGGCAAGTTTGAATCCGAGCAGGCCTATGCCACCCGCGGCATGGTGACCCAGGTGGTCTCCGGCCTCTACAAGGGCTTCTTCATTCAGGACGCGCAGGGGGACGGGGATCCGGCCAGCTCCGACGGCCTCTTCGTCCACAGCACCCAGGCCAACGGCGCCATCGTGCCGGGGGCCGAGGTGTGCGTCTCGGGCAAGGTGAAGGAGTACTTCAACCAGACCCAGCTCAGTGCCGATCAGCTGGTGGTGACCCAGCCGGTGGGGGCCTTGCTGCCGGCGGTGGATCTGGTGCCTGTGGGAGGCGAGAGCCTGAGTCAGCTGCTGGAGCGCCACGAGGGGATGCGGGTGCGGCTGGTGCCGGGATCCAGCCTGGTGGTGACCCGCAACTTCAGCTTCGACTACGACGGCAAGCGCAACAACCTGGTGCTGGCCTATGGCGCGCCCCTCATCAAGTCGACCCAGAAGTTTGCCGCCCTGAGCCAGGAGGCGAGCGACTGGGCCCTGCGCAACCAGCAAAACCAGCTGGTGGTGGAGACCGACGCCAAGGCGCCGGACGGCGTGCTGCCCTGGTATCCCGGCTTCAACGCCGAGGATGGCTACCTGCGTATCGGCGACAAGCTCAACGGTCTGGAGGGGGCCCTCGGCTACTCCTACAACCTGTTCCGGCTGGTGGCGGACAACCGCATCGACGCAAGCCAGATTGATCACGGCGGCTGGGACAGGGTGCAGACCCCGGAACTCGCCGAGGCGGGGGATCTGCGGGTCGCCAGTTTCAACGTGCTCAACTTCTTCACCACTGTGGTGGGCGGCGATGCCAACCCCACCGGCAGCAACAGAGGCGCCCTGACGGTGCCTGAGTTCGAGCTGCAGCGCACCAAGATCGTCAGCGCCATCACCCGCCTCAACGCCGACGTGGTGGGGCTGATGGAGATAGAGAACAACGGCTACGGCGACAACTCCGCCATCGCCAATCTGGTGGCGGCCTTGAACGCCGCCCAGCCGGACGAGGCGGATCACTACGCCTGGGTGGCTTCCCCCGATGGCCAGCCCATCGGCACCGACGCCATCACGGTGGGGCTCATCTACCGGCCCGCCCGGATCGCCCTTGAGGGGGCGGCCGAGCTGGTGCCGCTCCCCTTGCAAATCGCCCAGACCCAAGATGGCGCGGGCAAGCCGGTGAGCATTCGCCAGGGGATGCGCGAGTCGCTGCTGCAACGCTTCCGCTCGGCCGAGGGGGATACGCCCCTGACCCTGGTGGTCAACCACTTCAAGTCCAAGGGATCCGCCTGCTTCGAGGATTATCCCGACTACGCCAGCGCCGATCCCCTGGATGGTCAGGGCCACTGCAACGCCCTGCGGGTCTCCGCCGCCAAGGTGTTGGGGCAGCGGCTGGCCGGCGAGCAGGGGGATGTGCTCATCATCGGCGATCTGAACGCCTACGGCATGGAGGATCCCATCCGGGTGCTGACCGACTATGATCCGGCCGCCCAGGCGCGCCAGATCCTGAGCGCCTCCTTCACCACATTGGCGGGTCAGCCTTTCGAGGAGAGCGGCAGCGCCCTTGGCAAGGGCTATGGCTTTGTCAACCTCAACACCCGCTTCCACGGCACCGACAGCTACTCCTACAGCTATGAAGGGGAGCTCGGCAACCTGGATCATGCCCTGGCCAGTCCCGGCCTCGCGGCCAAGGTGATCGGCATCGAGGATTGGCACATCAACTCCGCCGAGAGCAACTTCTTCGAGTACGGCAAGAAGTACAGCGGCCAGCTGGCCAAATCCGAGGGGCCCTTCAGCGCCTCGGATCACGATCCCGTGCTGATTGCCATCGACTATCCCGAGCCCCCCGCCGGGGTGTTGAGCTTGGAGCGCGCCGCCGCCAGCGTGGAGGAGGGCAGCACCCTCACTCTCACCGTCAGCCGCCGCGATGGCAGCCATGGGGAGGCCAGCGTCGGCTACCGCATCGCCTACGGCAACGCCGATGCCAACGACGTGGCGCCGCTCGCAGGCACCCTGCACTGGGGCGCGGGGCAGAGCGAGAGTCAGACCATCAGCATCCCGGTGCAGAGCGACGCCCTGCAAGAGGGGGATGAGACCTTGACCCTTGAGCTGTTCGATGCCAGCGGCGCGACCCTGGGGGAGCTGAGCCAGACCCTGATCACCATCAAGGACAAGGCGAGCCCGGCCCTCATCGCCATGGCAACCCCGACGATGGGGGTGGGTGAAGGGGCATGGTTTGCCGAGATCCCCTTGGTGCGCAGCGGCGATCTCAGCAAACCCGCCCGTGCCACCTTGGGCCTTGAGGGGATCACGGCGCGCTGGGGGCTGGATTTCCTGCCCTGGTTCGGCCAGTCGGTGAGCTGGGCCGCGGGCGAGGGGGGCAGCAAGTCCATCAAGGTGCTGATCCTGGACGACTGGTTCGTGGAGTCCACCGAGCAGTTCAGCGTCAACCTCGAGAAGCTGAAAGGGGCCCAGCCGGGGGCTGTGCAGCAGACCCGGGTCGACATAGCGGACAACGACAAGCCCTGGTGGCCCTTCGGTCGCCACTAACCCTGAGGGAGGGAAGGAAAACGGGAGCCATAGTGGCTCCCGTTTTTTATTGAAGGGTAGTGAAGCGATCCGCCGTCCTTTGCATCTGGCGCAAGGCCAGCCTCAGCCCGGATGATGGTTGCCGGCGAACCGGCCCATTGTGATGGTGATTACAGCACCCATGACAGACTCAGGGTGCCAAAGTCGGTCTGCTCTCGCTGGGTGTCGAAGGTTTCGCTGAAAAAGGTGTGGGCGAACCCCAGAGTCAACTTGCCCCGCCGCAAACAGAATCCGAAGGATCCCATGGCGATGACGGGCTCGGAATCGACGGAGTGACTGGTGCGAAACAGGGTGCCATCGAGGGGCAGGTAGTGGACGACCCCGTAGGCGCCGGCGCCGCCAAAGAGCGAGACCGACCAGCGATCGCGCGGAGCTATCCCGACAGTGGAGGCGGCATTGAGCCCGGAGCGCAAGGCGGTGACCCCCAGGGCATCCACCAGATCCCAGCCTATCTCGCCATAGAGACCGACCCCGGCCCCGGTGAAATAGTTGCCGACCCCGGCGGTGGCCAGAGGCACCAGGCGCCACTCCAGCTCGGCGGCTGTGTGTCCGGCGGCGGCGAGGTGGGCCAGCGTGTAGTTGAGGTTGAGGATGGGTTCGTTCGGCAACTGGGTATCCCAGCCTCGGGGCTTGTCGGCCCCGATCAGGCGATGGAACTCCCGCTGGGTGTCGTCGGCCTGGGAGGCGGGCCCCACCATCCCCAGCCTGAGCTGCCAGGCGTGGCTCCAGTCCCACCTGCGAGCATAGAGGGTGCTGTCGACCACCAGCACCCCTGAGTAGGGTTGATCATCGGCATCGGGATGGGGCTCCCCGATGTCGTCCGGGGTGTTGATCTCCTGGGCCAGGGCCCAGGAGGCGTAAGTGGTATAGCCCTCATCGGCCACGAACGGCAGGAATGACCAGAGCCGGGTCCATTGGCCGAGTGCGCCTTGGTCATCGGGGTCTATGTCCCCCGATACCCAGGCGATCCCCACACCATTGGTGTAGTTGTTGTCAGATCCGGTGAAGGCGTCGTTCTCCACCGTGAGGGTCAGGCTACCGTCTGTGGCCTGGCTGGCGCCACTCAGCAGCAGAGCGGTCAACACCAGGGCAGTGCGTCCCTTGTTCACTATGCTCGCTCCTCTGCGATCCCGGCCTGGGCCTCGGGGGCCCGGGCGCTGTCGTGCCCGAGCGGGGCGATCCGGAACCAGGCCGCATAGAGGGAGGGCACGAAGAAGATGGTCAGCAGGGTGGCTATGGTCAGACCCCCCATGATGGCGATGGCCATGGGGCCCCAGAACACGCTATGGGTCAGGGGCACCATGGCAAGCACGGTGGCCGCCGCCGTCAGCATCACAGGGCGGGCCCGCATCACGGCCGCCTCGACCACGGCGCTCCAGGGATCCCGGCCACTGGCGGTCTCTATCTGGATCTGGTCGATCAGGATCACCGAGTTGCGCATGATCATCCCGCACAGGGCTATGATGCCGAGGATGGCGACAAAACCCAGGGGCGCCTGGAACAGCAGCAAGGCGGCCACGACCCCTATCAATCCCAGCGGTGCGGTCAACAACACCATGGTCATCAGGGAGAAGCTCTGCAACTGCAGCATCAGGATCAGCAAGATGGTGATCAGCATCACAGGGGCCACGGCAACCAGCGAATCGTTGGCCTTGTCGCTCTCCTCCACCGAGCCGCCCACGTCAATCCGGTAACCGGACGGCAAGTTCCCTTCGATCTCCTTGAGCATGGGCTGGATCGCCTTGGTCACAGAGACGCCCTGGGCGCCATCGACCACATCGGCCCGTACCGTGATCGCCATGTCGCGGTTACGTCGCCACAGCACCGGCTCTTCCAGCTCATGGCGCACGGTCGCAATCTGGGACAGGGACACCACTGTTCCCTGGGCCGTATAGAGGTTGATGTCCTTCAGGGTCTCGACGTCGAGCCGCTCCGAGGGAATGGTTCGGGCGACCACGTCGATCAACTCCTCGCCATCGCGCAGCTGGGTCAGGGTCGCACCCTGCATCAGGGACTGGGTCGCCATCGCCACCTCGGCGGGGGAGAGGCCCAGGGCGCGCGCCTTCTCCTGATCGAGCTGCACGCCCAGGGTACGCACCGGTTCGTTCCAGTCAAACTGGACGTCACGGGTTTGCGGATTGCGGGCCACCACCTGTTCCACCTGGCGGGCTATGGTGCGCACCACCTGGGTGTCGGGACCGACGATGCGGAACTGTACCGGGAAGCCGACCGGCGGGCCGAGTTCCAGGCGGGTGACGCGTATCCAGGTTTGGGGGAACTGTTCGTCGACCATGGCCATCAGGTGCGAACGCAGACGCTCGCGCACCTCCAGATCCTTGGTCATCACCACAAACTGGGCATAACCCGGATTGGGCAGCTCTGGGGTGAGTGAGAGCGAGAAGCGCGGTGCGCCTGCCCCTGTGTAGGCGGTGAAGAAGCGCACGTCGTCGTCCTTGGCCAGCACCTGCTCCATGCGCCGGACCTGTTCGCTGGTCGCGGCGAAGGAGGCGCCTTCCTTGACGCGCAGCTCGACGATCAGCTCAGGCCGCGTGCTGTCCGGAAAGAACTGCTGCGGCACCAGCTTCATGCCCAGCACGGCCAGCACCAGGGCCCCGAAGGTGACGCCGATGACCAGCCAGCGGCGCGCGATGGCCGCCTCTATCCAGCCACGCAGCCGTCGGTAACCCTTGGTGTCATAGGGATCGGCCCCTTCGTGGTGATGACCCAGATTGTCCGGCAGCATCTTGACGGCAAGATAGGGCGTGAACATCCCCGAGCAGATCCAGGAGAGCACCACGGCGGCGCCGACGATCCAGAAGATGCCGCCGGCGTACTCGCCCGTGGTGGACTGGGCAAAGCCCACCGGCATGAAGGCGGCGACGGTGATCAGGGCGCCGGACAGACGGGGCATGGCGGTCGCCTGATAGGAGTAGGAGGCGGCCTTGACCTTGTCCCAGCCCGCTTCCATCTTCACGATCATCATCTCGAGGGCGATGATGGCGTCGTCCACCAGCAGGCCCAGGGCGATGATGAGCGACCCCAGAGAGATCCGCTCCAGATTCCAGCCCATTCCCAGCATGACGATGGCGACCATGCCCAGCACCAGGGGGACCGACAGGGCGACCACCAGGCCCGGGCGCCAGCCCAGGCTCAGCAGGCTCACGATCACCACGATCACCAGGGCTTCCATCAGTGCGCGCTCGAAGTCCCAGACCGCCTCCTTGACAGTGGTGGGTTGGTCGGCGATCAGCTCAAGATCCAGGCCGTAGGGCAGTTCATTCTGGATCTTGGCGACGCTCGCCTCGAGCGCCTCGCCGAGCTGGACTATGTTGCCATCGTCGGTCATCACCACCCCCAGCATCAGCACCTGCTGGCCGTTGTGGCGGATGCTGTAGGACTGGGGATCCTCATAGCCCTGATGGACTGTGGTGAAGTCGCCGAGCTTGATCACCCGGCCACCGGCGGCAATGGGCAGGTTGCGAATGTCGTCGAGGTTACGGAACTGGCCGCTGACGCGCACATAGATACGGTCGGAGGCGGTATCGAGGGAGCCTGCCGGCAGGATGGCGTTCTGGCTCTTCAGGGCCGCCATGATCTGCGCTGGCTGGATGCCCAGCGCCGCCAGGCGTTCGTGGGAGAACTCGATGTAAATTTTTTCCGCCTGCTTGCCGAGCAGATCGATCTTGTTGACCATAGGCACCTTGAGCAGGCGGCGCTTGATGATCTCCGCCTGATCGGCGAGATCGGCGAGGCTGACCCCGTCGCCCTTGACGGCGTATATCAGGCCGTAGACGTCACCGAACTCGTCGTTGAAGATGGGCCCCACGACGCCGTCAGGCAGCTCGAGCTCGAGATCGGCGAGCTTCTTGCGCGCCTGGTACCAGGCCTCCTGCTGGTCCGCCTTGGGGGTCCCCCCCTTCACGCTGATCGTCATGCCGCCAAAGCCCTGACGGGAGAAGGTCACCACCTTTTCGAAGTGATCGAGCTGCTCGAACTTCTTCTCCATGCGGTTGAGCACTTCATCCTGGAGCTGCTGCGCCGTGGCGCCGGGCCAGGCCACCATGGCGGTCATGGACGGCACCGAGAAGTTGGGATCCTCCAACTGACCCAGCCTGCCAAAGCCCAGGGTGCCCGCCACCGTGATGAGGATGAGCAGGAACAGCACCACGGCGCGGTGGTTCAGCGCCCATTGAGTGAGATTGAAGGCGTTCATCGGGTCACTTCCTCACTGTCAATGCGGGACTCAGAGGTGGGCAGGGCGACTTGCAGGCCCGGGGCCATCTTCTGCACCCCGGCGGTGACGATGAGGACACCCTCGGCGGGGCCTGAGATCAGCACCTCATCGCTGCGATAGCCCTGGATGGCCACCTTGACCAGCTTGACGGTGCCTGTCCTCCCCTTGCCATCTTGCTGCACCGTCCATACCGCCGGTGTCCCCTGCTCCTGGGTGAGGGCAGTGGCGGGGAGGGTGGCGACCCGGGTGCCCTCATCGGTGTGCTCGGCGATCAGGGTGGCGGTCGCCCCCAGGGGCAACTGCCTCGGCTCGACCGGCTTGAGACGGGCGCGGTAGGTACGGGTCTGGGCCGAGGCCTGCGCCGACAGCTCGCGCAATTCGACGTCAAAGTAACGGTCAGGTTCGGTGGCCAGCGACGCCTTGTAGCGCGCCGCCTTGAACTCGGCCAACCGATTCTCCGGAATGTCGGCCACGACCTCGGGTTTGCCCTCGTTGGCGATGGTGATGACGGCTTGACCCGCCGCCACCACCTGGCCTGTCTCCATGCGCAGCGCCGTCACCACGCCACTGATGGGGGCACGCAGCAGGGTGTAATTGACCTGGTTGCGGGCCAGCTCGAATTGGCGAGCCTCGGCCTGTGCTGCCGCCCTGGCGGTGCGCAGGGTGCTGTGGGCCTGCTCCTCGTGGGAGGCGCTGACGGAGCCGTTCTTCTTGAGCGCCTTGAGGCGCAGCCAGTCGGCTTCGGCCTGCCAGGCGGCGGCCTTGGCCGCATCCAGGCGCTGGCGGGCGGCCTCCTCGGCGAGCAGGTAATCCGTATCATCGAGCACGGCGAGCACGTCGCCCTCGTTCACGACCTGGCCGACATCGACCTTGCGCTCCTGCACCTTGCCGCCAATGCGAAAGGCCTGTTCGACCTCATAGCGGGAGGCGACCGAGGCGAAATAGCGGTGGCTGTTGCGCAGGCTGTCGTAGTGCAGCGCCATGGTGTTCACCGGCCTCAAGGCACTCGTGGAGGGGGCCGGCTCTGAGCATGCGCAGAGCAGGGTGATGAGCGTGGCGGCGCTGGCCGCGGTGACGAAGCGTTTCACGACAATTCCTCGTTGGTTGGCAGAGATGGGGCATTTCGCCGGGAGGCGGGTGGACACGGGCTCGCACGCCGCCAGGCCGGAGCAAGGATGCGGCGCACCGCCTTCTCGTCGGGCATGACGCCGGGAGAGGAGGGGCTGGAGACAGGGTCACACTCGCGTCGTCCATGGTGCGAAACAGGATGCTCAGCCTAACAAGGCTCGCCCGGCCTGGGGTCAGGAAGCGGTCAGACTTTGGTCGGAAATGGGTCGGGCCCCTTTTCGTGGGCAGAGGGGCCAACGCTGGTTCATGACACGGGGGAGGCCGCCGGGGGAAGGCCCCTCAGGGCGGGGGGAGTGACAAGGCGCTATGAGGTTGGCTGGAAGAGGGCGTGCCCGGGGCTTCCCAGGGCTTGATGGCGCCGCTTGCCCCGGTGCCGGTCGGTGAACGTGGCTCGCAACCCCGGCAGTAAGATGATGGAGCATGGCGGGCTCCGGGGCTCAAAGTGGAGCTGGGGGGGGCGCGTTACGGGCGGCCCCCGGGATTATCTGGCGGTTGGCCCGCTTGCGAGAAGGTGGCTTGCCTGGGCGAGGAGGGGGGTCTCTCCCGCCTCGGCGAGCTGGGTTGTCAGGGCGGCGAGGGCATCCCACTCGGCCTGGGTCGGGGTCTGGTATGCGCACAGTGTGGTCAGCGCCAGCAAGGCCAGCCAGGGGGTGCCCTGGGCCTGGGCCTCCTCGAACGCCTGACGGGCCGAGGTGGCGGCGGCCAGGGTATCGCCGGCGGCCTGTGCTATGGCGCCCTGGATCAGCAGCAGTTGCGGCAGCACGATGCGCTCACCATGGCGCTGCACCAGGGCGAGGGCCTGATCCAGTACTTCCCGTGCCTGGTGCCACTCTCGTTGCAGCACCATGGCCTCGGCGAGGTAGCCCAGGGTCTCGCTGCCCCCGGATATCATCCCCAGCGCCCTGTTGTCCAGGTAGGCCTGCCGGATCTGGCGCGCCCCTTCGTGGGGCCTGCCCCACTGGGTGTCAGCCCACCCCTGGAACCAGCGACAGGGCGCCTGGCCCTGGGCGAGGGCAAACTCATCGACCAGGGTACGCATCTCGCCGGCCAGGGTCGCCACCCGCGCCACCTCGCCGCACCGGATCCCGCACAGGGCATCGAACCAGAGGGTGATCATCAGCGCCATCGGCTGGGCGATCTGGTGGGCGCGGGCATAGGCTTGTTGCAGGCGCCCCCGAGCCTGGGCAAACAGGCCGAGCTGGGCGAGGGGGAGGCTCAGCAAGGCCAGTACCGTCACCTGGGGATCGGCGATAAAGCCGATGAAGCTGTGCTCGGCCCCCGCCTGTGCCTGCTCGAGCAGCGGCAGGGCCTGCTCCAGGGTCTCCCTGGCCGCGCCATGGTGACCCTGCATCATGAGCGCCTGGCCCTGCACGGTACAGGCGGCCAGGATCAGCAGGGGATCCGCCTGGGCGGTGGCGAGGGTCCGCGCGCGCGCGGCGATGGCCAGGGCCTCCGGGTATTCGGCGCGCAGGGCATGGAGGAAACCCAGACCATGGAGCGCCAGGCCGGCCATGGGGTGAGCGGGCACCTCGGCCAGCCGGTCGGCGGCCCTTTGGTAGGCATGGCGGGCTTCTTCCCCGGCACCCAGGGTGTGGAAGGCGGCCGCGCCGCGCAGGGTGGCCAGGGTGATCTCCAGGGCGTGGCGCGACGGGCTCTCGGGGAGCTGCTCGATCAGGGTCAACCCTCGGGCGGTCAGGCTCATGCATTCGGCGGGACTGAGATGAAGCAGGGCAGCCTCGGCGGCCTCGGCATAATAGCCAAGGGCCTTGATGGGGGCGTGGCCGCGGTCGAAATGCATGGCCAGCTCGGCGGCGGTCACCTCCTGGCCTGCGGCCCGCAGCGCCTCCAGGATGCTCCCTGTCTTGCCGTGCAGCGCCCCGCGCAGGGGGGATGAGAGGCCATCATAGAGGCGCTGGCGAAACAGCTGATGGCGAAACTGGACGCAGCGGTGGGGCCCCTCGGTCGATGCCTCCGGGGCTGGCACCATCAACCAGAGTCGCTCCCGGATCAGCGCCTCGCACTGCTGCGCCATCTCCATCAGGCTGCACTCCAGCACCCGCGCCAGGGTGTCGACATGGACCCTCATGCCCAGCACGGCGGCGGCGGCGAGCAGCCGGCGCCGCGGCTCGGTGAGCCTGGCCACATGGTGATCGATCAGGGCACTGAGGCTCTCGGGCAGCGCCCGGCGAACCAGACGTGCGGGCTCGGTGTCGTCCCCATGGGCTGTCCGGCTCATCACCTCGGTGGCGAGGGCGGCGACGAACAGCGGGACGCCGCCGGTTCGCTCATGGAGGGCGAGGGCAAGCCCGGGGGCGCCGTTCATGGCCGGCATCCGCTCGCTCACATAGGTCGCCACCTCCTGCTCGCTGAAGGGGGCCAGGCCTATCTCCTCACCCAGGCCCTGCCCGCGCAGCGCCTGCCTGAGGGCATGGAGCGGATGGTCGGGGACAAGGGGCTCATCCGGCCGGACACTGCCCAGCCACATCAGGCGGCTGGGACTGGGGCGGCGGGCGAGGTAGTCGATGAGCTGCAGGGTCGAGGGATCGCCCCAGTGCAGATCTTCGGTGATCAGCAGCAGCGGTCGCTGTGCTGTGTAGCAGTCCAGAAACTCGCTCATCTCCCGCAACATGCGCTGGGGATGGGCGCCGACCAGCTCATGGAGCAGGGTCTCGCGCTGCGCCGGCGAGCAGAGCCAGGGCAGCTGCAGCAGCCAGGTCGGGGCCACGCTGCGCAGCAGCGAGACCGCCTCTTCATCGCGACGGCACAGCTCAGCGATGGCCTCCAGCACCGGCAGATAGGGCTCACCCGCCCCATGCAGTTGCACGCATTGCCCCCTTACCCAGAGGGCATCAGGGATCCCGGCGCAAAAGTGCGCGATCAGGGTCGACTTGCCGATCCCGGGTTCACCCGCGACCCAGACGATGGCACGCAAGCCTTGGGCCGCCCGCTGCCAGGTGTCTTGCAAGCGCGCCAGCGCCTGCTCTCGCCCGACGAAGATCCCTGAAGAGGACGTTCGTTGCGACATCGGCAGCGAAGTGGTGGCAGAGGTGAGGGGGGAAAGCCCCGCCTCCTGAGGGCGCAGCGGGCAGATGAAGCGATAACCGCGGCGGGAGACTGTCTCTATGAAGCTCGGCTGGCGGGGATCGTCTCCCAGCAGGGTGCGGATATCGCTGATGGCTCCCTTGAGGACGGAGGCGCTCACGAAACGATGGCCCCACACCCGATCGAGCAGCTCATCCTTGGTCAGCAGCACGCCAGGCTCGCGGATCAGGGTACACAGCAGGCAAAATGGGATGGGGGAGAGGGGAACGGCGTGGCCATGGTGCAGCAGCCGTGCATTTCGTTCATCCAGTTCGAAGTCGCCAAAGCGGACATGCAATTGAGGCGATGTACTTGATATCTTTGACATATTCAAACCGTTATAGCACAGGCTGGCAATCGGAAACATCTTAGTCAGCCCACTGTGGTGGTCAAGAGAAAACGCAAGCAGGCTGAGTATAGGGGGAAAAGGGCGGCTCAACCGGGGGAAAGGGGATCTTATGAGGCCTATTTGATTGAATTATAGGGGGTTTTCCACATGGATCTTCCCATGGGCGGCAGCCCGGGTCCCCCTGCTGCGCCATGAAAAAGGCCCACCGCGTCGGGTGGGCCTTCTCCATGGCAGGGCGCTCCTAACGGGGCATCAACCCTGCGCGTTGCTCAGTACCAGCTTGCCATCCTTGACCGGAATGGTGGTGCCGGGTTTTTGTTCCATTCGCACTACCCCTTCCTGACCGGCGAGGCGGTAGGTGACGTCATAGCCCAGGGTGCGGGTGCTGCTGTCCTGCACCGTCTTGCAGCGCTGCTCCGTGGTGGTGTAGGTGTCCCCCGCCTGCATGTTGCCCTGCACCTGGTTGCCGGCATAGCCACCGGCGGCGGCCCCGGCGACGGTGGCGACCTTCTTGCCGCTGCCGCCACCGAACTGGTGGCCCACCACGCCCCCGAGGGCCGCACCGACCACTGTGCCCAGGATCTTGTGTTCATCCTGCACCGGCTTGCGGTGGGTGACGGTGACGTTGCGGCACTCCTGGCGCGGCGTCTTGATGGTCTCGGTCACCGGTTTGCTGGCCAGCACCTCGGCAAACTGGGGCTCTGATGAAAACAGGGATCCGCTGGCGGCGGCCGACAATGCCAGTGCAGAGGCCACACCGATCCCGATACCTGCCAACATGGATGTGTTCATCTCTTCTCTCCTTACAGTGATTGCCCTTGGGGCCTGGGCTCATTCTTGGCAATTTTGCCCCCGGGCTCAAGGCAATGGCCCTTCGGGTGCGACAGAGACTGGCTGCGCCAAAAACGGCCCCGGCAAGGGAGCGTCTGTGATTGGCGACAAAAGATGATTGATGGCGTCGCGAGAGTCTGGAGCAGGGCCGCCCCCTTAAGACGTTTCGCTAATACCTGGGCGTGCGCCCCCTTGGTACCCTCGTCGGGTATCAGGATCCGCCGCCTGCCAAGTGCCTTGTGCGCCGTGATCCGCGAGACGCCCCCCGCTTTGTGCCCATATGAGGAAGGAACCCGATGACAAAGCCGCACATCTACGAGACTGGCCTTGGCAAGACGCCCGCCAATTTCGAGGCCCTGACCCCCTTGAGCTTTCTGGCCCGGGCGGCCCGGGTCTATCCCGGCTACCCGGCCCTGATCCACGGCCCCCTGCGCCAGAGCTGGGCCCAGACCGAGGTGCGCTGTCGCCAGCTCGCCTCGGCCCTGCGTCTGCACGGCATCGGCGAGGGTGATACGGTCTCCATCGTCGCCCCCAATGTCCCGGCCATGTTCGAGGCCCACTTCGGGGTACCCATGAGCGGCGCCGTGCTCAACACCATCAACACCCGGCTCGATGCCGAGTCCATGGCCTTCATCTTCCAGCATGCCCAGAGCAGGGTTGTGCTGGTGGACAGGGAGTTTGGCGCCCTGGTGCGCAAGGCGCTCTCTCTCATTGACTGCCAGCCTCTGGTCATCGCCATCGACGATCCCCTCTATCGGGACGGAGAGCTGGTCGGCGAGCTGACCTACGAGGCCTTCATTGCCGGGGGCAACGGCGACGAGCCCGGCTGGCTGCCAGATGACGAGTGGCAGGCGATTTCCCTGAACTACACCTCGGGCACCACGGGCAACCCCAAGGGGGTGGTCTATCACCACCGCGGTGCCCACCTCAATGCGGTCAACAACGTGCTCTCCTGGGAGCTGCCCAAACACCCCGTCTATCTGTGGACGCTGCCGATGTTCCACTGCAACGGCTGGTGCTTCCCCTGGACCCTGGCGGCCACCGCCGGGGTGAGCGTCTGCCTGCGCCATGTGCAGGCGGGCGCCATCTATGAGGCGCTGCACGAACACAGGGTGACGCATTTTTGCGCCGCCCCCATCGTGCTCAACATGCTGAACAACGCCGACCCGGCCCTGAAACTGGGGCTCGACCACCCCATCAAGGCGATGACGGCGGGGGCGGCGCCACCCGCCACCGTGATCGCCGGCATGGAGGCCATGGGGATAGCCGTGACCCATGTCTATGGCCTCACCGAGACCTATGGCCCTTGCGTGGTGTGCGAGCCCCAGCAAAGCTGGCAGGGGCAGGATGCCACTGCGCTCTCCCGGCTCAAGGCGCGCCAGGGGGTGGCCTCTCCATTGCAGGGAGAGATGCGGGTAGCCAACCCCGTCAGCGGCGAGCCTGTGCCTCGGGATGGCAAGACCCTGGGGGAGATCTTCCTGCGCGGCAACATCGTCATGAAGGGCTACCTCAAGAACCCGGCGGCCAGCGAAGAGGCGATGGCGGAGGGCTGGTTTCGAAGCGGGGATCTGGCGGTCTGGCACCCGGATGGCTATGTGGAGATCAAGGACAGATCCAAGGACATCATCATCTCGGGCGGGGAGAACATCTCCAGCCTGGAGGTGGAGGACGTGCTCTATCGCCACCCGGACGTGGACGAGGCCGCGGTGATCGCCATGGCGGACGAGAAGTGGGGGGAGGTGCCCTGCGCCTTCGTCAAGCTCAAGGAGGGGCGTGTGCTCAGCCAGGCGGAGCTGATCGCCTTCTGCCGCGAGCAGATGGCCCACTTCAAGGCCCCCAAGCGCATCATCTTCACCCCCCTGCCCAAGACCTCCACCGGCAAGGTGCAAAAGTTCATGTTGCGCAAGCAGTTGGAGTGACGCTGAGGGGTTGTCATCCCAAGACGGGCTGCGGCCCGTCTTTTTTATGTCAAGAAAGGCTGATGTCATGGAAGGCGCCTGCGCGCCTTGCCGCGAGACGAGCCTGGCCCACCGGGGAGCTGGGCGCCATGGGGCCAGGGTTGTCAGCCCAGGCTTACCCCTTCAGCCGCTTGCCGATCGCTTCCCCGACCCCTTCGATGAAGTGGTAAAGTCCGCCCGCTTCACTGGCCTTGGTGTACTCAGAGAGCGGCTCTATCATGCCGCTCTTGAACTTGTCGAGCGCCTCTGTCTCGTTGGCTGCGTCGATATAGTCCCCCACCACCTCGAAGCCCTGGGCGAGCAGCTGCTCTTTTTCCGACAGGAATGAGGGGGAAGACATCGGCAGGAAGGTGACGGTAACGGGATCTTGTCCCTGACGGAAGAACTGATATTTGCTCATACGCCCTCTGGCTCTGGTTGGCTCGGCGACATTGTCCGCGCCGGTCTGGGCTCTGGATAGGCCCCATATGCGGCGTCAAATGGAGTCGGTTGTTCAGCCTGGCTTCAGGCAAGCGGGCGTTGACTCCCCTTGAGCGGGCAGATCCAGCTGCGAGGCGGCTACCGCTTGCCAAACAGCCGGGGGGCATGAAGCAGCAGATACGCCAGGGTACCGCGGGCGGCGGGGGCTCCGTAGGGGAGGCTGGGGTTGATCAGGTAGTCTTGATAGGTGTGGGCCGCCGTCCGGGCATCGGGAGCCAGTATGGGCTCCCCCATCACCTCCAGGCCCTGGGCCAGCAGGGTCTGCTTTTCTGTGAAAAAATCGGCGCCAGCCATGTCGAGCAAGGTGAAGGCGTCGGGCGCCGCTAGGGTGGCAAAAACCTGATACTTGTTCATGGCATCTCGGTTGCGGTGGCTGGGGTCGGCCGCCATTGTCGCCCCAGGCTCACGGGAGCGCGACTCCCTGTTCAGGGGGGCGGCAATCAAGCAGCGCATGCCATCGACCCCTGTCCCGTTTACCATGGGCCATGTCCTGGCATCCCGGGAGGGGAGAGTGCGAAAATCGGATCGACTGTTTCAATTGACCAACCTGCTGCGGGCCCATCAGCCCCTGACCGCCCGCGAGCTGGCGGCGCGCCTGTGCGTCTCCGAGCGCACCATCTACCGCTATATGGACGATCTCTCCCTGGCCGGCATCCCGGTTTACGGTGAGGCCGGACTGGGCTATCGGCTGAGTGAGGGGTTCGAGATGGCCCCATTGCAGCTGAGCGCGGCCGAGCTGGAGGCCCTCATCACAGGGGTGAATCTGGTGGCCGTGCTGACCGGCAAGGGGATGGCGGATCCGGCCCGGGCCCTGCTCGCCAAGATAGAGGCGGCCCTGCCGGTTCGCGGCGGGGACGGGCCGCCCCCCGTGGTGCGGGTGCCCGACTATCGTACGGCGCATCCGGTATACGCTCGCTGGGACAGCTTGCACGAGGCCATCAGGGCGGGGCACTGGCTCGAGATGAGCTATCAGGATGGCGCGGGCAGACAGACCCGGCGCCGCCTCTATCCCCTGGGACTCTTCTACTGGGGAGGGCGCTGGACGCTCGGCGCCTGGTGCGCGCTGCGCCGGGACTACCGGGATTTCAGGGTGGATCGCATCGAGAGCCTGGCGCCGTGCCGTCAGGGGGAAGGGGCGCCACCTGGCGTGACCCTGGCGCACTATCTCGCGCAGCGACGGGCCGAGGCGGAGCCGGAAAAAGGGGCCGGGCACTGACACAAGGCTGTCAGTAGCCCTTCGTTATGCTGGCTTCTCCAGACCATTCATAACGGAGAAGACGAGATGATCATCAATGGGGACATGCAAGGGGTAGGGGGCGTCGAGTTTGCCACCTTCAGGCTCAGGGAAGGGGTGACGGAGGAAGATTTGCTCGCCCTGTCACGGCGGGTCGAGTCCGAGTTTCTTGTCCAGCAATCCGGGCTCATCCTGCACTGCCTGCTGCGGGGCGCCGACGGCCTCTATGCCGATGTGGTGATGGCCCCCAGCCAGTCGCTGGTGGAAGCCTATTGCCAGCAGTGGCTGCACAACGAGGTGGCGGGGGAGTACCTGACCCTGCTTGACCACCAGTCGGTGAACATGAGCTTCTGGACCCGCATCGGTTGATGGCGGCGTGCTGCCAGTCGGCGGCCATCAAATGAAACGGGCCCATCAGGGCCCGTTTTGTTGAATGGAATTCAATAATCACTTGGTGTGGTGCTCATGCAGGCGCTGCACCACGTCTTTGAGGCCCAGCCCCTCGTTTTGCAGCAGCACCGTGAGGTGGTAGAGCTGGGTCAACATGGATTCGTTGATCACTTGTTGTGGCGATCGGCGAGGCGCCGCACTACGTCTTTGAGGCCCAAGCCCTCGTTTTGCAGCAAGACTGTCAGGTGGTAGAGCAGATCGGCGGATTCGTTGATGAGCTCCTCCCTGTCTTTCGCCATGGCGGCCAGGGCCACTTCTACCCCCTCTTCCCCCACCTTCTGGGCGATGCGCTTGGTGCCCTTGCCGTAGAGGCTGGCGGTGTAGCTGGTGGTGGGGTCGGCCCCCTTGCGCGACGCCAGGATCTGCTCAAGCTCCGCCAAGAAGCCAAGCGGCGGCAGCGGGTGGCCGTCGAAGCAGGAGGGGTTGCCCAGATGGCAGGTGGGGCCCACGGGGTCTGCGGCGATGAGCAGGGAGTCCTGATCGCAGTCGGTGCTGATGGCGACGAGTCTCAGCACATGGCCCGAGCTCTCACCCTTGGTCCACAGGCGCTGCTTGCTGCGGCTGAAGAAGGTGACCTGGCCGGTGGTTTGGGTCTTTTCCAGGGCCTCGCGGGTCATGAAGCCCTGCATCAGCACCTCGCCGCTTAGCGAATGCTGGACGATGGCGGGGATCATGCCGTCACACTTGGCCCAGTCCAGGCGCTCGGCCAGGGGCAATGCATTGTCTACTGCTTGATTATTCACGGATGGCGACTCCTTCGGTTTTCAGCCAGCGTTTCAATTCGGGAATGGGGATGAGGCCCTTGTGGAACACGGACGCCGCCAGGGCACCGTCCACGTCGGCCAGGGTAAAGGCATCGCGAAAATGTGCCATGGCACCGGCGCCGCCTGAGGCAATGAGCGGCACCTTGCAGACGGCTCGTACCAGCTTGAGCTGCTCGAGATCATAGCCCTGACGCATGCCGTCCTGGTTCATCACGTTGAGCACGATTTCGCCGGCGCCGCGCTTTTGCACCTCCTTGACCCACTCCAGGGTGGTCCAGGGGGTGGTGCGGGTGCGGCTCTCGTCGCCGGTAAACTGCTTGACCTGATACTGACCCGTCTCGGCGTCGAAGTAGGAGTCGATGCCCACCACCACGCACTGCACGCCGAAGCGCTCGGCGAGGCGGGTGATCAGGGTGGGATCGGCCAGGGCCGGGGAGTTGATGGAGACCTTGTCCGCACCGAATTCCAGGATCTGGCGGGCATCCTCCACACTCTTGATGCCGCCGGCGACGCAGAAGGGGATGTCGATGACTTCCGCCACCCGGGTGACCCAGCTCTTGTCCACCACTCGGGCGTCGCTCGAGGCGGTGATGTCATAGAACACCAGCTCGTCGGCCCCCTCTTCGGCGTAACGGCGGGCCAGCTCGACTATGCCCCCCATCACCTCGTGGTTGCGAAACTGCACGCCCTTGACCACCACGCCATCTTTGACGTCGAGGCAGGGGATAATACGCTTTGACAACATCAGCGGCCTCCTTGCTCATTCGTTGCCTGTTCCGGATCCGGTGCGCCCCAGCAGGCGATGGCGTCTGCGACCGAGAACTTGCCTTCCAGCAGGGCGCGGCCGAGGATGACCCCCTTGACCCCTGTGCCCTTGAGCGCCTCTATGTCCGAGATGCCGCCGATGCCGCCGGAGGCCTGGAAGCCGACGCTGGGGTAGCGGGCGCAGAGATCCCGGTAGAGCTCGACGTTGCTGCCAGAGAGGGTCCCGTCCCGGCTGATGTCGGTGCAGAGCACGTGACGCAGGCCAACGGGCAGGAAGCGTTCGATCAGCGCCTCAAGGCTCACGCCGCTGTTCTCCTGCCAGCCCGCCACTGCGATCTGGCGATTGCCTTGCGGGTCTATGTTGACATCCAGGGCCAGCACGATGCGCTCGGGGCCGTATTTCTCCATCCAGCTCGCCACCAGATCCGGGGACTTGACGGCGGTGGAGCCTATCACCACCCGGCTGGCACCGGCGGCCAAGAGGTCTGCCACGTCCTGTTCGCTGCGCACGCCGCCGCCCACCTGGACCGGGGCCTCCGTGGTCGCCAGCAGCTGGGCGATGAGGGTCAGCTGGCGCGCCTTGGCATCCTTGGCGCCGTCCAGATCCACCAGGTGCAGCTGCGCCGCCCCCTGGCTCACATAGTCGTCGAAGCGGGCCTGGGGGTTGTCGCTGTAGGCGGTCTTCTGGCCGTAGTCCCCCTGATAGAGCCGGACTACCTGACCATTGATGAGGTCGATTGCGGGAATGATCATCCTTGTTACAGCTCCAGAAAGTTTTGCAGTAAACGGGCACCGGCGCGGCCTGAGCGCTCCGGGTGGAATTGGGCGCCGAAGAAGTTGTCCCGGCCGACGATGGCGGTGAAGGGCTGGCCATAGTCGCAGCTGGCCAGGGTCGCCTCTGTCACCTCCAGGGCGTAGGAGTGGACGAAGTAGAAGTAGCTGCCGCTCGGGATCCCCTTGAGCAGGGGGTGGGTCTCGTCGTGATCTATCTGGTTCCAGCCCATGTGGGGCAGGCGCAGCTTGCCCACCTCCATCAGCCGGATCCGGCCGGGCACTATGCCGAGGCAGTCGATGAGCTCTCCTTCGCTGCCATCGGCGCTCATGGTCTCCTCGGAGGCCTGTGCCAGCATCTGCATGCCGAGGCAAAAGCCCAGCAGCGGCTGTTTGGCGGCGCGAATAAGGGGCACCAGCTCCCGCTCGTTGAGGTTCTTCATGGCGGCGACGGCGGTGCCGACGCCGGGCAGGATCAGCTTGTCCGCCTGCTCGATGTCGGCGGCCTTGCAGCTCACCCTGGGTTGCACGCCGAGGCGCTCGAACGCCATGCGCACCGAGGCGAGGTTCGCGCAGCCGGTGTCGATGATCACCAGTTTTTGATTGTTCATCGTGTGCCCTTACTCATATCGATTGGCGAGGTTGGCGCCATCAATGCGGTGTCGATGATGACCAGCTTCTGTTTCCCCATCACAGCACCCCCTTGCTGGAGGGAAGCTCGCTCCCCTCCACCCGGATGGCCTGGCGCAGGGCGCGGCCAAAGCCCTTGAACAGGGCCTCCACCTGGTGGTGGGTGTTGCCGCTGCCCACCTTCATCTGCAGGGTGATGGCCATGGCGTCCGAGAGGGAGCGAAAGAAGTGGGGCACCATTTCGGTGGCCATCTCGCCCACGCTGTCGCGGCCAAAGCCGCTCGGGCAGTCGAACACGAAGTAGGGGCGACCGCTCAAGTCCAGGGCCGTGGCCACGTCCAGCTCGGTCAGGGAGGTGTTGTCAGCATCCTGGCGGGGACGCCCGTCGATCACCGCCTGCACCTCGTCCATCGCCAGCACGAAGCCGAAGCGACCGATGCCGCGCTTGTTGCCAAGGGCCTGGCGCAGGGCCTGACCCAGGGCCAGCCCCACATCTTCCACCGTGTGGTGATCGTCGATGTGCAGATCGCCGCTGACTTTCAGCTTGAGGCGAAAACCCGCGTGGGTGGCGATTTGATCCAGCATGTGGTCGAAGAAGCCGATGCCGGTGGCTATCTGGTTGCCGCCGCTCTTGTCGAGATCCACTGCCACCTGGATGCGGGTCTCCTTGGTGTAACGCTCCACCTCTGCGGTGCGCCCCTTGGCGAGCAGTTGATCACGGATGGCGGTCCAGCCGTGATCTTTTTGGTCATAGCGGATGCCGCGAATGCCCATGTTTTCGGCCAGTTGCAGGTCGGTCTGTCTGTCGCCAATCACGAAGGAGTTGGTAAAGTCGATGCGACCCGAGGCCAGGTACTCCTTGACCAGGCCAAGGTGAGGCTTGCGGCAGCTGCAGCCGTCGGTGGGGAAGTGGGGGCAGATCAGCACCTTTTCCCAGGTGACACCCTGGGATTCGAAGAGGTGCATCATCAGATCCTGGGGCGGCTGGAAGTTCTCCAGCGGCAGGCTGGCAGTGCCCAGACCATCCTGGTTGGTCACCATCACCAGCACGTAACCGGCGGCCTGCAGCTCGCGCAGCACCGGGATCACCATGGGCTCGAAGCGCAGCTTGGCGAGGCTGTCCACCTGCTTGTCGGTGACCGGCTCCTCGATCAGGGTGCCGTCACGGTCGATAAACAAAAACGGGGTCTTCATAAATGACATCCTTATAAGCTGACTGGCTGGTCACGCAGGACCGCCAGCACGGCATCCATTTCGTTCTGATAGCCGATGGTGACGCGAATGCAGTGCTCCAGGCCCGGCTTGCTGGAGAAGTCCCGCAATATGATGCCGGCGGCCTTCATGGCGGCGAACACGGCGGCGCCATCGGTGAAGCGCACCAGCACGAAGTTGCCCTTGTCCTCGAACACCTCCTGCACGCACGGGAGGCTGGCCAGTTCGGCCTTGAAGCGCGCCTTCTGCCGGTTGAGCTCCAGCACCCGCTCCTGCATCAGCTCAAGCCCCATGGGAGAGAGGGCCTGGGCCGCAATCTGGGCGATGGGCTCGGGGATGGGGTAGGGGGCGATCACCTTGGCCAGCATGGCGATCACCTCGGGATCCCCCAAGGTGAAGCCGCAGCGGATCCCCGCCAGGGCAAAGGCCTTGGAGAGGGTGCGGGTCACCACCAGATTGGGGAAGCGGGCCAGCAGATCCACCACGGACGCCTCGGGGCAGAACTCGATGTAGGCCTCGTCCACGACGATGATGGCGCGATCCCGGGCTGCCTCCAGCAGGGCGGTCAGCCCCTCGCGTCCCACCAGATCCCCGGTGGGGTTGTTGGGGGAGCAGAGGAACACCAGCTTGACCTCGGAGAGGGCATCCCGAATGGCGGGCCAGTCCGGCTGGCGGCTGGCGGTGAGCGGCTGCTCGACGACGCCCACGCCGCAGGTCTCGGCGCTGATGGCGTACATGCCGTAGGTGGGCGGGCAGATGAGGATCTGATCCTGGCCCGCCTCGCAGAAGGTGCGGATCAACAGCTCGATGGCCTCGTCGGCGCCGCGGCTCACCAGCACCTGGCTCGGATTGACCCCGGCGTAGGCGGCGTAGCCATCGACCACCTCGGCCGGCTGGCACTCGGGATAACGGTTGAGGCGGCTGCCCTCGATGGTGAAGGGGTAGGCCAGTGGCGCCTCGTTGGCGTTGAGCCAGACGTGACCCTGGCCGCCGATGCGGCGGGCGGATTGATAAGGGGTGAGGGCCCGCACCACGCGGCGGGCCAGCTTGGCAATGCTCATGACAAATCCTTCTGCTGTGCTGCTTGCTGTGAATCGGTGGCCAAAGCGTTCAACCTGAGGGTGACGGCGTGCTTGTGGGCATCGAGCCCCTCGGCCTGGGCGATGCGCTGGACGATGGGGCCTAGCCCCCGAATGCCATCCTCGCTCAGCTCCTGCACCGTGTAGCGGCGCTGGTAATCGGCGAGCCCCAGGCTCGAGCAGGTGCGGGCATAGCCGTAGGTAGGCAGGGTGTGGTTGGTACCGCTGGCGTAATCGCCCACCGATTCCGGTGTCCAGGCCCCCAGGAAGATGGATCCGGCATTCTCCAGCTTGTCCAGCAGCGCCCGCGGCGCTTTGGTCTGTACGATGAGGTGCTCCGGCGCATAGGCGTTGGAGATGGCGCAGGCCTCATCGAGATTGTCACACAATATGGTCAGGCTGGCGGCCAGGGCCTGGGTTGCGATGTCGCGGCGGCTGAGCAGGGCCAGCTGGCTGGCCAGCTCCCCCTTGACCGCCTCGGCCAGGGCGGCGCTGGTGGTGACCAGCACCACCTGGCTGTCGGGGCCGTGCTCGGCCTGGGAGAGCAGATCCGAGGCGACGAAGGCGGCGTTGGCGCTCTGGTCGGCAATCACCAGCACCTCGGAGGGGCCGGCCGGCATGTCGATGGCGGCGCCGCGCCAGTCCCGGGAGACCTGACCCTTGGCTTCGGTCACATAGCTGTTGCCCGGGCCGAAGATCTTGTCCACCTTGGGGATCGTCTGGGTGCCATAGGCCATGGCGGCGATGGCCTGGGCGCCGCCGATGGCGAACACCTTCTCGACGCCGCAGGCGCGGGCGGCGAACAGGATCTCGTCGCTGGCCGGCGACGGGGTGCAGAGCACCACCTCGCGGCAGCCGGCCAGGCGTGCCGGAATGGCCAGCATCATCACGGTGGAGGGGAGGGGGGCGCTGCCTCCCGGTACATAGAGACCGACCCGGTTGATGGGCTGGGTGCGCAGCTCGCACACCACGCCGGGCTGGGTCTCGATGCGCAGTGGCGCCTGTGCCTGGGCGGCGTGGAAGGTGCGGATGTTGCCAATCGCCGCCTCGATGGCGCCCTTGATGTCGTCATCCAGACGGGCGCAGGCGGCCTCGATTTCGTCCTCGCCGACGCGAAGCCGTTCGCGGGGCGCGCGCTCGAAGCGCTGGCTCAATTCCCGCAAGGCGTCGTCGCCACGACTGCGCACCGCCTTGATGATCTCCTGTACCACGCTGCCGACATCGGCCTCGTTGTCCAGGGCGGGCCGGGCCAGGGCCTCGGCCTGCCGGGCGGGGGAGAGCTGATTCCAGATCAGGGTCTGCATGATGTCCCTTCCTTATTCCATCATCTTTTCGATGGGCAGCACCAGGATGGAGCTGGCACCCAGGGCCTTGAGCTGCTCCATGGTCTCCCAGAACAGGGTTTCGCTGGAGACGACGTGCAGGGCGACCTGATTGGTGTCACCGGCCAGCTGCATGATGGTGGGGCGCTCGGCGCCCGGCAGCAGATCCGTGATGGCGTTGAGCTTCTCTTTCGGGGCGTGCAGCATGATGTACTTGCTCTCGCGCGCCTGCTGCATCCCCTGGATGCGGGGCAGCAGCTTGTCGATGAGCTTCTGCTTGGCCTCGCTCAGGGGATTGGGGGCCTGTACCAGCACCGCCTTGGAGCGGTAGATCACCTCCACCTCTTTGAGGCCGTTGGCCTCCAGGGTGGCGCCGGTGGAGACCAGATCGCAGATGGCATCGGCCAGCCCCGCGCGGGGGGCCACCTCAACGGATCCCCCCAGCATCACGCTCTTGAAGCCCAGACCCTGCTCGTCGAAGAAGCGCTTGAGCAGCCCCGGGTAGGAGGTGGCGATGCGCTTGCCGGCCAGGCACTGGGGGCCGGTGTAAACCACGTCTTCCGGCACCGCCAGGGAGAGGCGGCAGCCGCCGAAATCGAGCTGTTTCAAGGTTTTGACTTCGAAGGGCAAGCCCTGGGGCTGGCGAATGAGCTGCACCTCTTCCAGCACGTTCTCGCCTATGATGCCAAGGTCGACCACCCCTTCCATCACCAGACCCGGGATATCGTCATCCCGTACCCGCAGGATGTCGATGGGCATGTTCTCGACGTGGGCGATGAGGCGCTGTTCCCGCAGGTTGATCTTGAGGCCGCAGCTCTTGAACAGGGCTTGGGAGTCCTGGCTCAGACGACCGGACTTTTGCATGGCGATACGCAGGCGTTGTGTTTCCATTTGCTCGATTTCCTTCTAGTCAAAAACGAAAAAAACCCTCGGAAGTGTGTGCTTCCGAGGGTTTATGAATCTTGCGGTCCTTTTGGAAGTCACCAGTTAAGTGTCTTCCAGCAGTCAACCTCCTGAAAGACTATTCGGGATGATGATGGTGGTGATGAGTCTTTAGGGAGATAAACAGCATGTAAACAATCCTTTACAAAATAAGATGTCGTAACTGACGCCCGATTTACCTTACCGACCTTGACGAGAATTGCAATAAGGGAATGTAAAATATCACGAAGAAAGTAAGGAAAGGGCGGAGTTGGCCGATAATTGAACAGCAACGGTACGGAGGATCTACCATGCCCAATCAGGATCTGCTCTTTCCCATCTTGCCACGGGCGCCCGCCACGCCCGGTAGCGATGTCGTTCGCCGGGAGGTGACCCCCATCGATCACAAGCATCAGACCCATGAGATTGGCACGGAGCGGGATGGGGGCCAGGGCACGCCCCGGGATTCCCCCCCAGCCAAGGGCTCGGCGCCAGAGCGGCCCGAGCATGAGGAGGAGGCCCCCCAGGGACGCAAGCCTGACCCGGATCACCGGATAGATCTGTTCGTCTGAGCCTTATGCTGGCCCTCGCTTTTGGCTATAATTGCCCCTTTGCTTGCGGGACTCCCTCCTTGACCATCCAGACCCTGTTCTCCCCTGACGGCCCCCTCGCCCGTCACATCGATGGCTTCCTGGCCCGTGCGCCCCAGCTGGCGATGGCCGAAGCGGTCGCGGGCACCATAGCGGGGCATGGCCGACTGCTGGTGGAGGCGGGGACCGGCACGGGCAAGACCTATGCCTATCTGGTGCCGGCGCTGGAATCCGGCAAGCGGGTGGTGATAAGCACTGGCTCCAAGAACCTGCAGGAGCAGCTCTTCTACCGGGATCTTCCCACCATCACGGCGGCACTTTCTTACACGCCGCCGGTGGCCCTGCTCAAAGGGCGCAGCAACTATCTGTGCATCGAGCGGATGAACCGCCTCTTGAGCGAATCCCACCTGCAAAAACCCGAGATCTTAAGCGATCTGGTCAAGGTGAAGTCCTGGTCCACCGCGACCCAGACCGGGGATGTGGGGGACATTCCGGGGCTGCAGGAGAACGCCGACATCCTCCCCCAGATCACCAGCACCAATGAAAATTGTCTGGGCCGCGACTGCCCCTACTATGACGACTGCCACCTGGTGGTGGCCCGGCGCCGCGCCATGGAGGCCCAGGTGGTGGTGCTCAATCATCACCTCTTCTTCGCCGATATGGCGGTGAAAGACACGGGATTTGGCGAGTTGGTGCCGCAGGCCCAGGTCTATGTGTTCGATGAGGCCCACCAGCTGGGGGAGATAGCCAGCCACTATTTCGGCAAGTCGGTGGGCAGCCGCGCCCTGCAGGATCTGGCCCGGGACATCCAGCTCGCCTATCGCGCCGAGGCCCACGACATGGGACAGCTTGGCAAGGCGGCGGACAGGCTCGCCATTGCCAGCCAGGATCTGCGTCTGGCCTTCGGTGTCGATGGCGGGCGGGGCAACACCCGCGACATGTTGCGCCAGCCGCTCTGGGGTCAGGCGCTGGCTCGCCTCAACGATGCTCTCGGCCTTTGCTATGAGGTGCTCAAGCTGGCCCTGGGCCGTGGCGAGCAGCTGGATCACTGTTTCGAACGATTGTGCGAGCTGCGCACGCGTCTGGGCGAGGTGCTGGCCATCAACCAGACCGGTTTCTCCTACTGGTATGACTGCTCGCGGCTCCATTTTTCCCTCAATCTCACCCCCTTGTCGGTGGCCGAACGGTTCGGCGCCGAGGTGCAGCGGCCCGAGGTGGCCTGGGTGTTTACCTCGGCCACCCTGACGGTGGACATGGGCTTCGATCACTTCAAGAGCGAGCTCGGGCTGGCGGGAAGCCGCGAGCTGATCCTCGACAGCCCGTTCGACTATGGCGAACAGGCGCGCCTGTGCGTGCCGCGTCAACTGCCCGAGCCCAATGCCTTCGGTCGGGGGGAGCAGCTGGCCCTTCGCATGATCCCCCTCATCAACAAGACCCCGGGGGGCTGTTTCTTCCTCTGCACCAGCCATCAGGTGATGCGGCAGGTGGCCGAGGTACTGCGCCGGGAAATCGGCCGCACCGTCTTGCTGCAGGGGGAGGACAACAAGCAGCGTCTGCTGTCGACCTTCGTGGAGAACGGCCGCGCCGTGCTGGTGGCCACCAGCAGCTTCTGGGAGGGGATAGACGTGCGAGGGGCGGCATTGTCCTGTGTTATCATCGACAAGCTGCCGTTTGCGAGCCCCGATGATCCCCTGCTCAAGGCCCGGGTCGATGATTGCAAGTTGAAGGGGGGAGATCCCTTCGCCGAGATCCAGCTGCCCAAGGCGGTGATTGCCTTGAAGCAGGGGGTGGGGCGGCTGATACGTGATCGCCGTGATCATGGCGTCCTGGTCATCTGTGATCCACGCATGGTCAACAAGCCCTATGGCGCCACCTTTATCAAGAGTCTGCCCGCCATCCCCCGTACCCGGGACCTGACGGGGCTGGGGGATTTCTTTAGCGGACTGGCCGATGCGGCGAGTCCCGATCCGGCTACGGCCGATCTGTTTCAATGATGCCTGTTAGAGAAGAGTCGCGAATGAATGAGTTGAAGATCCTGGCCCTGGATACCGCCACCGAAGCCTGCTCCGCCGCCTTGCTGGTGGGGGAGCGCGTCTATGCGCGCTGGGAGGAGGCACCGCGGGATCACACCAAGAAGATCCTGCCCATGGTGCAGGCCGTGCTCGATGAGGCCGGCATTGCCCTGAGCGATCTCGATGCCATCGCCTTTGGCCGGGGGCCTGGCTCCTTTACCGGGGTGCGGATTGGGGTCGGCGTGGCCCAGGGGCTGGCCTTTGGCGCCGGTGTGCCCCTGCTTGGCATCTCCACCCTGGCGGCCATGGCCCAGGGGGCCCATCGCCAGGAGGGGGCAACGCGGGTGATCAGCGCCATCGATGCCCGCATGGGGGAGGTCTATGTGGGCCGCTATCTGCTGCAAGACGGCATCATGGTGCTGGATGGCGAGGAGCAGGTCACGGCCCCCGAGGCGCTGGCGCAGCAGCCGACCCTGTCCGGCCTCTGGTTTAGCGCGGGTACAGGCTTTGAGACCTATGCTGACGGCCTGAGCGCCCTGGCCGATGAGCAGAGGCCCTGCCCGGCGGCGCGCCTGCCCGCCGCCCTGGACATGCTGCCTCTGGCGAGGGCCGCCTGGCTGGCCGGGGCCGCGGTGACCCCGGAGCAGGCCACCCCCGTATACCTCAGGGACAAGGTGACCTGGAAGAAGCTGCCCGGGCGGGAATGAGCCTGGTGCGCCCGGCGAAGGAGAGCAAGATGAAGGCGTTCCGTCAGTTGAGACACCCACTGCTGCTGGGTCTGGCCGCCCTGGTGCTGGCCGGTTGCAGCACCACACCCAAGGAGCTGGCCTATGAGCCGGAGGCCGCCCTGGTGGCCTATCAGCCCGCCTTGGCGGGGCAGGAGGGGAAACCGGCCCGCTGGAGCGGCGTCATCGCCGCCGTGCATAACGAGCAGGATCGCAGCCTGGTCGAGGTGGTCTATCTGCCCCTCAAGAGCAATGGTGTGCCCATGCAGACCGAGCAGAGCCCCGGCCGCTTCCTGGCGGTGATGGGGGGCTTTGTCGATCC
This sequence comes from Aeromonas sobria, assembly GCF_050266975.1. Lineage (GTDB taxonomy): Bacteria > Pseudomonadota > Gammaproteobacteria > Enterobacterales > Aeromonadaceae > Aeromonas > Aeromonas sobria_B. The sequence goes on from NZ_JBKISU010000033.1 coordinate 33,366, forward strand.
CACTCTCTACGCCAAGGGACGCAGCCTGACGGTGCTTGGCACCCTGGACAAGCCGGTGCAGAGCCGGATTGGCGATCACCAGTATCGGTTTTCCGTGATCAGGGTGACCGGCAGCAAGCTGTGGCCACCGGTCAAGGAGGTGGAGGTGCGCTACATGGACCCCTATTTCCATGACCCCTTCTACGATCCCTTCTGGCCGCGGCGGCCGATACGGCGCTGGTGATCCTTGGCCATGACGATGGGTGCAGGGATGAGAGAGGGGCAGTTGCAGCTGGCCGATGGGCGCCGTGTTGCCCTGCTGGAGTCGGGCCTGGCGGGCCAGCCCCTGGTGCTGGCGCTCCATGGCTGGCTCGACAATGGCGCCAGCTTCCTGCCGCTGGCCGCCTGCCTCGAGGGGGTTCACCTCGTCTGCGTGGATCTGCCGGGGCACGGTCTGTCCGATCACAAATCCTCCCCCTATGTGTTCACCGACTGGCTCGACGATCTGCATCAGATCATGGCGGCGGGAGGCTGGTCCGATGTCACCCTGCTCGGTCACTCCCTCGGGGCCTTGATTGCCAGCGCCTATGCCGGCGTCTTTCCCGAGCAGGTGGTGCGGCTCATCCTGCTGGAGGGGCTGGGGCCCCTCAGTCAACCCGATGAGGAGGTGCCCGCCCAACTGCGGCGGGCCATTCTCAATCGCTCTCGTACCCGCGCACGGGCGCCCGGCGGTTTTGCCTCCCTCGACGAAGCGGTGGCGGCCCGCTGCAAGGTGGCCGATATCTCTCCCGAAGCGGCCCGGCTCATCTGCGAGCGCCAGCTGATCCTGCGGGATGGGCGGCTCCATTGGCACAGCGATGCCAGATTGCGGGATCTCTCGCCGCTGCGCATGAGCGAGGGACAGGCGAGGGCCCTGATGGCGGCGATCCGCTGCCCCGTGCTGTTCGTGCAGGGGGAGCAGGGCTTTGCCAGCCTGACGGCGCAATGGCTGGCCCGGCGCGACTGTTTTGCGCGGATCCATCGGGAGTCGGTGGCGGGCAATCACCACTTTCATATGGATAATCCGCTGCAAACCGCCATTGTTATCGAAAAATTCTGTCACATTCGTTAGAATCCCCCGCTTTCAATCTTTCAGGTTTGCCTCCTTCCTCACACTTCACGCATGTTAATTGGCTGTTAATTCCTGTTGCCATATGTAAAGATACCCGGCATTAGAGTGGTAACTCAAAACAAGCGATTGAAATTGGGACAGGGACGGAGGCAACACAGTGAGCGCACAGGTGCGAGTTATGCATGAGCATGAAGGCAAGCATGAGAATACCAGGTCGCAGCAGGCCGACGCCGCCGGGGAGCAGGCCGTGCCGGTCGACAAGATCTGGCTGACACGCTATCCAGACGGGGTCCCCGCCGAGATCGATCCCGATATCTACGGCTCCCTGGTCGAGATGTTTGAAGACTCGGTGACCCAGTTTGCCGACCAGCCCGCCTTCGTCAACATGGGCCAGACCATCACCTATCGCCGGCTGGAAGAGCAGTCCCGCGCGTTTGCGGCCTACCTGCAAAACGAACTCAAGCTGGAGAAGGGGGACAGGGTGGCAGTCATGATGCCGAACCTGCTGCAATACCCCATCGCCGTGTTCGGCATACTGCGTGCCGGCATGATAGTGGTCAACGTCAACCCCCTCTATACCCCCCGCGAGCTGGAGCACCAGCTCAACGACTCGGGGGCCAAGGCCATCGTCATCGTCTCCAACTTTGCCCATACCCTGGAGAAGGTGGTGTACGGCACCCCGGTCAAGCACGTCATTTTGACCCGGATGGGGGACAACCTGGGGCTGGCCAAGGGGACGCTCGTCAACTTCGTGGTCAAGTACGTCAAGAAGCTGGTCCCCAAATACAACCTGCCCCATGCCAGCACCATGCGCCAGGCGCTCGCCAAGGGGCGCTACCTGCAGTACATCAAGCCCGAGATCCACAACGAGGATGTCGCCTTCCTGCAATACACAGGCGGCACCACGGGTCTGTCCAAGGGGGCCATGCTGACCCACCGCAACATGATTGCCAACGTCGAGCAGTGCCTGGGGGTCTATGGTCCCGTGCTGGAGCGGGGCAAGGAGTTCGTGGTCACGGCCCTGCCGCTCTATCACGTCTTCGCCCTGACGGTGAACTGCCTGCTGTTCATGCGCATCGGCGGCTACAACCTGCTCATCAGCAACCCCCGCGACATCCCGGGTTTCGTCAAGGAGATCAGGAAGTACCCCTTCACCTGCATCACAGGGGTCAACACCCTGTTCAATGCCCTGGTCAACAACGACGAGTTCCAGAGCATGGACTTCAGCAAGCTGAAACTCACCATTGGCGGCGGCATGGCGGTGCAGCGGGCGGTGGCCGAGCAGTGGAAGACGCTGACCGATACGCCGCTGCTGGAAGGCTATGGCCTGACCGAGTGCTCTCCCCTGGTGAGCGTCTGCCCCTATGATCTGGTGGATTACAACGGTTCCATCGGCCTGCCGGTCTGTTCCACCGATATCCGCCTGGTGGATGAAGCCGGCAACCCCATCGCCGCCACCGGTACCCCGGGGGAGATGCAGGTGCGCGGTCCCCAGGTGATGACGGGCTACTGGCAGCGGCCCGAGGCCACCGCCGAGGTGATGCAGGATGGCTGGCTCTGCACCGGCGACATCGCGGTGTGCGACCCGCAGGGCTTCTTCAAGATCGTCGATCGCAAGAAGGACATGATCCTGGTGTCGGGCTTCAACGTCTATCCCAACGAGATAGAGGACGTGGTGGCGCTCCATCCCAAGGTGCTGGAAGTGGCCGCGGTTGGCGTGCCCCACAAGGTGTCCGGGGAGCTGGTCAAGGTATTCGTGGTCAGGAAGGCTCCCAAGTTGACCGAGGAGGAAGTTATTGCCCATTGCCGTCAACATCTTACTGCCTATAAGGTGCCTAAGCTGGTAGAATTTCGCGACGAACTTCCCAAGACCAATGTGGGCAAGATCCTGCGCCGCGTGCTGCGCGACGAGGAGATAGCCAGGCAGGCCGGGCAATAAGCCGGGCCATCAAGCCGATATGGGGTAAACCGTGGTTCAGGCCACGGTTTTTTCTTTTGGGCCCACCGACAAGATGCAGGCAAAGATGCAATTTCAACTCATTTCAGAGCAAGCCGAGCTGGCGGCCTACCTCGCCGACCTGGCCCGGGTGCCGCTCGCCATCGATACCGAATTCGTGCGCACCCGCACCTATTATCCCCAGCTCGGTCTGTTCCAGATCTATGACGGCGAGCGCCTCGCCCTGCTCGATCCCCTGACCCTGGATCTGGCTCCCTTGTGGCAGCGCCTCGGCCAGGCCGATCAGATCTCCATCCTCCACGCCGCCGGGGAGGATCTCGAACTCATCCAGCACCAGGCGGGCCATCTGCCCAGCCGGGTGCACGACACCCAGCTCGCCACCGCCTTCCTGGGCTACGGGGTGTCAGTGGGGTTTGGCGCCCTGGTCAAGGAGTTCCTCGGCGTGGAGTTGGAAAAGGATCAGGCGCGCACCGACTGGCTGGCGCGCCCGCTCACCCCCCGTCAGCTCGAATACGCGGCGGCGGATGTCTTCTACCTGATGCCCCTCTACGAGAAGGTGATGGCCAGACTCAGGGAGAGCGGCAAGTTCCCCTGGTTCGAGCAGGAGTGCGAGAACCACTGTGCCCGCAAGACCCAGACCAGCGATCCCTATCAGGCCTATCTCGACATCGTCAATGCCTGGCAGCTGGGGCGGCGCGAGCTCGCTATCTTGCGCGAGCTGGCCGCCTGGCGCCAGAAAGAGGCGGTACGCCGGGATCTGGCCCTCAACTTCGTGGTCAAAGAGCTGCACCTGTTCAAGGTGGCCGAGCGCCGGCCCGCTTCGCTGCGGGATCTCAACGAGCTGGGGCTTTCCCCCATCGAGATCAAGATCCACGGCAAGCGGATGCTGGACATAGTCGCCGCTGCCCAGCAGAGCGAGCCGGACAGTTGGCCCGAGCCCATCCGCCGTCTGGTGGATTACCCCCAGTACAAGGGGGAGCTCAAGCGCATCAAGGCCCTGGTGGAGGAGAAGGCCAAGGCCAGCAACATTCCCCCTGAGCTGGTGGCCAGCAAGAAGATCATCCACCAGTACTTCACCTGGAGCTGGCGCATGAGCGAAGAGGAGCGGGCACGAGCCGACAAGCCCATGCTGCTGCAAGGCTGGCGCCATGAGCTGGTGGGTCACCTGCTGGCCCAGTGAGGCCGTCTGCTGGCGGTTGAGCGATGAACAACAACGGGCCCCCGCCTTGGCGGGGGCCCGTTTCATTGACGCTGGTGGGGTGCTCGGCCAGGCTCTGCGGCCGGCTCGACGGGCGGGGTTGGGTCCCGCGAGGGGCCCGTTACAGCTCGTGGCCGTGGAAACCCTTGCGATAACGCTGCTCGCAGCGCGGGCAGCGCTGCCGGGTCGGATCCTGATCCAGTTGGTCCAGGGTCAGCGGCTCCTCGCAGTCCGAGCACAGGCCAAACAGCCCCAGCTCAATCTGACAGAGGGTGGCGTCGATGCGCTTGAGCGCCGCCACATTCTGCTCTACTTGCGGCAGATCCAACCGACTGGTGAGATCCACCAACTGATCCCGTTCGCAGTGGCTGGCCTGTTCGGCCCAGTCACCCTGACGGCTCGCCTTGAGCTGAACGATCAGCTCCTCTCGAATTCTGGCCCAGTCGGTCAGCAGGCGATCGCGCCATCCTGCCAACTGCGCTTGCGTCATTTCACACACAGATGCCCCCAACAGACGATTACAGAGTCAGGGCAGTATAGGGAGTCGATGGGAGAGTCAAGATGACATGCGTCAAGTTAACCGTGCTTTGGCGCGCTTTTCTGGCTGAGGCCTCGGCTTGCCGGCGAGCACATGGAGCACCCCCACCACCAGGCAGACGACGCCGGCCAGGGTACTCATGGGGGGCATGATCCCGCGCAGCATGAAGGCATAAAGCAGCCCCGCCAGAGTCTCGAACACGATTAGCGGCCCCACCAGCACGGTCGGCAGGCGCTGGCTCGCCTCGTTCCAGCACAGGGTGCCGAGCCAGGAGCAAAAGAGCCCTACCGCCCCCATCAACAGCACGAAGCGCAGGGGCGTCGGCCCGAAGGGCAGGGGGAAGTCCGGCGCGCTCAGGGCAAGGTGACCGAGGCTGCCGAGGTAGGCAATGAGCGCCACCGGCAGGGTCACCAGCCCCTGGGCGGTGGCCCAGAGCGCCGGGCTGCGGCCTGGGTGCTCGCGCAGCCAGCGGGCGTTGCGCAGGGGATACCAGGTCCAGCACAGCACGGCGGCCACCGCCAGGGCGAGCCCGAGCAGCTGATCGGTGCGTGCCTCGGTGTGCCAGGTCAGCTCGGCGCGGTTGACCAGGTAGAGGCCAGCCACCATCAGCAGCAGGGCCGGGTAGAGGCGGGCGCGGGAGAGACGACCGTCCCGCGCGCCATAGAGGCGGTTGGCGGCCAGGGCCGTCACCACCGGCAGGGTGCCGATCAACATGGCCGCCAGGGGCGAGCCGATGCGCAAGATGGCCCCCGACAGGCAGAAGTAGTAGATGAGGTTCCCCACCAGGGTGAGGGCGAGGGCCTCGCGCCAGTCGCTGGCCGAGAGGGCCGCCAGGTGCTTGCGGGCCTGCCAGGCGAGTGGCAGCACGATGAGGCCGAAGGCGAGGTAGCGGCCGCTGGCGAGCAGGGCGGGGGGATAGCCGTCCACCAGCAGGGGGGCGACGAAGATGAGCCCCCACATCAGGCCGGCCAGCAGGGCAAACAAGACTCCGATCAACATGTTTCATATCCGGTCAAGAAGAAGGAGGCCAGCCTAGCAGGGGGGTAAGGGCGGCGTATTGAACCAGATTGCGCTTTAGCGGCCAGCCTGCACCTGTTTCTGGTAGCGCACCGGGGTGGTGCCATAGCGGCGCAGGAAGGCGCGGTTGAGGTGGGACTGATCGGCCAGACCGCAGGCGGCGGCCACCTCGGCGGCGGGCATGCCGGCGGCCAGCCACCCCTTGGCTCGCTGCAGGCGGATGGCCATCAACATCTGCTGGGGGGTGACGTGAAAGCGGGCCTTGAAGCTGCGCTGAAAGTGGTAGGGGCTGAGGTTCACCGCTCCTGCCAGCTCGGCCAGGGTAATGGGGCGGGCGAAATAGGCCTGCATATAGTCGATGGCGCGGCCAAGAGGGTGGACCGCTTCGCGCGGGGCCGCCAGGGCCCGGGCGTGGGGACGCAGGGTCTCGCACACGGTGAGCAGCAGGCCGTCGGCGGCGAGCTCGCTGTCACAATGCCAGAGGGCGTCCAGGGACGCCTGCAGGAGGGGGGCGGTGCACGGGTCGCTTCGCACGGCGTCGGCGAAATACCAGCCGCGCTCGCCGCTGATGGCCTCGAGCCGATCGGCGGGCAGATAGAGCATGCGATAGCGCCACCCCTGCTCGCAGGCCGCCTCGCCCGTGTGCAGCTCATCGGGGTTCATCAGCACCAGGCTGCCGGGGCCCGCCAGGAGCTGGCTGCCACGATAGCGAAAGCGCTCGGCCCCGCACTCGATGACACCGAGGCCAAACCCCTCGTGGCTATGGGGATCGAAGATATGGTGCTGGATGTGGGCGCGATAGAGCTCGGTCGCAGGCTGCCCCGGCAGGGCGCGAAAATCGGCCCTGTCGTGCTGATGGGTAAAGGTGACCGGTACTCCCTGCATTCTGACCTCCTGTCATTGAGCCTTCATAAGGCACTGCGGGGCGGCAGGCCCGTGCGGCTCAGGGGTGGCGTTCGCTCTCGACCAGCAGGCGATCGCGGATCTCGTCGGCGTGCTTGAGCAGGCGCACCTCGGTGAACAGGGCATCGGCCTGGGGATACTCGCGTTTGAGATAGGAGAACCACTGCTTGATCCGGCTCGGGTAGTAGTCCGCCTTCTCCCCGGCGAGATCCTGCTCTGTGTAGCTCACCATGAGGCGCAGGGCCTCGGACCAGCTCATGTGGGGGCAGTTCGTCTTCATCACCCGGGCCAGGTTGGGCAGGGAGACGGCGCCCCGTCCCACCATCAGGCTGTCACAGCCCGAGACCCGGGCGCAGGTGAGGGCATCCTCGTGGTTCCAGATCTCGCCGTTGGCGGTGACCGGGATGGGCAGGGCGCGGCGGATGGCATCCACATACTCCCAGTGGGCGGGGGGGCGATAGCCCTCGCGCTTGGTGCGGGCGTGCACCGCCAGCTCCACCGCGCCCCCGTCACTGGCGGCGTGGGCATTTTCCAGAAACAGCGACTTGTCATCGTAGCCCAGGCGGATCTTGGCGCTCACCGGCAGATGGGCCGGCACCGCCTCTCGCACCGCCTTGACGATGCGATAGACGGCCTCCGGCTCCTTGAGCAGCACGGCGCCCCCCTTGCTCTTGTTGACCGTGGGGGCGGGGCAGCCGAAGTTGAGATCCACCCCGGGGGAGCCGAGGGCGATGGCGCGCACCGCATTCTCCGCCAGCCACTCGGGGTGCTGGCCCAGCAGCTGCACCCGCACCGGGGTACCGGCGCGGGTCTTGCCCCCCTGCCTGAGTTCGGGGGCGATGCGGTAGAAGACCTTGGTGGGCAGCAGCTGATCGACCACCCGCACGAATTCGCTGACGCACAGGTCGTAATCGTTGACGGAGGTGAGCACCTCCCGCATCAGGTGATCGAGCACCCCCTGCATGGGGGCCAAAATTACGCGCATAACCGGTTTTCCGAGGGCAAGGGCTGAAATGGACGCCAGATTGTAGTGGCAACGCCTGCCGCTGTCAGCCTCGAGATGGCCAGATGCCCCCGGCGGGGCGCAGAGGCGGCACCGGGCCGGCTAGGTGGTCCGGGCCTGAGCTGCTAGGATGGCAACAGCAGAGCAGTGAAATGAGGGGAGGTAGGCGGGGATGAAATCTTGGTTGCTGTTTGGTCTGGGTTGGCTCAGCTTTGTCACCGGCCTCGCCGGGTTGGTGTTGCCCCTGCTGCCCTGCACCCCCTTCATGCTGCTGGCGGCCGCCCTGTTTGCCCGCTCGTCGCCGCGCTTTCACCACTGGCTGCTGCACCATCCCTGGTTTGGCCCCCCCATCCGCGACTGGCAGGCCCACAGGGGCATACGGCGGGATGCCAGGCGCCGCGCCATCCTCTTCATCCTGGCGAGCTTCGCCTTCTCCCTGGCCCTGGTGCCCGTCGACTGGGTGCGCTGGCTGCTGATTGCCATCATGGTGATCCTGCTCACCTGGTTAATACGTTTGCCTGTGTTGGAGCCGGTTGCAATGAAGAAGTGAAGTCCCTAAGCTATCGCGGCAATAATGCTATGGAGTTGGCCTGTCGTTTTTGCACGATGGGCCTTTTTGTTTTCCCGTCGCCGCAGTGGCCGGTGCCGGGTCGAAAAATAAGCGGTCATCACATGAATCCGGACATCCTGAAATTTATCGAAGCCAGCATCAAGACCATCCCCGACTATCCCAAGCCCGGGATCCTGTTTCGTGACATCACCAGCCTGATCGAGAATGCCGAGGCCTTCAAGGCCACCATCGATCTGCTGGCCGATCATTACCGTGATCAGGGCATCACCAAGATCGTCGGCACCGAGGCCCGCGGCTTCATCTTCGGCGCCCCCGTTGCCTTCGCCATGGGGCTGGGCTTCGTGCCGGTGCGCAAGCCGGGCAAGCTGCCCCGCGCCGTCATCGAGGAGTCCTACGACCTGGAGTACGGCACCGACACCCTGCAACTGCACACCGATGCCATCGTGCCCGGTGACAAGGTGCTGGTGGTGGACGATCTGCTGGCCACCGGCGGCACCGTCGATGCCACCGTCAAGCTCATCCGCCGCGCCGGTGGCGAGGTGGCCGATGCCGCCTTCATCATCTCCCTGCCGTCCCTCGGTGGGGATGCCCGCCTGACCGACGCCGGCATCAAGGTGGTCTCCCTGGTCGAGCTGGCCGGTGCCTAAGGGGCGCTCGCGGCTCGAATGAACGAGCGGCGCAGGGGATTTGAACGAACAGGGGCGTTTGCCGCCTGCCTGACACAGGGAGCCACGATGGATCGGGCTCCCTGTTCTTTTATGGGGCGCCCCATCTTGCCGCCAGGGGCGGATTGACGCCGCCAACGGGGTGGCTTGCTCGTCTATCTGGTTGAAATAGCGGCACTTATCCCAGGCTTTGCCGCAACTTGGCGCCATCGCCGTTACAGGGCTCTCGCCATTTGTGTTAGCATTCGGCCTCAATGCCCTGTCATCCCCGCATCCAAAGGTTCTATGAGCTATCAGGTTCTGGCGCGTAAATGGCGCCCCCATACATTCGAGCAAGTGGTGGGCCAGCAACATGTGCTGACCGCCCTGACCAATGCCCTGGATCAGGGGCGGCTGCACCATGCCTATCTGCTCAGCGGCACCCGTGGCGTGGGCAAGACCACCATAGCCCGCATCCTGGCCAAGAGCCTCAACTGCGAGCAGGGGATCAGCAGCACCCCCTGCGGGGTGTGCGACACCTGCCGCGAGATCGATCAGGGCAACTTCGTCGATCTGCTGGAGATCGACGCGGCGTCGCGCACCAAGGTGGAAGACACCCGGGAGCTGCTCGACAACGTGCAATATCGCCCGGCCCGCGGCCGCTTCAAGGTCTACCTCATCGATGAGGTGCACATGTTGTCGCGTCACAGCTTCAACGCGCTGCTCAAAACCCTGGAAGAGCCGCCCCCCTATGTGAAGTTTCTGCTGGCCACCACGGATCCCCAGAAGCTGCCCATCACCATCCTCTCCCGTTGCCTGCAGTTTCACTTGAAGAGCCTGGATCAGACCCAGATCGCCCGGCAGCTCGAATGGGTGCTGGAGCAGGAGGGGCAACCGTTCGAGCCGCGCGCCTTGCAGGCCCTGGCCAAGGCGGCCGATGGCAGCATGCGCGACGCCCTGAGCCTCACCGATCAGGCCCTGGCCCATGGCAACGGCCGGGTGGGGGAGGCGAGCGTGCTGGCCATGCTCGGCACCCTGGACCATCACCACCTGCACCAGTTGCTGGAGGCGATACTGCGCCAGGATGCCCAGGCCACCATGGCCAAGATAGGGGAGATAGCGACCCTGGGGCCGGATTTTGATCAGCTCCATGCCGAGCTGGAAGCCCTGCTCCATCGCATCGCCCTGGCACAACTGCTGCCGGCCAGCGTGCAGGAGCAGGGGATGGAGGCGGACGCCCTGACCCAGCTCGCCAAGGCCATGGGGCCGGAGGAGGTGCAGCTCTGCTACCAGATAGTGCTGGGGGGGCGCAAGGATCTGCCCTGGGCCCCGGACGGTCGCACCGCCCTGGAGATGACCTGCCTGCGCATGCTCGCCTTCTCGCCCCGGCGCGACCCGATACACCCGGCGAGCCTGGGTGCCCTGCCGGCGCAGGCGGGGCAGGGGGCCGCTCCCCTGGGGTTGGGAAAGCCGCAACCGGCTGAGCCCGCCGCCCCGCAGGCCCCGGCGGTTGCCCATGACAGCGGCGCCGCCCTGACGCCTGCGCCTCTCCCGCCAACCGAGGCCGAGAAGGCCCGTCCTTCGCCAGCCGAGGGCGCGGGAGCGGGCGAGATTGCCGCTCCCCTGGCGCGGCCAGGGCAGAGCGAGGTGGCGACCCCACCCGGCCCGGCTGCGGCGCCAGAGGAGACAGGGGAGGCGCTCTCCCCGCTCTTTGCCGAGCAGGCGGCGTTGTTGCAGGCGGCGAGCGAGATGGGTTATCGAGACGCGCCTTCTGCCCAGATCGGGAGCATGCCTGCGGGTCCGCAGGCAGAGTCGCCAGCGCGCCCGTCCGGGAGCGGGGAGCCGCCTGCCGCCAGCACCGACAGGGGGGAGCCGATGGGGCTGAGCCCCTCGGCGCCCCGGCAGGGGGAAGCGTCGGCCCCGGTGGCGACAGTCGCCCCAGCCGACGCCGCGTTGGGCGAGGAGAGCGCCGGGGGCGGCATTATGAGCCTGCTGGGCACCCGCAACATGCTGCGCAGCCGGTTGCGGGCCTCGCAAGGGGCAGGCCAGCCCCGTCCGGAGGCTGCCTCGCCTAGGCGTGACGCAGCCGAGGCGCCCGCCGCCATCCCGGCCCCGAGCCCGGTCGCGGCGCCAGCCTCCCCTTCGGCAGGGGAGACCCCCTGGCAGGGGGATTGGCCCTATGATGAGCCGAGCGAGCGGGACGAGGAGGAGGGCGACCTTCAGGCCTATCAGGAGTACCTGGCCCAGGGGGCGGCGAGCGCGCCTGCGCCCGCGTTGGCGGCGCCGAGGGAGCGCGATGGCGCCCCTGCACCACGCAGTGGCAGCAAGGGGACGAGGGATGCGGACTCTCCCCCCTGGGATCCCGACGGCCCCTCTACCGGAGCGCAGCAGCCCGTCGACCATGGCGCCCCTTCTGCCCCTGCGACCGGGCTCGCCCCCGCCCCGCACTCGGCTGAAGGGCGAGACGCCCTGGCCCCGGCAGAGACGGCGGCCCCGGCCCTTGAGACCATCGACTGGAACGCCATCGAGAGCGAGCAGGAAGAGGAGGTGGGGGACGAGCCGAGCCGGCTCATCCCCGCCAGCCTGCTCGCCAGCTGCGGCGATCCCTGGAGCGAGCTCATCGCCCGCACCCGGGTGGGGGGCCGACTGCGCCAGCTCGCCATCAATGCGGTGATGAGCCAGCAGGAGGAGCGGGTCCTGCTGACCCTCAAGCCTGAGCAGCGTCACCTGGTGAGCGATCGCGCCCTGGCCGAGCTCGCGGCCATCATAGGCCCAGAGCTTGGCCGCGAGGTGCGCATCGAGGTGACCCTGGGCACGGTGGCCGAGCGGGAGACGCCGCTGGAGATCGAGCATCGCCTCTACCTCGGGGTGCTCGAGCAGGCGGGGCGGGATCTGGAGCAGGATCCCAATGTGCAGTTTTTACGTCAGCGATTCGGTGCCGAGCTCCACATGGAGAGTATCGAGCCCCTCAATCGCTGAATCAGGTGCGGGGAGTGCGCTCCCCGCTTGAAATGCCGCTCGGCCGTCCCCATCTAGGACAGACGAGCCTAACGCCCGGCCAGGTGCGCCGGATTTCAACGCGAGAGACGACATATGTTTGGTAAAGGTGGAATGGGTAACCTGATGAAACAGGCCCAACAGATGCAAGAGCGCATGCAGAAGATGCAAGAGCAGCTGGCCCTGATGGAAGTGACGGGTGAAGCGGGCGCTGGCATGGTCAAGGTCACCATGACCGGCAGCCACAGCGTGCGTCGCATCGAGATCGATCCCTCCCTGATGGAAGATGACAAGGAGCTGCTGGAAGATCTGGTGGCCGCCGCCTGCAACGACGCCGTACGCCGGGTCGAAGAGCAGAACAAGAGCAAGATGGGCGAGCTGACCGGTGGCATGCAGCTGCCCCCGGGCATGAAGCTGCCGTTCTAAGGCGCTTGCCAACCGAGTCAAAGAGGGGCCCCTGTGGCCCCTCTTCTATTGGGCGCCGGCCATCATGGCGGGTGCAATCTGGCGCAGGATGGCTACAATGGCGCCCTCTCTTTTTCCCCTCAGGGAGCCCCTTGTGCTGGCCCAACGCTTCGAACGCCTCGATCACCTGCTGACCCTCTGTCGCCCCTGGTGGCAATACCAGCCCTATCATCACCTGGCGATCGCCTTTGCCGGCGAGGCCCCCGAGCTGGCGGCCCTGCTCGATGGCCTGAGCCTGGCGCAGCTGAACCGGCTCGATGGCGACATGAGTGCCCTGGCCAGCCTGCTGGCCCCCTGGATCCCCCAAGGGGCCGAGTTGCAGGCCCTGAGCGAGTTGACGCGCTTCGAGGCCGAGCCCGTCGAGTGCGGCAAGGCCATGGCGTTGCACATGCCGGGTCGCAAGCAGACCCAGATCGAGGCCTTCACCGGCTGCCTGCCCCCCCATGAGGGGCCCTACCTGGAGTGGTGCGCCGGCAAGGGGCACCTGGGCCGGCTGCTCTCGGTGCACCGCCGTGCCGAGGTGACCAGCCTGGAGTGGCAGGGGCAGTTGTGCGAGGAGGGGCGCAGGCTCGCCGAGCGGGACGGCGCCCGCATGCGCTTCATCGAGGCCGATGCCTTCGCCGCCGAATCGGTGGCGCTGATCGCCCCCGAACATCACGCCCTGGCGCTCCATGCCTGTGGCGAGCTGCATACCCATCTGCTGGAGGGGGTGGCCGCGCGCGGCGCCCGCGGCGTGACCCTTTCCCCCTGTTGCTATCACCTGATCCGGGGAACCCACTATCGCCCCCTCTCCCGGGCGGCCCAGGCCAGTGCCCTGGGGCTGAGCAAGGCAGACTTGCGCCTGCCCCTGCAAGAGACGGTCACCGGTGGCGCCCGCATCGCCCGGCTGCGGGAGCAGGAGGTGGTGTGGCGCCTGGGCTTTGACTGCCTGCAGCGCCAGGTAAGGGGAGTGGATGAGTACCTGCCTGTGCCCAATATGCAAAAGAGCCTGCTCACCGGCAGCTTCGAGGCCTTCTGCCGCTGGGCCGCCGAGCGCAAGGGGATAGCCCTGCCTGCCGGGCTCGACTACGACGGCCTGCTGGCCCGGGGGGAGGCGCGCTATGGGGATGTCGCCCGCATGGAGCTGGTGCGTCACCTGTTTCGCCGCCCCCTGGAGATCTGGCTCGGGCTGGATCGCGCCCTCTTCCTGCAAGAGCAGGGCTACCGGGTGGAACTTGGCGAGTTCTGCGCCAAGCCCATGACCCCGCGCAACCTGCTGATCCGCGCCGTGCGTGGCTGAAGGCGGGGCGGGGGGCTGCTCTGTTCTGGCTGACGATGGGGATGGGCTTCACCACCCGACTGTCTGCGTGTTTACCTCTTTGCCTCGCCCCGCTTCCCCAGCGCTTGTCTGCCTGGGGGCGGCTTATCCCCCTTGCGGGTCGGCTCATCGGGCAGTGAGTCGGCTCACACATCCATCAGATTTCTTATTTTCCTCTGTGAATTTAGTTGTTGACCTGTCTATGCTCGGCTGAGTTTTCATCTGAGACAAGGACAGTTGCCCATGTTGAACATCACCCGTTGCGCCTGGCTGGTGGCCGCGGCCTGCGCCCTGCCAGGTCATGCCGCCATGACTATCCAGCCCGATCCCGAGCAGGCCGGGGGCTATCTGATCGCCCAGGCCGATATCGAGGCGCAGGCGCAGGCCAAGACGGCCAACCCCATGTATGCCCTCTGGGCCAAGGCGCTGGCGACCCGGCCCAACAGGGTCGTCGAGGCCATTTACCCCAGGGCGGCGAGCAACCCTGACAACGTCAAGCGGGTCGAGCGGGTATTCCCCGAGGCCGAATGGGATTTTCTGACCCAGATGGCGGCGCCGGAATACACCTATGAGCGTTTCTTGCGGGCGGTGGGCAAGTTCCCGGCGTTCTGCGGGGAGTACACCGATGGCCGCGACGCCGATGCCATCTGCAAGAAATCCATCATCACCGCCTTCGCCCACTTCTCCCAGGAGACGGGGGGCCACTGCGCCATGTGTCGGCGCTGGTCGGGGGGGCCCATGTTCGCGGTCCATTGCGGCAGCGGGGTGCGGTTCGAGGGGCTCGCCCCTGTGGCCTACCGCTCCTCGGAGTGGGCGGAGCGAGGCTTCTGCCCCACCTGCGGCACCCATCTGTTCTATCATCTGCTGCCGACGGACGAGTACATCCTGTCCGCCGGTCTGTTCCAGACGCAGCACTTCGAGCTGGCCAGTCAGGTCTTCATCGACGAGAAGCCGGACTTCTATGCGCTCAAGAACGAGACGCCCACCCTGACCGGGCAGCAGGTGTTCGATCTGTTTGCCCCCAAGCCCTGAGTCCACCGGGGCAGGCGCCTCTCCTTGCCCCGGCAAAGGATGACTTGATTGCCGAGCCGAGCCGAGCCGAGGCGAGTCGCGATGCGCCATGAGCAGAGCCAGGGCGCCCCTCTGGTGGGTTTACACATCTAGGGCGCCCTGTTCGTGCACTCTGAAGGCAAGTGGCCTGGCGCTGCCCGGGGGCTGGGGCCAGGTTGTGACAAGGGCATGGTAGGGCTGTCTGGCAAGGGGCGGGGCAATGCTCTGCAGCCTTGGCGCAGCGTGCGCCTCCTTTGACGCTGTTTTGCCCGTCTGGTGACGCTGCTTTACTCTTCTATATCCAGCAGCACCAGGATGGCGCTGTCGCCGCCCCATTCGCGGGGGGCCTGATGGAAGGCGCGCACATCGGGGTGCTGGGCCAGCCAGCCCGGGATGCGCTGCTTCAAGATATGCTTGCCGATGCCGTGCATCACAGAGGCGACATGAATGTTCTCTTTGCGGCACAGGGTGAGCAGGGCCGCCAGCTCCTGCTTGGCCTGGTGCTGGTTCATGCCGTGCAAATCCAGATAAATCTCCGGTGGATAACTGCCGCGCTTGAGCTTCTTGAGCTCGAATGTCGAGACATCGGAACGGACGTAGCGGGTCGGTCCATCCTCTTCCAGATGGGGCTGATATTCATCGCTGAAAAAGTGGTCAACCCCAAGCTTTTCGCGGCTCTCACGCAATTCGCGTTTCTGCTTGACCGGGCGCAACTCGGCCCTTAAGGTATCTTGCTTGATTTTCCGGGTACCTTTGATCGCCTCGCGAAACAGCAGGCTCTCCTCGTCTGTGGGTGAGGGCGTTTTTTTCATCAGAGACTCATTTATCAGGTATGCATCTTGCCCACTATACGGGGCTCGGGCCGGATATTACTCGACTTGGAGGTGGATTTGGACAAGATATTTATCGACGAGGTGGTTGCCGAGATGCACACCATCCAGGACATGTTGCGCTGGGCCATGAGTCGTTTCAACGACGCCGGTATCTTTTACGGCCATGGTACGGACAACGCCTGGGATGAAGCCGTGCAGCTGGTACTGCCTGCGTTGCATCTGCCGCCGGACGTGGATCCGGGCATGCGCCACTCCCGTCTGACCCCGACCGAGCGTCATCGCATCGCCGAGCTCATCATCCGCCGGGTGCAGGAGCGGGTCCCCGCCGCCTACCTGACCAACAAGGCCTGGTATGCGGGTTGGGAGTTCTACGTGGACGAGCGGGTGCTCATTCCCCGCTCCCCCATCGCCGAGATGGTGGCCAACCGCTTCGCCCCCTTCCTCAAACATGAACCGACCCGGATCATGGACTTGTGCACCGGCTCCGGCTGCATCGCCATCATCATGGCCCACGAGTTCCCTCACGCGGAAGTGGATGCCATCGACATCAGCGTCGATGCCCTCAACGTGGCCGAGCGCAACATCAATGACCACGGGCTCGAGCAGCAAGTCATCCCCATCCGCTCGGATCTGTTCCGGGACCTGCCGGCCGGCGACAAGTACGATCTCATCGTCTCCAATCCGCCCTACGTGGACTCCGAAGACATGTCGGATCTGCCGGACGAGTTTCGTCACGAGCCGGAGCTGGCCCTGGCGTCGGGCTCTGACGGCCTCAAGCTGACCAAGCGCCTGCTGGCCCATGCCGCGGACTTCCTCAAGGATGACGGCGTGCTGGTGGTCGAGGTGGGCAACAGCATGATCCACCTGGAGGCCCAGTTCCCCGAGGTGCCCTTCACCTGGGTCGAATTCGAGCACGGCGGCCACGGGGTGTTCGTGATGACCCGCGCCGAGCTGGTGCAGTATCAAGATCATTTCGCCATCTACAAGAACTGAGCAGGAGCAAGCATGGCAGGGAACAGTTTTGGCCAACTCTTTCGGGTGTCCACCTTCGGCGAGAGCCATGGCCCGGCGCTGGGCGCCGTGGTCGACGGCTGCCCGCCGGGACTGGAGATAAGCGAAGCGGATCTGCAAGTCGATCTGGACAGGCGCAAGCCGGGAACCTCCCGCTACACCACCCAGCGCCGCGAGGCGGACGAGGTGAAGATCCTCTCCGGGGTGTTCGAGGGCAGGACCACGGGCACCTCCATCGGACTGCTCATCGAGAACACCGATCAGCGCTCCAAGGATTACTCGGACATACAGGATCTGTTTCGTCCGGGTCACGCCGACTACACCTACCACCAGAAGTACGGTCAGCGTGACTATCGCGGCGGCGGCCGCTCCTCGGCCCGCGAGACCGCCATGCGGGTGGCGGCGGGGGCCATCGCCAAGAAGTACTTGAAGCAGGTGCACGGCATCGAGATCGTCGGCTTTCTCTCCCAGCTCGGCCCCATCAAGGCCGAGGCGTTCGAGCAGAGCCAGATCGAGCAGAACCCCTTCTTCTTCCCCGATGCGGGCAAGCTGGAGGCGCTGGACGAGTACATGCGCGCCCTCAAGAAAGAGGGCAACAGCATAGGCGCCAAGGTGGCTGTCATCGCCCGCAACGTGCCGGTGGGCTTGGGCGAGCCTGTGTTCGATCGGCTCGATGCCGACATCGCCCACGCCATGATGGGCATCAATGCGGTGAAAGGGGTGGAGATAGGGGACGGCTTCGCCGTGGTGGAGCAAAAAGGCTCGGAGCACCGCGACGAGATGACCCCGGCCGGTTTTGCCAGCAACCATGCGGGCGGCATCCTGGGGGGCATCTCCTCGGGGCAGGATATCCTGGTGAGCATGGCGCTCAAGCCCACCTCCAGCATCACAGTGCCGGGCAAGACCATCAATACCAGCGGCGAGGCCACCGAGATGATCACCAAGGGTCGTCACGATCCGTGCGTCGGCATCCGCGCCGTGCCTATCGCCGAGGCCATGCTGGCCCTGGTGCTGATGGATCACCTGCTGCGCCACCGCGCCCAGAATGCCGGGGTGCATACCGCCACGCCGCAGCTGCGCTGATCACCAGGTCGCACTGGCGGCTGATCACTCTCTTTGTTTAAAAGGCGACCCCAGGGTCGCCTTTCTCATGTCTGGAGGGTTCAGCCTCGGGCGACGTCATCCCGGGCCCGGCTGCCATCGAGGCGGCACACTGGCGGGGCAAACGCCGCGTCCAACGGGGGCAGGGCGGCGATGGCGGCATCGATGCGGGCAAGTTCCTCGTCGCTCACCGCCTCCCTGGCGAACATCAGGCTGACCGGCTGCTGGTGCAACAGCAGCTGGCAGCGGATGAAGTCGTTGGCCCCCAGTTGGGTCAGCCGGTGGTGGGCATATTGCCACTCCATGATGACCCCATCGAGGCGCCGCGCCAGCAAGAGGGCGATCAGCCTGTCGTCCGAGTTGTATTCGCGGGCGGCCCCGAGGGAGGGGCAGGGGGCGCCGAGGGGCAGGGGGCGGGTGCCCCGCAGCTTGCCAAGGCGCAGCCCCGAAGGCCGGCACAGATCCGCGAGGCCCGTTATCCCCCGCCAGGGGTCGGCGGCCTCTGGCGCAGGCAGATGGCTGAGCAGCACGAAACTGGCGCGCCGGTAGGGGGCGGAGAAGCGGGCGAAGCGTCGGCGCTCCGGGGTATCCAGGGCCCCCATGGCCACGTCGAGCTGGCGACGCTCAATCAGATGCAGGGTGCGGGCCCAGGGGAGGTTGCGAAACCTGGGGGTCAGACCCGCGTCTTTCAGGATCTGGCGGGTCAGGGTCACGTCCAGGCCGCCGATCTCCCCGTTGGCATCGATCTGGCTCAGGGGTGGCCAGTGGCTCCAGGCCACCGACAGTGTTTCCTTGGCGCCAAGAGGCAGGCTCAGGGCGAGCAGCAGGCCGAGGCCAAGCGCGCGGCCAATGATGGTATGTATCCCGAACAAGCAGACCTCCCTGTTGCTGTGTGTCGCGCTCCATGGACCCCCTCGCGGGTCCGTTGCGACTGTGGTTGATGCCAACGAGTGCCATCATGGCCATTCTGCCCCGACATAGTCGGCTTTTCCAACCATGCTGGGAGGCTTATCACATTTTTCTCGTGTAACTGCGCCAACTCCGTTAGACTGCGCCTCTATTCTTTCCCCTTTGCTCTGCTCCCCGGGGAAATCGTTGTTTTCTCCATAGGCCCAGATCTTGTGAGATGGCATCGGCTCGGCAGAGGAGCCCCACCACAAATCCCCGGCGCCCCAAATCCCTAGCAGGTAACTATGAGTTTTACTTCCCTCGGTCTGGCCGAGCCTTTGCTCCGTGCCGTCGCCGAACAAGGCTACGACACTCCGTCCCCCATCCAGCAACAAGCGATCCCGGCCGTCCTGGCTGGCCGTGACCTGATGGCGGCGGCCCAAACCGGGACCGGCAAGACCGCAGGCTTCACCCTGCCCATGCTGCAACGTCTGACCGACAGCAAGCGCAAGGTTTCTCCGAACCGCATTCGCGCCCTGGTGCTGACCCCGACTCGCGAGCTGGCCGCCCAGGTGGGCGAGAGCGTGCGCAACTACGGCAAACACCTGCCGATCCGCAGCCACGTCGTGTTCGGTGGCGTCAGCATCAACCCGCAGATGATGGCGACCCGCCGTGGCCTGGACGTGCTGGTGGCCTGCCCGGGCCGCCTGATGGATCTCTACAACCAGAACGCCGTCAAGTTCGACGAAGTCGAGATCCTGGTGCTGGATGAAGCGGATCGCATGCTCGACATGGGCTTCATCCGCGACATTCGCAAGATCCTGGCCCTGATGCCGAAGAAGCGCCAGAACCTGCTCTTCTCCGCCACCTTCGCCGACGAGATCCGCGAGCTGGCCACCGGCCTCTTGGACAACCCGGCGGTGATCGAAGTGGCGCCGCGCAACAGCACGGCCGAGCGCATCGAGCAGCTGGTGCACCCCTGCGACAAGGCCAACAAGATCGGTCTGCTGAGCCACCTGGTCACCAGCAACGACTGGCAGCAGGTACTGGTGTTCACCCGCACCAAGCACATGGCCAACCGGGTCGCCGAGACCCTGGACAAGAACGGCGTCAGCGCCGCCGCCATCCACGGCAACAAGAGCCAGGGTGCCCGTACCCGTGCCCTGGCCGGTTTCAAGGATGGCAGCGTCAAGGTGCTGGTGGCGACCGACATCGCCGCACGCGGCCTGGACATCGACAAGTTGCCACAAGTGGTCAACTTCGAGCTGCCCAACGTGGCGGAAGACTATGTGCACCGCATCGGCCGTACTGGCCGTGCCGGCGCCACCGGTCATGCCATCTCCCTGGTGGCGGCCGATGAGGGCAAGCTCATCAAGGCCATCGAGCGTCTGACCAAGCAAAATATCCCCTGCGAGCAGGTGGCCGGCTTCGAGGCTTCCCGCGAAACCCTGGACAACATCGCCCGCGGTATCGGTGCGCCGCTGCGCAAAGAGCCGCGGGATCCGAGCGAGCCGCGCCGCGCGCCCCGTCCGCAGGGTCAGGGCCAGCGTCAGGGCGCCGGCCGTTCCGGCAATGGCGGTGGCCGCTCCGGCGGTGCCGGTGGCCAGCGCTCCGGTAACGGTGCACGTCCCGACGGCGCCGCAGCCGGCAAGCCGGCCCAGGCTCGTCGCCCCCGCCGCGCCAGCCACAACCAGTAAGCGACCAGAGAGCCAGGCTCCCCGGCTGTCCGGTTGAAATAAAAAGCCCCACCAATCTGGCGGGGCTTTTCAGTATCTGTTGTTGGTTCAAAAACAGAGCATCATTCTAGCAAGCTGTTTTAGATACCAGAACCGTTGGAGGGGCGACAGACAGTGTTGGATGCAGTGAGTTTACCCTCGACTTACAATTGCATCGTTCAGAGAGTTAATTACTGTTCTTATGTAAGATTCATCAGTGCTTACTAGGGCTTTGTTTTCACCTGATGATGAGTTCAAAAGTACAGTGAACTGCCTTTTGCTGCCTTTCCAAGCTAGAACGGCAAGGCCCAGTAGTACCAAGCCTGCAATGAGCCAACCCCCACTACCTCCAAACAACATTAATAGACCAATGATACCAAGGATGATGGAACCTGTTCTGTTAGGTTCTATTACGCCCGACTTGACGGACGTCACATTATTCATTGCGTACGTTTGACCATCTACAATAAACCGGCTGTTACTGACGCTAACATTTCCCTGATTAAAAAAGATCTTTTCTTCCATAAATCCACCCATAATCCGTGACAGATTAAATGCATAATGTTTACAAATTTCAGCTGCATTACATGAAAGAAGAGAAGAAATCATGAAATGTAGCGCGCCACAACTGAATAAACGTCGATAAATAGAGTGCATTTTTCAGTCCAGATGGTCAATTCAAAGGTTCCAAAAAAAGCCAATTTCATTACATAGCTATTTGTATCGGCCTGATCCTCTGCTCTTTTCCTTTGTGAATTATGGTTCCCCATACAGCCTGATCTCCAGCACGTTGGCGATGGCGCTGCCGTTCCAGTGGTACTCCAGATGACCTTAACCATCCCCTCATATGAGCGAGGCGTGGCGCGGCTTCTGAGGTATGATCGCCATCCTTGACCAGCTAATACCCAACAGACTATCCCCATGTTTAACCACGAACTAATCCTCAACCACATCG
>NZ_JBKISU010000034.1:0-54172 GCF_050266975.1 Aeromonas sobria
TTGAGGCAGTTGAGGCAGTTGAGGCAGTTGAGGCAGTTGAGGCAGTTGAGGCAGTTGAGGCAGTTGAGGCAGTTGAGGCAGTTGAGGCAGTTGAGGCAGTTGAGGCAGTTGAGGCAGTTGAGGCAGTTGAGGCAGTATCAGGATCCATTAAGAGAAAAGCCGGGACAAGCCCGGCTTTTCTTTATCACTCAGCAGCTGCTTCAGCAGCGGCCGGGCGGTCTACCAGCTCGATGTAAGCCATCGGAGCGTTGTCGCCGGCACGGAAACCGCATTTCAGAATGCGAGTATAACCGCCGGCGCGCTCCAGGTAGCGCGGGCCCAGTTCATTGAACAGCTTAGCCACGATCGCGTTGTCGCGAGTGCGGGCAAATGCCAGACGACGATTAGCAACGCTATCGGTCTTGGCAAGGGTGATCAGCGGTTCAACGACACGACGCAGCTCTTTTGCCTTAGGCAGAGTCGTCTTGATGATCTCATGACGAACCAGGGAGCTGGCCATGTTGCGGAACATAGCCTGACGGTGGCTGCTGTTCCGGTTCAGTTGACGACCACTCAAACGATGGCGCATGACCTTATCCTTCTAACTAAATCTGTGAAACCCGTAATCTGGATTACTCGTCAGCGATGCTGGCGGGCGGCCAGTTCTCAAGGCGCATGCCAAGAGACAGACCACGGGAGGCCAACACGTCCTTGATCTCAGTCAGGGACTTCTTACCGAGGTTGGGAGTCTTAAGCAACTCAACCTCGGTACGCTGTACCAGATCACCAATATAGTGGATAGCTTCTGCCTTCAGACAGTTCGCAGAACGAACTGTCAGCTCCAAATCATCGACAGGACGCAGCAGGATCGGATCGAACTCGGGCTTCTCTTCTTTCTTCTCGGGCACGCTGACATCGCGCAGGTCCACGAAGGCTTCCAGTTGCTCGGCCAGGATAGTGGCGGAACGACGGATGGCTTCTTCAGGATCCAGGGTACCATTGGTCTCCATGTCGATGACCAGCTTGTCCAAGTCGGTGCGCTGTTCCACACGTGCTGCCTCAACATTGTAGGCAATACGAACGATGGGGCTGAACGCAGAGTCCAGCAGCAGGCGACCGATAGGACGCTCTTCATCATCGTTGTGAACACGAGCAGAAGCAGGCACATAACCACGACCGCGCTGAACTTTCAGACGCATGCTGATCTCAGCATTGGCGCCAGTCAGGTGGCAGATTACGTGCTCCGGGTTAACAATCTCGACTTCATCACCGTGAGTGATATCACCTGCGGTAACGGGGCCTGTTCCAGACTTGGTCAGGGACAGAGTTACCTCGTCCTTGCCTTCCAGCTTCACAGCGATACCTTTCAGGTTGAGCAGGATTTCAAGAATGTCTTCCTGTACACCTTCTTTGCTGCTGTACTCGTGCAGTACGCCGTCGATCTCGACTTCAGTGACTGCACAACCGGGCATAGATGACAGCAAAATACGACGCAGGGCATTACCCAGCGTGTGACCAAAACCACGCTCAAGCGGCTCAAGAGTCACTTTTGCGTGAGTCGGGCTAACTTGCTCGATGTCAACTAGCCGCGGCTTAAGAAAATCTGTTACAGAACCCAGCATTGTGTCCTCTCTTTAGAAGCTAGCTTTACTTGGAGTAAAGCTCGACGATCAGCTGTTCGTTAATGTCGGCAGACAGGTCAGAACGCTCCGGCAGGCGCTTGAAGGCACCTTCCATTTTAGCGGCGTCAACCTCTACCCAAGTCGGCTTCTCGCGCTGACCAGCAACTTCCAGGGAAGCTTTGATACGCGCTTGCTTCTTAGCCTTCTCACGAACGCAGATCACGTCCTCAGGGGAAACCTGGAAAGAAGGAATGTTAACAACGCGACCGTTTACCAGGATAGCCTTATGGCTCACCAGCTGGCGAGATTCAGCGCGGGTAGCACCGAAGCCCATGCGATAAACGACGTTATCCAGACGACCTTCCAGCAGCTGCAACAGGTTTTCGCCGGTGTTGCCTTTTTGACGGGCAGCGTCACGGTAGTAGTTGCGGAACTGTTTTTCCAATACGCCGTAGATACGACGAACTTTTTGTTTCTCGCGCAGTTGCACGCCGTAGTCGGACAGACGCGCTTTACGCGCACCGTGTTGACCAGGGGCAGTGTCAATCTTGCACTTGGAATCTATCGCACGAACACCTGACTTCAGGAAGAGGTCGGTGCCCTCACGACGGCTAAGCTTAAGCTTAGGACCGATATATCTTGCCATCTTCTTTCTCCAACAATCCTAGACCAATAAGCTACCAGCGTTACACGCGGCGCTTCTTGGGAGGACGACAACCGTTGTGCGGGATCGGAGTCACATCAGTAATGTTAGTGATGCGGAAACCAGCCGCGTTCAGCGCGCGGATGGAGGACTCACGACCGGGACCCGGACCTTTAACCATGACTTCCAGGTTCTTCACGCCGTATTCTTTGGCGATCTCACCAGCACGCTCAGCAGCTACCTGGGCAGCAAACGGAGTGGACTTACGGGAACCACGGAAACCTGAACCACCGGAGGTAGCCCATGACAGAGCATTGCCCTGACGGTCAGTAATGGTCACGATTGTGTTGTTGAAAGATGCATGAACGTGCGCAATACCGTCGCTCACTTGCTTTTTAACGCGCTTGCGAGCACGAGTCGGAGTTTTAGCCATTTTCTACCTTCCCGTTACTTCTTGATAGCCTTGCGCGGACCCTTACGGGTACGAGCGTTGGTCTTGGTACGTTGACCACGAACAGGCAGGCTACGACGGTGACGCAAACCACGGTAGCAACCCAGATCCATCAAGCGTTTGATGTTCATGGAAATCTGACGACGCAGGTCACCTTCAACGGTGAATTTACCTACTTGTTCACGCAGACTCTCGATCTGAGCTTCGTCCAGGTCTTTAATTTTCACATTCTCAGCGATACCGGCTGCGGCACAGATGGCCTTGGAGCGGGTACGACCGACGCCATAAATCGCAGTCAAAGCAATGACTGCATGCTTATGGTCAGGAATGTTAATGCCAGCGATACGGGCCACTATTCACTCCTACATATAGTAGATTACGACCACCACAAAGCCCGTGAGCGGATACGTGGCGGTCAACCAATACACAACAAAAGTTGGCTGGCTATATTAGCCAGCACAACTATTTGTTGCAAGTACTAACCGTAAAAAATTAGCCTTGGCGCTGTTTATGCTTTGGCTCGCTGCAAATCACCCGCACCACACCGTGACGCTTGATGATTTTGCAGTTACGGCAGATTGCCTTAACGGAAGCACGAACTTTCATTGCTTAACTCCGTAACTACGCCGACCTTTAGCGGCCGTAGCCCTTCAGGTTGGCCTTCCTCAGGACGTCGCCATATTGATGAGACATCATATGGGTTTGTACCTGAGCCATGAAGTCCATGATAACTACCACGATAATCAGCAGCGAGGTGCCACCGAAGTAGAACTGTACGTTCCAGGCAGTCATCAAGAACTGGGGTACCAGACAGATAAAGGTTATATAGAGCGCACCTGCCAATGTCAGGCGAGTCATAACCTTATCGATGTAACGTGCTGTCTGCTCGCCCGGGCGGATCCCCGGGATAAAGGCTCCACTCTTCTTCAAGTTGTCTGCCGTCTCGCGTGGATTGAACACCAGCGCGGTATAGAAGAAGCAGAAGAAGATAATGGCTGCTGCATACAGCATCTCATACAAGGGCTGACCCGGCTGCAGGACCATAGAGACCTGTTGCAGAATGTCGGCTACCTTGCCCTCGCCCTGACCAAACCAAGAGGTAATGGTCCCCGGGAAGAGGATGATGCTGGATGCGAAAATCGCAGGAATCACACCGGCCATATTCACTTTCAATGGCAGGTGTGTGCTTTGCGCGGCGAATACCTGGCGGCCTTGTTGACGCTTGGCATAGTTCACGACGATACGACGCTGACCACGCTCCACGAACACCACAAAGTAAGTCACTGCGAAAACAATCAAGCCCAGCAACAACAACAGCAGGATGTGCAATTCCCCTTGACGTGCCTGTTCGGCCGTAGCACCAATGGCATGAGGCAGCCCAGCAACGATCCCGGTGAAAATAATCAACGAGATGCCGTTACCGATACCACGCTCGGTAATCTGCTCACCCAACCACATCAAAAACATGGTGCCGGTGACCAGACTCACAACCGCCGTGAAATAGAAGCCCAAACCCGGATGAGTCACGAGTCCTTGCATCATGTTCGGCAGACCGGTTGCGATACCAATGGCCTGGAAGGTTCCCAAAATCAATGTACCCCAACGGGTATACTGATTGATCTTGCGACGGCCGGATTCACCTTCTTTCTTGAGTTCAGCAAGAGCGGGATGAACCACGGTCAGTAACTGGATGATGATCGACGCCGAAATGTACGGCATGATCCCCAACGCAAGAATAGAAGCACGCGAGAGTGCACCACCACTGAACATGTTGAACATCTCAATGATGGTGCCCTTCTGTTGCTGGAACAACTCGGCCAGTACGGCGGCGTCAATACCAGGAATAGGCACATAAGAGCCTGCACGGAAAACGATAATCGCCCCGAGAACGAAGAGCAGACGGCTCTTCAGTTCACTCAGACCACCTTGCGCTTTAACATCCAATCCTGGTTTCTTAGCCATTGTACTGATTATTCCTCGATTTTACCGCCAGCGGCCTCGATGGCTGCACGTGCACCTTTGGTGACGGACAGACCACGAACGGTCACAGCACGGTCAATGTTGCCAGACAGAACAACTTTAGCGAACACGATGTTCTTGGTCAGAACGCCGGCTTGCTTCAGAGTGCTCACATCGACCACATCACCTTCTACCAGGGCGATTTCGTTCAGGCGCACTTCGGCAGAAACCAAAGATTTGCGAGAGAAGAAACCGAACTTCGGCAGACGGATTTTCAAAGGCATCTGGCCACCTTCGAAACCGTTGCGGACTTTGCCGCCACCGGAACGAGAGGTTTGACCTTTCACACCACGACCACCAGTCTTGCCCAGACCAGAACCGATACCACGGCCCGGACGGTGCTTAACAGACTTGGAACCAGGGGCCGGAGACAGAGTGTTCAGACGCATGCTTAGCCCTCCACCTTAACCATGTAATAAACCTGGTTGATCATGCCGCGTACGCAGGGAGTATCCTCCAGCTCAACGGTGTGACCAATGCGACGCAGACCCAGACCACGCAGAGTCGCCTTGTGCTTTGGCAGACGGCCGATAGAGCTGCGAGTTTGAGTTACTTTTACAGTGTTAGCCATGTCGCATTACCCCAGAATTTCTTCAACGCGCAGACCACGCTTGGCAGCGATCTGAGCCGGGGATTGACCCTGAACCAGAGCGTCTACAGTTGCGCGAACAACGTTGATCGGGTTAGTGGAACCGTAGGTCTTGGCCAGCACGTTGTGGATACCGGCAACTTCCAGCACGGCACGCATGGCGCCGCCTGCAATGATACCAGTACCTTCAGAGGCCGGCTTCATGAACACGGTGGAACCGGAGTGAACGCCTTGCACCGGGTGGTGCAGGGTGCCGTTGTTCAGTTCGACCTTGTTCAGGTTACGCTTGGCCTGTTCCATCGCTTTTTGAATCGCGGCGGGAACTTCACGGGCCTTACCGTAACCGTAACCTACACGGCCGTTACCATCACCCACCACGGTCAACGCGGTGAAGGACATGATACGACCACCTTTAACAGTTTTCGAAACACGGTTTACTGCAATCAGCTTTTCTTGCAGTTCGCCGGCTTGAGATTCGACTTTAGCCATCTTCGACTCCTAGCTTAGAACTGAAGACCAGCGTCACGAGCAGCGGTAGCCAGAGCGGCGACACGACCGTGATACTTGAAACCGGAACGATCGAAAGATACGTTCTGAATGCCTTTGGCGATAGCACGCTCAGCGATAGCCTTACCGACTGCGGTAGCTGCATCAGCATTACCGGAGTACTTGATTGCTTCACTGATGGCTTTCTCTACTGTGGAAGCAGAGGCCAGAACTTCGGAACCGTTGGCTGCGATTACCTGCGCGTAGATATGACGCGGGGTACGGTGAACAACCAGACGGGTAGCTCCCAGTTCCTGCATCTTCTTCCGAGCACGAGTAGCACGACGGAGACGAGCTGCTTTCTTGTCCATAGTGTTACCTTACTTCTTCTTAGCTTCTTTAGTACGCACTTGCTCGTTGGCATAGCGTACACCCTTGCCCTTGTAGGGCTCCGGAGCGCGGTAAGCACGGATATCGGCGGCGACTTGGCCAACCAGCTGCTTGTCCACACCACGCAGAACGATCTCTGTAGCGGTCGGACATTCAGCGGTCACACCAGCCGGCAGCGCATGCTCAACCGGGTGAGAGAAGCCCAGTGCCAGCGCGACAGCATTGCCCTTGATGGAGGCTTTGTAACCTACACCAACCAGCTGCAGCTTACGCTCAAAGCCTTGGGTAACACCGATTACCATGTTGTTGACCAATGCACGGGCAGTACCGGCCTGAGCGTCGGCACCATTGGAGCCGTCGCGCGGGGCGAACTTCAGTACATTGTCTTCTTTGGTCACTTCTACACCGGCGTGAATAGAACGAACCAGGGAACCTTTACCACCTTTGATGGACAGTTCCTGACCGTTCAGAGTCACCTCTACGCCAGCAGGAATAGTGACGGGTGCCTTAGCAACACGAGACATTTCCTACCTCCTATTAAGCGACGTAGCAGATGATCTCACCGCCCATGCAAGCTTTACGAGCTGCACGGTCAGTCATCACACCTTTAGACGTGGACACGATAGCAACACCGAGACCGCCCATGACTTTCGGCAGATCAGTAGTGCGCTTGTAAATACGCAGGCCGGGACGGCTCACGCGTTGGATCAGTTCTACAACCGGCTTGCCCTGGAAATATTTCAGTTCAATTTCCAGTTCCGGCTTCACATCACCCGCTACGGAGTAGCCAGCGATGTAACCTTCTTCTTTCAGCACGTGGGCGATAGCCACTTTCAGCTTGGAAGAAGGCATGGAAACCGAAACTTTGCTCGCCGCTTGACCGTTACGGATGCGGGTCAGCATATCCGCGATCGGATCTTGCATGCTCATAAGTCTAACTCCCGAGATTCGTTACCAAGAAGCCTTCTTCAGGCCCGGAATTTCGCCCTTCATGGCATGCTCACGCACCTTGATGCGAGACAGGCCAAACTTGCGCAGGAAACCGTGCGGACGACCAGTAATATTGCAACGGTTACGCTGGCGGGACGGACTGGAATCACGGGGCAGCTGTTGCAGTTGCAGGACAGCATCCCAACGCGCTTCTTCAGAAGCGTTCATATCAACGATGATAGCTTTCAGCTCGGTTCGCTTGGTGGCGAACTTGGCTACCAGCTTCGCACGCTTTGCTTCACGTGCTTTCATGGATGTTTTAGCCATAACCCTAACCTTACTTGCGGAATGGGAAGTTAAAGGCAGCCAGCAGAGCACGGCCTTCTTCATCGGTATTCGCGGAAGTGGTGATGGTGATATCCAGACCACGGACGCGATCGACTTTGTCATAGTCGATTTCCGGGAAGATGATTTGCTCACGCACGCCCATGGAGTAGTTACCACGACCGTCGAACGCTTTAGCGTTCAGGCCACGGAAGTCACGGATACGCGGTACGGAGATGCAAATCAGCCGTTCCAGGAACTCCCACATACGCTCGCCACGCAGGGTTACTTTACAACCTATCGGGTAGCCTTCACGAATCTTGAAGCCCGCAACAGATTTGCGAGCTTTGGTGATCAGCGGCTTCTGACCGGAAATGGCAGCCATATCGGCAGCAGCATTTTCCAGCAACTTCTTGTCAGAGATCGCTTCACCAACACCCATGTTCAGGGTGATTTTCTCGATCCGAGGGACTTGCATGATAGTCTTGTAACCGAACTGCTTTGACAGTTCATTTACTACATCGGATTTGTAGTAATCATGCAGTTTCGCCATCGTTAAACTCCAATTACTTCACAAGTTCGCCGGTGGATTTGAAGAAACGAACTTTTTTGCCGTCTTCAATCCGGAAACCAACGCGATCAGCCTTGCCAGTGGCAGAGTTGAACAGCGCTACGTTTGAAACATCGAGGGGGGCTTCTTTGGTGACGATACCGCCAGCCTGACCCAGTGCGGGTACCGGCTTCTGGTGTTTCTTCACCTGGTTGATGCCTTCCACGATTACCTTACCCTTGGCAATCAGAACTTGAGTGACTTTGCCACGCTTGCCCTTGTCTTTGCCGGTAAGAACAATCACTTCGTCTTCGCGACGGATTTTAGCTGCCATCGTTCGACTCCTTACAGTACTTCGGGTGCCAGGGACACAATCTTCATGAACTTCTCATTACGCAGTTCACGGGTCACCGGGCCAAAAATACGAGTACCGATTGGCTGTTGGTTGTTGTTAAGCAACACAGCCGCATTGTTGTCGAAACGGATGACTGAGCCGTCCGGACGACGAACGCCTTTACGGGTGCGTACGACCACCGCGTTATACACATCACCTTTCTTCACTTTACCGCGAGGAATGGCTTCCTTGATGGAAACCTTGATGATGTCGCCGATGCCGGCGTAACGGCGGTGCGAGCCACCCAGAACCTTAATACACATTACACTGCGAGCGCCGGAGTTGTCGGCTACACCCAGCATACTTTGCATCTGGATCATTTTAGTGCTCCGCTTTGTTTACTTCTTATCCCTCTCGGGATCTGGCTGCCTTCAAAAGGCGCGAAACTATAACACAGGAAAATTGGAAAAGGTAGCCTAAAAAACAAACGGCCCCCAAAGGGGGCCGTTTGGGCTATAAAGGACCGATTAGGCCTTTTCCAGGATCCCGACCAGGGTCCAAGACTTGGTCTTGGACAGCGGACGGCACTCGCGGATTTCCACGAGATCGCCAGCTTTACACTCGTTGGTCTCATCGTGTACGTGCAGCTTGGTAGTGCGCTTGATGATCTTACCGTAGATCGGGTGCTTTACCTTGCGCTCGATAGCGACGGTGATGGATTTGTCCATCTTGTCGCTAATGACACGACCTTGCAGAGTACGGATTTTGTCAGTCATTACGCACCTGCCTTCTCAGTCAGTACAGTCTTGATACGTGCGACGTCACGACGCACTTGTTTCAGAGTGTGAGTCTGAGCCAGTTGGCCGGTGGACGCTTGCATGCGCATGTTGAATTGCTCACGCAGCAGACCCAGCAGCTCCTGGTTCAGTTCTTCGACGCTCTTTTGACGCAGATCTTGAGCTTTCATCACATCACCGTCTTGATTACGAAAGTGGTCTGAACGGACAGCTTAGCAGCGGCCAGGGCGAATGCTTCACGGGCCAGAGCCTCGGGAACACCGTCCATCTCGTACAGAACCTTGCCAGGTTGGATCGGGCATACCCAGTATTCGACGTTACCCTTACCTTTACCCATACGAACTTCGAGGGGCTTTTCGGTAATCGGTTTGTCCGGGAACACACGGATCCAGATCTTACCCTGACGCTTAACGTGACGGGTCATGGCACGACGGGCTGCTTCGATTTGACGAGCAGTCAGCTGACCACGGGATGTCGCCTTCAGGCCAAAGGTACCGAAGGATACTTCGTTACCAGAGTTGGCCAGACCGCGGTTACGACCCTTATGGGTCTTGCGGAATTTAGTACGCTTAGGTTGCAACATTTACCGAATCTCCTTACTTAGCAGCGCGGCGCTTGTTGTCACGCTTGGGCTTTGCAGGAGCTTGCTCTTGAGCAGCGGCAGCGTTAACAGCAGCCAGACCGCCCAGAACTTCGCCCTTGAAGATCCAAACTTTGACGCCGATCACACCGTAAGTGGTGTGGGCTTCAGAAGTTGCGTAGTCGATGTCGGCACGCAGGGTGTGCAAAGGCACACGACCTTCACGGTACCATTCGGTACGCGCGATTTCAGCGCCGCCCAGACGACCGGACACTTCCACTTTGATGCCCTTGGCACCCAGGCGCATGGCGTTCTGTACGGCGCGCTTCATGGCACGACGGAACATTACGCGACGTTCCAGCTGGGAAGTGATGCTGTCGGCAACGAGTTTGCCATCCAGCTCCGGCTTGCGGACTTCGGAAATGTTGATCTGAGCAGGCACGCCAGCGATAGTGGCGACAGCTTTGCGCAGTTTCTCAACGTCTTCGCCTTTCTTGCCGATCACGACACCCGGACGAGCAGTGTGAATGGTCACACGGATGCTCTTGGCCGGACGCTCGATGGTGATCTTGGACAAGGAAGCGTTTTTCAGCTCCTTGGTCAGGAACTGGCGTACTTGAAAATCGCTGTACAGGTTGTCAGCGAAGTCTTTGGTGTTCGCGAACCAGGTAGAATTCCAAGGCTTGGTAATACCCAGGCGAATGCCATTAGGATGTACTTTCTGACCCATTGCTTATCTCCCAGCCTTAGCGTCGGATACCACCACAGTGATGTGAGCGGTACGCTTGAGGATACGATCCGCGCGACCTTTGGCGCGAGGACGGATACGCTTCATGGAGGGACCTTCGTCGACCATGATAGTAGCAATACGCAGGGCGTCGATGTCGGCGCCTTCGTTGTGCTCAGCGTTTGCAATGGCAGATTCCAGCACTTTCTTAACCAGAGCAGCAGCCTTTTTCGGGCTGAAGGTCAGGATATTCAGAGCCTTGTCTACGGACAGACCACGTACTTGATCGGCTACCAGACGAGCTTTCTGGGCAGAAGTACGGGCATAACGGTGTTTAGCGATAGCTTCCATCATTTATCCCTTAGCGCTTCTTAGCCTTCTTATCAGCAGCATGGCCGCGATAAGTACGAGTCGGTGCGAATTCACCCAGTTTGTGACCGATCATTTCTTCGGTAACGAAAACCGGAACGTGCTGACGACCATTATGGACAGCGATGGTCAAACCGATCATGTTCGGGATGATCATTGAACGACGGGACCAGGTTTTAACCGGCTTTTTATCCCCGCTTTCCACCGCTTTCTCTACCTTCTTCAGCAAGTGCAGGTCAATAAATGGACCCTTCTTGAGAGAACGTGGCATGGTGATTCCTCTATGTTAACAATTACTTGTTACGACGACGTACGATGTACTTGTCGGTACGCTTGTTCTTACGGGTCTTGAAGCCTTTAGCCTTCTGGCCCCATGGGGACACAGGCTGCATGCCCTTGTTACGACCCTCACCACCACCGTGCGGGTGGTCGACCGGGTTCATCGCCATACCGCGAACGGTCGGACGAATACCACGCCAGCGGTTGGCACCAGCTTTACCCAGTTGACGCAACATGTGCTCGGAGTTACCGACTTCACCGATGGTGGCACGGCACTCGGCCAGAACTTTACGTACTTCGCCGGAACGCAGACGCAGAGTTACATAGTTACCTTCACGAGCCAGGATCTGGATGAAAGTACCAGCGGAACGAGCCAGCTGGGCACCTTTACCAGGTTTCATCTCGACGGCGTGAACGGTAGAACCAACCGGGATGTTGCGCATCGGCAGGGCGTTGCCCACCTTGATGGCAGCATCAGCACCAGAAGCGATAGCATCACCAGCTTTCAGGCCTTTCGGAGCCAGGATGTAACGACGCTCACCGTCTGCATACAGCACCAGGGCGATGTTTGCGGTACGGTTAGGATCGTATTCCAGGCGCTCTACTTTGGCCGGGATACCGTCTTTATCGCGTTTGAAGTCGACGATACGGTAGTGCTGCTTGTGACCACCACCGATGTGACGGGTGGTGATTCGGCCGTTGTTGTTACGACCACCGGACTTGCTTTTGCTGTCCAGCAGAGCGGCGAAGGGCTTGCCCTTGTACAGCTCTTGGTTGACGATCTTGACGACGTGGCGGCGGCCCGGAGAAGTAGGCTTGCACTTAACGATTGCCATTTTTGAGAACTCCTCTTACTCGGCTGCGCCCATGAAGTCGATGTCCTGACCTGCTTTCAGGGTCACATAAGCCTTTTTCCAATCGGAACGACGGCCTACACGCGCACCTGAGCGCTTGGTTTTACCCTTCATGTTCAGGGTACGGACGGTCTCAACTTCGACCTCGAACAGTTTTGCAACTGCAGCTTTGACTTCCGCCTTGGTGGCATCGACAGCAACTTTGAACACGATAGTGTTCTGCTTCTCGGCGACCATGGTGCTCTTTTCAGAGATATGCGGAGCCTTCAGAACTTTCAACAGACGCTCTTCGCGGATCATGCCAGCATCTCCTCGATTTGCTTAACTGCGTCAGCAGTCATCAGAACCTTGTCGAAAGCGATCAGGCTGACCGGGTCGATACCGGCTACGTCACGCACGTCGACCTTGTACAGGTTGCGAGCAGCCAGGAACAGGTTCTCATCGACTTCAGCAGTCACGATCAGAACGTCGTTCAGTTCCATTTCTTTCAGCTTGGCGATCAGTTCTTTGGTCTTCGGCGCTTCGATGCCGAATTTCTCAACAACGATCAGGCGCTCTTGACGTACCAGCTCGGACAGGATGCTACGGATAGCGCCGCGGTACATCTTCTTGTTTACTTTCTGGCTGTGATCTTGCGGCTTAGCAGCAAAAGTCACACCACCTGAACGCCAAATGGGCGAACGGATGGAGCCAGCACGGGCACGACCAGTACCCTTCTGACGCCACGGCTTTTTGCCGCCACCAGACACTTCAGAGCGAGTCAGCTGCGCACGAGTACCCTGACGGGCACCAGCGGCATATGCAACGACGACCTGGTGAACCAGAGCTTCGTTGAATTCGCGCCCGAAGGTAGTCTCGGAAACTTCAAGAGCGCTCTTGGCGTCTTTCATTACCAATTCCATTACTATCTCCTCAGACGTTACGCTTTGACGGCAGGTTTGACGATCACGTTGCCGTTGGTTGCACCCGGTACTGCGCCTTTGATGAGCAGCAGGTTGCGTTCAGCGTCAACACGAACCAGTTCCAGGTTCTGAGTCGTTACACGCTCAGCACCCATGTGACCAGCCATCTTTTTGCCCTTGAATACACGGCCCGGGGTCTGGTTTTGACCGATGGAGCCAGGTACACGGTGGGACAGGGAGTTACCGTGGGTCATATCCTGGGTGCGGAAGTTGTGGCGCTTAACAGTACCAGCAAAACCTTTACCCTTGGATGTGCCGGTAACGTCTACCAGCTTAACGTCAGCGAGAAGATCTACTTTCAGCTCGCTACCAACAGTGAAAGCTTCACCGTTGTTCAGGCGGAATTCCCACAGACCGCGACCGGCTTCAACACCAGCTTTGGCGAAGTGGCCAGCTTCCGGCTTGGTCACACGGCTGGCTTTCTTGGCGCCAGTGGTAACCTGAATAGCGTTGTAGCCGTCGGTTTCTACAGATTTGACCTGAGTTACACGGTTAGCTTCAACTTCGATAACAGTCACCGGGATAGAAACGCCATCTTCAGTAAAGATGCGAGTCATACCCACTTTGCGACCTACAAGACCGATTGTCATTGTTATCAACCTCTTTCCGTAATTAACCCAGGCTGATCTGGACGTCTACACCAGCTGCCAGATCCAGACGCATCAGGGCGTCTACGGTCTTGTCAGTCGGCTCAACGATGTCTACCAGACGCTTGTGAGTGCGGATCTCGTACTGATCACGCGCATCTTTGTTGACGTGCGGGGAGATCAGGACGGTGAAGCGCTCTTTGCGAGTCGGCAGCGGAATAGGACCGCGAACCTGCGCGCCGGTGCGCTTTGCAGTTTCAACGATTTCCGCAGTGGATTGATCGATCAGGCGATGATCAAAAGCCTTCAGGCGGATACGGATTCTTTGGTTCTGCATTGACAGAGCTCCAATAGAGAAAAGAACATAAATCAACACCGCCCAACCAGGACTAATCCTGCCGGAGGTGCGATTTTTCACGTTTCTCCCCATATCGGGGAGACTGTATGGCCGGTCTCTCGCAAGCGAATCGACTCGGCAGCAGACATATCGTCTGGCTTACCTCATGGGTAAGCGGAGGGGATTATACGGATATTTTCAATGGGCGCAAGCCATGAGGCCGGGATAGTGCACATTTTTTATCCTCCGCAGGACTCGGCCCTCCGAGGGGGCGCCACCCCCCGTTGCTCGACGACAGCGCGATGGCAAGGCTGATAGACTGCAACATCCATTTGTTCCCTCAACCGGCCACGCAAGGAGATGCCGCATGGTGAAGAGTCAGCAGAAAGCCTATCAGTACGGCCTGTGCGCCGTTGCACTCTGGTCGACGGTAGCCACTGCCTTCAAGATCTCCCTGCGCTACTTCGAGCCGGTGCAGTTGCTGCTGGTCGCCGCCCTCACCTCGGCCCTGGCCCTCGGCGCTCTGGTGGTCAGGCAGGGCAAGCTGCCACTGCTCGGTCAGTACCTGAAGCAGCGTCCGCTTTATTACCTGGCCCTTGGCGCCCTCAACCCCTTCCTCTATTACCTGCTGCTGTTCAAGGCCTATGACCTGCTGCCGGCGCAGCAGGCGCAGACCCTCAACTACACCTGGGCCATCAGCCTGAGTCTGCTGGCCGTGCCCTTCCTCGGCCAGAAGCTGCGCCGCCGGGACGGGGTGGCCATCCTGCTCGGCTACTTCGGCGCCCTGGTGATCGCCACCAGAGGAGATCTGCTCGCTCTGCAATTTGACAGCCCCCTCGGGGTCGGGCTGGCACTGCTCTCGACGCTGATCTGGGCCGGTTACTGGATCCTCAACACCCGCAATCAGGGGGACCCCGTCGTCAGCCTGCTGCTCGGTTTTCTGCTCAGCCTGCCGCTCATCCTGGTGGCCACCTGGTGGCTGGCCGATTTCCACATGACGGCCTGGCAAGGATGGGCCGGCGCCATCTATGTGGGCCTGTTCGAGATGGGGTTTGGCTTCGTCTTGTGGCTGATGGCCATGCGCAGCGCCACCGATACGGCGCCGCTGAGCAACCTCATCTTCATCTCTCCCTTTGCCTCCCTGATACTGCTCAACCTGCTCATCGGCGAGGAGATCCACCTCGCCACCCCCATAGGCCTGACCCTGATCATCGCGGCCCTGCTGGTGCAACAGCTCAAATATGGCAAGCGCTATCGACGCCAGGCGGCGCCAGAGTCTTGAGGGAAACCGCAGATAGCACGGAGGGAGCCATGGGCTCCCTCCGTGCTATCTGGGTCATTCGCGCACCAAGCTTGCCGGCTCGGTCGCTACGAGGCCAGGCGGTCAGTCGGCCCACTCCAGGGGTTGCTGCCTGGGCAGGCGGATCTCCACCAGCAGGCCACCCCAGTCCGAGACGCCCAGCCTGAGGGTGCCATGGTGCTGGGCCACTATCTTGGCGACGATGGCGAGCCCCAACCCGCTGCCCCCGCCGGTGCGAGCCTGATTGCCCTGAGTGAAGGGCCTGAGCACCCGCTGGTGATCCGCCTCCGGGATCCCCGGGCCATCATCGGCCAGCCGCAACCTGACCCAGTGACCGTCATCCCTCAGCTCGGCTTGCAGCCTGCTGGCACCATAGCGTTTGGCATTGCTGCACAGGTTGTTGAGCACCCGTCGCATGCCCAAGGGGTGACACTCCACCAACACGGCCTCGGTCGGCAGGGCCAGCTCCAGCTCCAGACCCTGCTCCCCTTGCAGCAGCAACACGTCGTGGATCAGCCGGGTCAGATCCGTGGGCAGGGTTTCGACGCTGCCGGCCGGCCTGATGTAGTCGATGAACTGATCGATGATGGCGTTGGTTTCATCTATGTCGGCGTTGATGCTCTCCTTGAGCCCCTCTTCCCGGGACGACATCATCTCGGTGGCCAGCCGAATGCGGGTCAAGGGGGTGCGCAGGTCGTGGGAGACCCCGGCCATCATCAGGTTGCGCTCCTCGATCAGCTCCTTGATGGAACGGGACATGTGGTTGAAGCTGCGGGTCAGGCGCCGCAGCTCCCGGGAGCCCTGCTCGTCCAGGGCATCGGGGAACTGGCCCCGGGCCACGGCGACGGCCCCCGCCTCCAGCTCTTCCAGGGGGCGCATCAGCTGGCGGGCAAAGTACCAGGCGGCAAACAGTATCATGGCCAGCAGCACCGTCAGGTAATAGATGAGCGGCTGGATATCGTCATCGTCGATCTCGGTGAGCGGCACCCGCAGCCAGACATCCCTGGCCTGGGGGGGCTGGACCCAGATGATGTAGTGATCCCGGATCTCCACCCGCACCCTGGCGGGCCCGCCCAGTTCATGGCTGATCCCCTCTTCCAGGAAGGCATAGTGCTTGGCCGCGGCCAATCCGTGCCGCTCGGCCTCGTCCTGGTGATAGATGTCGATGCCGGTCGCCTGATAGACCAGGAGCTGGGCGTCTTCGGGCATGCCCCCCTCGCGCCCCGCCGGGAAGATGAGCTTGACCTGATTGGCCAGCAGATGGCTTATCTGCTTGACCGTCGGCTCCAGCAGATAGTTGTAGAAGGCGAGGTAGGAGACCAGCTGATAGACCACCAGCACGGAGGCCAGGAACCAGAGGGTGCGAGAGAACATGCTGGTCGCACGCCTCATCGGCTGCCCCCGTCCGGCACGAACACATAACCCAGGCCCCACACGGTCTGCAGGTATCTGGGCTGGGCGGGATCCTGCTCCAGCAGGCGGCGCAGGCGCGACACCTGCACGTCTATGCTGCGCTCGGTGGCCGTGTACTCGCGACCACGGGCCAGGTTCATCAGCTTGTCCCGGGAGAGGGGCTCGCGGGGATGGCTGACCAGCACCTTGAGCACGGCGAACTCACCGCTGGTGAGGGGCAGCGGCTCCTGGTCCCGGGTCAGCTCCCGGGTCGCCAGATCGAGGCGATAGGCGCCGAAACTCACCACCTTCTCGGTGGCGGAGGGGGCACCGGGCAGCTCCACCTGATGACGGCGCAGCACGGCGCGGATACGGGCCAGCAGCTCGCGGGGGTTGAACGGCTTGGGCAGATAGTCATCCGCCCCCATCTCGAGGCCGACGATGCGATCCACCTCGTCCCCCTTGGCGGTGAGCATCAGCACCGGGATAGGGTTGCCCGCCTCCCGCAGGCGGCGGCAGATGGAGAGGCCATCCTCCCCCGGCAACATGAGATCGAGCACCATCAGGCTGAAGTTTTCCCGCGCCAGCAGGCGATCGGCCTGCTCGCCATTGGCGACACCGCGCACCCCGAACCCCTGCTCGCTCAGATAGCGCTCCAGCAGGGCCCTCAGCTTGAGGTCATCATCGACCACCAGCACCTTGTATGGCTGACTCATCTTGCCTCTCCTTACCCATGAGGGCTCATCCTAGGTCGTCCCCCGCCCCCGGCCAAGGTGAAAAATGTTACCGGTTATTGCGTGCGGGCCTGACCCGGCGCCTCGAAGGGGCGATAGCGGATCTCGTTGATATACCAGAACTGCAGGCCGGAGGGCGTGTTCACCTCCACCTCGTCGTCCACCTGCTTCTTGAGCAGGGCCCGCGCCAGGGGGGAGTCGATGCTGAGCTTGCCCTCGGCCAGGTTGAACTCGTCCGGCCCCACCAGCCGGTAGCGCACCCGCTGGCCCGCCTCGTCTTCCAGCTCGACCCAGGCCCCGAAGAAGACCCGCCCCTCCTGCTGGGGGCTGGGATCCACTATGGTGAGGGCATCGAGCCGCTTGGTGAGAAAGCGCAAGCGCCTGTCTATCTCCCGCAGCCGCTTCTTGCCGTAGATATACTCGGCATTCTCGGATCGATCGCCGAGGGCCGCCGCCTCCGAGACCGCCTGTGTCACCCTGGGACGCTCCTCCTTCCACAGGTACTTGAGTTCTCGGTCCAGTTCGAGCCACCCTTCACGGGTGATATAATCGCTTTTTTTCATCTTTACATGTCCTTGCCACTTGGGTTCTATTCTAACCCCGCGCGGGGTGGGCTCGCGAGCCGCCAGCCAGTGACCATGAGGATCGAGAGCACAGATGCATACCATAGAAAAACAGATAGCCACCGAGCTGAGTGCCCGCCCCGAGCAGGTGAACGCCGCCATCCGCCTGCTGGACGAAGGGGCCACCGTCCCCTTCATCGCCCGCTATCGCAAGGAGGTGACCCAGGGGCTCGATGATGCCCAACTGCGCACCCTGGAGAGCCGGCTCGGCTATCTGCGCGAGCTGGAAGAGAGACGCAGGACCATACTCGGCTCCATCGAGGAGCAGGGCAAACTCACCCCCGAGCTGGCCCGGGCACTGGCCGAGGCCGACACCAAGACCCGGCTGGAAGATCTCTACCTGCCCTACAAACCCAAGCGCCGCACCAAGGGCCAGATGGCCATCGAGGCCGGCCTCGAGCCCCTGGCCGATCGCCTGTTCGGCGACCCGACCCGGGACCCCGAGCAGGAGGCCGCCGCCTTCCTCAATATCGAGGCGGGCATCGTCGATACCAAGGCGGCTCTGGATGGTGCCCGCTACATCCTGATGGAGCGTTTCGCCGAGCAAGCCCCCCTGCTGGCCCGGCTGCGGGACTACCTGTGGCACAACGCCACCCTGCGCGCCCGCGTGGTGGCGGGCAAGGAGCAGGAAGGCACCAAGTTCAAGGACTACTTCGAGCACGACGAGCCATTGCACAAGGCCCCTTCCCACCGGGTGCTGGCCATGTTGCGCGGCCGCAACGAAGGGGTACTCAATCTGGCCCTGGTCGCCGGTGAGGAGGAGGCCGGCAACCCGTGCGAGGGGATCATCGCCCACCAGCTCGGCATCCAGGCCCGGGGGCGCCCCGCCGACAAGTGGCTGCAGGGGGTGGTGAGCTGGACCTGGAAGATCAAACTCTCGCTGCAGATGGAGACCGAACTCATCGGCCAGATCCGCGAGCGGGCCGAAGAGGAGGCGATCAAGGTGTTCGCCATGAACCTCAAGGATCTGCTGATGGCGGCGCCGGCGGGGATGCGCACCACCATGGGGCTGGATCCCGGCATCCGCACCGGGGTCAAGGTGGCCGTGGTCGACGCCACCGGCAAGCTGGTCGACACCGCCACCATCTATCCGTTCGAACCCAAGAAGCAGGTGGAGCAGAGCCTCAAGACCCTGCGGGATCTGTGCGTGAAGCACAAGGTGGAGCTGGTCAGCATAGGCAACGGCACCGCTTCGCGCGAGACCGACCGCCTGACGGCCGAGCTGTTCAAGCGCTACCCGGAGGCCAGGGCCCAGCAGATCGTGGTGAGCGAGGCGGGCGCCTCCGTCTACTCCGCCTCCGAACTCGCCTCCCTGGAGTTCCCGGGACTCGACGTCTCCCTGCGCGGCGCCGTCTCCATCGCCCGTCGCCTGCAGGATCCCCTGGCCGAGCTGGTCAAGATAGATCCCAAGAGCATAGGCGTCGGCCAGTACCAGCACGACGTCGGCCAGAGCCAGCTCGCCCGCAAGCTCGATGCCGTGGTGGAGGATTGCGTGAACGCGGTCGGGGTGGATGTGAACACCGCCTCGGTGCCGCTGCTGACCCGAGTCTCCGGCCTCTCCCAGACCCTGGCCCAGAACATAGTGGCCTACCGCGACGAGCACGGCGCCTTCCAGAGCCGCCAGCAACTGCTCAAGGTGAGCCGACTCGGCCCCAAGGCGTTCGAACAGTGCGCCGGCTTCCTGCGCATTCGCGGCGGCAGCCACCCGCTGGACGGCTCTGCGGTCCACCCGGAATCCTATCCCGTGGTGGAGCGGATCCTGGCGCGGCTCCAGCAGCAGGTCGAGACCCTGCTCGGCAACAGTAGCCTGCTGCAAAGCCTCAGGCCTGCCGACTATACCGACGAGCGGTTCGGGGTCCCCACCGTCACCGACATCATAGGCGAACTGGACAAGCCGGGCCGGGATCCGCGCCCCGAGTTCAAGACCGCCACCTTCAAGGAAGGGGTGGAGAAGATAAGCGATCTGGTACCCGACATGGTGCTGGAAGGGGTGGTCACCAACGTCACCAACTTCGGCGCCTTCGTCGATGTCGGGGTGCATCAGGATGGCCTGGTCCACATCAGCGCGCTGACCGACCGCTTCATCAAGGATCCCCGCGAGGTGGTCAAGACGGGGGACGTGGTGCGGGTCAAGGTGCTGGAGGTGGATGCCCCGCGCAAACGCATCAGCCTCACCATGCGCCTCGACCAAAAGGCGGGCGAGCCGGGTGAGCGCAAGCCCAGGAGCGAGGCGCCGCGCCGCGCACCGACCCAGGACAAGATGGCCAAACCGGCACGGCCCGCCAGCCAGGGCCAGTCGCCCGCCGAGCATGGCGCCTTCGGCAATGCCTTTGCCGCCGCCTTCGCCAAGGCCAGGAAGTAATTCGCCCCAGATAAGCCGAAAGCCCCGCGAGGGGCTTTCGATTGTTCGGGAGCGTGACGGTCTGGATCAGATCCGCAGATCGAGCCGCTGGGGGGCGGCAGGCAGGCTGGCGCCGCGATAACGCCGGGCGATGGCCTGACTGCGCAGCTCCATGTAGGCATTCAACACGCCCCCCGTGGCCGTCACCGCAGCAGGGGTGCCGGCCGGGCGCAATTGCAATCCGGTCTGGGGCGGCTCGAACGACTGGGTTCTGGCTCCTCCCCCAGACTCCCGAGCCCGCCCCGCCTCGCCCTGCCTCTCCCCCTGCCCCTGCCCCTGCTGACCGTCGCCATGACCCGAGTGTGACTCACGCTCCTCGATCCTGTGCCGGCCAGGCTGCACCCCGAAGGGCTGATCCCCCTCCTTGCCCACCCCTTCCCGTCCCGGCCCCTGGCCGTGAGCCTGTCTCGCCTGATCCTGCTGGCCGGCAGACTTCTGGCTCCCCCCGGCGGCGGCGCCCTCCGGGGGCCGGGGGATCAGCTCGGCGCGGCGATTGTCGCTGCGCGCCGCATCCGTCTGGGGTTGCAGCGTCGTGGGCAGACCGGGGGGAAGGGTGACGTTGAGGCTCATGGGGCGGTTCGCTGACCGGGGAGCCGGGACGCCTAGACCCGGATGTCGATCAGACTGCCGAGCATGTCGCTGGCGGTCTGGATCACCCTGGCCGAGGCACCGGCCTGCAGCTCACCCAGCTTGAGGTTGATGAGCTCATCGGTGATCTCGACCGGGGCGGCTTGCGGCTCGCTCGGGACGAGGGTGGCGCGGGCAATGGCGGTGCCGGCGTCCTCGACCCTCTGCTCGGCGCGCTGATATCCCTGCAGCCCTGTGGTAAAAGCGGAATCAATCTGCATCTGGTGCTCTCCTTGGCGATGGGCTAAGTATCCACCGCCGGGGGCGATTATCAAAGCAATGAGCTCATTTTTCGTCCATCTTGGCAAACCAGTCCATCAAACCGGTTACGAATGTCTCCGGGTGGGAGATGAAGGGCGCATGGGACGCCTTGGCCAGCACCTGATGCTCGCTGCGGGGATAACGCTCGTCGAGCAGGGGGATGCTGGCCCT
This sequence comes from Aeromonas sobria, assembly GCF_050266975.1. Taxonomy (GTDB): domain Bacteria; phylum Pseudomonadota; class Gammaproteobacteria; order Enterobacterales; family Aeromonadaceae; genus Aeromonas; species Aeromonas sobria_B. Next base: position 21,319 of record NZ_JBKISU010000034.1, read on the forward strand.
CGGCACCAGGGAGTCGAGCCGGCCATAGATCCGCAGCCAGGGCGGCGTCAGCTGCGCCAGTTCGTCCCGCAGATCCACCTCGGCCAGCATGGTCAGCCCCGCCGTCAAGGCTGGCAATTGCGGGGCAGGCCGCTCGGCCAGCCACTGTTTGAGCTGACGGATATCATCCCTGGCGTGTTCGCTGCCCATGGCCTGGATGGCGAGGAAGCGCTCCACCGTCTGGCGAAAATCCCCCCCCAGGGCAGCCATGAAGCCATCGAGCACCTTGGGCGCAATGCCGGGCCACTCCTCCCGGGCCAGGAAGCAGGGGGAGCTGGCCACCGTCACCAGAGATGCCACCCGCTCGGGGTGATCCAGGGCGATGCGGCTCGCCACCAGCCCCCCCAGGGACCAGCCAAGCAGGTGGGCCCGCGCCGGCAGCACGGCGGCCACCTCCCGAGCCAGCCAGGGCAGGTCATACTCGACCCCCTCGGCAAGGGGGCTGCCACCAAAGCCCGGCAGATCCACCAGATGCAGCCGGAAATGGGGGCTGAGCAGGGGCACTATCCCATGCCAGACGGCGCCATTCATGCCCCAACCGTGCAACAACACCAGATCCTGCCCCTGACCGAGGCGCTCCACCACTATGCTCATCAGACTCCCTCACTCCAGCCTATTGGGTGTCGCATGTTAAAGCGCCTGCTCGCCAAAGCAAGTCCGATGCTCGGCACCCGCGCCGATTGGCTGGGTCACTGCCTGCTCTGCCGCCAGCCCTGCACGACCGAGCCCCTGCTCTGTCACTGGTGTCGCACCAGCCTCAGGCAATCCACCCATCGCTGCCAGCTCTGCGCCGCGCCCCTCACACAACCCTGGCCGCTCTGCGGTCGCTGCCAGCGCCGGCCGCCCCCCTGGGATCGGTTGCAAGTCATCGGTGACTATCAGGCCCCCTACCCCTGGCTCATCCCTCGCCTGAAATATGGCGGCGACCTCTTGCTGGCTCCCCTGCTCGCCCGGCTGCTGGCCGATCACCTGGTGCTGGACGATCCCCCCGAGGCTATCCTGCCCGTCCCCCTGCACTGGTGGCGTCAATGGCGGCGAGGCTTCAACCAGGCGCAGCAGATCGGCATAGACTTGAGTCGCCTCACCGGCATTCCCCTCGACACCGGGGTGATCCGCCGCATTCGGGCCACGCCGCAACAGACCCGGCTCAGCGCCGGCCAGCGGCGACGCAATCTCAAGGGCGCCTTTGCGCTGGCCCCCCACCCATACCGCCACGTGGCCTTGCTCGATGATGTGGTGACCACGGGGGCCACCGCGGGCCAGCTCAGCCGTCTGCTGCGCCGCAGCGGCATAGAGAGGGTCGAGGTGTGGGCCCTGTGTCGCACCCTGCCCCATCCCAAGGGATGAGTCCGCCGCCGGACCACACCCGCCACCCTCACGGGGCGAACACTTGCTACCCAAGGGCAGGCAACCGCGTTATCATGAATACCCTAGTCGTACACTCAGGTTTATGAGGATAGTGATGATCAGCATTTCCGACACCGCCCAGGCCCACTTCCGCAAGCTGCTGGAAAATCAGCCTGATGGCACCAATATCCGGGTGTTTGTGGTCAATCCGGGAACCCAGAATGCCGAGTGCGGCGTATCCTATTGCCCGCCGGATGCGGTAGACCCGGAAGATCAACACCTGCCCTTCAGCGGCTTCGACTGCCTGGTCGATCCCCTGAGCGCCCCCTTCCTGGTCGATGCCACCATAGATTTCGTCACCGATCAGATGGGCTCCCAGCTCACCCTCAAGGCGCCGAATGCCAAGATGCGCAAGGTGGCCGACGATGCGCCCCTGATCGACCGCATCGAATACGTGCTCACCTCAGAGGTCAACCCCATGCTGGCCGGTCACGGCGGCAAGGTGACCCTGGTCGAGCTGACCGAAGACAAGCTGGCCATCCTGCAGTTTGGCGGCGGTTGCAACGGCTGCTCCATGGTCGATTACACCCTGAAAGAGGGGATCGAGAAGCAGCTGCTTGAGAAGTTCCCAGGCGAGCTCAACGGCGTCAAAGATGCCACCGAGCACCAGCGCGGCGACCACTCCTACTATTGAGTTGTCCCTGGTGGCAAAGACATGCGGCAAAGAAAAGGCCCCGCCAGCTGGCGGGGCCTTTTTCATGCTCGGGCGAATCACTCGTCCTTCTTGTCTCGTGACAGCAGGGCGATGGCCGCCTCTTTCGGGTTCTTGCCCTGATAGAGCACCTGGAAGATCTGCTCGCAGATGGGCATCTCGACGCCGCAACGGGCCGCCAGCAGATGCACCTCCTTGGTGTTGCGATACCCTTCCACCACCTGACCTATCTCGGCCATGGCGGTATCCACATCCTTGCCTGCCCCGAGGGCAAGACCGAAGCGGCGGTTGCGGGACTGGTTGTCGGTGCAGGTCAGTACCAGATCCCCCAGGCCCGCCATCCCCATGAAGGTCTTGGCATCGGCACCCAGCGCCGCACCGAGGCGCTGCATCTCCACCAGCCCCCGGGTGATCAGCGCGGTTCTGGCATTGGCGCCAAAGCCTAGCCCGTCGGAGAGACCGGCACCGATGGCGATGACGTTCTTGACCGCCCCCCCCAGCTGCAGGCCGATGAAATCCGGATTGGTATAGACCCGGAACGAGCGACCGCAGTGGAGCAGATGGGAGAGATCGTCGGCGAAGTCGTCGTGGGTCGAGGCCACCGAGATGGCGGTCGGCAGGCCGGCGGCCAGCTCGCGGGCGAAGGTGGGGCCCGAGATCACCGCCAGCGGGATGGCATCACCCAATGCCTCGCGGGCGACATCCTGCAGCAGGCGGCCGCTGTCGGGCTCCAGGCCCTTGGTGGCCCAGGCGATGCGGGTATCCGGGCGCAGGAAGGGCTTGACCTGGTTCAGCACCTGACCGAACACATGGCTCGGCACCACCAGCAACAGCACGGGGGCCGCCTGCACCGCGGTCTGCAGATCCGCCGTCAATTGCAGATCGGCAGGAAAAGGGACATCGGGCAGAAACGCCTTGTTGCAGCGATCCGCCTCCAACACGGCCACATGGGCCGGATCGTGGCCCCACAGCAGGGTCGGATGGCCGTTGCGGGCCAGAGAAATGGCAAGGGCGGAGCCATAAGACCCCGCCCCCAACACCGAAATCGCGATCGGGTTGGCCATGGATCAGGCTTCCGCTGTCGCCTGCTGAGCCTGCGCCATGTGCTGGGCAAACAGGGCATCGAAGTTGACCGGTGCCAGGTTCAGCTGCGGGAAGGAACCCTTGCTCACCAGGTTGGCCACGGCTTCGCGGGCATAGGGGAACAGGATGTTCGGGCAGAAGGCCGCCAGGCAGTGAGCCAGCTGCGGCTCCGGCAGGTTGCCGATGCTGAAGATGCCGGCCTGCTGCACTTCACACAGGAAGGCGGTCTCGGTTTCCAGCTTGCAGGTGACGGTCAGGGTCAGCACGACCTCGTAGACGCTATCGGCCAGGATGCTGGTCTTGGTATCCATGTCCAGCTTGACGTCCGGTTGCCACTCTTTCTGGAAGATGTGCGGCGTGTTGGGCGCTTCGAAGGAGACATCCTTGGTGTAAACGCGCTGGATGTGGAATTCCGGTTGTACTTCCTGGTTGTTGATTTCGTCAGCCATTCGTTTGATTCCTTTGATAAAAAGATTGGGCGCACGCCCTTAATTCAGCGTTTTTTGGTTACCGGCAGATTATCTGCACGCCACTGGGCCATGCCACCACCGAGTACATATACCTGCTTGAAGCCGGCCTTGCTCAGCTGGCGGGCCGCGCCACCGGCGGTCATCCCCGACTCGCACACCACTATGATGGGGGCATCTTTATGCTTTTCAACCGTGCCCAGGTTATTGCCCTGGATCTGGCTGAGCGGCAGGTGCAGGGCCCCGGCCAGGTGGCCTTTGGCATACTCGTCCTGGCCGCGGGTATCGATGACGATGGCATCTTCACGGTTGATGAGCAGGGTAGCGCCGTGATTATTCACCGTTTTGACCGGCGAGAGAGTGGCGCGCACCGTGGTGTAGACCAGGGTGCCAGCCAGACCCAGCCAGGCTGCCGACAGCAGCGGATTGCGGGTCACAAAATCCAAATACTCTTGCATCTTTTACTATCCGAAGACCGAGACAAGTGGCCGAGTATACATGGGGGCCTGGAGAAGATCAGCCATCTTGGCGGCAAAGCGGGAGCGGGCTCCCATCATGATGGGAGCCCCTGCGCCGTCGCCATCCCGGGCAGGGGGAACCGATCTCTGCGAGGAGCGCCAACCGGCGTTCGCCTCGTCACCGCCCCCCCTGTCGACAAGCTGGCAACATGCACAAAACCGGGTGATAACAGCAGAAAAACTAAGGGGCTTAGGGACTTGGGGATCAGGTGACTATTTCGGCAGATGTAGTAATATTACGCTAGTTTCACTTCCCCCAGTTCATTCCTATCCGAGAGGACATAGTCTTATGTCAACAGCGAAGAAACCCCTGGTTCTGGTCATCATGGACGGTTGGGGCTACAGCACCAAGCAAGAGCACAATGCCGTCGCCGCCGCCAAGACCCCCAACCTGGACCGCCTGGCCCGTGACTACACCAGCACCCTGATCTCCGGCTCCGGCTTGGACGTTGGCCTGCCCGACGGCCAGATGGGCAACTCCGAAGTGGGTCACACCAACATAGGTGCCGGTCGTGTCGTCTATCAGGAGCTGACCCGCATCTCCAAGGATATCGCCGAAGGCACCTTCTTTGACAACGTCGAGCTGGGCAAGGCCGTCGATGGCGCCGTCAGCCAGGGCAAGGCCGTGCACATCATGGGCCTGATGTCCCCGGGTGGCGTGCACAGCCACGAAGAGCACATCATGGGCATGATCGAGATGGCCGCCAAACGTGGCGCCGAGCAGATCTACTTCCACGCCTTCCTGGATGGCCGCGACGTGCCGCCGCGCAGTGCCCAATCCTCCATCGAGCAGTTTGATGCCCTGTTCGCCCGCCTGGGCAAGGGCCGTTTCGCCTCCATGATCGGCCGTTACTACGCCATGGACCGTGACAACCGCTGGGATCGCGTGCAGCAAGCCTATGACCTGATGACCCAGGGCAAGGGCGAGTTCACCACCGACAGCGCCAGCGACGCCCTGGCTGCCGCCTATGCCCGCGACGAGAACGACGAGTTCGTCAAGGCCACCCGCATCGGCGAAGCCGCCCCCATGCAGGATGGCGATGCCCTGATCTTCATGAACTTCCGTGCCGACCGCGCCCGCGAGATCACCCGCGCCTTCGTCGACAGCGACTTCACCGGCTTCGCCCGCGCCGCCACTCCGGCCCTGAACTTCGTGATGCTGACCGAGTACGCGGCCGACATCAAGACCGCCTGCGCCTACCCGCCCACCGCCCTGGTCAACACCCTGGGCGAGTGGCTCGCCAAGCAGGGCAAGACCCAGCTGCGTATCTCCGAGACCGAGAAGTACGCCCACGTCACCTTCTTCTTCAACGGTGGCGAAGAGTCCTGCTTCACCGGCGAAGACCGCGAGATCGTCGCCAGCCCGAAAGTGGCCACCTATGATCTGCAGCCGGAGATGAGCTCGGGCGAGCTGACCGACAAGCTGGTCGGCGCCATCAAGAGCGGCAAGTACGACGTCATCATCTGCAACTACCCGAACGGCGACATGGTCGGCCACACCGGCGTGTTCGATGCGGCCGTCAAGGCCTGTGAAGCCGTCGACCACTGCATCGGTCGCGTCACCGAAGCCCTGGCGGAAGTGGGCGGCGAGTGCCTGATCACCGCCGACCACGGCAACGCCGAGAAGATGCTGGACGAAGAGACGGGCCAGGCCCACACCGCCCACACCAATCTGCCGGTTCCCCTCATCTATTTCGGTCGCAAGGCCGAGGTACTGGAAGGGGGCAAACTGTCCGATCTGGCCCCGACCATGCTGACTCTGATGGGTCTGCCTGTGCCGCCGGAAATGACTGGCAAGCCCCTGATGATTCTGAAATAATCCTGCCCCATGCGGGGATGCGAAGTTATTTCACACCAAATCAGTCGCGTCTGCCTGTTGGCAGGCGCGCTGTTTTTTGCGTTTGTCCCGACCCCGGCGTCGGCGGCCAACGACCTCGGTCAGATGCAATCCCAGATCAAGGCGCAGCAGCAGACCATCAAGCTCAGCAAGAGTGAACTCGCCAAGCTCAACGCCCAGTTGAAGCAGGACGAACAAGCCATTTCCGCCGCCGCCGCCAAGCTCGATGAGACCAAGGGGCGACTGCGACAAAACCAGCTCAAGCTGGTCGAACTGCAACAGGACAAGAGCGAACTGGAGCAGCAGGCCGGGCGCCAGAAGCAACTGCTGGCCAAGCAGGCCGAGAGCGCCTTTCAGGCGGGCAACCACGACTACCTCAAGCTGCTGCTCAACCAGCAGGATCCGGCCAAACTGAGCCGTTCTCTCGATTACTACGACTACCTCAACAAGGCGCGCATCGAGGCCATTGAGACGCTGCGCGCCACCCGCGCCAAGCTGGCGAAAAACCAGATCGCCACCCAAGAGACCGAGCAGCGGCTCCAGACCCTGCTCGGCGAACAGCAGCAACACCACCAGACCCTGCTCGCCAGCCAGCAGAGCCGCGCCAAGGTGCGCAACCAGTTGCAGCAATCGGTGCAGGCCGACGAGCAGAAGCTCGGCAAGCTGGTCAAGGCGGAGCAGGCCCTCAAGGCCAAGCTGGAAGAGCTCAGGCGCAAGCGGGAAGAGCAGGAGCGCCGCGAACGGGCCGAGCGGGAACGGCTCGCCAAGATCAAGGCCGAACAGGAGCGCCAGCGCCGCCTGGAGGCGCAACGCCTGGCCGCCGAACAGAAGCGGATTGCGGAGCAGCAACGGATCGCGGCGCAGCAGCAGAGGGTCGGTGAACAGCAACGGCTCGCCGCCCAGCAGCAGCGCGTCGCCGAGCAACAAAACAGGGTGGCGCAGCAGCAAGCCGCCGCCGACAAGGGTGCCAAGGCAAATGCCGGCGGCTATGGCGGCCTGCGCACCGGCGGCAATCTGCGTTGGCCGGTGCAGGGCCCCATCCTCATCGCCTATGGCTCCCAGCGCACCGCCCAGCTCAAGTGGAAGGGCACCCTGATCGGGGCCAGTGAAGGCACCCAGGTCAAGGCGGTCGCGCCGGGCCAGGTGGTCTATGCGGACTGGCTCGACGGCTTCGGCATGCTGCTGGTGATCGACCACGGCAAGGGCTACATGAGTCTGTACGGTCACAATCAGTCGCTGCTGCGCCAGACCGGACAGAAGGTGGAACAGGGGGAACCCGTGGCCCTGGTCGGAGACAGCGGCGGCCAGGATAGATCCGGCCTCTACTTCGAGATCCGCTACCAAGGCGAGGCCATCAACCCGACCAAGTGGCTGGCACGGCGCTAAGGCCCCACCTCAAGCAACACCACACAAAGAGCCCGCCATCGCGGGCTCTTTGTCGTGCGCCACGAACCGGGTCACAGGGAAATGTGGCAAAGTTATACCGTTTGCGGCGTCACGACCGCCCTCAGGGGAAGATCTGCAGGCCGATTGCCTCCAGCAGAGCCTGCTGCTGGGACTCGCTGATCCGCACCCCGTTCAGGTCGACCCGGCGCAGATCCAGCCCGGGCAGATCGCAGCCCCGCAGATCGCAACCGGTCAAGGTCACCCCCTGCCAGTCGAACTGGCCGAACTCGCCATCCCGCAGGTCCGAGCCCGCCAGGGAGGCGCCCCTCAGGTTCGCGTTCTGCCAGCGATTGCCATGGAGCTCGCAGCGCTCCAGCAGACAGGATGCCAGATTGGCAAAACTGAAGTTGTTGCCGGTCAGATAAGCCTCGCAGAAGTAGCTGCTGGGGGTGATCCGGTTGGCGAAGCTGGCCTGGGACAGGTCGATGCCCATGGCCTGGCAGTCCCGCATCTCCAGCCCCAGACACTCGCTGCGGCTGAGATTGGCCAGGGTCAGATCGCAGCGCAGGAAACTCGCTTCGCGCAGATCGCAGCCCTGCAGCTGGCAGGTCAGCGCCTCCTCCCTGTCGTAGAAGCGGCAGTCGACGAAGCGGCACTCCCGCAGATCCAGCCAGGAGAAGTTGCAGGCGAGGAAGAGACACCGTTCGAACTGCTGCCCCGCCACCTCATCGGCCTCGAACCTGTGCTGGCGGAAGGTCTTGTCTCTCACCATGATTTTCTCCTCTTCATCGGCGCCAAATGCTGACTTTGTTGCGCAAAAACGATAATGTTACGTGTAACATTCTTCAGGATCCCGCCATGAACGACAGCCGCAAACGCCGCCCTACCCTGCAGGACATCGCCGACCTGACCGGTGTCACCAAGATGACGGTGAGCCGCTACCTGCGCGATCCCCAGGCCGTGGCCGAAGGCACCCGGGAGCGGATCGCCGCCGCGGTGGAGCGGCTCGGCTACATCCCCAACCGGGCGCCGGATATCCTCTCCAACGCCACCAGCAAGGCGATCGGCATCCTGATCCCCTCCCTCTCCAATCAGGTGTTCGCCGCCCTGGTGCGCGGCATAGAGTCGGTCACCCGACCCGCCGGCTACCAGACCCTGCTCGCCCACTACGGCTACAGCCCGCAGCGGGAGGAGGAGCAGGTTGCCTCCCTGCTCTCCTATCACGTCGATGGCCTGATCCTCTCCGACAGCCAGCACACGGCCCGTACCCGCAAGATGATCGCCACCGCCGGCATCCCGGTGGTGGAGACCATGGATCTGCCCGAGCAGCCCATCGACATGGTGGTCGGCATGGATCACAGAGCGGCCGCCCGGGCCATGGTAACAGAGATGCTGCGCCGGGGGCGGCGCACCCCCGTCTACCTGGGGGCGCGCCTCGACGTGCGTACCAGGCTGCGGATGGAGGGCTACTACCAGGCGATGGAGCAGGCCGGCCTGGCGGGCCGCCACCTGCTGACCGAGCAATCCTCCAGCTTCACCCTGGGGGGCGAACTGCTGGAGCAGGCCCTGGCCCGCTATCCCGATCTGGACGGCCTCTACTGCACCAACGACGACCTCGCGGTCGGTGCCCTGCTGCGCTGTCAGGCCAGGGGGATCGCCGTGCCCCAGCAGATCGCCATCGCCGGCAGCAACGCCCTCGACATCGGCCGGGCCATGTCGCCCCAGCTGGCGAGCATAGTCACCCCACGCAAGGAGATAGGCTGCGAGGCCGCCACCCTGCTGCTGGCTCGCCTCGGTGGCGCCCCCCTGACCGAGCGGCGCAAGGATCTCGGCTTCTCCCTCTTTGAGGGAGGCAGTCTGGGCTGATCCGCGCCCTGCCCTCCCGGGGATCAGGTTGGCGCCAAGCACCAAGGGGATGGCGGCTGGGCCAGATCCCGCCATCCCCCTCCTGGCTTACACTGGCGGCGCCATTTACCCAGGAGATCATCATGGATTACCCGCAACGACTGCAAGACTGCCTGCACCGCATGATTTGCGATCCCGCCTTCACCCCCGCCGAACTCGACCACTGGTTCACCCCGGATTACCTGCAGCACGTCGACGACAAGGTGCTGGACTACGCCGCCTTTCGCCGGCACATCCTCGCCCTGCGAGAGAGCCTCGCCGAGTGTCAGATCACGTTTCTGGCCCTGATCGCCCAGGGGGAGCGGGTTCACTCCACCCACCTGGTCCGGGCTCGCCGCCGGGATGGGCAGACCCTGGTCTGCAAGGTGAGTGGCCTGTTCACCTTCCGCGCCGGCCGCCTCTGCCACACCGACGAGCTCACCTGCTTGCTGCAGGGCGACGCCCAGGACAGGGACATAGGCTCACGGCGCTGATTCGCCCCGCAGGAAACGGTTGAACGCATGGGAGAAGGCGCTGAGATCCCCGTATCCCAGGATCTCGGCGATCCGGCCATGACTCAGCCCCTGATGCTGCAACTGGCGGGCCCGTCCCATCACCACCTGCTGGCGCCACTGCCGGAAGGTGCAGCCCAGCTGCCGGACAAACAGCCGGTTGAGGGTGCGCTCCGACGCCCCGCAGTCCGCCGCGAGCGCCGCCAGGCCCGGCTGGATGGAGGGGGCCTGGCAGACCTTGTCCAGCACCCGCAACAGCCGGGGATCCAGCGCCGCCGCACACGGCTGCTGCCCGGCCAGGGGCGGCGCTCGCCCGAGCTCGAGCACCCTCAGATAGGGCTCGCCATCGCCTCCTTCTTCCTCCAGCTGGGCCAACCGGGCGAAGAGGCCCGCCACCATGGGGCTCACCTCCAGCCGGCCGAAGGGGGCGCCCCGCTCCCGTTCGCCGTAGATCAGGCTGAGGCGGGAGCGGCGCAGGACGCGAAACTCGTGTTCCTGGCCCTGTGGCAGGAAACAGAGCTGGCCCGCCACCAGCAGACAGCCCTGTTGGCGGCTGCTGATGACGCCACCGCCACCATGCAGGTAGCAGTACTGTGGCCGATCGTGGCCATGGGGCACGGTCAGGTGCCCCTCGGGATAGGATTGATAAAGATGGATCATGGCACTGGCCTCACGGGACTCGCACAGACTCTAAACGCCGAGACGATGGCAGTGCAATCCCGGGAAGCGTCGCCCCAAGCCATCCCATCCGCCGCCACCCGATGCGTGACGAGCGCATCCGTGGAACCCCCAAGAAAAAGAGAGGCCACCCCAGGCTGGCCTCTCTTACGCACGTCGGACCCGCGGCCCTTAGCGCCGGACCAGCTCGACCGCTTCGCGGGAGAGGCGGGTCACCTCTGCCCAGTTGCCCTGCTTGAGGGCGTCGGCGGGCAGCATCCAGGAGCCGCCGACGGTGGCGACGCATTTGAGCGCCAGATAGTCGGCCACGTTGTTCGGGCCTATGCCGCCGGTGGGGCAGACCCGCATCTGGGCGAGGGGCGCCGTGATGGCCGCGAGCGCCTTGGTGCCGCCGTTCGCCTCGGCCGGGAAGAACTTGATATGGTCATAGCCCGCCTCCAGGGCCTGCATCATCTCGGAGGCGGTGGCCACCCCGGGGATCAGGGGCGCCGTGCCCTTGGCGGCATGGGCCAGCAGGGCGGGGGTCATGCCCGGGGAGATGACGAAGCGGGCTCCGGCGGCCACGGCGGCATCGTACTGAGCGCAGTTAAGCACTGTACCCGCTCCCACCATGGCGTCCGGCATCGCCTTGGCGATGAGGGCGATGGCATCGAGGGCCACCGGGGTGCGCAGGGTGATCTCGAACACAGAGATGCCGCCGTCCAGCAGCGCCTTGGCCATGGGCAGGGCCTGTTCCAGGTCGCTGATGACCATCACGGGCACCAGGGGGGAGGCGGCAAACACCTCGGCGGGGGTCACTTTCCAGTTTTGCATGGCTCTTCCTCAGTCAGATTTCAATCGAAGATGGTGGCGCCGCACTCGGCGCTCGATACCGCGCGACGCATCACGCTGAACAGTTCACGGCCCCACCCTTCCTGTTCCAGGGTGAGGTCGATCTCGGCCTGGCGGCGACCGGTCAGATCGGTCAGGCAGTCGAGACGGCCCGTCTCGGCATCCAGGCGCAGCAGATCGCCGTCGGCAAGCAGACCGATGGCGCCGCCGTGCAGCGCCTCCGGCGTGACATGGATGGCGGCCGGGATCTTGCCGGAGGCGCCGGAGAGGCGACCATCGGTGACCAGGGCCACCTTGTGACCCGCCTTCTGCAGGTTGCCGAGCACGGGCATCAGCATGTGCAGCTCCGGCATGCCGTTGGCGGCCGGGCCATTGTGGCGCACCACTATGACGGCATCCTGGTTGAGCTCGCCCGCCTGATAGGCGGCGGCCACCGCATATTGGGAGGAGAAGATGCGGGCCGGCGCCTCCACCACCCGATACTCGGGGGCCACGGCGGAGACCTTGATCACGGCGCGGCCCAGGTTGCCATCCAGCACCTTGGTGCCGCCGCTGGCCTGGAACACCTGACCGCTCGGCGAGAGCACGGCGGGATCCGTGCTCTCGCCCACCGGGCGCCACACCAACTTGCCGTCGACCAGTTCGGGGGCGGTGAGGTGATCCGCCAGGGTGCCGAAGGTGGGGATGGCATCCATGTTGAGCAGGTCCAGCTCCGCCAGCCGGCGCATCAGGCCGGGCACGGCGCCCGCCTGCTGGAAGGCGTTCACGTCGGCCGGGCCGTTCGGGTACATGCGCACCAGCAGCGGCACCACGTCGGAGAGATCGCTCAAGTCGTCCCAGGTCAGCACCAGGCCGGCGGCCCGCGCCAGGGCCACCATGTGGATGCTGTGGTTGGAGCTGCCGCCGGAGGCGAGCAGGGCCACCAGGCCGTTGACCAGGGTGCGGGCATCCAGCACCTGGCTCAGGGGACGATAGGCCGGGGAGCCGGGGATCAGGGCGCTGATGCGACGGGCCGCCTCCTCGGTGAGGGCATGGCGCAGCGCGCTGTGGGGATGGACGAAGGCGGATCCCGGCAGCATCAGGCCCATGGCCTCGAACACCAGCTGGTTGGTGTTGGCGGTGCCATAGAAGGTGCAGGTGCCAGGAGCGTGGTAGGCGCCGCACTCCATCTCCAGCAGGGCCTCACGCCCCACTTCCCCCGCGGCATACTGCTGGCGCACCTTCACCTTGTCATCGTTGCTGATGCCGCTGGCCATGGGGCCGGCGGGCACGAAGGCGGTGGGCAGGTGACCATGGGAGAGGGCCCCCATGATCTGGCCCGGGGCTATCTTGTCGCAGATGCCAAGCAGCAGGGTGGCGTCGAAGGTGTTGTGGGACAGGGACAGGGCGGTGGCCTGGGCGATGAGGTCCCGGGAGAAGAGGGACATGTCCATGCCCGGCTGACCCTGGGTGACGCCGTCACACATGGCGGGCACGCCGCCGGCCACCTGGGCGCTGTGACCGAGCGCCGCCAGGGCGGTCTTGATCCGGTCCGGGTAGTCCTGGTAGGGCTGATGGGCGCTGAGCATGTCGTTGTAAGCGGTGACGATGCCGACGTTGGCCCGGGTCATGTCGAGGATGCGGCCCTTCTCGTCCGTGCTGCAGGCGGCCACGGCATGGGCCAGGTTGCCACAGGCCAGGGCGGCGCGGGTCTTGCCCTGCTCGGCCTGACGGCTGATGCGGGCCAGGTAGGCCGCCCGGCGGCTGGCGCTGCGCGCCGCGATCCGCTCCGTGACCTGGGTGATGATCGGATGAGTCATGCTGTTTCCTCCAAGGCGTGAACGGCGCGTGCGATCACCTGATCCAGGCTGCCGTCGATGTCGATGCGATGGACGCCGGGCTCTGCATCCGGGCGCTCCAGGGTATCGAATTGGCTTTGTAACATGGATTCCCGCATGAAGTGGCCGTGGCGCGCCTTCATCCGGGCCAGGATGAGGTCATATTCCCCGTCGAGGAACAGGAACTGGACCGCCTGGTTGCCTTCGCGGATCTGGTCGCGGTAGCGGCGCCTGAGCGCGGAGCAGACGATGACGCCCACCTCGTTCTTCTGCTCCAGGCTGTAGGCGGCATCGCGGATCCGCTCCAGCCAGGGGGCGCGATCCTCATCGTTGAGGGGGGTGCCGCCGGCCATCTTCTGGATGTTGGCCCTGGGGTGCAGATCATCGCCATCGATGAACTTGGCCCCCAGCGCCTCGGCCACCTGGGCCCCCACGGTAGACTTGCCGCTCCCCGACACACCCATCACGATAATGCTCTTACCCGCCATTGTTTGACCTCTATCTCATTTTTCAAAAAACGTGCTGTCGATGGGTTCTAACCTACCACGTTACCGGTAACATGTTACCGGTAACAGCAAAAATTGTGAAGTCTGCCACAGACGGAACATCGCACACAGTCACCCGGGCTTCCCTTGGCAGCTCAGACCATATATATAAATAAATCAATTACATATGGTCTATCCATGGATCGACAGGGTGTCGACACTGAACTTGGTATAAGGAACGCACAACAATGTCTGACCTCTCCCTGATCATGACAGCCGCAGGCTCCATCCTGCTGCTGCTCTTCCTGGTGATGAAGGCCCGCCTGCACGCGGTGGTCTCGCTGATCCTGGTCTCCATGGTGGCCGGTCTCGCCGCCGGCATGAACCCGGCCGACATCGCCGCCACCATACAGAAAGGCATGGGAGGCACCCTGGGCTTCGTCGCCGTGGTGGTGGCACTCGGCGCCATGTTCGGCAAGGTGATGGAGGTCACCGGCGCCCTGGACCGCATCGCCCACACCCTGCTCAACAAGTTCGGGGTGGAGCGCGCCAACTGGGCCATCGCCCTGACCGGCTTCGTCTGCGCCCTGCCGCTGTTCTTCGACGTGGCCGTGGTGCTGCTGATCGGGGTGGCGTTCGCCATCGTCCGTCGTGGCGGCGGCAGCGTGGTGAAGATAGGCATCGCCCTGCTGGCGGGGATCGCCACCTGCCAGGCCTTCCTCATTCCGGCCCCGGGCCCCATCCTGGTCGCCTCCCAGCTCGGCGCCGACTTCGGCTACATGATACTGTTCGGCCTCATCGCCGCCGTGCCCGCCCTGATCCTGGCCGGCCCCCTGTTCGGCAGCTTCATCAGCAAGCTGGTCGACGTGCCGCTGCCCGCCGATGCCCAGAACAGCATCCACGACCATGGCGACAAGCTGCCCTCCTTCGCCCTGGCCATGGGCCTCATCGGTCTGCCGCTGCTGCTGATCGGCCTCAAGACCATCGTCAGCCGCTTCGTCGAGGCAGGCTCCACCCTGCACGGCTGGCTGGAGTTCATCGGCCACCCCTTCACCGCCATCATGGTCGCCTGCCTGGCCGCCTTCTATCTGCTGGGGGTGCGCCGCGGCATGAGCCGTGACGAGGTGATGGCGGTCTGCTCCAGCGCCATCCAGCCTGCCGGTGTCATCATCCTGGTGACGGGGGCCGGCGGCGTGTTCAAACAGGTGCTGGTGGATTCCGGCGTGGGGGCGGCCCTTGGCAACATGCTGGCCGACTCCGGTCTGCCCATCGTCGCCCTGGCCTTCATCCTGGCCGCCGCGGTGCGGGTCATTCAGGGCTCGGCGACGGTCGCCATGCTGACCGCCTGCGGCCTGGTACTGCCGATGCTGGAACCCCTGGGCCTGAACGGCGCCCAGCTCGCTGCCATCACGGTCGCCATCGGCGGGGGCTCCATCGTGCTCTCCCACGTCAACGACTCCGGCTTCTGGCTGGCGAACCGCTACCTGGGCCTCACCGAGAAGCAGACCCTGCAAACGTGGACCCTGATGGAAACCATCATCGGCACCACGGGTGGCCTGGTCGCCATGCTCATCTTCAGCCTGCTCTGAGGACAAGCCCCCCACGAAAGGCCTCCATCGCGAGGCCTTTTTCACCTTTCCGACGATTGTTGCTTTGGCTGAGGGGGTGAGATTGCTAGAATCGCCTATTCGTCGCCCCGAGTGGAACGCTTAACTCAGTGATATCAGGTTTCTCTATGCATTCATCGGCCCATTATCGACAGTTGTTGGCGCGCCTGCCCCAGATTGCCGTTGCCGCCCAGCAGTTTCAGACGCTCTACAGCGCCCGTGATTTCAAGAGCCGGATCCTCTCGCTCATCCAGCAAGCCACCCAGCGCATCTATCTGGTCGCCCTCTATCTGCAAGATGACGAGGCGGGACGCGAGATCATGGCCGCCCTCCACGCCGCCAAGCAGCGCAACCCGGCGCTGGATATCAAGCTGTTCGTCGATTTCCACCGGGCCCAGCGCGGCCTCATCGGCAAGGGCAAGCAGGGGGGCAACCATCTGATGTATCAGGCGATGGCCGCCCGGCATGAAGACCCCATCGCCGTCTATGGCGTGCCGGTCAAGGGGCGCGAGCTGCTCGGCGTGCTGCACCTCAAGGGCTTCATCTTCGATGACACCCTGCTCTATTCGGGGGCCAGCCTCAACGACATCTACCTGCATCAGCAGGATCGCTACCGCTTCGACCGCTATCACCAGATAGAGAGCGCCGAGCTGTGCCGCGCCATGGTCAACTATGTGGACGATCAGTTCGTCGCCAACCCCGCCGTGCAGCGCCTGGATCAGACGCCTATCCCGACCGCCAAGCAGCTCAAGGGGCCGATCCGCCGCTTCAAGCTGAGCCTGCGCCAGAGCCAGTACCGCTTCAACACCAGCAAGGCGGGCGACACCGAGGTCGCCATCACCCCCCTGGCGGGCCTGGGCAAGCGCAACAACCTGCTCAACCGCACCATCCGCAACCTGGTGCGGACCACGGAGCGGGAGATCTTCATCTGCACCCCCTACTTCAACCCGCCCAAGGAGCTCAGCAAGGACATAGAGTCCCTGCTCAACCGGGGCTGCAAGGTGACCATAGTGGTGGGGGACAAGACCGCCAACGACTTCTTCATCCCCCCCGGCGAGAAGTTCAGCACCATAGGCGGCCTGCCCTATCTGTACGAGACCAACCTGCGCAAGTTTGCCGAGCGCAACCAGCATCACATCGATGCGGGCAGGCTGGACCTCATGCTGTGGCGTCACGAGCGCAACTCCTATCACCTCAAGGGGATCTTCGTCGATGAGGAGTGGGCCCTGCTCACCGGCAACAACCTCAATCCCCGCGCCTGGGCGCTGGATCTGGAGAACGGTCTGCTGATCCGGGACGAGCGAGGACTGCTGGCCGGCCAGTTCGCCGAGGAGAAGGCCAACATACTGGCCAATACCAGCCGTATCGACAGCTTCGGCCAGGTGGAAGAGCCCAAGGACTACCCGGAGCAGGTGCGCAAGCTGCTGGCACGGATCCACAGGGTCAAGGCGCACCTGCTGCTCAAACGCATCATCTGAGCCCTGATCCGCCACCCCTTTTCGCCCCTGCAAAGGCCTGCCGTTTTCGGCAGGCCTTTGTCGTCGAGGCCCTGTCACCCCGTCCGCGCGGCTTGCGTCGCAACCTCAATAGACCCTATCATCTGGACATATTTACAGTGATCGCAGGCATCTGATTGATGAAATTGGATAAAATCCCTCTCGATAGCCTGAAGGGTGTCGGCAGCAAGATGCAGGAGAAGTTCGAGCGGCTCGGGCTCGCCACCGTGCAGGACCTGCTGTTCCACCTGCCCCACCGCTACGAGGATCGCACCCAGGTGTGGCCCATCGGCGACCTGATGCCGGGTCTCCATGGCGCCGTCGAAGGGGAGATCCAGGATACCCAGCTGGTGATGGGCCGCCGCCGCATGCTGGTGTGCCGCATCAGTGACGGCACCGGCAGCCTGACCCTGCGTTTCTTCAATTTCACCGCGGCCCAGAAGAACAGCCTGGCCCAGGGGCGGCTGATCCGCTGCTTCGGCGAGGCCCGCCCCGGCAAATTCGGCCTGGAGATGGCCCACCCCGAGTACAAGCTGCTCGGCGAGGAGCAGGCCGGCCAGACCGAGACGGCCCTCACCCCCGTCTACCCCACCACGGAGGGGCTGCGCCAGCTCACCCTGCGCAACCTCACGGATCAGGCGCTGCTGCTGCTCGACCAGCACGGGGTGGAGGAGCTGCTGCCCGCCGGTCTCTACCCCCAGCAGATCGATCTGGCCGCCGCCCTCAAGCTGCTGCACCGCCCGCCCCCCTCCGTGGCCCTGGATCAGCTCGACCAGGGTCAGCACCCGGCCCAGCGCCGTCTGGTGCTCGAAGAGCTGCTGGCCCACAACCTCTCGGTGCTGAAAGTCCGCGCCCAGGCCCAGACCCAGCATGCCCACGCCCTGGCCCCGGCCCCGACCCTGGTGGCACAGCTGCTGGCCGCCCTGCCCTTCAGCCCCACCGGTGCCCAGCGCCGGGTGGTGGATGAGATAAGCCGGGATCTGCAACTGGGCCATCCCATGATGCGACTGGTGCAGGGGGACGTGGGCTCGGGCAAGACCCTGGTGGCGGCGCTCGCCGCCCTGCAGGCCATCGGCAACGGCTGCCAGGTGGGGCTGATGGCGCCGACCGAACTGCTGGCCGAGCAGCACGCCATCAACTTCGCCAACTGGCTGGCGCCGCTCGGCATCAAGGTCGGCTGGCTGGCGGGCAAGCAGAAGGGCAAGGCGCGGGAGGAGGCGCTCGCCGCGATCAAAGACGGCAGCGTCAAGATGGTGGTGGGCACCCACGCCATCTTCCAGGAGCAGGTGGTGTTCGAGCGACTCGGGCTGGTGATCATCGACGAGCAGCACAGGTTCGGGGTGCACCAGCGCCTCGCCCTGCGGGAAAAAGGGGAGCGGGACGGCGTCCATCCCCATCAGCTGATCATGACCGCCACCCCCATTCCTCGCACCCTGGCGATGACCGCCTACGCCGATCTTGACACCTCCGTCATCGACGAGCTGCCGCCGGGGCGCACCCCCATCACCACGGTCGCCCTGCCGGACAGCCGCCGGGGGGACGTGATCGAGCGGGTCAGGCTCGCCTGCGAGGAGGGCAAGCAGGCCTACTGGGTCTGCACCCTGATCGAGGAGTCCGAAGTGCTCGAATGCCAGGCCGCCGAGGACACCGCCGCCGAGCTGCAGGCCCTGCTGCCCGGCCTGCACATCGGCCTGGTCCACGGCCGGATGCGTCCGATCGAGAAGCAGCGGGTGATGGAGGAGTTCAAGGCGGGCATATTGCAGCTGCTGGTCGCCACCACCGTCATCGAGGTGGGGGTGGACGTGCCCAACGCCAGCCTGATGATCATCGAAAACCCGGAGCGGCTCGGGCTGGCCCAGCTGCACCAGCTGCGGGGCCGGGTCGGCCGGGGGTCGGTGGCCTCCCACTGCGTGCTGCTCTACCACGCCCCCCTCTCCAAGACGGCCCAGAGCCGGCTCGGGGTATTGCGGGAGACCAATGACGGCTTCCTCATCGCCCAGCGCGACCTCGAGCTGCGCGGCCCGGGAGAACTGCTCGGCACCCGCCAGACCGGGCTGGCGGATCTCAAGATCGCCGATCTGGTGCGCGACCAGCCGCTCATCCCCCAGGTGCAGAAGCTGGCTCGTTTCCTGATGGATCAGCATCCGAGTCACGTCGATCCCCTGATCCGCCGCTGGCTGGGACTCCGAGATCACTACTCCAATGCCTGACCCGGAGACATACATGTGCAGAAGATGGTCAGATTGCCTGATGGACCGGCATCCGGGTCACGTCGATCCCCTGATCCGCCGCTGGCTGGGACTGCGAGATCACTATTCCAATGCCTGAGCGGAGAAAACCATCATCATGATACCCAGGCTGCCTGATGGATCCGCACCCAGGCCACGCCATATCGACCCGCGGCTCCGCCGACGTTCGGGGCGGCGGGACCACTATTCCAACGCCTGATCCCCATCCGGCCACAGGAGGAACACACAGATGAATGCCTGGTTACGTGCCCTGCTCTACTTCTTCGCCTTCCTGCTGCTGTTCGTCTGGATGGGGCTCGGCCTGTTCGATGCCCAGCGGGCCAAGGATCCCATCGCCAGCTGGCTCAGTCGCCAGACCGGCGTACCGGTCACCATAGGCCGACTGGTGTTCAACCCGCTGCACCCCTACACCCTGCTGGCGGAGCAGATCAGTTATGGGGATGACGTCAGGGTCGAGAAGCTCTATGTCGAGGTCGACAGCATCGACTGGCTGAGCCGGGACGTGCGCCTCGCCCACCTGGATCTGATCAAGCCCAGCATCCGCTGGCCCCTGCCCAACCAGCTCCCCGCCCTGCCGCTGCGATCCCTCACCATAGGGGACAGCAAGATAGATGGCCTGAACCTGACCAGCGACGACCTCACGCTGCGGGGGGCCAGCGCCACCCTGCGCAACTGGCAGCTGCTCGGCCCGGGCCAGCAGGTGCAAGCCGATCTCTCCCTCACCATCAACCGCCTCGAGAGCCCCACGCTGACCCTGAGCCAGCTGGCCCTCGACGGCACGCTGCAAGGCCAGGTGCTGAGCACGGATCGCCTGGTCACCCGGCTGTTCGATGGGGTGGTGGAGAGCGCCATGGTGCTGGACTGGCCCGCTCGCAGCCTGCGCCTGGGGGATCTCAAGGCCCGGGGGCTGCGCATCGAGCTGGCGGATCTCGGCGATCAGCCCTGGCCCCTGCGCCGGATCAGTCTGGATCGGGGTGACTTCCAGCATGTCAGCCTCAACTCCCTGGAGGGCGAGTTCGCCCTCAACGACTTCAACGGCGAGCTGAACCAGTTCGAGTGGCAGGCGGGGAGCCCCGCCAGCGGCCAGCTGCTCGGCAGCCTGGGGGATGCGGGCCGCGGCCTGTTCCAGCTGGAGGAGATAGAGGGACAGCTGAGCTTCTCCGGCCAGCAGATCGGCGCCGCCCTCAAGGGCAAGGCCTATGACGGCCGCTTCGACACCCTGTTCAGCCTGGATCCCGATCGCCAGCGCCTCACCCTGCGCCAGCTGACCCTGAGCGGCATGGACATCAGCCTGCCCCAGGGGTGGTGGCAGGCCTGGCAGGCCGCCGTCCCCACCCGGCTCGAGATAAGCCAGCTCCATTTCGACAAGCTGAGGGTCCTCTCCTTCGACGACGCCCTGCCCCTCTCCCTGAGCGGCTGGAACCTGGAGCTGGCGCAGCTGGGACTCGAGGGCGGGCAGCCCCTGGCCCTGAGCGAGCAGGGCGCCATCCAGAGCGACTGGATAGAGCTGGTGTGGGACGGCCTCTCGGCCCGCAATGGCCAGCTGGTAGTCACTGCCACGCCGCAGCAGTGGCTGCTGGAGCGCCTCGCCAGCCAGCTGGCCGACGGCGGCAGCCTGAGCGCCAGCGGCCTGTGGAGTCGCCAGCCCCGGCAAGCCTCCCGTCTGCGACTCAAGGGGGAGCAGCTGGATCTGGATCTCTGGGGGGAGCTGCTGCACAGCCCCCTCTCCTTCGCCGGCAAGGCCGATCTGGATCTGGCGCTGCAGGCCGATCTCGCCGACTGGCGCCACAGCCTGAGCGGCAGCCTGAGCCTGGATGCCAAGGACCCCTTCTGGGATGGGGTCAAGCTGGATCCTCTGCTCGATGCCTGGTTCAAGGCGCCACAGCCCCCGACCCTGAGCCCACAGGCGCTCTGGCAGGCGATGCAGGAGGGCGACACCCCCTTCTATCGAGTCAGGCTCGAGGCCAGGGCGGATCAGGGGAAGATCGCCATCGAGCAGGGCGGGGCCTCCACCATCACCCACCTGCTGGCCCTGGGCGGCGGGCTGGATCTGGGGGCGGACAGCTGGCAGCTCGATGTCGGCGCCCTCAACCGCGAGGGGTGCGCCGAGCTGGTCGGCCAGTGGCGCGACCGGCTCGAGGCCCCCACCCTCGGCTGGCAACTGCTGGGCGAGAAGGCCAGCTGCGACTGGCAGCCCGGAGTCAGCTATCCCGCCCAGGGGCGCAACAGCCCCCTCCATCGCCCCGGCTCACCTCAGGGCGGCTAGGGCGCCCATCAGCAGCAAGGCCTCCCGCGGGAGGCCTTGTCGATCACAGAGGGCAAACCCCGCCCTAGCCGCGCCGCACCGGCTGCACCACATAATGGCCGAGGAACTCGGCGGCGAGCCGGCAGCCGCTGAACAGCTGGATCTTGAGGCTGAACTTGGCGGACTGGCCCGCCTTGAGCGGCGCCAGCACGGCGGGCATCCCCTCCCGGGCGACCCGCGCCTCCGGCTCCTCGGTGACGGGACGGTAGTATTTGATCTCCCCCTGGGCCAGCACAGTGTCCCCCACCAGCCCCTCCTCCTTGAGCTGCAGCCAGATGAGGCCCCAGCCCGCCAGCACGCACTGGCTGTAGATGCTGCCGGCGAACATGGTGTCATGGACGTTGAGGTTGGCGGCCAGGTTGGCCTTGAGATGGAAGGTCTGGCCGTCATAGTGGGTGATGTGCACCCCCATCTTCTCGCTGATGGGGATCCCCCTGGACCAGCGGGTGGTCAGATCCTGACACCACTGGGGGCGATACTGTATGGTCTGCAGGGGGCTGAGGGACTTGATCATCTGCCGATGGGGGATACGGCCAAAGGAGACCGGCCCCTCGCCCACCTCGAGGAAGCCGCACTTGCGATAAAACTCCACCGCCTCCTGGCGGGCGTTCATGACCAGGCGCTTGACCTTCTCCTGGCAGGCGAGCTGCTCCAGATCCGCCACCATGCGCGCCCCCAGCCCCTGGCCGCGATAGTCGGGCAGCATGGCCATGAAGCGGATCTGGGCCTCGTCTCCCCCGACGAACAGCCGCCCCACGGCGATGGGAGTTCCATCGGGGGCCAGCATCATCCGATGAATGGCAACAGAATCGTATTCGTCCCGCTCCGAGCCCAGGGGGAAGTTGAATGGCTTGCGCAGCAGTTCCCAGCGCAATTGATAATACGCCTCCAGCTCCGACTCCGTTTGAGGGGTTACCACCCGGTACATAGCGACATCCTTGAGTTACACTGGTCGAAAGCCATCTTGCCGTGCAATTTCATGGACTTCAATCTACAGACGTATCGCGCCGAACAGTTATTGCACCTGGGAGTCAGTCCGGCTCGCCGCATCTACGTACAGCAGAACGAGCGGCATCGCTGGCTGGAGATCGACGGCGTGGTGCAGTCCGCCATGGTACTCAGCGCCCCCCACCAGCTCTGCCTGCCCCATCAGAAGACCATAGCCGCCCTGCTGCCGGCGCGAGCCAGCCGCGTGCTCGAGCTGGGCCTGGGAGGCGGGGACATGGGCCGCCACCTGCAGGCCCGCTGGCCCGAGGCCGAGTTTGACGGCGTGGATCTCGATGCCGAGGTGATCAGCCTCTATCGCGACTTCTTCATGACAGACGAGGCCCTCGGCCGCCAGCGGCTCCATCGGGCCGATGCCCTCTCTTTCCTGATGGAGGCGCCGGGATGCCATGACCTGATCCTGGTCGACCTCTTCAGCCAGGATGGCAACCCCCCGCTCCTGTTCTCCCCCCACTTCTACCAGGCCCTGGCCGCCCGGCTGGAGGGCGAGCTCATCATGAACCTGCTGCCGAGGACGGGCCGCGAGCTGGATCGGGTGCTGACCCTGGTCGAGCGCTGGATTGGCCCGGCCCAGCTGAGGGGGGTGCCCGGCTGCATCAACCAGATAGTCCACGCCAGGCAGGGCTGAGCCGGGCTACACCTGCAACCAGAAGGTCGTCGGCCCCTCGTTGAGCAGGGCCACCTTCATGTCGGCGGCGAACCGACCGGTTTGGGTCGGCACATCGCCGGCCCGGGCCCGGGCCACGAAATAGTCGTAGAGCCGCTCCGCCTCCTCGGGGCGGGCGCCGCCGGAGAAGCTGGGCCTCATCCCCCGACCCGTATCCGCCGCCAGGGTGAACTGGGAGACCACCAGCAAGCTGCCTCCCACCTGGCCCACATTGAGGTTCATCTTGCCCTCGGCATCGGGGAAGATGCGATAGCCGCTCACCCTGTGCAGCAACTTGTCGGCCTTGGCCTCGTCATCCCCCTGCTCCACCCCGAGCAGCACCAGCAGCCCCTGACCGATGGCGCCGATGACTTCCCCCTCGACGGTGACGCTGGCCTCGCTGACCCGCTGAATCAATGCAATCACTCGCTGCTCCTCTGACTGACAACCCTGGAAATGAAACGACCGCCTCAGGGGCGGTCGTCGATGCTACCAATAAAACGGGGGGCAAGGCGATGGTTCAGATGACTCAGGCCAGCTCCTCATGCCCCGGCTTCTCGTACTCCCCGAGGCAGGCGGTGGTCTCGGCGCCGAGCAAGACCACCAGCCAGCTGAGATAGACCCAGACGAACAGGATGGGAGGACGATGCAAACGCCAGGGCCTCAGGCCAGCTCCTCATGCCCCGGTTTCTCGTACTCCCCCAGGCAGGCGGTGGTCTCGGCCCCCAGCAAGACCACCAGCCAGCTGAGATAGACCCAGACGAACAGGATGGGAATGGTCGCCAGGGCGCCATAGATGGCCTGATAGGAGGGGAAGTTGGTGATGTAGAGCGCGAAGCCACGCTTGGCCAGCTCAAACAGCACCGCCGCCACCAGGGCCCCGATCAGCGCATGCACCAGCCGCACCTTGCAGTTGGGCACCACGGTATAGATCAGCAGGAAGCCGAACACGGAGAACAGGAACGGCAGGCTGCGCAGCAGCAGGTAACCGACGCCGAACAGGCTGTCCGCAGCAAACAGCTTCAGGGACAGTATGTAGGAGGAGATGGCGATGCTGGCCCCGATCAGCACCGGCCCCAGGGTCAGTATCATCCAGTACATGGCAAAGGCCTGACCCAGGGGGCGGCTCTGGGTGGAGCGCCAGATGTAGTTGAGGTTCTTGTCGATGGCCGAGATCAGCATCAGGGCCACCACCACCAGGGCGCCGATGCCCACCGCCGTGGTGTTGGTGGCGTTGGCCACGAAGCCGTCTATGTACTCCTTGAGCATCTCACCGGCGGTGGGTACGAAGTTGTGGTAGACGAACTGCTCCATCGCCTGTTTCAGGCTCTGAAACACCGGAAAGGCGGACATCATGCCGAATACCACGGCGATCATGGGCACCAGGGAGAGCAGGGTGACATAGGCCAGGTAGCCGGCGGTGACGGTCAGCCTGTCCTGCTGAAAACGGCCCCAGACGAACTGGGCGAAGTGGCGGCCATCATGGCGCAAGAAGGAGGAGGCATGCGCCAGCTGGCGACGAAGGTGATGCTGCATATTGGCTTCCTAACGAACAAATCATGACGCTATTGTGCCAGCTTAGCCCCCGGATTGCCCGATACCGGACGAAATGAGTCCCGAGACGGCCCGAGCTGGCCTGTGACAACCCTCGGCATCCAGGCCGTGAAGCGCCGCGCCCTTCCCAGGCTTCGCCCATAAAAAAAGTCCGAACGCCTGGGGCGTTCGGACTCTGATTGCCGTCATTCGGGCCGGTTCAGCGGCCCGATGAGGGAGGGATCAGGCGCGGCCGGCGCGCTTGCGATCCATCTCGGTCAGCAGCTTTTTACGGATGCGGATGGCCTTGGGCGTGATCTCTACCAGTTCATCGTTGTCGATGAACTCCAGAGCCTGCTCCAGGGTCATGCGGATCGGCGGAGTCAGCACCTGGGCTTCGTCGGTACCGGAGGCACGCATGTTGGTCAGCTGCTTGCCTTTCAGGCAGTTGACGGTCAGGTCGTTGGAGCGGGAGTGGATCCCGATCACCTGGCCTTCGTACACCTCGGTCGCGTGACCGATGAACAGACGACCGCGATCCTGCAGACCGAACAGGGCGAAGGTCAGGGCCTTGCCGGTGGCGTTGGAGATGAGCACGCCGTTCTGACGCTCGCCGATGCTGCCACCCTTGTGCGGACCGTAATGGTCGAAGGTGTGGTACAGCAGACCGGTACCCGAGGTCATGGTCAGGAACTCGGTCTGGAAGCCGATCAGGCCACGGCTCGGGATCATGAAGTCCAGACGGACACGGCCCTTGCCATCCGGGGTCATGTTGGTCATCTCGCCTTTACGCAGGCCGAGTTGCTCCATGACGGAACCCTGGTGGGCTTCTTCCACGTCGACAGTGACGGTTTCGAACGGTTCTTGCAGAACGCCATCCACGGTGCGCAGGATAACTTCCGGACGGGATACCGCCAGCTCGTAGCCTTCGCGACGCATGTTTTCGATCAGGATGGACAGGTGCAGTTCACCACGGCCGGAGACGCGGAACTTGTCCGGATCTTCGGTCTCTTCCACGCGCAGGGCCACGTTGTGGACCAGTTCCTGGTTCAGACGCTCCAGGATGTTGCGGGAGGTGACGAACTTGCCTTCTTTACCGGCGAACGGCGAGGTGTTGACCTGGAAGGTCATGTTCACGGTCGGCTCGTCGACGGAGAGGGGCGGCAGCGCTTCAACGGCGTTGTTGTCACAGATGGTGTCGGAGATCTTCAGCTCGCCCAGACCGGTGATGGCGATGATGTCGCCCGCTTGCGCGTCGGTCACTTCGGTACGGGACAGACCCAGGTAGCCCAGGACCTGACCGACCTTGCCGGTACGGCTCTTGCCGTTGGCACCGACGATGGTGACCTGCTGGTTGGTCTTGACGCGGCCGCGGGTGATGCGACCGATGCCGATGACGCCCACATAGGAGTTGTAGTCCAGCTGGGAGATCTGCATCTGGAAACCACCGTCGGCATCGGCCGCAGGCGCTTCCACGTTGTCGACGATGGCCTGGAACAGGGGTTCCATGTTCTCGGACGGTACGTCTTGATCCAGGGTGGCCCAACCGTTCAGTGCAGAGGCGTAAACAACCTTGAAGTCCAGTTGCTCATCGGTGGCACCCAGGTTGTCGAACAGATCGAAGACCTGATCCATTACCCAGTCAGGACGCGCGCCCGGACGGTCGATCTTGTTGATGACCACGATGGGTTTCAGACCCTGGGCGAACGCCTTCTGGGTCACGAAACGGGTTTGCGGCATGGGGCCGTCAACGGCGTCGACCAGCAGCAGCACGGAGTCAACCATGGAGAGCACGCGCTCAACCTCACCGCCGAAGTCGGCGTGACCCGGGGTATCCACGATGTTGATGCGGTAGTCGTTCCAGCGGATGGCAGTGTTCTTGGCGAGAATGGTGATGCCACGTTCCCGTTCCAGATCATTGGAGTCCATGATCCGTTCCTGACCTTCGCTGGTGCGGTCCAGAGTACCGGACTGCTGCAGCAGCTTATCCACCAGGGTCGTCTTGCCGTGGTCAACGTGCGCAATAATCGCAATATTGCGTAAATTCTCTAACATTCTCGCCTCAATCACCGGGTAAAATTGGGCGCTAATTGTACTCTCGCCTTTGTGATCTGCCTAGCAGAATCGCAGTAGATTCACGCACGAGAGTGGATCTGGATCATGGACCCGGGGCAACAAGCCTGTTTAGATGGGACTTAGTCGCCGTCGCACTGGTTTGGTGCACCAAAAAGATCCCTGAATGCACCAACATGATGCACGACGGCACGAAAGCAGCTGGTTTTGGGACGCCAAGATGCGGCAACTGCCCTGAAATCAAGCTGTCACAAACTTGGCACGATACTCGCTTATGTGAATCTGATGACGCATTCACCCAAAGAGTTTTAACACCGGAGGTTACTTAGCATGTCAGCTCAGAACGTAATGGCCTTGATCCAGGAACATGAAGTCAAGTTTGTCGACCTGCGCTTTACCGACACCAAGGGTAAAGAGCAGCACGTTTCCATTCCCTCCCACCAGATCGACGAAGACTTCTTCGAAGACGGCAAGATGTTCGATGGCTCCTCCATCGGCGGCTGGAAGGGCATCAACGAGTCTGACATGGTGCTGATGCCGGATCCGGCCTCCGCCAAGCTGGATCCGTTCACCGAAGAGACCACCCTGAACATCGTCTGTGACATCCTGGAACCAGCCACCATGCAGGGCTACGACCGCGATCCGCGCTCCATCGCCAAGCGTGCCGAAGACTTCCTGAAGTCCAGCGGCATCGCCGATACCGTGCTGTTCGGACCGGAACCCGAGTTCTTCATGTTCGACAACATCACCTTCTCGAACACCATGGGTCACAGCTTCGTCAAGATCGAATCCGAAGAAGCGGCCTGGAACTCCGGCACCGCCTACGAGCACGGCAACAAGGGTCACCGTCCCTTCGTCAAGGGTGGCTACTTCCCGGTTGCACCGGTCGACTCCTCCCAGGACATCCGCGCCGCCATGTGCCTGGTGCTGGAAGAGATGGGCCAGGTCGTCGAGGCTCACCACCACGAGGTGGCCACCGCCGGTCAGAACGAGATCGCCACCCGCTTCAACACTCTTACGCTGAAGGCTGACGAAGTGCAGGTCCTGAAGTACGTGATCCACAACGTGGCCCACGCCTACAACAAGACTGTCACCTTCATGCCCAAACCCATGTTCGGTGACAACGGCTCCGGCATGCACTGCCACCAGTCCCTGGCCAAAGATGGCGTCAACCTGTTCGCGGGTGACCTGTACGGCGGTCTGTCCGAGATGGCGCTGCACTACATCGGCGGCATCATCAAGCACGCCAAGGCCATCAACGCCTTCGCCAACCCGACTACCAACTCCTACAAGCGTCTGGTGCCGGGCTACGAAGCGCCGGTCATGCTGGCCTACTCCGCCCGCAACCGCTCTGCCTCCATCCGTATCCCTGTGGTGCCGAGCCCGAAAGCTCGCCGCATCGAAGTGCGCTTCCCGGACCCGGCGGCCAACCCCTACCTGGCCTTCGCCGCCCAGCTGATGGCCGGCCTGGACGGCATCATCAACAAGATCCATCCGGGCGATGCCATGGACAAGAACCTGTATGATCTGCCGCCGGAAGAAGCCGCCGAAGTGCCGACCGTTGCCGGTTCCCTGGACGAGGCCCTGTCTGCACTGGACAGCGATCGCGAGTTCCTGACCCGTGGTGGCGTGTTCAGCGACGACTTCATCAACTCCTACCTGGAGCTGAAGCAGCAGGACGTGGACCGCGTGCGCATGACCCCGCACCCGCTGGAGTTCGAACTCTACTACTCCGTCTAATCGGCGCAGTCAGTACCAAATGGATAATAAAACCCGCCTCATGGCGGGTTTTTTCTCTGTTAGGCTTTAAGCGGGATCCCATCGAGGAGAGAGGCATGAACCTCAGCCACCTGGCCGGATTATTGTTGCTGACAAGCCTGGGCGTCCATGGCGCCAAGATCTACTCCTGGGTGGATAGCCGGGGCATCACCCACTACACCAATGCCCCCCCCGCGGGCCAGCAGAGCCAGGAGATCGACCTGCGGGTGGCCCCCCTGGTCGGCACGGTTCCCCAGTCGGTACAGGTCGCCAATTACCACCACCTGACCGGCACCGATCTCGAGCAGGCCGAACTGGCCATTACCCTGATCTCTCCCGAAGCAGAGAGCACGCTGCGCGACAACACGGGCAACATCGTCTTCGAGGCGCGCGTCACCCCCACCCCTCCCCCCCAATTCGATCTGCGCCTGCTGCTCGACGGCAAGGAACGTGCCCGGGTCAGCAATACCCTGATGCTCCGCCTGGAGAACCTGGATCGGGGCACCCATAAGGTGCAACTCGAGCTGCTGGCAAAAGACGGTACGATCCTTGCTAAATCAGAGGTAGTGACTTTCTACCTGCACAGGACCAGAGTCAATCAGGCCGCTGCCGCCAGCGCCACGCCTCGTAAGGGGTGATCCTCTGCACCGATGCAGGTAGACTGAATGCACTATATTGGTGCATTGCCGGTGTGTAGCACCGTTTTAGGGAGAAACCTGTGCCAGTCCGCTCGGATCAAGCCAAGACATTACTCGACAACCTGCTGACCGCCGTCATCCTGATGGATGAGCGCCTCTGCATCCAGTTCGTCAACCCGGCGGCAGAACAGCTGCTCTCCCTCAGTCAACGCCGGCTGATCGGGCTGGAACTGCCCCATCTGCTGGAGCACATCTCCCTCGATCTCAACCGCTTTCGTCAGTGTCTGGCATCGGGTCAGGGCTTCACCGACAGCGAGGTCACCCTGGTGGTGGAAGGGGAGCCGCGCCTGGTCGAGCTCAGTGCCAGCCCGCTGGCCGACCATGAACAAAGGTTGATCGTGGTGGAGCTGCGCAAGATAGACCAGCAGAAGAAGATCAGTCAGGAGCTGCAGCAACATGCCCAGCAACAGGCGGCCAGAGAGCTGGTGCGCGGCCTGGCCCACGAGATCAAGAATCCCCTCGGCGGCCTGCGTGGCGCCGCCCAGCTGCTACAAAAGGAGCTGCCCAACCCGGCGCTGCGCGAATACACCGGCATCATCATAGAGCAGGCCGACAGGCTGCGGCTGCTGGTCGACCGGCTGCTCGGCCCCCAGCGCCCCGGCCGCCATCAGGTGCACAATGTCCATTCGGTGCTGGAGCAGGTGCGCCGCCTGGTGGAGCTGGAGCTGCCCGGCGGGATCCGCATCGAGCGGGATTACGACCCCAGCATCCCCGAGTTCGAGATGGAGCCGGATCAGCTGCAACAGGCGTTTCTCAACATGGTGCGCAATGCCGCCGAGGCCCTGGGCAACCAGACCGGCCTCATCAGCATTCGCACCCGCACCGTGTTCCAGATCACCATCCACGGCAAGCGCTACCGCCTGGCGGCCGAGATCAAGATCATCGACAACGGCCCCGGCATCCCGGATGCCATCCGCGACACCCTCTTCTACCCCATGATCACCGGCAAGGAGGGGGGCACGGGTCTGGGTCTTTCCATCGCCCAGAATCTGATCGATCAGCACAAGGGCCGCATCGACTGCATCAGCTGGCCGGGCCACACCGAGTTCACCGTTTATCTACCGCTTCGCAAATAAGGGATCTTCATGACCGCAAAAGTATGGATCGTCGATGACGACAGCTCGATCCGCTGGGTGCTGGAGCGCACCCTCGGCAGCGAAGGGTTCGAGTGCGAGAGCTTCGCCGATGGCGAGGCCCTGCTGCACTCCCTGGAAGCACGCACCCCGGATGTGATCCTGTCCGATATCCGCATGCCCGGCATAGACGGCCTCAGCCTGCTGGAGCAGATCCACCGTCGTCAGGCGGACCTGCCCATCATCATCATGACCGCCCATTCCGACCTCGACGCCGCCGTCAACGCCTACCAGCGCGGCGCCTTCGAATACCTGCCCAAGCCCTTCGACATAGAGGAAGCGGTCACCCTGGTGTGCCGGGCCGAGAATCACCTCAAGGAGCAGCGCACCAAGCGCAAGGCCCGTCAGCAGGAGGCCGGCAGCAGCCCGGAGATCATCGGCGAGGCTCCCGCCATGCAGGAGGTGTTTCGCGCCATCGGCCGGCTGTCGCGCTCCAGCATCTCGGTGCTCATCAACGGCCAGAGCGGTACCGGCAAGGAGCTGGTTGCCCACGCCCTGCACCGCCACAGCCCGCGGGCCCACAAGAACTTCATCGCCCTCAACATGGCGGCCATCCCGAAAGATCTCATCGAATCCGAACTGTTCGGCCATGAGAAGGGTGCCTTCACCGGTGCCAACAACATACGCCACGGCCGCTTCGAACAGGCCGATGGCGGCACCCTGTTTCTCGACGAGATAGGCGACATGCCGCTGGACGTGCAGACCCGGCTGCTGCGGGTGCTGGCGGACGGCCAGTTCTACCGGGTCGGCGGCCATCAGCCGGTGCAGGTGGACGTGCGCATCATCGCCGCCACCCACCAGAATCTGGAGAAGCGGGTCGCCGACGGCGAGTTTCGGGAAGATCTGTTTCACCGCCTCAACGTCATCCGCATCCACATTCCGGCCCTCAGGGAGCGGCGGGAAGATATCCCCCAGCTCGCCCACCACTTCCTGCTGCGGGCCGCCAAGGAGCTCAACGTCGAGGCCAAGAGCCTGCACCCGGATACCCAGGCCTTCATCAGCCGGCTGCCCTGGCCGGGCAATGTGCGCCAACTGGAGAACGTCTGCCGCTGGCTCACCGTCATGGCCTCTGGCCAGGAGGTGCTGGTCGCCGATCTGCCCACCGAGCTGCTGACCCCCATCGCCACCGTCGCCGAGCCGGGTCAGCCCGCCCTCGCCGGCGGCTGGCAACAGCAGCTGCGCGACTGGGTTGCCAGCAAGCTGGCCCTAGGGGAGATAGACATACTGGCCGACGCCATGCCCCAGTTCGAACGGATCATGCTGGAGACGGCGCTGGAGCATACCCATGGCCACAAGCAGGAAGCGGCGCGCCTGCTCGGCTGGGGCCGCAACACCCTCACTCGCAAACTCAAGGAGCTCGATTTCTCCTGAGCATCGGCCGGCCCCCGCCCAAGGGGGCCCCGCCATCCCTCCAGCCCAGTTCATGACCACCCAGGCTCTCGCCCCGGCCCGCCAGAAAAACGCTTACCATCACGCCCACGGCAATCCAGGCCCCTTTGATTTCAAACAGGGTATCTTTTTTGTCATCCCCGCCTAGAATGGCTAGCTTCTCTATCATCGGCTCGAAGAAGGCACCCCTAATGATTGACAGATCCCTCCCCCTGACCGACCTCCATCGTCACCTGGACGGCAACATCCGGGCCCAGACCATCCTCGAGCTCGGCCGTCAGCACAACATAGCCCTGCCCGCCCTCGAGCTGGAGGCATTGCGCCCCCATGTGCAGATCGTCGAGAAGGAGCCCAGCCTGGTGGCCTTCCTCAAGAAGCTGGACTGGGGCGTGGCCGTGCTGGCGGATTATGACGCCTGCCGCCGGGTTGCCTACGAGAATGCCGAAGACCTGCTGCACGCCGGCATCGACTATGCCGAGCTGCGCTTCAGCCCGGCCTACATGGCCATGGCCCACAAACTGGACCCCCAAGGGGTGGTGGAGGCGGTGATCGACGGCGTCCAGGCCGGCTGCCGCGACTTCGGCGTCAAGGCCAAGCTCATCGGCATCATGAGTCGCACCTTCGGCACAGCGCAGTGCCGCCGCGAGCTGGAGGCCTGCCTGGCCCACGGCAACCAGCTGGTCGCCATCGATCTCGCTGGTGACGAACTGGGCTTTCCCGGCGAGCTGTTCACCGAGCATTTTCGCCGGGTGCGCGATGCCGGTCTCCATGTCACCGTCCATGCCGGTGAGGCCGCCGGCCCCGAAAGCATGTGGCAGGCCATTCGCGATCTGGGGGCGACTCGCATCGGCCACGGGGTCAAGGCGGTGCAGGATCCGCGCCTGATGGATTATCTGGCCGAGCAGGGCATCGGCATCGAGTCCTGCCTCACCTCCAACCTGCAGACCAGCACGGTGGAGAGCCTGCAACGCCACCCGATCCGCCAGTTCCTGGACCATGGCGTGCTCGCCTGCCTCAATACCGACGATCCTGCGGTGGAGGGCATAGAGCTGCGCCACGAATACGAGGTGGCCGCCCCGACCGCCGGTCTCAGCGCCGGCCAGATACGCAGCGCCCAGGAAAATGGCCTCAAGCTGGCCTTCCTGAGCAAGCAGGAGAAGGCCGAGCTGGCCGCCAGCGCCGTCGCCCGCTAAGCCCGCTCATCGGGGCGGCCCTGACAACCATAAAAAAAAACCGCCGATGAAGTGAACCCCGAAAGTTGGACACCCAACGAGTAGGGGTTCTTCGTTTCTATGGGAAAGCAAAAATACTCGACCGACTTCAAACGTCAGGTCGTTCTTCACTATCTCAACGGTCATGACGGTGC
>NZ_JBKISU010000035.1:0-53107 GCF_050266975.1 Aeromonas sobria
GTCCGCCGCTCGCCGGCAAAAGTAGCAAGCTACTTTCCCGCTGCCGCTCGACTTGCATGTGTTAGGCCTGCCGCCAGCGTTCAATCTGAGCCATGATCAAACTCTTCAATTTAAGTTTGGTTTGCGTCGCGCCATTACCGAAGTAACGACATTCAGCGGCTCAATGAATTGCTGAAATAAACTGTGACAACCGAAGTTGTCTTGGTCACTTCACCAGACATTGAAAATCAAAAATTGTTTTTGATGTTCGATGCTGTGAGTGCCCACACAGATTGCTTGATTCAAATTGTTAAAGAGCAGGGTTTGAAACTATAACCCTCACTGGGTTGCTTTGCAAGCCAGACCAGACGCGCACTGCGCCGTGCTGATGGGGTCGCATTATAGGGAGCCGGAGTGTGATGGCAAGCATAAATTGCATGTTTATTTGATAAATCACAACACCGTTTGAATATTGAACAGATTTTGATGAGATCTGCCGCAACAAGATCCATTGGAGCCTTTAACCAACGCTTCCTGGTCTGACCCCTCGCCGAAATGGTGGCTGTCGAGATCAGAGCGGCATCCTGTTCACGTTCCTGGCAGATGCAAAGAAGGGCCCCTGGAGGCCCTTCTTTGCATGACAGCGTGCGTTAGATGGAGAAACTGGAGCCACAACCACAGGTGGTGGTGGCATTCGGGTTCGTCACCAGGAAACGCGATCCCTCCAGGCCCTCGCTGTAGTCGACGCTGCCGCCGACCAGATACTGCAGGCTCATGGGATCGATCACCATGGTGACGCCGTTCTTCTCCACCACGGTGTCGCCTTCATTGATCTTCTCATCGAAGGTAAAACCATATTGGAAGCCAGAGCAGCCACCGCCCGTGATATATACCCGCAACTTGAGTTCGGGGTTTTCCTCTTCGGTGATCAGGGTCTTCACCTTCTTTGCCGCCGCATCCGTCATCTGGATTGGCAACGGGGCTTCTGCTACTGCATTCATTACTGACCTCACAACCATGACATCCACAAACATGGAAACCGCGAAATTATCCAATACCCGACCATTTAGTTCAAGTATTCACCAAGCCAACCTCACCGGGCTGGATGGTGGTCGCCCCTGCCGGGGTCTGCTCGCTCGGGGTACCCAATAGGGGTTTGAGCACCTGGCTCCATTCTACCAGCAGCTCCTGCTCGGGCTGACGGCCGTTTTTTCCTATGGTGATCCGCACCCGATCCGGGACGAATCCTTCCGGCAGCTGCCAATCCCCTTCCAGCAGCTGAAAGTAGCGCAGGGAGTAGCGTCCCGCCCCCGCCTTCATCTGCAGATCCCGCTCCGCCAGACTCCTGGGCTGACCATCCTGGCTGCCTTCTATCCGTATCTGGACCTGGCCGCGAAACAGCTCCCGCTGCTTGGCGGGCTGGGTCAGTGCCAGGCGGTAGTGGTAACGGTTGACCACGTTGCTCTCTTGCACCGTCAGATTGTCGATGACCACGCCGTTCTGCTCCCCTTGCGGGCGCATGATCCGTTCGAAGAAGGCCAGCTGACGTTTCAGCTCCTGGGTTTGTGTCTCCTGGGATTTGAGCAGTTGCTGCAGTTGTTCGAAGGCCGCCTGCTGGGTGGCGAGCCGGGTCTCCTTGATCCCGAGTTCGGATTCGAGCCTGGCGATGGCCTCGGTCTGGCGCGCCAGGGTCTGCTGTTGTACCTCGAGCAGGCTGCTCTGGGCCAGCTCCTGGCGATTGCCGAGAAGATATCCGCCCAACAATCCGAGGACAAGCGTCCCAAGCAGTAGCCACTTCTGTCTCATGGGCATATCACCTCGTCTGGCACTCCTCTGTTCTGACTATATATGAGCATCGATCGCAACAGTCAGGCCGTCTTGCTGTTGTCGGCGAGACGCAGCCGCTCTGCCATGCGCAGGGTGCGCTCCAGGATCTGGGAATAGAGAGGGCGCCCCCCCAGCCATTGCGCCACTATGGTCGCCCCTATGGTGGTGATCATCATGGGCAAGATGAGTTGATAGTTGTCGGTCATCTCGGTGACCAGCACTATCCCGGTCACGGGGGCGCGCACGGTCGCCGCGAACAGGGCCCCCATGCCGGCGACGGCGAAGGCCCCCGGCTCTATGCCAAGCTCGGGAAAGGCGGCATGAAAGAGGTAACCAAAGACCAGTCCGAACAGGGTACCCAGCGCCAGGGTCGGGGCGAACACCCCTCCCGGCGCCCCCGAGCAGAAGCAGACCAGGGTCGTCACCAGCCGCACCGAAAAGATGAGAAACAGGGTGGCCATCGCATACTCGCCATCCATCAAGCGAGGGATCAGCTCGATGCCTCCGCCCGTCACCGAAGGGACGAAGAGCGACAGCACGCCGAAGGTGCCCGCCACCAGCATGCCGATGGCCACGAAACGGTGGCGCTTGTTCTGATGCAGGGCCAGATAGCCATCCTGACAGGCCAGCACCAGCTTGTTGAAGACGAAACCCAGTACCCCGAACGCCGCCCCCATAAAGAGGAAGAGCCAGAGAGCCTTGAGGGCCGGGGCATCATAGTGAGGCAGGGCAATGACGGGGTGCTGTCCCTTCATGTTTTGCAAGGTAAGGGTCGCCATCACGGCCGAGATGGCGACCGCCTTGATGGCGAGGAAGGAATAACGAAACTGGGGACGCATCTCTTCCATTACGAACAGTATGCCGGCGAGCGGCGCATTGAAGGCCGCCGCCAGCCCCCCGGCGGCCCCGGCGGCCAGCAGGGCATGACCATGCTCCTTGGGCAGCCGGAAGAGATCGGCCACCATCTTGCCGACATTGCCGCCGATCTGGACCGAGGGCCCCTCGCGACCGAGCACCATACCGGAGCTCAGGGTGCAGATACCTCCGAAGAACTTGACCGGCAGCACCCGCCACCATCGCACCGGCCGCAGATCCTCCATGGCGCCCTCAATCTCGGGAATGCCGGATCCTCCAGCCTCGGGAGCGAAGGCGTGGGTCAGAAAATAGCCCACCATGCCGAGCAGGGCGCTGATGGCGAACCCCATCAGCAGCAGCTGCCACCAGGGACGATCCGCCAGCAGCAGACCACGCTGCGCTATCACCCAGCTGACTCCGGATTCAAACAGTCCGCACACCAGGCCCGCCAGGATGCCGACGATGGCGGCGAGCAGCAGCACCCAGAGCGGCATCTTGTCCTGTTGAATGAGCCGCCGAACCAGTCGATGGTGAGAGCCTGCCGGTACCGGAGCAGATGAAAAGAGGCTGTCTTGCGCCATGAGAAAACCCGTTGCCTACGGTTGGATAAGACCCGGCCTGCTGCCCACCAGAGGGCTTTCTGCTATAGTCGGCCCGTTTAAATGTCACTGGGCACCTGAGTGCGCCGGGTTGCGAGAAGCATGAGCATACCCTGTCGAGGCGCGACTGCCGAGCCTGGATCCGCCTCGTCCCCCTGCAGTGACGGTCAAAATCCCATTAAGGATGATCCATGTCAAAATCAGATCAGCTGTTTGAACAGGCCTGCCAGACCATTCCCGGCGGCGTCAACTCACCGGTACGCGCCTTCAACGGCGTGGGCGGCACCCCCCTCTTCATCGAGCGCGCAGACGGCGCCTATCTCTATGATGTGGATGGCAAATCCTATGTCGATTACATAGGCTCCTGGGGCCCCATGCTGCTGGGTCACAATCATCCGACCATCAAGGCCGCCGTCATTGCCGCGGTCGAGAAGGGGCTCAGCTACGGTGCCCCCACCGAGATCGAAGTGCGGATGGCCCAGAAGGTGCGCGAGCTGGTGCCTTCCATGGAGCAGGTACGCATGGTCAACTCGGGCACGGAGGCGACCATGAGCGCCATCCGTCTGGCCCGTGGCTATACCGGTCGCGACAAGATAGTGAAGTTCGAAGGCTGCTACCACGGTCATGCCGACTCCCTGCTGGTCAAGGCCGGCTCCGGCGCCCTCACCCTGGGCCAGCCCAACAGCCCGGGCGTCCCCGCCGATTTCGCCAAGCACACTCTCACCTGCGTCTACAACGATCTGGACTCGGTACGGGACGCCTTCGCCCAGTATGGCGACGAGATCGCCTGCATCATCGTCGAGCCGGTGGCGGGCAACATGAACTGCATTCCGCCCCTGCCCGGCTTCCTGCAAGGACTGCGCGCCATCTGCGACGAGTTTGGCGCCCTGCTGATCCTCGATGAGGTGATGACTGGATTTCGTGTCGCCCTCGGCGGCGCCCAGGCCCACTACGGGGTGGATCCCGACCTGACCACCCTCGGCAAGATCATCGGCGCCGGCATGCCGGTAGGTGCCTTCGGTGGCAAGAAGAAGGTGATGCAGCACATAGCGCCGACCGGCCCCGTCTATCAGGCCGGCACCCTCTCGGGCAACCCGGTCGCCATGGCCGCCGGGCTCGCCATGCTGGATCTGCTGCAAGCCCCCGGCCTGCACCAGCAGCTGGCCGAGAAGACCGCCGCCGTCGCCGAAGGGCTCAAGGCCGCAGCAGCCAAACACGGCATCCCCCTCGCCATCACCTATGTGGGGGGCATGTTCGGCTTCTTCTTCACCGACGAGGTCGAGATCAGCCGCTTTGATCAGGTCAAGCGCTGCGACATGGCGCGCTTCAAGCGCTTCTATCACCTCATGCTGGAAGAGGGGGTCTACCTGGCGCCGAGCGCCTACGAGGCCGGTTTCCTCTCCCTGGCCCACGGCGAGCAGGAGATAGCCCATACCCTGGCGGCGGCGGATCGCTGCTTCGCCAGGCTGGCTCAGGCCTGAGCCGCACCGAACTCTGCATAAAAAGGGGCCATTCGGCCCTTTTTTCAATCCGAGCCGAGCGCACGCCCGGGCCCACCTCCCCTGCCCTTCTTTGCACCAAACTGGTGCCAACGCTGCACCTTGCCCCACATTGCCCCAGGATCCCATCACCCAGCCGCCACACAGGCGTCATGTCGGACCATCAATATGGGCCCGTAACTTGCAGTCTCGGTGCAAGACCCCGTTTCTCGACAACCCTCAGGAGGTTCCCATGGCCAATATGAGCCCCATCGACCTCATTCGCCGCTATCAGGAGTACGAGCCCGAGCTGCACCTGCTGATGCTCGGCCTGCTCCAGCACCCGGACAAGACGCTGGCACGCTACCCCTTCGTGCTCACCACGGCCCGCCAGGCGGGGCCCGTCACCATACTGCCCCCCTACCCCACCGCCCAGGGAGCGCTGCACCTTCAGGTGCAGGGGGAAGGGCGCCTCATCACCCTCGACCTGCAGGAGCTGATCGCCTGGCTGATGGGGGACAAACAGCGCCGCAAGCTCACCCCCTGGTTCAAGCTGGTCTATGTGCTGCTCAGCGTGGCGCTGTTTCTCATCGTCGCCAGCCTGATCTGGCATGGCCTGCACGAGCTCTACCTGCTCGCCTGTGGCGAGAGCCGCAACCGGCTCGGCGCCTTCAGCGCCATCATCTTCCTGACCCTGGCGCTGGCGGTGTTCGATCTGGGCAAGACCATACTGGAAGAGGAGGTGCTGCTTCATAAGGACATCTTTCGCCACAGCGCCATCCGCCGCACCATCACCCGCTTCATCGCCGCCATCCTGATCGCCGTCTCCATCGAGGGGCTGTTGCTGCTGTTCAAGGGCTCCCTCGGCCAGACCGAGCTGCTCTGGCCCGCGGTGGGGGTGATGGCCTGCGCCGTGGGCCTGCTGGTGGGGCTGGGCCTCTATGTCTTCCTCGGCGCCCGGGCGGAGGCGGCCCTGGTCCAGGCGAGCCTGCGCCCGACCCAGCCAGACAAGTAAGCCATGACACCACGTGAAGATGGGCCCGGAGAGGAGCCCGTTCTGCGGCTCACTCAATGCCTGCAGCAAGAGGGGAAGAAGCCGAACGACTCTGCTATTACTTGTGATCGGGGGCCCGTCCCTCGCCTCATCGACTCACCCCTGGTCATTTCGCGACGACCACTGTTGCCGATGAGCCCAAGCCCAAAGCGAGCCGGTGCATGCCGGCTCGCTTTTTCATTGCGCCAGACGACCCGCATTCCGCCAAAAGCCTGCCGTGGGCAGAAAAAACCCCGGCACAAGGCCGGGGCTAAGGAGGCATCCTGTTCACTTATTGCGTGGTGATCTGGACTGCCGCATCCGCACTGACGGTACTGCCCTCCTCGTCGGCAAATTCAATGATCACCGCATCGCCACTGACGATATTGGCGATGAAGGTATTGAACTGCTCCGGGGTATAGACCTGGGCAAACTCGACGCTGAAGGCACAGCTGAACTCAGCATCCGGCGCCAGAGTCAGGCTATAGGCAGGTTCCGGGCAAGCCCCCGGAGTGAAGACTCCAAACTCTCCACCAGCATTTCTGATGAGGAAGCCGGTCGCCCCGATGAAGGTACCATCGTCCACCGTCACGCCCAGCAGTTTGAGGGAGGTCAGGTGAATGTCTTCGAAGGTGGTATTTTTCACCTTGATGAAGACAGTGGCCGTCAGGGCGAAATCGGTCGCCATGGTGGGGAACACATTCTGGAAGTTGACCGTGGCCATGTCCTGGTTGGAGGTCACCTCCGTACCATTGGGGGCCATTGCCTTGACCTGGGCCGTATTGACCAGGGTCGCCTCACCGGTGGCATTGCCGGTGACATCGGCCACCAGTGTGCACTGATAAGGCGTCCCAAAGGCGACCACAACGGTGAAGTCACACTCATCACTGCGCTGGGTCGCCGACGGGCTGGCACGCGCGCTGGCAAACAGCACATCATCGCTGAACTCACTGAGGGTCAAATCCTCCTGGGTCAGGTCGTTGCTATTGGTGATGGTGAAGCGATAGACCACCTGACCACCCGGCTCGCTGACATTGGCCTCTTCGCCAAACCCGGCCACGGCATCGAGATCCCCGCCCGTGAAGGCTGCGACCTCCTTGACCAGGACGATGGAGGGGGTCGCCAGGGTGATCGCCGCCATGGCGCTGTCTCCAGCCGGCCGATCCTCGTTATCCTTGCCTGCCACCGTCACAGTGTTGGCATAGGTTTCCCCCTGTCCGATCGAGACATTGGTCACGTACTGGCAGACGAAGCTGCCCCCCTTGGCGAGGGTCATGCCATTGCCATCGCTACAGGCAGGGGTGCCCGAACCATCGGCCAGCAGATCCGCGATCGCCGTGTCCACCAGAGAGCTCAGCAGGACGGCATCGACCGGGCTGTTGTTGCTGATGACTACCTCATAGGTCACATTTCCCGGCTCATCGATAAACCAGGCGCCGCCAACCTGGCGCAGGCCCGGGCCCGTCATGGGCTGCTTGGTGATGGCCAGGACAGGATCCACATTGAGCATCTTGACGGTGACCACATTGGAGCAATTGCCGCTGTCGTTGTCCGGGTCTCCATCGGTCGGGTCGCACTGACTGTTGCCGATGGGGTTTCCCTTGACGTCCTCGGTCATGGCCCGGACAAAGTCCTGATAGAGTTCGGGCGAGCCATCATCGGGCAAGTCCTCATCTTTCACCTGCATCACCAGCACGCACGACAGGCTGGGGGATGCGGTAGTGAGCGTCTGAGGCAGACTCAGATGATCATCACAGCTGTTGTCAGGATGGGTGCCAAGCAGTGTCAGGTTGCCCGCGGTCACATCACTGGCGCTACTCAGATCGAAGTCCGCGAAGACCCCTGCATCCGTGCTGGAGCGCACTATGTCACGCAGGCCGGTCACCACCAGATCCGCAGGCCCAGCGTCCTTGGTCATGGTCAGCTGGTACTTGAAGCTACCCTCGGGCTCACTCGCCTGATCTGATCCTATCAAGACCTTGCTGATGGTGGGGGGCTTGGGCTTGATGAAGACGGCGATGTTGAAGGTGTCACAGTTGCATTTCGACTTGTTGTTGGGCACCTGGCCCACCACGGGATCCGCCGCCAGCGTACAGTTGTTGCGGGAGATGTTGTCCCAGGCCGCGCAATAGCTGAAATCGGCCCTGTTGTCCCCGTCCGCATCCACGCACTGCATGGTGATGGGCTCGTTTTGCAGGACATAGAGGCCATTGGTCAGCTCCGCCTTCTTGATATCCCCGCACTGGTCACCATCGAGTTGGGAAGCCCCCTCCTCACCCGGTTTGGGGATGACCAGGCTGCAATTTTGGGCATTGGCTCCCTGTACCAGCTGTGGGCTCATGCCATTGAGGGGCAGATAGAAGGTGGTATCCCAACGCTCGGAAGCATTGGCACTGACGGTCACATTCGCGTTGAAGGTGAATACCTCGCCCAGGGTACACTCCTGGGTCGGGTTGGTCGGGACCACCTGGGTGATAGCCACATCGTTTGCCGTACAGTTCAGGGATTCGCCAATGACATTGGACATTCCCTTCCCTCCTGCCTTGATATAGGCATCGGCCATACACACCTGTTGATTGAGATTGACCCCTGCCGCCATGACATCGGCATCACTGTTGACCCAGATATTGGCAGTGGCGGGATGACACATGAGCAGGGCTGCGGCACAGGCGGTCCGCAATGGGGTGAACGATTGGGTTAGACCCTTCATAACTCGATCCTTGGACAACTGTCTGCACCAAGCGCATGAGGGTACATAGACAATGGGCTCCCCGACCTTGACCGGGAGAGCAGCGTTATGACAGGCGATCGTCATTGACCACCTTGAGGCCCTGCCGATGCAGAACCTGGAGTCGGGGTAACCACCTTTGCGACAGTGCCGATGCCAGACTCAACTGCCGAGCCTGAACTCGACGTCTTTAGGACTCTAGGTCAGGATGGAGAGGCCACCAGTCAACACTGAGACCGCCTGAGTCCCCACAGCATCTAATGCACTGATAAGAGGAGAATTAAACTGGTTACAATATTTATTCATTAACTTTACAACCAATATAATCAAAAATATCAGCCGCTTATCTCAATCCTCTATTGATTTTTAGCACAATTAGCCTCGACCACTGCAACCGCCTGGGCATTCACCCGTGGCATCAGGGAATGAATCGCCAGGAAACTCTCGAAGGCGGAGCTGGCGGCGACCCGATTGACCAGCCAACCCGGCAGCTGGCCCCCGGGATGGGTGTAGGTTTCGAGGCGAATGAGGCTCTCCCCCGCCCCGAGCGGCGTCGCCTGCCACAGCCCCTGGCTCGCGCGGATCCGCATCAGTCCCGGGGTCGGAGGCAGCGCATCGGCGTCGGCCCAGACCCGCAGGCGCAAGCCGCAACCGGGCAGCCACTCGAGGCGGGAGCGGGTGATGAGCTCCCTGTCTCTTGCAGGCCAGGGCGCCGCCAACCGGATGTAGACCAGATCCTCCAAGGGCGTCGGCCTGGCGAGCAGTCGCACCTCCCGGCTGCCCGGCAACCACTGGCTGTGACGGCTCGTGTCCCGCAGCACCGCCAGCAGGGCGGCAGGCCTTGCCGCTACCCGCATCTCCAGCCTGAGGGCCTGGAAGGGGCCGGGGGGATGGGCTCTGGCCCAGAGCCGGACAGGGCCCTGCTCCCGCACCAGCGCCCAGTCGGGGGCGGCCCAGGCCCCGGGGCCTGGCAGCAGGCTCAGCAGCAGCCAGCCCAGGGAGCCCGCACCTCGCCTCAAGATCCCTCTTGTCATTCGCGTCTCCTGATCCGGTATCGCCCCTGGGGCGGGTTCATCGCCCGGCTCTGCCGGCCCTCGCCGGCCGGGGTCAT
Source organism: Aeromonas sobria (assembly GCF_050266975.1). GTDB lineage: Bacteria > Pseudomonadota > Gammaproteobacteria > Enterobacterales > Aeromonadaceae > Aeromonas > Aeromonas sobria_B. The sequence continues at coordinate 9,611 of NZ_JBKISU010000035.1, forward strand.
CCCTGGTCGCAAATGGGGGTTGAGTGCGCCGCGCTGGCGCCGCCCCCCCCCTCGCTGGCGCGCCTGTCACCAGGGCGCTATGGGTCGCTCAATGCGCTTTATATGCCGCTCAGGGCTGCTCCACCAGTTCGAGGGGCAGGCCGTCTGGATCGGCGAAGAAGGTGAAACGGCAGCCGGTCAGCTCATCGACCCGGACTGGCTCCACCGCGATGCCGTGAGCCTCGAGGTGGGCCAGCACGGGCGCCAGGGCCGGCACCCGGAACGCCAGATGGCGCAGACCGCATGCCTCTGGCCGGTTCGGCCGCGCCGGGGGGGACGGGAAGCTGAACAGCTCTATCTGGCTGCCATCTGGCAGGGCCAGATCCAGCTTCCAGGATTGCCGTGCCTCGCGCAGGGTCTCGTTGATGATGGGCAGTCCCAGCACCTCGTGATAGAAGCGCCGGGAGATTTGATAGTCGCTGGCGATGATGGCCAGATGGTGGATACCGCCAAGCAGGGATGAACCCATGAAGACTCCTACAAAAATGGGCTGCCGCCGCAGCCCATCACAGGTTAGTTGAAGAAACCGCTGAACCACTGATCCAGGGCGCTGTCCGGGCTGCCACCACAACTGGCGGGGGCCGGCAGGCTGGCCAGCTTGGCCGGTACCTGCAGGCTGCCGGGGCAGTTGGCCGAGACCCGGGTGCCGCTGGCGCGGGCGAAGCTGGCCCAGCTCACCCCCTTGGGCATGTTGAGGGTCAGGCTGTTGACCCCCCGCTGACCCAGGTAGCCGCTGAACAGCTGGAGCGCACCGCTGGAACCGGTCAGACCCGCCGGGGTGTTGTCATCCCGACCGACCCAGACGCTGACCAGCTCGCTGTTGTCCATGCCGGCGAACCAGGAGTCCCGCAGCTCGTTGGTGGTGCCCGTCTTGCCCGCCATGGTGATGCCCGGGAAGCGGGCGGTGAGGGAGCGCGCCGTGCCCTCGCTCACCGTCTTGGTCATGGCGAACAGGGTCAGCCAGCTGGCATCCTGATCCGCGACCCGCTTGGCGCTCTGATCATGCTGATACACCAGCTTGCCATCCCCTCCCACCACGGCGCGAATGGCCGACAGCGGCTGAGTCAGGCCCTGGTTGGCGATGGGCAGATACATCTGGTTCACCTCCATGGGCGAGAGCGCCACCGCCCCCAGCACCAGGGAGGGATAGGGCTGGATCTCCTGCTCGACCCCCAGCTTGTGCAGGGTATCGACCACCTTGTCCAGTCCCACCTGCAAGCCCAGGTTGACCGTGGGCACGTTGAGGGAGTGGGCCAGCGCCTCCATCAGGGGCACGCTCTGGCGGAACTTGCGGTCATAGTTCTGGGGTGTCCACAGCTGGCCATCCTTGCCGCGAATGCGGATGGGCTGATCCTTGAGCGGCGTGCCCAGGGTCAGGCCGCTGGAGAGACCGGTGAGATAGACGGCCGGCTTGACCAGGGAGCCTATCTGACGACGGGCATCCAGGGCACGGTTGAAGCCGGCGTAGCGGGGATCCCGTCCCCCCACCAGGGCGACCACCTCCCCCTTGCGCCAGTCGGAGACCACCATGGCCGCCTCCAGCTTCTTCTTGCCCCGCTGCTTCTCTATGGTGGCCAGACCCGACTCCACCGCCTGCTCGGCGGCGTGCTGGGCGATGGGATCCAGGCTGGTGAAGATCTTGAGGCCGGACTGGCTGAGCAGATCCCCGCCGAAGCGACTCTGCACCTCGCGCTTGAGCAGGTTCATGAAGGCCGGGGTGCGGCCATAGCTCATCTTGCCCCGGGTGATGATGCCGAGCGGCTGCTTGCTGGCAAGCTGGTACTCGGGCTGGGTCAGGCTGCCGTGATCCGCCAGCAGTTTGAGCACCAGATCCCGGCGCGCCTTGGCCCGCTCCGGATAGCGCCAGGGATCGTAATAGGAAGGCCCCTTCACCAGCCCCACCAGCAGGGCGACCTGATCGATCTCCAGCTCGTTGACCGGCACCCCGAAATAGAAGTAGGAGGCCAGCCCGAAGCCGTAGACCCCTTGCGAGAAGTTTTGCCCCAGATAGACCTCGTTGAGGTAGGCCTCCAGGATCTCGTCCTTGCTGTAGCGGTAGTCAATCAGCACCGCCATGTAGGCCTCCTGCAGCTTGCGCCACAGGCTGCGCTCCCGGGTCAGGAAGAAGTTCTTGGCCAGCTGCTGGGTGAGGGTACTGCCCCCCTGCACCGTGCGGCCCGCCAGCAGGTTGGCCGCCATGGCGCGCATGATGGCCACAGGGCTCACCCCCCCGTGCTGATAGAAGTCTCTGTCTTCCGTGGTGAGCAGGGTGATGAGCAGGCTGTCGGGCACCTCCGCCAGGCGCACCAGCAGGCGATCCTCCCGCCCTTCGGGATTGAGCCTGTCCAGCAGCACGGGGTCCATCTGGGCATACCCCAGCTGACGCTGGTTCTCCATGGACTGGATCTTGTCCAGCCGGGGTCCGTTGAAGGAGAGGCGCATGGCGCGCGCCTTGTCGGCGCCGTCATAGAAGTCGAACGGCCGGCGCACCAGCTCTATGGTATTGCCCTCCACCCTGTATTCGCCCGGGGTATGGGGCTGGCGCACCGGCTTGTAGCTCAGCATCTTGAGCTCGCGCAGCATCTGATCCCGCGACAGTCGCTGCCCCGGGTAGAGCTCCAGCGGGCGGCTGTAGACCATGACCGGCAGTTGCCACTTCTCGCCGTCGAAGCGCTCGCGCACCTTGGTATCCAGATAGATGCCAAAGACCACCAGGAAGGCGGCAACCACCAGGGAGAGCTTGAAGCCAAGCCAGAACAGCGTGCGCCAGAGGGTGCGTTTGGGCGCCGCCTTCTTCGGGGTGCGCTTGCGTCGTTGGGTTGCCATGGTTCCTCTTCTCTATGTCGTTATGTCGCCGTTGCCGACGGAGTAAACGGTCGGTCATGTCGCCGACCGGGCCTGAGCCGGCCTGGATGCCGGGCTCACCTCTTGTTCTGTTGTCGCTCGCCGGGGGCTTGTCCCGGCGCTGGGATGGGTGCCCGCACTGCGGCGGTCCATCCTCTTGCGGCTCACGGCCCCGCCGGGCCTTTCTGGTGCTCTGGCTGTGCTGGCTAGAGCCCCATCTTTTTCTTGGTCACCCGGGTCGGCATGGCCTCAAGCGGGTTGTCAGGCCAGTAGTGGCGGGGATAGCGCCCCTTCATCTCCTTCTTCACCTGCTCGTAGGAGCCCGCCCAGAAGGCGCCGAGATCGGCGGTGATCTGCAACGGCCGCTGGGCCGGGGAGAGCAGCTCCACCACCAGGGCCACCCGGCCATCGGCCACGCAGGGCGTGCTGGCCTGACCGAACATCTCCTGGATCCGCACCGGGATCACCGGGGCCTGGCCCGGCTGATAGCGGATCCGCACCCGGCTGCCGGTGGGGGCGGAGAAGTGGCTCGGCAGCGCCTCGTCCAGCCGCCTGGGCAAGGGCCAGGGCAGGGACTGGCGCAGCAGCTCGGAGAGGTTGAGCCTCTTGAGCTGCTCCAGCCGGGTCATGCCGCTCAGGGCCGGCAGCAGCCACTCCTCGAGGCGCGCCAGCAGACTCTCGTCGTCCATGGCGGGCCAGCCCTCGTCCGGCAGCCAGTCGGCCGCGCAGCGCAACCGGGCCAGCAGCCCCTCGCTGCCCTCGTCCCAGGGCAGCACGTGCAGCCCCTTGCGACGAATGCCCTGCAACAGGCAGCGCCCCTTCTGCTCGTCCGACAGATCCTCCAGCGGCCGCTGGCCGAGCACCAGTTCGCCTATCACCTGCTGGCGCTCGGCCCGCACCCGCTCCTCCCGCTCGTCCCAGTCGAACCACTGGCGCTCCCTCACCAGCTCGGGCAGCTGACGCACCAGCTCGTCCAGTTCGACCGGCTCGGCGATGAAGATGCGGCTGCCGCGATCATTTTGCCCCATCTCGACGGCGACCAACCCCTGGGCGCCCTGACAGGGATGACCTTCTACCAGATCGCAGCTCACCCCACCACTGAGTTGATAACGATGGCCGCTGCGCAGCTTGCCTATTCGGTCCGGCCAGGCGAGGGCGCAGAGCAGGCCGAGCCACTGGCCCTGGGGACCGGGCTGCGCGGCGCCAGCCCTGAGCCCGAGGCGTTCGAACCAGCGGGCCGCCCCCTGGCGCAGGGCGCCCTGACGGCGATGAAACAGCACGCCGAGGCGCTCGGATCCTCGCAGATCTTCTTCCAGCAGCGCCACCAGATAGGCGGCATCGGCGACAATCCCTGTCAGACCCTCCCCCTCCAGCTCCCGGGCCCGCAGCAACAGGCGAGCCAGACGAGGATGGGTTCCCAGGGCCGCCATGGCCCTGCCCTCAGGGGTCAGCTGTTGCTCACTCCCCGGCGCCATGGCCCCCAGGGTCACCAGCAGCCGCCGGGCGCTGGCCAGGGCCGCCGCCGGGGGCTGGTCCAGCAACGGCAGACTCTCCACCCTGGCGCCCCACTGGGCGGCATCGAGCAGCAGACCGGTCAGCTCCTGGGTCAGGATATCGGGGGGGCTCTGCTCGGGGAGGCGCTCCTGCACCTCGCCGCTCCAGAGCCGGTAGCAGACCCCGGGACCGAGGCGACCGGCCCGGCCTGCCCGCTGGGTAGCGGATGCCTTGGCGATCTGGCGGGTCTCCAGCCGGGTGACGCCGCTTCTCAAGTCGAAGCTGGCGCGCCGCTCCAGCCCGCTGTCGATGACCATGCCGATCCCCTCTATGGTGAGGGAGGTCTCCGCCACATTGGTGGTGAGCACCAGCTTGCGCCGGCCGGCCGGCGCCGGGGCGATGGCGGCCTGCTGCGCCGCCATGTCGAGGCGGCCATAGAGGGGGGCGAGGCGCACATCGTCCGGCAGCCGCCCCTCCAGCCACTGGGCGAGCCGCTCTATCTCCCCCTGACCCGGCAGAAACACCAGGGCGCTGCCCGGCCGGACCGCCAGCGCCTCCAACACCACGGCGCCCACCTGGGGCTCCAGCCACTGCTGGCGATTGGCGGGACGATAGTGGTACTCGATGGGGAAGCTGCGCCCCTCGGCGCGAATGACGGGGGCATCCGGCAACAGCTGCTCGAGGGCCATGCCCTCCAGGGTGGCGGACATGATCAGCAACCTGAGGTCCTCCCTCAGCCCCTGCTGGCTCTCGATGGCGAAGGCCAGGGCGGTGTCGGCATGCAGGCTGCGCTCATGGAATTCGTCGAAGATGACGAGGGACACGCCGGTCAGCTCGGGGTCTTGCTGCAACATCCGGGTCAGCACCCCCTCGGTCACGATTTCGAGCCGGGTGGCCGCACTGGTGCGGCTCTCCCCCCGCACCCGCAGCCCGATGCGCTCCCCCACCTTCTCCCCGAGCTGGCGCGCCAGGAAGCTGGCGATATTGCGCGCCGCGAGGCGCCTGGGCTCGAGCATGATAATGCGCCCGGGCAGCCGCTGCTGGCGCACCAGCTCCAGGGGCAGCAGGGTCGACTTGCCCGCACCAGGGGGCGCCTGCAGGATCACGCTGTTCCCCGCCTCCAGGGCGGCGAACAGATCGGGCAACACGGCAACTATGGGTAATGGGGACAAAGCGGCGAAAACCTTCTGCAACTGGCTTAAAAACGCCGCCTATTCTGCCATAGAATGGGGCCCTGGCATCAGCGTGAACCCAAATGCATGTCCCGACTCTTTTTTGCCCTGCCCCTCGACGAGATCAGTTTGCCCCTCGTCACCTGGCGCGACCGGCACCCCTGGCCAGGCCAGGGGGTGCCCCAGGCCAATCTGCACCTCACCCTGGCCTTCCTCGGCGAGGCCAGCGAACAGCAGCGCCAGCAGCTGCTCGCGGCGGGGGCGCGCCAGCACTGCCCGCCCCTGACCATCGCCCTGGATCGCACAGGCTGGTTTCCCCGGGCCAAGGCGGCCTGGGTCGGCCCGCGGGCCTGGCCCAACGAGCTGACCGTGCTGGCGAGGGCGCTGCGCCGCCACGGCGAGCGCATCGGCCTTGGCAATGGCGAGCAGGGTTATACCCCCCATGTCACCCTGTCGCGCAAGGCAGGGGAGGCCCCCGCCACCCCGGCCCCCGACTTTCTCTGGCAGGCCACCCGGTTCTGCCTCTATCAATCCACCTCGACCCCGGATGGGGTCCGCTACGAGCCTCTGGCCTGCTGGCCCCTGCGACCACGAGTAAAAAACACAGATGGAATTTGATCCCCCCCTGCAATCCGGTCTGCTGCTGCGCCGCTACAAGCGCTTCCTCACCGACATACAGCTCGATGATGGCCAGGCGCTCACCATTCACTGCGCCAACACCGGCGCCATGACAGGGTGCGCCGACTCGGGCACCCGGGTCTGGTACTCCACCTCGAGCAACCCCAAGCGCAAGCTGCCCCACAGCTGGGAGATAGCCCAGAGCCCGGCCGGTCACCTCATCTGCGTCAACACGGCCCGGGCCAACATGCTGACCCGGGAACTGCTCGAGCGAGACGCCCTCGCCCCCCTCTCCGGCTATGACACCCTCAAGGCCGAGGTGAAGTATGGCGAGGAGAACAGCCGCATCGACTTCCTGCTGCAGGGCCAGGGCCGGGCGGATTGCTATATAGAGGTGAAGTCGGTGACCCTGCTCGACGAGCGGGAGGGGGTCGGCCTTGGCTACTTCCCCGATGCGGTGACGGCACGGGGCGCCAAGCACCTGCGCGAGCTGATGTCCATGAAGGCGGCGGGCCACAGGGCCGTGCTGCTGTTCATGGTGCTGCACACGGGTATCATTCGGGTTCGCCCGGCAGCCTGGATAGATCCGCACTATAGTCAGCTTGTTGAGCAGGCTCGGTTGGCAGGGGTTGAAATTTTATGCTACCGCCCCCATCTAGGGGTGCAGCGCATGGAACCTGATGGATTTATTCCGTTTGAATCTGGTTTGTGCGACCCGAGTGTGGCTGATAAAAGTGGGATTGGATAACATATTTGGCACTGCTCGTTTGCCTAGCCGTTACCCTTCTGCTATAGATACCGCCCTCAATTTATGGATGGCACGATTGCGTGCTGAATTAGGAGACAGGGCATGCCAACAGGCGAAATCAGGAAATCTCTGGGCCCCCTGGCCATTGCGGGAGTTGCGCCTTACCAGGAGAAGCCGGGTGAGGAGTACATGAATGACCAACAGAAGGCTCATTTCCGCAAGATCCTGGGGGCCTGGCGCAATCAATTGATGCAGGAAGTAGACCGCACCGTCGATCACATGAAGGATGAGGCTGCCAACTTCCCGGATCCCGTGGACCGCGCCGCACAGGAAGAGGAATTTGCCCTCGAACTGCGCACCCGCGATCGTGAGCGCAAGCTGATCAAGAAGATCGAGAAGACCTTGCTGCTGCTGGACGATGACGACTTCGGTTATTGCGAACACTGCGGCATCGAGATCGGCATCCGCCGCCTCGAGGCACGTCCTACCGCCGATCTGTGCGTGGACTGCAAGACGCTGGCCGAGATCAAAGAGAAACAGATGGCGGGTTGATCCCCCGTTTGCACCGTCCGGGCCCTCGCCCGGCTGGAATAGAAAAGGGAGCACACTGCTCCCTTTTTTATTGAGCTTTTACCGCCCCGGCGCGAGAATGGCGCCTCCATGCCTACCTCGTCTCTGCCGTCATGCCCCTGAATCCAGCCATCTGTGCCCCCTATGTGGGACGCTTCGCCCCCTCCCCGTCCGGTCCGCTCCATTTTGGCTCCCTGGTCGCGGCGCTGGGCAGCTTCCTGCAGGCCCGATCCCGGGGAGGACGCTGGCTGGTGCGCATCGAAGATCTGGATCCGCCACGGGAGATGGCCGGGGCGGCCAGCCTGATCCTGCAAGCTCTGGTGGCTTACGGACTCGAGTGGGATGGCGAGGTGGTGTACCAGAGCCGGCGCCATGGCCGCTACGACGAGATCATCGAGCGGCTCTATCGGGACGGGGATCTCTACTGGTGTCGCTGCACCCGGCGCGAGATAGCGGCTAGGGGCGGCCTCTACAACGGCCATTGCCGCGAGCTGGGGCTGGCCCCCCAGGGTTGCGCCGCCCGCATCCGCCAGCGCCACCCCGTCTACGGCTTCGAGGATGGCCTGCTCGGCCCCATCCAGGTGACCCCGGCCCTGGCTGAGGAGGACTTCATCATCCGCCGCCGGGACGGACTCTACGCCTACAACCTGGCGGTGGTGGTGGACGACATGGATGCGGGCATCACCGAGATAGTGCGCGGTGCCGACCTGCTCGAGCCCACGGTGCGCCAGATCGCCCTCTACCGGGCCCTCGGCGCCGAGGTGCCCGCCTGGGTACATCTGCCGCTGGCGGTGCTGGGGGATGGCAACAAGCTGTCCAAGCAGAACCATGCCCCGGCCCTGTGCCTGAACGAGGTGAGACCCACTCTGATCCAGGCCTTGCGCTTTCTCGGCCAGCAGCCGCCCGAGGTGCTGGCCGCCGGCTCGGTCCCTGAGATCATCGCCTGGGCCATCGCTCACTGGCGGCTGGATCGGGTGCCGAAAACGCTACAACCGGCGCCGGAAACTTGACCCCGGACCGCACGGTTTTTCATTTGGTCAAGGCTGAGCTATGATAGGCCGCTATTTTTCGGCCTTCCGTCAAGCTGTACTATGATAGGCCGCTGTTTTCGAGTCGGCCTCCCGTCAAGCTGCGCTAGGATAGGCCGCTATTTGCAAATTGGCCTTCCGTCAAGCTGAGCTATGACAGGCCGCTATTTTCAAGTTGGCCTTCCGTCAATCTGAAGTCATGAAGAGGTGTACCATTTTTTCCCAGATCGCAAACTTTTGCCGCAAGGTGCTCGGCAAGGAAGAGGGCGAAGAGTCTATCGCGACTCAAGAGCCTGTCCAGACTGCCGCCCAGCCGAGCGTCGGACCAAGACGCACGCTGAGCCGTGACCAGCACCCCATCTCGCGCAAAGAGATCAGTGAGAATGCCCTCAAGGTCCTCTATCGCCTCAACAAGGGCGGCTATGACGCCTATCTGGTCGGCGGAGGTGTCCGGGACATTCTGCTCGGCAGGACGCCAAAGGATTTTGACATCGCCACCAACGCCACCCCGGAGCAGATCAAGGCGCTGTTCAGCAACTGCCGCCTCATCGGTCGCCGCTTCCGCCTGGCCCACATCGTGTTCGGTCGCGACGTGATCGAGGTGGCCACCTTCCGCGGCCACCATCATCAGGTCAACAACAGCCGCCATCTCTCGGCCCAGAGCGATGAAGGCATGCTGCTGCGCGACAACGTCTACGGCACCATCGAAGAGGATGCCGAGCGCCGCGACTTCACCGTCAATGCCCTCTACTACAGTGCCAAGGATTTCACCCTGCACGATTTCGAGGGGGGCATCGAGGATCTGGCCGAGCGCAAACTGGAGCTGATCGGCGACCCCGAGACCCGCTATCGGGAAGACCCGGTGCGCATGCTGCGCGCCGTGCGCTTCGCCGCCAAGCTGGACATGCACATCAGCCCGCGTACCGCCGCCCCCATCAAGGAGCTGGCGCCGCTGCTGCAAGACATTCCGGCGGCCCGCCTGTTCGAGGAGACCCTCAAGCTGTTCCTGGCCGGCGATGGCCTGGCCACCTACAAGCTGCTGCGGGAATACGGTCTGTTCCAACAACTCTTCCCCCAGGTAGCCGCCCTGTTTACCCCCCACGGCAACTCGCCGTTCGAGCAGTTCATCGAACATGCCCTGACGGATACCGATACCCGGGTACGTGAAGAGAAGCGGGTCACCCCCGCCTTCCTCTACGCCTCCCTGCTGTGGGGCTGTGTCGAGGCCCGGGCACGGGTGCTGGAGAACGAGAGCGGCCTGCCCTGGCATGATGCCTTCATGCTGGCCATCAACGAGGTGCTCGACGCCCAGGTGCGGATCATCGCCGTGCCGCGCCGCTTCACCACGGATGTGCGCGACATCTGGGCCCTGCAGAGTCGCTTGACTCGCCGTCAGGGTCGCCACCCGGAGCGGGCCATGGAGCATCCCAAGTTCCGCGCCGCCTTCGACTTTCTGTTGCTGCGCAACCGGGTCGAACGGGGCCTGGGCGAGCTGGCCAGCTGGTGGGAGCGCTACCTGGAGTCCAACCCGGACGTGCGCCCGCAGCTGCAACGGGAAGCGACCCGCAGCAGCGATCGCCCGAGCGCGGACAAGCCCCAGGGCGAGAAGCGCAGCGGCAACGGCCGCAACCGTCGCCGTCCCCGTCGCCGCAAGCCCAAAGCGGCAGAATGATGACCGAGGTCTATGTTGCCATCGGCTCCAACCTGGCCGACCCCCTCGGCCAGGCGTGCCGCGCCGTCAGCGCACTGGCGGCCCTGCCCGAGAGCACCTTGCAACAGGCCTCCTCTTTTTACAGCAGCCGTCCCATGGGGCCTGCCGATCAGCCGGACTACGTCAATGCCGTGGTGCGTCTGACAACCCGGCTCGCGCCCCTGGCCTTGCTGGATCAACTGCAAAGCATCGAGCTGGAACAAGGACGTGTGCGCAAGGAAGAGAGATGGGGGCCGAGGAGCCTGGATCTGGATCTGCTGCTCTATGGGGCCGAGTCCATCCAGAGCGAACGCCTGACCGTCCCCCACTACGGCATGAAGGAGCGGGAGTTCGTGCTGCTGCCCCTGGCCGAGATTGCGCCCGCTCTGGTGCTGCCCTGCGGCACCCCGCTCAACGACCTGGTAGCCCGCTGCCCGCGCAATGATCTCGCCATCATAGCCCCGGCAGCCCACCCCTAGGAGCCATCCAAGTGAGCAAGATCACCACCGCCAGCCTGCTGAAGATGAAGCAGGACGGTCATAAAATCACCGCCATCACCGCCTACGATGCCACCTTCGCCAAGCTGTTCGACGACGAGGGCGCCCAGGTGCTGCTCATCGGCGATTCCCTCGGCATGGTATTGCAGGGGGGCAGCGACACCCTCGGCGTCACCATGGATGACATGGTCTACCACACCCGCTGCGTGGCCCGCGGCGCCGACAAGGCGCTGGTGGTGGCCGACCTGCCCTTCATGAGCTATGCCACGCCGGAACAGACCTATGGCAATGCCGCCCGCCTGATGGCCGCCGGTGCCCGCATGGTGAAGATGGAAGGGGGCGACTGGCTGTGCGAGAGCATCCGTCACCTCACCCGCAACGGCGTGCCTGTCTGTGGCCACCTGGGGCTGACCCCGCAATCCGTCCACGTGTTTGGCGGCTTCAAGGTGCAGGGCCGTGACGAGTTCCACGCCCAGGAGATCTACCGCCAGGCCCTCTGCCTGCAAGAAGCGGGCATCCAGTTGTTGGTGCTCGAATGCGTACCGGTCGCCCTGGCCGAGCGCATCACCAAGGCGCTGCGCATCCCGGTGATCGGCATAGGCGCGGGCCCGGCCACCGACGGCCAGATCCTGGTGATGCACGACGCCTTCGGCATCACCTCCGGCTATGTGCCCAAGTTCACCAAGAACTTCCTGGCCGAGACCGGTGACATGCACGCCGCCGTGCGCCTCTACATCCAGCAGGTGAGCGAGGGTACCTTCCCGGGCCCCGAGCACTGCTTCAACTGAGCCTGACCCTGTCGAGATGGGGGCCATGCCCCCATCTCCCATCGTCTGCCAGACCGATTTATCCCTCTCTTGTTTGATTCCTCTGAAGGTGAACCGCCGATGTTGGTCGTGAACAACCCCCTCCCCCTGCGTGAACAGATAGGCCAGTGGCGCCGCGAAGGGCGCGCCATCGCATTCGTCCCCACCATGGGCAACCTGCATCAGGGCCATCTGACCCTGGTCGATGAGGCCCGCCGCCACGGTGACAAGGTGGTGGTCAGCATCTTCGTCAACCCCATGCAGTTCGACAAGGCCGAGGATCTCGCCAACTATCCCCGTACCCTGGCGCAGGATTGCGCCGCCCTCGAGGCCGCCGGGGTGGATCTGGTGTTCACCCCGACCCCGGAGATCATGTATCCAGAGGGACTCGCCAGCCAGACCTTCGTCGAGGTGCCCGGTATCTCTTCCCTGCTGGAAGGGGCCCTGCGCCCGGGTCACTTTCGCGGCGTCAGTACCGTGGTCACCAAGCTGTTCAACCTGGTGCAACCGGATGTGGCCTGCTTCGGCCAGAAGGATTACCAGCAGCTGGCCCTCATCCGCAAGATGGTGGCCGACATGGCCATGCCCATCGCGATCATCGGCGTGCCCACGGTGCGGGCCGAGGACGGGCTGGCGCTGTCGTCGCGCAACGGCTACCTGACCGCCGCCGAGCGGGCCCTGGCCCCCGAGCTTGCGCGCACCATGCACTGGATAGCCGAGCAGATAACCGGGGGCAACCGGGATCTGGCCGCCCTGGTCGCCACCGCCAGCGCCCGTCTCGACGGGGCCGGGCTCAGGACCGACGCCATCGACATCGTCGATGCCGACACCCTCGAAGCAGCCAGCGCCACCAGCCAGCGGCTGGTGATCCTGATGGCGGCCTTCCTCGGCAAGGCCCGCCTTATCGACAACTGCGTCGTCCCCCTCACTCACCCCTGATCAGGAGAATCCCGTGTCCAAGAAGGTCTATTGCATCGCCCAGTTCCTGCCCAAGCCGGGCCAGGAGCAGGCCCTGTTCGCCGTGCTCCAGGGGCTGGAGCCCAACACCCTGCGCGAAGATGGCTGCCTGCAATACAGAGTCACCCGCCATATCCCGAGCCCCTTCGCCGAGGGGGAGAGCTTCCCCATCGTCTTCAACGAGATCTGGCAAGACATGGCCAGCTTCGAGGCCCACTGCCAGCGCGCCGAGATCAAGGCCTTCTTCGAGCGCTACTGCCTCGCCGACGATGGCCTGGCCGCCAAGTGGAACGTCTGTATCTACAGCGACGAGCCGGCGGACTATGACGCCCCTGCCCTTTGAGGCAGACCATCAACACATAAAAAAGGCGCCTTTCGGCGCCTTTTTTATGGTGGTCACTCAGTGACGCAGCCCGGTTCCCCGGGAGATCAGCCACCAGGCCAGACCGTAGAGGGCGACGATGAAGCCGATGATGATGAGGTAGGCGGTGCCGAGCGGCACGTCGGAGATGCCGAGGAAGCCGTAGCGGAACGCGTTCACCATGTAGATGATGGGGTTCACCTGGGAGACCCCCTGCCAGAACGGCGGCAGCAGACTGATGGAGTAGAAGACCCCGCCCAGATAGGTGAGCGGCGTCAGGATGAAGGTCGGGATGATGCTGATGTCATCGAACGACTTCGCGAACACGGCGTTGATCAGCCCCCCCAGGGAGAACAGGATGGAGGTGAGCAGCACGGTGAAGCAGACGCTGAACAGATGGTGGATCTGCAACGGCACGAAGAAGAGCGACACCAGGGTGACGATGAGGCCGACACACAGACCCCGGGCCACGCCGCCGCCCACATAGCCGGCGATGATGATGTAGTTGGGCACGGGGGCCACCAGCAGCTCCTCCACGTTGCGCTGGAACTTGGCGCTGTAGAAGGAGGAGGCGACGTTGGAGTAGGAGTTGGTGATGACCGACATCATGATGAGGCCGGGCACGATGAACTCCATGTAGCTGAAGCCCCCCATGTCGCCGATGCGCGAGCCGATGAGGTTGCCGAAGATGACGAAATAGAGGCTCATGGTGATGGCCGGCGGCACCAGGGTCTGGATCCAGATCCGGGTGAAGCGGCTCACTTCCTTGGCCAGGATACTCTTGAAGGCGATGTAATAGGTCATGGGATTCATGCTTTGCGTCCCTCCTCTACCAGGTTGACGAACAGCTCTTCCAGCCGGTTTGCCTTGTTGCGCATGCTCAGCACCTTCACCCCCTGGGCGGAGAGCTGCTCGAACAGGCTGTTGAGGGACTGGCTCTTGTCCAGCTCCACCTCCAGGGTATGTTCATCCTGCATGCGGCCGTTGAACTCGGGCAGGGTCGGCACCTGGCTGCCAGGCACCAGATCCAGCAGGAAGGTTTCGCGTCCCAGCTTGCCCAGCAGGTTCTTCATGCTGGTGTGCTCGATGAGGCGCCCCTTGTCGATGATGCCGATGTTGCGGCACAGCATCTCGGCCTCTTCCAGATAATGGGTGGTGAGTATGATGGTGACCCCCTGCTCGTTGAGATCCTTGAGGAAACTCCACATGGAGCGGCGGATCTCGATGTCCACCCCGGCGGTCGGTTCGTCCAGGATCAGCAGCTTGGGTTCGTGCATCAGGGCGCGGGCTATCATCAGCCGGCGCTTCATGCCCCCCGACAGGGTGCGGGCCGCCATGTCGCGCTTGTCCCACAGGTCGAGCTGGCGCAGGTATTTTTCGGCGCGCACCTTGGCCTCGGCCCTCGGCACCCCATAGAAACCGGCTTGGTGGGTGACTATCTGGCTCACCTTCTCGAACTGGCTGAAGTTGAACTCCTGGGGCACCAGGCCGAGCTGGGCCTTGGCCAGCTCCAGATCGGTGTCGATGTCGTGGCCGAATACCTTGACCTTGCCGGCGCTCTTGTTGACCAGAGAGCTGATCACGCCGATGGTGGTGGACTTGCCCGCCCCGTTTGGCCCAAGCAATGCGAAGAAGTCCCCCTGCTTGACGGTGAGATCTATGCCTTTAAGGGCTTCGACGCCCCCCTGATAGGTCTTTCTCAGTCCGCTGATTTCCAGTGCGTTCATGACATCCCCTGATGGCGAAGTGCCATCTCGAATCTATGAGACAGAAAAGGCGGCCTAGGCCGCCTGCAGGCATGAGCAATGTGGCGACATTACTCCTGCGGTACCACCTTGCCGATGAAGGGCAGGTTACGATACTTCTGGGCGTAATCGATGCCGCAGCCTACCACGAATTCGTCGGGAATGGAGAAGCCGATCCAGTCCACCGGCACGTGCACCTCGCGGCGGGACGGTTTGTCCAGCAGGGTGCAGATGGCCAGGGATTTGGGCTCGCGCAGGGAGAGGATCTCGCGCACCTTGTTGAGGGTGTAACCGGTGTCGATGATGTCTTCGACGATCACCACGTCCTTGCCCTTGATGTCGTCATCCAGGTCTTTGAGGATGCGCACATCCCGGGTGCTGTGCATGCCGGAGCCGTAACTGGATGCGGTCATGAAGTCCAGGGTGATGGGCAGCTGGCACTGACGGCACAGATCCGCCAGGAAGACACAGGAGCCGCGCAAGAGGCCAATCATCACCACCTCATCCGAACCCTGATAACGGGCGGTGATCTCTTCACCCAGCTTGGCAATCCGGGCGGCCACCTCGGCCTCGGACATCATCACCTCGACGTTGTGTTTCATCACATACTCCATTGGAATCAGCACTGGCTGACTCTTCATTGATTTCAAAACCCTTGATTCTACCACCCCAGACGGGGGTCGTCAGGCATACGTGATGCTTTTATCGGCTTATTTAAATTGTTAGAGTTAGCACGCCCCCGGGCATTATCGGTGACCATACTATAAACACCATAATCAATAACTATTAGATGAAAAAATCATGGAACCACGCGCAGAAATAAGACGGAGAACCCGGCTTTCACCGGAGGCCCGTCGCACTCAACTCATGGAATGTGCCATCGAGGTATTCTCTCGTCGCGGCATCGGCCGGGCAGGCCATGCCGAGATCGCAGAACAAGCCAAAGTGTCAGTTGCAACCGTTTTCAACTACTTCAATACCCGTGAAGAGCTCGTGGATGAGGTGCTCACCGAGATAGAGCAGTTCGTACACCAGATGCTGGAACAGGCGTATGCGGGCAACCGCCCGGTCCGGGACCGCATTCACAGCCATGTTCAGCTGTTCGTCGATGCGGCCTATGACAAGCCGGATCACGCCAACATCTGGCTGGAGTGGAGCTCCTCGGTGCGGGAAGAGGTGTGGCCCCGCTATGCCATGCTGCTGGACAAGGCACTGGAGCGCATCACTCCGGTACTGCAGTCCGCCATGGACCAGGGCGAGATCCAGAGCGTGCTGAGCGCCCAGGACTTGGCCCGCTCCCTGACCGGTTTTGGCTACGTCATGATGCAGATGATCAACTCCCCCCAGCGCCCGGCGCGTGACGAGGTGACCGAGTTTCTGTTCAAGTACGTGACGGCCCCCATCCAGGCCTGATCCCCCTCACTACGACAAACGGCGCCCAGGGCGCCGTTTTTGTTCACACTCTCCTTCACCCGCCTTCAGGCTTGCGGGCCTGCATATCCCCAGCGAGCGGTGAGTCCGTGTTCGACGCCCAGATGATCCAGGATGCGGGCGACCATGAAGTCCACCAGATCCTCGATACTCTTCGGCTCATGATAAAAACCGGGCGCGGCGGGCATGATGGTCACCCCGAGACGGGCCAGGCTCAGCATGTTCTCCAGATGGATCGCCGAGAAGGGGGTCTCGCGAGGCACCAGGATCAACTGACCCCGCTCCTTGATCACCACGTCCGCCGCCCGCTCCAGCAGGCTGTCGGAGGCGCCATGGGCGATGGCGGAGACGGTCCCCATGGAGCAGGGGCAGACAACCATCTGCCTGGGAGCCGCCGAGCCGGAGGCCACCGGCGAGAACCACTCCTCCTTGCCGCAGGCGACGATCTGCCCCTCTTTGCCGCCAAACTCGCGGCAGAGCTGCTCGGAGAGCACCTTGGGGGAGGCGGGCCAGTCGATGCCCTGCTCCGTCTTGAGCACCACCCGCGCCGCCGACGAGGCCAGCACATAGACCTGATAGTCCGCCTGCACCAGGCACTGGAGCAGCCGCAGCGCATAGGGGGCACCGGAGGCGCCGGTCAGGGCGAGCGTGATGCGCTTCATGCCGGTTGCCGCTGTTGCAGACGCGCCAGCAGCTTGTCGTGGATGCCGCCAAACCCGCCGTTGCTCATGATGAGGATGTGGTCGCCGTCGCGGCTCTCGGCCACCAGCTCGCCGATCAGGGTCTCCAGATCGGCAAACACCTTGGCCGGGCGGCTCATGTGGGCGGTCACTTCGCCAAGATCCCAGTCGATGTTGCTCGGCTGGAACAGGAACACCTGGTCTGCCTCATCGAAGCAGGCGGCCAGCTCCTCCTTGTGCACCCCGAGCTTCATGGTGTTGGAGCGGGGCTCCAGCACCGCCAGGATGCGGGCCTTGCCGCCTAGGTTGTCCACCCTGGCGCGCAGGCCGCCCAGGGTGGTGGCAATGGCCGTAGGGTGATGGGCGAAGTCGTCATAGACGCGGATCCCGGCCACCTCTCCCTTGAGCTCCATCCGTCGCTTGGGGGAGTGGAAGGCGCACAGGGCGGCAATGCCATGCTCCACCGTCACGCCGGCATGACGGGCGGCGGCGATGGCCATCAGGCCGTTGTTGACGTTGTGCTCGCCGATGCACTCCCAGTGCACTTCCCCCTGCTTCTCGCCATCGAGCCACACCTCGAAGGCGGAACCGTCGTCCCTCAGCTTGACCGCCTGCCACTTGGCGTCATCCTGACCCACCAGCTCCACCTCGCTCCAGCAGCCCATCTTGCGCACCGCTGTGAGGTTGTCATCGGCCTGGGGGAAGAGCACGCGGCCATTGCCGGGCACCATTCGCATCAGATGATGGAACTGCCGCTGGATGGCGGCGAGATCGGGGAAGATGTCCGCATGGTCGAACTCCAGATTGTTCATCACCAGGGTGCGCGGCCGATAGTGGACAAACTTGGATCGCTTGTCGAAGAAGGCGCTGTCGTACTCGTCGGCCTCGATCACGAAGAAGGGGGCAGAGCCCAGACGAGCCGAGACCGGGAAGTTGCCGGGGACGCCGCCGATGAGGAAGCCAGGTTCGAGCCTGGCGTATTCGAGCACCCAGGCCAGCATGCTGGCGGTGGTGGTCTTGCCGTGGGTGCCGGCCACCGCCAATACCCAGCGATCCTGCAGCACATGCTCCAGTAACCACTGGGGACCCGAGGTGTAAGGAAGGTTGCGATTGAGCACATACTCCACGCAGGGATTGCCCCGGCTCATGGCGTTGCCGATCACCACCAGATCCGGCGCCGGATCGAGCTGGGACGGGTCATAACCCTCGGTCAGTTCTATGCCCTGCTGTTCGAGCTGGGTGCTCATGGGGGGATAGACGTTGGCATCCGAGCCGGTCACCCGATAACCCAGCTGCTTGGCCAACACCGCCACCCCGCCCATGAAGGTGCCACAGATACCGAGGATGTGAATATGCATACCGCTTGCCCTTGCTGTAGAGAGAGCAGGCATTCTAGCAAGATGGCGGCAATTTGGCAGAGGCTGGCGCAGATCCTGCGACAGACGCCCGCCGCCATGGGGTCAGGGCAGGCTCCCTTGCCCGCAAAATCCGGGCCTGTCACGGCAAACCGAGCGCCATGGCGCGCATATATGGTCATTTGACGGGACATCGCTATAATATCGGCCTGCAAACTCGACTCGACTCTCATTGAAGGAATCCCCATGAGCCTGAACCTGGTACCGGCCGGCAAGAGCCTGCCCGAAGATATCTATGTTGTTATCGAGATCCCGCAAAACGCCGATCCGATCAAATACGAAGTCGACAAGGACAGCGGTGCCATCTTCGTTGACCGCTTCATGTCCACCCCCATGTTCTACCCGTGCAACTACGGCTACGTGAACGCTACCCTGTCCCTGGACGGGGATCCGGTCGACGTGCTGGTGCCGACCCCCTACCCGCTGCTGGCCGGCTCCGTCATCCGTTGCCGCCCGGTCGGCGTGCTGAAGATGACCGACGAATCTGGTGAAGATGCCAAGATCGTGGCCGTGCCGCACTCCAAGCTGACCAAGCAGTACGACCACATCCAGGATGTGAACGACCTGCCCGAGCTGCTCAAAGCCCAGATCCAGCACTTCTTCGAGCGCTACAAAGAGCTGGAAGCGGGCAAGTGGGTCAAGGTGGAAGGTTGGGGCGACAAGGCCGCCGCCGAAGCCGAAATCCTGAGCTCTGCCGAGCGTTACGCCGCCAAATAAGCCGCGTTTCCCTCGTCAAGTCCATAAAAGGCGCCCATTGGGCGCCTTTTATGTTTCGCTGGTGCATATCCCCTCTCTGCCTGCTCAGGGCCTCTCGCCCCTGCCCGGATCCCCCTTGATATAGATGTCGCGCCCTCCTTGCCGGTAGGGGCGATAATAGTCATCCCCGCAACGATAGCCACCGCCGCGCTGGCGATTGAGCTCGCAGTTGACCGGCAGCGCCTCCAGCCAGGTCAGGGCCTCCTGGCGGCGCAACCACTCCTCCCACTCATGCTCCCTGGCCAGCTCGTCGCGCAGGGCGAAGGCATCAATCTTCTCGTCGCCCTTGGTGATGATGATCTGCCCGGCCCAGAGTGGCAGGCTGCACAGCCACAGCAATCCCCATAATCGGCCCATGATGGTTTCCTCTGTTACTTATTTCCGACATTAAATTTAAATGCCAATCAACCTGTTAGTGGATTTTTATCCGAAAAAAGTTCGGAACATGCGTCAAAAACGTATCAAGTCACCTAGTTGTTAATCAGGACATACCGGCGAGGCGCACCATGATGAGATCCATACCTAGGCTGGTGCTGGGCATGCTGTTGGCCGAGTCAGTGTACGCCGCCGAGGTCAACCTCGACTGGCAGTGGCAATCCGCCGATGGCCAAGCCCGCCACTTCCAGCTGCAGACGGACGACAGCACCCTCGCCCGACAACGGCACGAGATGGGGATGCTCAGCCTCTCCCTCAAGCATCCCATCGAGACACTCTACGCCTACATCAGCCCGCGGCTCTACAACAGCCTCAGTCAGATCAACCAGAACAGCCCCAGCACGGCCACCAAGTTTCTCAGCCTGGAGCAGGCCTTCACCACCCGGGACAACAGCCCGGAATCGAGGGAATTCTGGCAGGCCTACGAGCAATATCAGGAAGATGCCTTCACCCAGATGATGGTGGTGCCCTGTGTTCATCCCGCCAACGTCAGGCTGCCCTGCGTGCGTCCCAACTACTCCCAGCTCTTCTATCACTTCAAGGGGGCGCTCAAGCCCCTGGCCAGTCAGTTCACCGCGCCGGATCTCGCCGGCTCGGTGCGCTTGATCAAGGAGTGGCTGGACGTCATCCCCAGCCCGTCCGAACAGTTGGACAGCTTCCATCCCCCGCTGCAGGCCCTCAAGGAGAATCAGGCCGACAGCGACGAGAAGGCGCTCTTGATGGCTAGCCTGCTCACCGAGCTCGCACCCCAGTTCATGCTCAGCATCATCTACCCCGACACCAGCATCGGCAGCGTCTCTCCCGCCTGGCTTGCCATCACCGCAGACAGCGGCCTGCCGGGCGATGTGGTCGTGATCGACAACCAGAAGCATGTGCTGCTCACCGGCTCCCCCCTGATGGCGCAGCAAATGACCATGGCCCGCATCCCCCTCATCAGCGAACCCCTCTACTGAACGGATCCTGCCAGCCGCCCTCGGCCGGGCCCGGTGCTATCATGGCCATGAATGCGGCATGCCTTGGCCAACCCATCTGTTATTTAACACTTTTTAAACAGATCCGATCAGTCTAGGATGGAGAGCGCCCCATTTCCTTGGCCATGAAATCGTTATAACATAACAAAGGAGTGTCACCCGGATGAAACATCTCATGCTTACTCTGGCGTTGCTGCCGACCCTGGTACTGGCTCACAACATCAAGCCATCGACCCAGGTGCCTCTGGTGCAGATCGCCGAAGAAGGTGAACTGATGGTCAACGGCCAGACGATCGGCTACCGCCCCTGGCAGAGCAAGCAACTGGTCGGCAAGGTATTCCTGATCCAGCACATCGCGGGTCGCTCCAGTGCCAAGGCGCTGAATGCCCCCATGATAGAGGCGATCAAGGCCGCCAAGCTGCCCCACGACGCTTACCAGACGGTCACCATCATCAATAGCAATGATGCCATCTGGGGCACCTCGGGTTTCGTCAAGAGCAGCGCCGAGGAGAGCAAGAAAGAGTTCCCCTGGTCGGCCATGGTGCTCGATGCCAAGGGCATGGCCCGCAACGCCTGGGGCCTGACCCCGGAAAGCTCCGCCATCGTGCTGCTGGATAAAGAGGGCAAGGTGCTGTTTGCCAAAGATGGCCAGCTCACTGCCAATGAGATCACCGAAGTGATGGGGCTCATCAAGTCCCATCTCTGAATCAGACGGGGGCCCCAGGCCCCCTTATCAAGGGATCATGGGCCGCGTCAACACAAGAGTCTGGATATTGCTGTTTGGCTGGTTGTGGTTGCAACCCGTCCTGGCCCAGCACCCGCTCGAAGCCGAACTCGTCAGTCACAGCCACCACTGCCTCATCTGCGCCCTCCATCTGGATGGCAAGCTGGCGATCCCGCCGACCCACCCCTTCCTCGTTGCCCCTGGGTTTCGCTGCGAATCAGTCCCCTCTTGCCGTGAAAATGCCGCCCTGGCGGTGACACTGACCCAGCCTATTCGCGCCCCTCCTTCATCCTTGCTCCCTTAAGCCACACGACTCTTACTTTATTGTTTCAAAAGGATGAATGATGAAAGCTGTTACCCTGTTGCTGGCTGCGGCCACCTTTGCCGTCCAGGCCAATCATGAACATGGCGAGAGCCACGGCGCCCATGAGCATGGCCATGGCCACCTCAACTTCGTCGTCGATGGCGACCAGCTGATGATAGAACTGCAGGCCCCAGCCGCCGATCTGGTGGGCTTCGAGCACGCCGCCAGGAGCGATGAAGAGAAGGCGCAATATGCCAAGGCTCTGGCTCGTCTCCAGCAACCCGATGCCCTGTTTCGCTTCGACCCGGCGGCCGGCTGCAAGCTGACCCAGCAGGAGTTGCAGGCCGCCAAGGAAGAGCATGATCATGACCACGACCACGACCACGACCACGACCACGACAAGGCTGGCGCAGATCAGGATGAACATCATCACGACGAGGCGGGCCATGCCGATCTGGGCGCCATGTACACCTATACCTGCGCCGCCCCGGCCAAGCTCACCGGTCTGGAGGCAAGCCTGTTCTCCGTCTACCCCAGCCTGGAGAAGCTGAGCGTGCAGGGCATACTGCCCGCCGGTCAGACTGCCGCCGAGCTGACCCCCTCCGCCAACAAGCTGAGCTGGTAACGCCATGAAAAAAGCCGTGGTTGAGATCCAGGACCTCTCCTTCGCCTGGCCAGGTGGCGACGCTGTACTCGATCTGCCCGCCCTCACCATCAGCGAGGGTGAGCGGGTCTTCATCAAGGGCCCGTCGGGCTCCGGCAAGTCGACCCTGCTCGGTCTGCTGGCGGGGATCCAGACAGCCAACCAGGGCACCCTGGAGGTGCTGGGCCAGCCATTGGCCCGGCTCTCCGGTCGGGCGCGGGATCGCTTCCGCGCCGACCATCTGGGCTATATCTTCCAGCAATTCAACCTGCTGCCCTTTCTGAGCGTGCTGGACAATGTCACCGCTGCCCTCACCTTCTCCCCCGAGAAACGGGCCCGCCTGCAAGGGAGCCCGGAACAGGAGGCCCGCCGCCTGCTGGCCGAGCTGCAACTGCCGGATGAGGCCCTGGCTCGGCCGGTCCATGCCCTCAGCATCGGCCAGCAACAGCGGGTCGCCGCCGCCCGGGCGCTGATCGGTTCGCCCCAGCTGGTGATCGCCGACGAGCCCACCTCGGCGCTGGATACCGACAACAGGGCCGCCTTCATCAAGCTATTGTTCGAGGAGTGCGACAAGCAGGGCTCGACCCTCGTCTTCGTCAGCCACGACCCCTATCTGGAGCCCCTCTTCCCCCGGGTGGAAAACCTGCAACAACTCAACCGGAGGGCCGCATGACGACACGCCATCATCCCGCAGCCCGTCCGGCCTTCTCCCCTTCACTGCGGAGGTTTTCATGCTGAAACTTGCGCTGCAAAGTCTCTGGGCCCGCCGCCTCACCGCCGGGCTCACCCTGCTGGCGGTGGCCATCAGCGTCACCCTGCTGCTCGGGGTGGAGCGGGTGCGCATGCAGGCCCGCGAGAGTTTTGCCAACACCGTCTCCGGCACGGATCTCATCGTCGGCGCCCGCTCCGGCCAGGTAAACCTGCTGCTCTATTCGGTGTTTCGCATCGGCAACCCCACCAACAACGTGGGCTGGGATGCCTATCAGGCCATCAAGGAGCGGCCCGGCATCGCCTGGACCATCCCGCTTTCCCTTGGCGACTCCCACAAGGGATTTCGGGTGCTCGGCACCAATGGCGACTACTTCAAGTACCTCAAGTACGGGCGCCAGCAAGCCCTGGTGATGGCACAGGGACGCCCGTTCCAGACGCCCTTTGAGGCCGTGCTCGGTGCCCAGGTGGCACAGAAACTGGGCTACCGGCTCGATCAGTCCATCGTCATCGCCCACGGCGCCGGCAACACCTCCTTCAGCCAGCATGACAACCTGCCCTTCAAGGTGGTGGGCATACTGGCGCCGACCGGTACCCCCATCGATCGCACCGTCCATGTGCCGCTGGCGGGCATAGAGGCGATACACCTGGGCTGGGACACCGGCCGCCACAGCAAGCACGTGACCGCCGAGCAGGCGATGGCCCAGGATCTCCCCCCCAAGACCATCACCGCCTTCATGGTGGGCCTGAGCAACCGCATCCTGGCGTTCCAGCTGCAGCGCGCCATCAATACCTATCCCAGAGAGCCGCTGATGGCGATCCTGCCTGGCGCAGCCCTGCAGGAGCTGTGGGCCATGATGAGCGTGGCGGAGACCGCCCTCGGCGTCATCGCCGCCTTCGTGGTGGTGGCGGGCCTCATCGGCATGCTCACCACCCTGCTGGCGGGGCTCAACGAGCGGCGCCGCGAGCTGGCCATCCTGCGATCCCTGGGGGCAGGCCCGGGCCATCTGTTCGCCTTGCTGACCATGGAAGCCATGGCCCTCACCAGCTTAGGCATAGTGCTGGGGGTCGCCGTGCTCTACCTGGGACAGGGGCTTGCCTCCCCCTGGCTGCTCAGCCACTATGGCCTGCAACTGAGACTGGCGCTGCCAAGCGGCTATGAGTGGCAGCTGCTGGGGCTGGTCTGGCTGGCGGGCGTGCTGATGGGCCTGTTGCCGGCGGCCCGCGCCTACCGCTACAGCCTGAGTGACGGCATGAGCATTCGCGTGTGATAAACCGAAAAGGACGAGAGATGATGTTGAGAGTGATGGCGCTGCTGACCTGCCTGCT
The DNA here is from genome assembly GCF_050266975.1 of Aeromonas sobria. Taxonomy (GTDB): domain Bacteria; phylum Pseudomonadota; class Gammaproteobacteria; order Enterobacterales; family Aeromonadaceae; genus Aeromonas; species Aeromonas sobria_B. Next base: position 33,576 of record NZ_JBKISU010000035.1, read on the forward strand.
GGCGCTGCCCAGCCAGGGCGCCGAGTCGTACAAGACCCTGGACTGGGACGCCTTGCTGCCCCCGGGCCAGAGCGTGCTGCCGCCCCCTCCCGTCCCCCACGACGGGGACATGAGCGCGGTGCCGCAGCCCATCGGCGAGGTCAACCAGGCCCTGGATGGCCAGACGGTGCGTCTGCCCGGCTTCGTGGTGCCCCTGGAGGGGGATGCCAAGAAGATCACCGCCTTCCTGCTGGTGCCCTACTTCGGCGCCTGCATCCATGTGCCGCCCCCGCCCACCAATCAGGTGGTCTATGTCAGCTTTCCCCAGGGGGCGCCGGTCGATGATCTCTGGGATGCCATCTGGGTCAAGGGCAAGATCAGGACGGTGAGCACCAGCCAGGAGATGGCCAACACGGGTTACAGCATGGAGGCCGTCGAGGTCACCGTCTACGAGGAGTGAGGGCCAGCGCCTCTCCCTCTTCCCAAGCAAAACGGCCCCTGTGGGCCGTTTTTGCCAGGCGGCTCCCGGCGCCCCCAGCCAGGGGATTACCCCGGGGGTCAACTAGCGTAACATCTGGCCCCAGTATCCCAGCCAATGGAGCCGTCATGGCCGACTTGCCCACCCCCAAGAAAGAGAGTGCCATCCTGAGCAGCCAGGAGCAGACCCTGCGCCTGGCCCGCAGCCGCGGCATCGACGGCATGCTGACCCGCAACAGCGACAGCACCTTCGAACAAAGGGCCAGCTTTCGCCAGCTGGCGGATCAGGCGGCGCGTCAGCGCAACCTGGAGGCCATCATGGTGATGGCGTCGCGCCACTGCGAAGAGACGGCCGCCGGCGGCGAGATGGACAGCGACTGGCTGACCCGCTTCCTGCAACTGGCGGAAGATATCAGCATGGTGCCCATGCAGCAGCTATGGGGGCGCATCTTCGCCATCGAGGTCGCCACCCCGGGCCGGTTTTCCATCCGCTCCCTGGCCACCCTCAAGGAGATGACCCAGCGCGAGGCCCAGCTGTTCCAGCGCCTGTGCGCCCTCTCCTGCCACTACGCAGGCAGCGACGAGCTGCGCCTGCTGCTGGGGCTGCACAAGGGGGCCAGCCTGCTGACCCGCGCCAGGGTGACCCGGCTCACCCTCGGCAAATACCGCCTGCCCTACAACGCCTTGCTGCAACTGTTCGAGCTCGGCCTGCTGCATCGGGGGGAGCTGGAATCCGGCCCCCTGCCTGCGGACGGGGTGGAGCTGGCGTTCGGCAACCAGCAGTGGCGCCTGCACCGCAACCAGAGCAATATCACCCTGCTTTACTACCGCCTCACCCCGGTGGGCAACGAGCTGGCCCAGTTGCTGACGGAACCGCCCCTGGAGGAGTACCTGCAGGATCTCAAGGCCGTACTCGGTCAGGGGCTCACCCTGGAGGTGAGCGCCGCCCCAGCCCCCATCCAGGAAAGCGAAGGGGGCTGATGCCCCCTGTTTGGATGCCCCTTATTGGGATGCCCCTTATTGGGACACCCACCAATTTACACAAGGCTCTGCTGGCTGGCTGTTACCCCTTAATTGGGAAGGCTCTGCCCCCGTATTGGGACACCCACCAATTTGTACTGCTTCTTAATTGGGACACCCACCAATTTGCACAAGGCTCTGCTGGCTGGTTGTGGTTGCCGTGATGGCACCATGATTGAGAGCTTTGGGTCAGGGAAGGAGAGATACTCGCGGTGTTGGCTTAGAAAACCACTCTTCAGCCAGCATCAGCCTTGGCATCAAAGACTTGTGCCAGGGGATCCAGGTGGTGCGACGCGGCTCAAGATAACGGCTGGTGACATCGCTGCTGGCCACAATGCTCTGCGTAACGCAGGCAACGCGCCTTGTCACCCACCACCCTGATACCCCGCCGCCGAAATAGTGTCACTTGTCGCAACCATTGCACTTCATCAAGGCCCAGCCGCTGCAGAATGGGGGCCAGTTCCTCCTGAATATGGCCCCGCTTGTCCGCCCTGATGGCCCGGCCGGTCCAGTCCACCAGCATCAGATAGTCAGTGAAGACACATGGCAGCCCCTCAGGTTTGTCCGGACTGGCAAACGGCAGCAACAGCGGAGGCAATGATACTTCAGGCGCCTCGTCATCAAGACGCTGCTTTATGCTGGTGTAATCACTTTGCTCCGGCCTGTCAGCCAGCGCAGCCCGGATCGGGTTCAAATCAACGTAGGCCATGCAGGCAAGCAGTGCAGACTCTGTCAGCAGGGCCTGACTTTTGAAGCGACCTTCCCAAAAATGCCCCTTGCAACCATCTTCCTGATTGGCCTGCCGCGCCATGCTCTCATTGAGCAGTCGCACAAACCAGCTGATGGAGTGCAACCGCTGACGCCACTTGGCGATAAGCCCCCGAACCACTTCGAGCTCGGGCTCAATCAGGGATTCATACTGATACCAACGCCGCACCAACGGCGGCCATTGAAACAGCGCAGCCCAACGCTCGGCTACTTCTCGCTCACTCCAGTTGGCGGCGGTTTCGAACTCGACTTTGAGTACCAGGTGATAGTGGTTGCTCATCACCGCATAGGCGCACACCCCGATGGCAAACTGGCGGGACAGCTGACCAAGCCTGTCGACCACCCACTGACGCCGGTGCTCATAGTTATGGCCAGAATGCGCATCTTGCCCGCACAAGAAGGCCCGCCGCACACAACGGCTGACCACATGGTAATAGGGCGTGTCTTGCAGGCTGATCTGGCGTGAACGCGCGATGGTCATGGCACACTCCTCGACGGGTTACCCATCAAGCGAAGCAGCATGCTACGCTGCTGTCAAATTGGTGGGTGTCCCAGATTTCTCTGTCTACCACCCACTGACGCCGGTGCTCATAGCTATGGCCAGAATGCGCATCTTGCCCGCACAAGAAGGCCCGCCGCACACAACGGCTGACCACATGATAATAGGGCGTGTCTTGCAGACTGATCTGGCGTGAACGCGCGATGGTCATGGCACACTCCTCGACGGGCTACCCATCAAGCGAAGCTGCATGCTACGCTGCTGTCAAATTGGTGGGTGTCCCAGATTTCGATTCGTCTCAGATCTATTCATTCACAGGCCAACCACAATTGAACAGTTACGATTCTTCCAGAATTTTTTTGCTACGGAAAACCATGATTCAGGAGAAAGCGGTAAATTCTGGTCTTTAACGCTCTGAAACATCTCATCATTAACATCTGAGGTCATTTGTTGGTAGTGTACTGCAAAATCAATAGCTAACTGATCTGGTGATGGATTGTAGTCATAACCAAGCATTAATGGTGTATCTTTTTTGAATGTACTCAATGCCGAATTAAACGCCTTATTTATTTCCTCTCGTGATAAGGTACCTGGCTTAATGGTATTTGCTATTAGTGCACACTCAGCTGCTGCTTTCATTTTTTTGTATTCGTCACTACTAATTCCCTGTGCATTAATAGAGTTGGATAGTAAGAACATAAGGGAGATGAGGATTATTTTTTTCATTATGTATATGCAGGTTAGTTAAACACCGATAATAATAAGAGCACTGATGTTAAATGCAATCAGTTTGTCTGGCCTCATGTACAGGACCTTAAGCGTTGAGTCCCTTTAAAACGCCCTCCAAGGTCCTGCTCTGTATCGATTTTCTCTGCTTGGTTCGGCAAGCGTTCTTGGCCAAATAATCCGCAGCCCATTTCAGTCTTTCCCTTATTTCTGTCAACGCACTATGGGCCACTGCTTCCAATAGCGGCAGCCACCACGTCGCACTGTTCTTCGACGCTTTCAACATCGATAGCTTCCCTGTCATCACACTCTGCGCGATCCGTCTTTTCATCACCAGCGACAGCAGGCTTGTCCACACCAGCCCCTCGGCGATCGCTTTCTCCCCCGTCACAAACCCCTTGAGCCGGTTGTGCGATTTCCACTCTTTAAATAGCAACTCAACCTGCCAACGGCAACGATACAGGCTCATCATCTGCTCTGCTGACCATGCCGCTCGCGGCGGGTTCGTCATCCACAGACAGAACCGCTTTTCCTCGGCAAACCAGCTCCGGATCAACCGGTACTCCACCTTGCCGGACTTCACCACCATATCCAACACCTCGGCCCGACAGCGTCACTGAAATATTGGGACACCCATCGTTCGGAGCGCCGCGTAGAGGCCAACAGACTCGCCAAGCCCTTCAGTCACTAACTGACACGGTATTGGCTCCCCCTCTGATTCGCCGAGATGAGGCCACTGCACCAGGTCGCGAGACAGGGATGTCGAGCGAGCGGCGGCGGGCCATGGAGGGCCCGTCGGCGCGTGCCGTCGGTGCTGTGGCTGAGGTGAGAGGACTCGACAAAGGAGAGCGAATCGGTGGGGCTTGGCCTTTCTTTTGGTGACTTTTCTTTGGCCACGCAAAGAAAATCACTTACCACAGCCCGCAGGGCGGGCGAAACCTCTTTGAGGAGGAACTCCTCGCGTCCCATGCGGCAAAGCCGCATCCATCCCCCCCTCTCGGCAAAGGAAATGAAAAGGGGGCATTCGCCCCCTCACGCTCGATAATCCACAGACCCTATCGACCTTAGTCGATCAACCCCCGCTGCCGCAGGGCGATCAGCAGTTCATCCACCAGCACTTCCACCGGCTTGCCAGCGTTAAGCAGGTGGATTTCCGGCTGCTCGGGTGCCTCGTAGGCGGAGTCGATACCGGTAAAGTTGCGAATTTCCCCTGCCCTAGCCTTCTTGTAGAGCCCCTTGGGGTCACGCTCTTCGCACACGGCGAGCGGCGCATCGACAAATACTTCGACAAACTCGTCCGCGCCCAAGAGACTCCGCACCAGATCCCGCTCGGCACGGAACGGCGAGATAAAGGCGGTGAGGACGATAAGGCCCGCATCCACCATGAGTTTTGCCACCTCGCCGACCCGGCGGATATTCTCCTGACGGGCGGCGTCGTCGAAGCCGAGATCGCCGCACAGGCCGTGGCGCACATTGTCCCCATCCAGCAGATAGGTGTGTTTGCCTTGCGCCGCCAGCGCCTGCTCCAGCGCCCCCGCCAGGGTGGACTTGCCCGCCCCGGAGAGCCCGGTGAACCAGATCACCAGGGGCTTTTGCCCCTTCTGTTCAGAGCGGCTGCGTTTGTCCACGGCATGCTGGTGCCACACGATATTGCTCATTCAAACTCCTTGCGGGGCAGCAGGGCCCCAAAACGAAACGGGTCGCACCTTAAAACGGAAACAGCAGGGGCACCATGATCAAGACGCCGATGCTGTATGCGATGGAGACCGGCAGGGCCAGCTTGAGGTAATCCGGCATCCTGTAGTTGCCCGCGGCGAAGACCATGAGGTTGGTCTGATAGCCGTAGGGCAGCATGAAGCTGGAGCTGGCCCCAAACAGCACCGCCAGAATGAACGGCATGGTGGAGACATCCATGCTGAGCGCCAGCTGGTAACCCATGGGGAAGGCCAGGGCCGCGGCGGCGTTGTTGCTCATCAGCTCCGTCAGCACCAGGGTGAAGAAGTAGATGCCGATGAAGGCCACCAGGGGGCTGGCACCGTTGAACTCCCCCATCAGGAAGTCGGCGATGACCCGGGCCAGGCCGGTGCGTTCGAGCTGGTCGGCGATGGCGAGCGCCCCCCCCACCACCAGCCAGATCTCCAGCGGGAAGCGGCGACGGATCTCGTCCAGGGTCAGCACCCGGGTCAACAGCAGGGCCACCAGCATGATGAGCAGCCCCTTGAACAGCGGCACCAGCTCGAACACCGACAGCGCCAGCACCCCGAGAAAGCCCACCACCACGGCGGCGCTGCGCTTGCCGTCGAGGCGGGTGGAGGCCTCCAGCCCGCTCACCACCACAAACTCCCGGGAGAGGGACTTGTTGCTGGCAAACTTGGGGCCCGGTGCCAGCAGCAGGGTGTCCCCTGCGTGCAGCTCAATCTGGCCGAGGCCCCCGGTGAGCTGGGTCTCGCCCCGGCGCACCGCCAGCACCACCGCATCGAAGTGGGTGCGAAACTCCGCATCCTTGATGGATTGCCCCACCAGCCGCGAGCTGTGGCTGACGATCACCTCCACCAGGTGCTGGCCGTTGAGGCGGTGCTGGCCGTAGAGATCCAGCCCCTTCATCTCCTGCAAGACGCCCACGCTCTCCACGTCGCCGCAAAACAGCAACATGTCCCCCTCGTGCAGCTCGTGCTCGGGCTGCACCGGGCAGATCACCTGATCGCCCCGGATGATCTCGGCGAGATAGAGGCTCTTGAGGCTGCGCAGGCCGTTCTCTTTCACGCTGCGCCCGGCCATGAGGGAGCCCTCGCTCACCTTGGCCTCGAGGAAGTAGCCGGAGGAGCGGTCTATCTCGGTATCCTGCTCCGGCAGGCGGCGGGCGAACAGCAGCACGGCCACAAGGCCGGTCACCAGGGTGCCCGCCCCCACCATGAAGAAGTCGAACATGCCGAGCGGCTCGGCCCCCATCTTCTCCAGGAAGCTGTTGACGATGAGGTTGGTGGAGGTGCCGATCAGGGTCAGCACGCCGCCAAAGGTCGCCGCGAAGCACATGGGCAGCAGCAGCCGGGACGGCGCATGATTGGGGTTGCGCTTGACCGCCCCCAGCATGGAGGCCACCACGGCGGTGTTGTTGACCAGGGCCGACAGGAAGGCGGTGGAGAACCACACCTTCACCAACACCTTGTTGAAGGAGCCCGTGCCCACCTGATTGGCGAACCAGCTCATGATGCGGGTCTTCTCCACCGCCAAGGAGACCAGCAGCAGCAGCACCAGGGTCAGCAGGGAGCTGTTGGTATAGCCGCCGACCACGGCATTGATGTCCGCCAGTCCGCTCAGATAGGTGATGAGCACGGCGCCCGAGAAGAGCAGCGCCGGCCTGAGTTTGCCCTGAACCAGCAGGACGATGAGGGTAGCCAGCAGACCCAGCACCAGGGATTGTTGCCAGGTCATGGGCTTATTCCTTGTCGTTGGCGATGGTCAGCGCCTGCCAGTGGGGGAAGTGCTTGCGCACCAGGGCGTTGAGCTCGATTTCGAACTCGCTGTACTGCCCTGCCACTGCTTTCGCGGCCAAGCCTTCCACTATCATACCCGCGCCCACGGTGACGTTGGTCAGCCGATCGATCAGGATGAAGCTGCCGGTGTCGCGGATATCCGCATAGGGGTCGAACGCCACCGGGTCGGTCAGGCTGAATTCGCACAGGCCAATCTCGTTGAGCTTGAGCTCGGAGGCCGGCAACTCGTCCAGCTTGTTGATCTCGATGCGGTGGCGGATGGCTTCCACCTGGCCGCGGCTCTTCTTGGTGGCCAGCTTGACGTCATAGACCCGGCCCGGTTGCAGGGACTCTTCCCCCATCCAGACGATGTGAGCCAGCAGGTTCTGGGTCACCTGGGGCTTCTTCGCCGCATCCACCAGCAGGTCGCCCCGGCTGATGTCGATTTCATCGGCGAAGGTGACGGTGATGGCCTGGCCCGGCAGGGCGTAGTCCAGATCCCCGTCGAAGGTGACGATGCGCTTCACCGTGCTCTCCTTGCCGGACGGCAGCACCGCAAGCTTGTCGCCCACTCGCAGGATGCCGGAGGCCAAGGTACCCGCGAAACCGCGAAAATCGAGGTTGGGGCGGCTGACATACTGCACCGGCAGGCGCACCGGGTGGCGCTCCAGCTCGCGCTCCACCTCGGCAGATTCCAGCAGGGAGAGCAGGGTCTCGCCCTGGTACCAGGCCAGCTTGTCGCTTGGGTTGACCACGTTGTCACCGTCCAGGGCCGAGACCGGCACGATATGGATGGTGTCGACGCTGAGCTTCTTGGCGAATTCACGATATTCGGCACTGATGCGCTCGAACACCTCCTGGCTGAACGCCACCAGATCCATCTTGTTGACCGCCACCACGAACTGCTTGATGCCGAGCAGGCTGGCGATAAAGCTGTGGCGACGGGTCTGATCCAGCACCCCCTTGCGGGCGTCGATCAATATGATGGCCAGATCGCAGGTGGAGGCGCCGGTGGCCATGTTGCGGGTGTACTGCTCGTGACCCGGGGTGTCCGAGATGATAAATTTGCGCTTCGCGGTAGAAAAATAGCGGTAGGCCACGTCTATGGTGATGCCCTGCTCGCGCTCCGCCTGCAGGCCGTCCACCAGCAGTGCCAGGTCCAGCTTCTCCCCTGTGGTGCCGAGCTTCTGGCTGTCGGACTCCAGCGCTTTGAGCTGATCTTCATAGATCTGCTGGGAGTCGTGCAGCAGGCGGCCGATGAGGGTGCTCTTGCCGTCGTCCACGCTACCGCAGGTGAGAAAACGCAGCAGGCTCTTGTGCTGCTGGGCGTGCAGGTAGGCTTCAATGCCCTGTTCGCTGATGGCGGTCTGAATGTGGTTGTTCATGATGCGATTCCTTAGAACATTTTTTTAGAAATAGCCCTGACGCTTCTTCTGCTCCATGGAGCCGGCCTGATCGTGGTCGATGAGCCGCCCTTGCCGTTCGCTGGAGGTGGTGATCAGCATCTCTTCGATGATCTCCGGCAGGGTGGTGGCATTGGATTCGATGGCCCCGGTCAGCGGGTAGCAGCCGAGGGTGCGGAAGCGCACCAGCTCCTGCTTTACCTCGTCTTGCGGGCCTATGGGCATGCGCTCGTCATCCACCATGATCTTGATGCCGCCGCGATCCACCACGGGACGCATGGCCGCGAAGTAGAGCGGCACTATGTCGATGTTCTCGAGATAGATGTATTGCCAGATGTCCAGCTCGGTCCAGTTGGAGAGCGGGAACACCCGGATGCTTTCCCCCTTGTTGACCTGGCTGTTGTAGACGCGCCACAGCTCGGGGCGCTGGTTCTTCGGATCCCAGCGGTGGGACTTGTCACGGAAGGAGTAGACCCGCTCCTTGGCCCGGGACTTCTCCTCGTCCCGGCGGGCGCCGCCGAAGGCGGCATCGAAGCCGTACTTGTTGAGCGCCTGCTTGAGCCCCTCTGTCTTCATGATGTCGGTGTGCTTGCCGCTGCCGTGCACGAAGGGGTTGATGTCCATGGCCAGACCGTCCGGGTTCTTGTGGACGATAAGATCCAGCCCGTACTTTTTGGCGGTCTCGTCCCGGAATGTGATCATCTCCTTGAACTTCCAGTTGGTGTCCACGTGGAGCAGGGGGAAGGGGATCTTGCCCGGGTAGAAGGCCTTGCGGGCCAGGTGCAGCATGACGGAGGAGTCCTTGCCGATGGAGTACATCATCACCGGGTTTTCAAATTCGGCAGCTACCTCGCGGATGATGTGGATGCTCTCGGCTTCCAGCTGTTGCAAGTGGGTCAGTCTTTCACGGTCCATGTCTGGGTCCTCGGTTCATTGCTATCGCGCCTGGTCGGGGCGCGGTGTTGGTTCAGTTCGCAGCCGCTGGCGGCAGCGTCAAATCGATTCGTTGCCCGTTGGGCTCAGGCCAGGGTGACCAGCTTGAGGTCACTGCCCCCAGCCTTCGGGCGCTGCTCGCCATCCCGTGCCTCGCCAAACCAGGCCAGCTGCTTGCGCAAGGCCACCACCTCGCCGATGACGATAAGGGAGGGGCTCACTGCCTGCTGGGCCAGTTCGGCCAGATCAGCCAAAGTGCCGGTCAACACCTTCTGACTGGCCTGGGTGCCCCGCTCTATGATGGCGATGGGGGTGCTCCCCTTGCGGCCATGGTCAACCAGCTGCTGCTGGATGTGCTCGGAGCGCATCAGCCCCATGTAGATGACCAGGGTCTGGTTGGTGGCCGCGAGCTGTTGCCAGTCGGGCTGGGTGCCCTCCTTCTGGCAGTGGCCTGTGATGAAGACGGCGCTCTGGGCATGGTCGCGGTGGGTGAGCGGAATGCCCGCATAGGCGGTGGCACCGGCGGCGGCCGTGATGCCGGGCACCACGGAGAAGGGGATGCCTTCGTCTGCCAGCACTTCCAGCTCCTCGCCACCGCGGCCGAACATGAAGGGATCCCCCCCCTTGAGCCGCACCACCCGATTGCCCGCCCTGGCGTATTCCACCAAGAGGCGATTGGTCTCTTCCTGAGGCACGCTGTGGGCGCCGGCCTTCTTGCCCACCGACACCAGGGTGGCGTCCCGGCGCACCAGATCCAGGATCTCGGGGGAGACCAGCTGGTCGTAGAGCACCACTTCGGCCTGCTGAATTTGTTGCAGCCCCTTGAGGGTCAAGAGGCCAGGATCCCCTGGGCCCGCCCCCACCAGCACCACTTCCCCTACTTCTGTCTGTGCCTGGTCCAGCCCCTCGTTGAGCCAGCGTTCGGCCCCCTGCCACTCCTGCTTCTCAATCAAACTGGCGAGCGTGTTGGAGGCAAAGGCACGCTCCCAGAAGCGGCGACGGTCGGAGATGGAGGAGAGCACCCGCTTGGCCTTGACCCGCACCCGGCCGGAGAGCTCCGCCAGGCCGCCGAGATGGCGGGGCAGCAGGCTCTCCAGACGCTCGCGCAGCAGGCGTACCAGCACGGGGGCCTTGCCGCCGCTGGAGACGGCCACCATGATGGGGCTGCGGTCGATGATCGACGGAAAGATGAAGCTGGAGCGGGCCGGGTCATCCACCAGGTTGACGAACAGACCCAGCTCGGTGGCGCTCTGGTAGACCAGGCCGTTGACCTCGTTGTCATCGGTGGCGGCGACCACCAGGATCTGCCCTGCCAGATGGCCAGGTTCGAAGCGCACCGGCAGATGGGTGAAGCCGCCCGCCAGTTCCTGAAATTCGGGAGCGATATCCGGGGAGACCAGGGTGAGCCTGGCACCGGCCGCCAGCAGCAGACGCGCCTTGCGCAGTGCCACCTCGCCGCCGCCCACCAGCAACACGGGACGCCCTTCCAACCGGGCAAACATAGGTAAGTAATCCATCTCGTCCCTCTCGATACCGCTTGTCTCTGGCGACTATAGGCAGGGTTACTTATCCCTCAAAATAATAAAAAATGCTTTTTAAGACGTTTTGGTAATTAAAACTGTCCCCTTGGCGACGGGAACAAACCTAAGCTTGTGGTGTTTGCGGCCAGGGCATAGGCTAGCGCCCGAGTTTCATAAGGAGCTATTCATGAATGAGTCACTGATAGTGCTAGGGATTTTCGTTTTCCTAGTGATAGCCACCCTGGGGGCAGGCATCAAGATAGTGCCCCAGGGCTATAACTGGACCGTGGAGCGTTTCGGCCGCTACACCCGCACCCTCTCCCCGGGCCTCAACCTGCTGATCCCCTATGTGGACCGGGTCGGCCACAAGATCATCATGATGGAGCAGGTGCTGGACATCCCGGCCCAGGAGGTGATCTCCCGGGACAACGCCAACGTCACCATAGACGCCATCAGCTTCGTGCAGGTGGTGGATGCCCGCAAGGGAGCCTATGAGGTCAACGACCTGCCCAGCGCCATCCGCAATCTCACCATGACCAATATGCGGACCGTGCTCGGCGCCATGGAGCTGGACGAGATGCTCTCCCAGCGCGACACCATCAACGAGAAGCTGTTGCGCACCATGGACGCCGCCACCGCCCCCTGGGGCATCAAGGTGACCCGCATCGAGATTAAAGACGTGCGCCCGCCGCTGGCCCTGGTGGAAGCCATGAACGCCCAGATGAAGGCCGAGCGCCAGAAGCGGGCCGAGGTGCTGGAGGCCGAAGGGGTGCGCCAGTCCAAGATCCTGAAAGCGGAAGGGGAGAAGCAGTCTCAGATCCTCAAGGCCGAGGGGGAACGCCAGGCCGCCTTCCTCGCCGCCGAGGCGCGGGAACGGGCCGCCGAGGCGGAAGCCAAGGCGACTCACATGGTCTCCAAAGCCATCGCCGAAGGGGACATGCAGGCCATCAACTACTTCGTGGCCCAGAAATACACCGAGGCCCTGGCCCGCATCGGCGAAGGGCCCAACAGCAAGATCATCATGATGCCCCTGGAGGCGGGCAGCCTGATTGGCTCGGTGGCGGGTATGGCCGAGCTGTTCAACAAGGGTGAGAAAAAATGACAGACCTGCTGGAGGGGCTGACCCACTGGCACTGGCTGGGGCTGGGGTTCGCGCTGCTGGCCATCGAGGTGCTGGGGTCGGTGGGCTTTCTGCTCTGGACCGGCATCGCCGCGATCGAGGTGGGCGTGTTGCTGCTGCTCTGGCCCTTCGGCTGGCAGTGGCAGTTGCTGCTGTTCGCCCTGCAATCCCTAGTGACCACCTGGGCCTGGTGGCGCTGGCAGCACAAGCGCGACCGCTCCAGCCGGGATGCGGCCGCCCCCATCAACGAGCGGATGCAGGGTTACCTGGGCCGGGAGCTGGTGCTGCTGGACGACGCCGTGCAGGGGCTGAGCCGGGTCCGCCTGGATGACACCGTCTGGACGGTGCGCTGCCAGACGCCGCTCAAGGCGGGCAGCCGGGTCAGGGTGGTGGGCACGGACTCCCATATCCTGCTGGTGGAACCCCTGCCCTGATCCGGGCAAGCGTCACGACAAAGGGCTCCGCGGAGCCCTTTTTTCATGATGCCGCTGCGGCCAGTGCCCAGGGGGCTTGCTCCTAGAGGGCCCCCTCCTCGACGGCGGCCTTGAGCAGATCCTTCCAGCTCAGCACCCCCACCAGCGTGCCCCGATCCAGCACCGGCAGGCAGGAGACCTTCTTGTCCAACATCAGGCGGGCGGCATAGGCCAGGGTCTGGTGGGGCGAGACGGTGACGGGCTGGCGGGTCATGATCTGGTGCGCGCGGCGATTGAGGGTCTCGGTATCGCGCGCCTGCTCGGCGGCGGAATCCAGATAGGGGCTCAGGGCCCGCAGCAGATCCCGATCCGAGATGATGCCGAGCAGCTCCCCCTCCTCCATCACCATCAGGTGACGGAAGCGAGCTTGATTGAAGATATCCCTGATGAGGCCCAGCCTGTCGTCCATCTCGACGGTGACGACCCGGGTGGTCATGATGGTTGCAACCTGCATGGCAGACTCCTTGTCCGGCCGCCGCTCCCGAAAGGAGGCGGACCGATGGCGATAATGCTTGCTGTTATGACATCTTTATCGGCGCCGCACCAGTCGGCTCCAGTGCAAAGCGCCGCCATTTCACGTAAAATCCCGCCAGTTTCGTTCCCGGTTCCCGAGCGCGCAGACCCCTTCGGGCGGCGCGCCACCGTGTTTCTTCACTCTCGAGCAAGCAGACCCCCCATGATAGTTGCCAGTCAAATCGAGCTGATCCGCGGCGGCCGCAAGCTGCTGGATAACGCCTCCGCCACCATACACCCGGGCCACAAGGTGGGCCTGGTGGGCAAGAATGGTTGCGGCAAATCCACCTTCTTCGCCCTCATCCGAGGAGAGCTCACCCTCGACAACGGCAGCTTCTCCCTGCCGATCGGCTGGCAGATAGCCGGCGTCGCCCAGGAGACCCCGGCCCTGGACTGCTCGGCCCTGGACTATGTGATGGACGGCGACAAGGAGTTTCGTGCCCTGGAAGCCGAGCTGGCCAAGGCCGAGCAGGATGACAATGGTCTGCTGGTGGCCGAGCTGCACGGCAGGCTCGACACCATAGGCGCCTACAGCATTCGCGCTCGCGCCGCCGAACTGTTGCACGGCCTGGGCTTTGGCGACGATCAGCTCAGCTCGCCGGTGCGCAGCTTCTCCGGTGGTTGGCGCATGCGCCTGAACCTGGCCCAGGCCCTGCTCTGCCGCTCCGATCTGCTGCTGCTGGATGAACCGACCAACCACCTGGATCTCGATGCGGTGATCTGGCTGGAGAAGTGGCTCAAGGGCTATCAGGGCACCCTCGTGCTGATTTCCCACGACCGCGACTTCCTCGATTCGGTCATCGGCCGCATCATCCATATCGAGAACGGCAAGCTCAACGAATACACCGGCGGCTACTCCGACTTCGAACTGCAACGGGCCGAGCAGCTGGCCCAGCAGCAATCCATGTACGAGAAGCAGCAGCGGGAGATGTCCCACATGCAGGCCTATGTGGACCGCTTCCGCTACAAGGCCTCCAAGGCCCGTCAGGCCCAGAGCCGGTTGAAAGCCATGGAGCGGATGGAGAAGATACTGCCCGCCCACGCCGACTCCGAGTTCAGCTTCGAGTTTCGCGAGCCCTCGGCCCTGCCGACCCCGCTCATTGCCATGGAGAACCTCAGCGCCGGTTACGGCGACAAGGTGATCCTGGAGAAGATCAAGCTCAACCTGGTGCCGGGGTCGCGCATCGGCCTCTTGGGCCGCAACGGCGCGGGCAAGTCCACCTTCATCAAGATGCTGGCGGGCAGTAATCCGCCGCTCTCCGGCAAGCTGGAGGTGAGCGCCGGGGTCAGCATCGGCTACTTCGCCCAGCATCAGCTCGAAACCCTGCGCCTGGACGACACCCCCCTCGATCACCTGGCGCGCCTGGCGCCGGACAAGCCCGAGCAGGAGCTGCGCAACTATCTGGGCAGCTTCGGTTTTCATGGCGACAAGGCACTGGACAAGGTGGCGCCGTTTTCCGGCGGCGAAAAGGCGCGGCTGGTGCTGGCCCTCATCACCTGGCAAAAGCCGAATCTGCTGCTCTTGGATGAACCGACCAACCACCTGGACCTGGAGATGCGCCACGCCCTGACCATGGCGCTGCAAGGCTTCGAAGGGGCCATGGTGGTGGTTTCCCACGACAGGCACCTGCTGCGCACCACCACGGATGACTTCTATCTGGTGCACGGCGGCCGGGTCGAAGCCTTTGATGGCGATCTGGATGACTACCACAAGTGGCTCGGCGAGCAGGAGAAAGAGGCCAACGCCAAGCCGACGGATGGCGCCGTCTCCGCCAACTCCGCCCTGGCCCGCAAAGATCAGAAGCGGCGCGAGGCGGAGTTCCGCCAACAGACCCGGCCCCTGCGCCAGAAGCTGGAGAAGCTCGAAGCCAGCATGGAGAAGCTGCAGGGCAAGCTCGGCGACATCGAGAACCAGCTGGCCGACCCCGCCATCTACGAGGAGAGCGCCAAGGGCAAGCTCTCCGAGCTGCTCAAGTCCCAGGGCCCCCTCAAGGAGCAGCTGGAAGCGGTGGAGCTGGAGTGGATGAGCCTCAGTGAAGAGCTGGAAACCATGGAGTCCGCCTTCCTTGAGCAATGATCTGATGCGAGACGCCAGCGGCCTGCCCAGCCCCCTGGGTTTCTGGCACTGGAGCGGCAAGACCTATGGTGCCCGCCCCGGGGACTGGCTCACCGTGCAGACCCTGGGGGGCAACGTCAACCTGGCCCTGCTGCTGCATTGGCTGGATCTGGCCAGCCTCAGCGCGGATCTGACCGCGCTGCAACCGGCCCTGGTGCAGACCGAGGCCGTGCTCGCCCCCTGGCGCACCCTGCGCCAAAACGCCAAGGCGCGGCTGGACGAGGCCGAGTACCAGGCCATGCTGGCCCACGAGCTGGAGCTGGAACAGTTGCAGCAAGGGGTGCTGCTGCAGAGTCTGCGCGCCCATCCCCCACGCCGGGAGCCAGGGCACAACCTGTTGAATTACCTGACCTTGCTGGGCGCCGAGACGGGCCCCTTGAGAGACCTAACATGCTGAGCTATCGCCACGCCTTCCACGCCGGCAACCATGCCGACGTCCTCAAACACGCCGTGCAGGCCCTGATCATCGAGTCCCTCAAGAAGAAGGAGAAACCCTTCATCGTGCTGGACACCCATGCCGGCGGCGGTCTCTACGACCTGCGCGGCGACTGGTCCCAGAAGAAGGCGGAATACGCCGACGGGATCCAACGCCTGTGGGACGAGCGGGCCCAATGGTCAGCCATCGCGCCCTATCTGGCCGTCATCGAGGAGATGAATCCCGCTCAGGAAGGAAACAGCGGCGAGCTGCACTATTACCCGGGATCCCCGGAGCTGTCACGCCGCCTCATCCGCGAGCAGGACAAGCTGGCGCTGATGGAACTGCACAACAACGAGGTGGAGGATCTTCGCGCCAACATGGGCTACGACCCCCGCGTCGTCGTCCATCACAGGGACGGCTTCGAAGGGCTGGTGGCCCTGCTGCCCCCCACGCCGCGCCGCGGCCTGGTGCTGATCGACCCGCCCTATGAGCTCAAGGAAGACTACTTCGCCGTGGTCGATACCCTTAAAAAAGCACAGAAGCGCTGGGCCACCGGCATCTATGCCCTCTGGTATCCCATCCTCGGCCAGGAGGCGGACAAGTCCCGCGACATGCTGCGCGCCATCAAGCGGGAGAACTTCGGCAACGTCCTGGTGGCCGAGCTGGAAGTGGCCGGTCAGACTGCCGACTGGGGCATGAACGGCTCAGGGATGCTCATCATCAGCCCCCCCTGGCTGCTGGACGAACAGATCGAGGCCTTCTTGAAACCCCTGTGCGCCAGGCTGGCCCAGGGCGCCGGCGCCCAGTACAGGGTGGAGTGGCTGAGCAAGGCCGAGGGCTGAGCCCTTACCGACCGCAAACATGACAAAGCCCCGAAAGGGGCTTTTTCTATGGCTGCCGCTGCCGAAATGACGACTCAGGCCCGGACGGGCAGATCTCGCCACAGCGCCAGAATGAGCAGCGCCAGCAGGGCGAAGGGCGGTACCAGGCAGAGCAGCACGCACAGGATGGTGACAAGCCCGGGATGGCGGCTCTTGCGGCGGGCCAATCGCCAGGCCACGACGCCGACGACGATCATCAGCAGCAAGATGAACTGACCAAACAGGGTGGCATTGAGGGTCATGAAAGCTCCTTTTTCATGGCAAAAGGCACACTCTATCGTCGCCGTGGCCCCAGGCAAGTCCCCAATCTGGTGGCCTCCCCCTCGGTCGATAGGCTTTTCCTATCCAGTCAATAGATGAGAATAGTTTTCATTTACCTCATTTTTGGGCGATACTGCATTCATCGCCAGAGGGAGTGACCATCATGAAAAAGACCATCAGCTTCGCCATCCTGCACTTCAGTGTCGCCTTCACCGTGGCTTACCTGCTGACCGGCGAACTGCTCACCGCCAGCCTGATCGCCCTGATCGAGCCCGCCGTCAACACGGTCGCCTTCTACTTCCACGACCTTGGCTGGCACAAGTTCAAGCCCGACCACAGCCTGCAGGCCAAGACCAGCAGCTTCGCCCTGGTGCACTTCTCGGTGGCCTTCGGTGTCGCCTACCTGTTGAGTGGCGAGCTGCTCACCGGCGGCGTGATGGCACTGATCGAGCCCGCCATCAATACCGTGGTCTTCTTCTTCCACGAGCGGCTGTGGCGCGCCCGCCACCCCCTTGCCCTGGCATAAGCCAGAGGTAGCAAGGGATCAGACCAGCCTCCTCATACCGGGCCGCCGAGTCGCAAGAAAGCACTCGGCGGCCCGGCGTCGTCATTGTGTTGTGAAGTGCGTTGCAGAGTGAGTTCTAGAGTGCGTTCTAGCTTGTGTTGTCGCGTGCGTTGTAAAGTGAGCTCTGGTTACTGGGTATCACCCCACTGTTGGAGCCTGACGATGCACAAGATCTTGCTTGGCACCCTGCTGTTTTCTCCCCTGCTGGCCGCTGCGGCCACCCCTTCCTTCGATTGCGCCAAGGCGAAAGGCGGCGCCGAAACCCTGATCTGCCAGGATGATGGACTGGCGGCGCTGGATAATGAGCTGTCGGCCCTCTATCCCAAGGCGATTGCCGCGTTCTCCCCCGAGCAGCAGAAGAGCGAGCGTGCCATCCAGCGCGGCTGGATCAAGGGTCGCAACGACTGCTGGAAGGCGGACGACTTGCGCCAGTGCGTGGAGGAGAGCTACCAGCGGCGGATCACCGAGTTGCAGATAAAAGGCGGCCAGCTGAGGGTGCCAAGCCCGGTGGACTACCAGTGCGCCAACAATGTCACCCTCTCCACCTACTTCTACAACGAGGCCAAGCGCCCCGCCGCCATGATCAACTTGAGCGAGGGGGACAACCAGCAGCAGGTGCTCGCCTATGAAACCCCCAGCGCCAGCGGTGCCCGTTATGAAGGGCAAAACCTCACCCTCTTCACCAAGGGGAGCGACGCCAGGCTGGAGCGCTATGGGGAGCCCACCCTCAACTGCAAGGAGAGCCCGGGCAATTGATCCCCCGCCCGGCCAGCCGGGCGTCTCTGTTGAAGCCAGCAAGGGGAGCTGCGAAGGGATCACCAGCACTGTGGCCGCCAGGCCCCCTTTCCACTTCCCCTATCCCCTACCCAGCCCGGGCGCCATCCCTGATGGGCTGCCACTCATTTGTTGATCCTGTCCGGCAATTCGCCATTTCCCCCTTTCCCTTCGCTCGCGGGCCGTTAATATAGCCAATTGGCAACACACGCCTCGTCGGAGTCTCCCCATGAGCCATGCCAACCCACCCGCAGGTAATGCGCAGCAGACTGGAGGCTGAAATCCAGTGCGGTAGCCATGCCGACGTTTGCCATGGCCAAGGTCACACTGCTTTTCTATACAGTCGTCATGGTTGCGCAAAAAGAAGAGGTCAAGGGAATAAAGTCTGCGTCAGAGGCAGGCAGGTAAGCATTTGATTTAAAATATTATTTATGATTATCTACATTCATGTGAAGCGGAGTTAGATAGAAGGCGGTATTAATGTGTTAGTACCGCCTTCTATCTAATCACTGTTAGAGCTAAGGAAAGTCATGAGTATCACATTGGAAGAAATTACAAGTTCAAATTATGAAGACGTATGTGACTTAGATGTCACGAATGAGCAACAGGAATATGTTGCGAGCAATATGTGGTCTTTGGTTGAATCACACTACTGCCAAGGGCATACCTGCAGAGCGATCTATCAAAACGATAAACCTGTCGGTTTTTTCATGTGGGTATCTGAAGCGTCCGAAAAAATTTCTATTTGGCGCTTTATGGTGGATCACCGCTATCAACGAACTGGTATTGGTAGAGTTGCGCTAAGTTTGGCGCTCAATGAAATCAAAGCCTGTACCAAGGTAAAAGAAATAGAAATTTGTTATGACCCTGAAAACCCAGTGGCCAAAGATTTTTATTCAAGTTTTGGCTTTCAGGAAGTGGGTTTGGATGAAGATGGTGAAGATATGTTGGCCGTTATCAAGCTGTGAGCACTAACAATCGCCTTAAACATCGCGGCCTGCGGCCGCTGGAATCGCAACAAATTGCTCGCCGTTTAGGCGAGCGTTGTACAGCTTCATCCAATATTCAAGTAAGGATAAAATATGAATAAAGAAATTGAGGATTTGTGTGTTGCATTGGAATCATTGGCTGGAGCAGTGGAAAAAGGTTGGAGCGATAATCGCTCTCTGAATGAAGCCTTTGGTTGGCATCACCCAGCCATTGATCGTACTGAGTTAGCATATATTCCCCTTTCTTTATCAAAGCGTATTCGAAAAGCTGACTTGAATATTGATGACGAAGATCTTCTTGAAACACTGGAAAAAGTTCCAGCAAGGCTAGAACGTATAAAAAGTTCGACTCTACCTTATTTTTATAACGGCAATGGGCAACAGGCCTCAGAGATCCCCTCATTTTTAGAGACTCAAATAATTCCAAGTGTGCGGGTATATAAGCGGTGTTGCTTCAGGTAGTAGATAAATTTATCCATCAACAAGACCGCATTGGCTTCTTTCATTTTAGGTAGCAACTGGTAATAGATGACCCCTTGCCGAAAGAACGAATAGGTTCGGCTCTTGCTGGTATTGACCTTGATCGTTCTCTCTAGACCGACACTGTCTCCAGCCTTACCCAGC